>NZ_FNNL01000005.1:0-267808 GCF_900106735.1 Pseudomonas sp. NFACC08-1 | reverse complement strand
CGGTGGATCAGGTTGATTGAGTGAGCTTGAGAGGGGGCTGCTGCGCAGCCCAGCGGGAGCAAGCTCCCTCGCCACATAAAATGCCTCGTCGCTCGACAACGCTCCATTACCGGGCAACACGCTTTGATTCGGTGCAATAAATCCCCTTCTCTCTCGTTCACCCGGTCTTTCCCCCCAATAAATCCGCACCTTCAAGCCACTTGGCACAACCACTGCATAACCTCTCTCACCATACATAAAGCAACGCCTCCAACGATGAAGGCGGTGCTTCCCGAGAGAACGGGACCAGGACAAAGGCGTCCTCGCTAGCTTGCTAGCGGGACGCCTTTTTTTGTTTTCGTAAAAATGACCGAGCCAGTCCGATCACCGTGATAAAGCGGACCTGAGCTTGCGGAGAACCCTGATGAAAAAACTCAAACTGGTGATGATCGGCAACGGCATGGCCGGGGTTCGAACCCTCGAGGAACTGCTCAAGCTGAGCAACGAGCTGTACGACATCACAGTGTTTGGCGCCGAGCCCCACACCAACTACAACCGCATCCTGCTCTCGCCGGTGCTGGCCGGTGAGCAGACGTTCGAAGAGATCGTGCTCAACGACCTAAGCTGGTACCTGGACAACAACATCAAGCTGCTGCTCAACCGCAAGGTGGTGGAGATCGACCGGGTCAAGCGTCGGGTCATCGCCGAAGACGGCAGCGAAGCCGAATACGACCGCCTGCTGATCGCCACCGGCTCCACGCCCTTCATCCTGCCGATTCCCGGCAACACCCTGGAAGGCGTGATCGGCTACCGCGACATCGCCGACACCCAGGCGATGATCGACACCGCCAAGACCCACAAGCATGCCGTGGTCATCGGCGGCGGCCTGCTCGGCCTGGAGGCCGCCAATGGCTTGAAGCTACGGGGCATGGACGTGACCGTGGTGCACCTGGGCGAATGGTTGCTGGAACGGCAACTGGACAAGACCAGCGGCCAACTGCTGCAGACCGCCCTGGAAAACCGGGGCCTGAAATTCCGCCTCAGCGAGCAGACCCAGGCCCTGCACGACGCCGGCAATGGCCGGGTCGGCTCGGTGCAGTTCAAGAACGGCGACATCATCCCCGCCGACCTGGTGGTGATGGCCGCCGGCATCCGGCCCAATACCGAATTGGCGGAAAAATCCGGCATCCCCTGCAACCGCGGGATCCTGGTCAACGACACGATGCAAACCTACGACCCGCGCATCTACGCCATCGGTGAATGCGCCAGCCACCGTGGCACCGCTTACGGCCTGGTGGCGCCGTTGTTCGAACAGGCCAAGGTCTGCGCCAACCACCTCGCACAACTGGGCTTCGCCACCTACAAGGGCTCAGTGACCTCGACCAAACTCAAGGTCACCGGTATCGACCTGTTCTCCGCCGGGGACTTCATGGGCGGCGAAGGCACCGAGACCATCACCCTCTCCGACCCGATCGGTGGCGTCTACAAAAAGCTGGTGATCAAGGATGACGTGCTGGTCGGCGCCTGCCTGTACGGCGATACCGCAGATGGCGGCTGGTACTTCCGCCAGATCCGGGAAAACCACGCCATCAGCGAGATCCGCGATCACCTGATGTTTGGCGAGAACGCCTTGGGCGACGTCGGTCACCAAGGCCAGGACAAAGCCATGAGCATGGCCGACAGCGCCGAAGTCTGCGGTTGCAATGGCGTGTGCAAGGGCACCATCGTCAAGGCGATCCAGGAACACGGGCTGTTCAGCGTCGATGACGTGAAGAAACACACCAAGGCCGCCAGCTCCTGCGGCTCCTGCGCCGGCCTGGTGGAACAGATCCTGATCAACACCGTGGGTGGCGCGGCAGACGTCAAGCCCAAGAGCGAAAAAGCCATCTGTGGTTGCAGCGACCTCAACCACGGCCAGATCCGCCAGGCAATCCGCGACCAGCACCTGCTGACCATCGCCGGTGCCATGAGCTACCTGAACTGGCGGACCCCGAACGGCTGCGCCACCTGCCGCCCGGCACTGAACTACTACCTGATCTCCACCTGGCCCGGCGAAGCCCAGGACGACCCGCAGTCGCGCCTGATCAACGAACGCGCCCACGCCAACATCCAGAAAGACGGCACCTACTCGGTCGTGCCGCGGATGTGGGGCGGCGTGACCAATCCTTCGGAACTGCGGCGCATCGCCGACGTGGCCGACAAATACAACGTACCCATGGTCAAGGTCACCGGCGGCCAGCGCATCGACCTGCTGGGCATCAAGAAGCAGGACCTGCCCGGCGTGTGGAAAGACCTGGACATGCCGTCCGGCCACGCCTACGGCAAATCCATCCGTACCGTGAAAACCTGCGTGGGCAGTGAGTTCTGTCGCTTCGGCACGCAAAACTCGACCCAACTGGGTATCGAACTGGAGCACGACCTGTTCAACATGTGGTCGCCCCACAAGGTCAAGCTGGCCGTCTCCGGTTGCCCGCGCAACTGCTCGGAAGCCGGCATCAAGGACGTCGGCATTATCGGTGTCGACTCCGGCTGGGAGATGTACATCGGTGGCAACGGCGGGATCAAGACCGAGGTCGCCGAGTTTTTCGTCAAGCTCAAGACCGCCGAGGAAGTGCGTGAATACAACGGTGCCTTCCTGCAGCTGTACCGCGAAGAAGCCTTCTACCTCGAACGCACCGTGCACTACATGCAGCGGGTCGGCATGGAGCACATCAAGAAAGCCGTGCTTGAGGACCCGGAACGGCGAAAAGCCCTCCATGAACGCCTGAAGTTTTCCCTGTCGCTGGAACAGGACCCTTGGAAACAGCGCCTGGAACAACCCCAGCTGAAAAAAGAGTTCGAGGTCATCCCCGTGAAAAACCTGGAGGTGCCGGCATGAACTGGCTGGATATCTGCGCACTGGAAGAGATCAATATCCTCGGCTCGCGCATCATCAATGGCCCGAAAGGCGATATCGCGATTTTTCGGACCAGCGACGATGAAGTCTTCGCCCTCGATGACCGTTGCCCGCACAAGGGTGGCCCGCTGTCCCAAGGCTTGGTCTATGGCAAACGCGTGGCCTGCCCGCTGCACAATTGGCAGATCGACTTGGAAACCGGCCAGGCCCAGGCTCCGGATGTGGGCTGCGCCCATCATCATTCGGCACGGGTCGAGAACGGTCGGGTGCAGCTGGCATTGCGGGACGCAAGCTGATGAACCGCCAGATCACTGCCTCGACCTGCTGTTATTGCGGGGTCGGTTGCGGCGTCCTGATCGAGCATGACGGCGAGCGCATCCTCGGCGTCAGTGGCGATCCCGCCCATCCGGCCAACTTTGGCAAACTGTGCAGCAAGGGCTCCACCCTGCACCTGACCGGCGACCTCGCCGCTCGCGCCCTCTACCCGGAACTGCGCCTGGGCAAAGGCCTGGCCCGGGCCCGCAGCGACTGGGACAGCGCCCTCGATCACGCCGCCAGCGTCTTCGCCGAGACCATCGCCGAGCACGGCCCGGACAGCGTGGCGTTCTACATCTCCGGCCAATTGCTGACCGAGGACTACTACGCCTTCAACAAGCTCGCCCGGGCATTGGTGGGCACCAATAACATCGACAGCAATTCGCGGCTGTGCATGTCCTCCGCCGTGGTGGGCTACAAGCGCAGCCTCGGCGCCGACGCCCCGCCCTGCAGCTATGAAGACCTGGAGCTGAGCGACTGCGTAATGATCGTCGGCAGTAACATGGCCTACGCCCACCCGATCCTGTTTCGCCGCCTCGAAGAAGCCAAATCCCGCCGGCCGCAGATGAAAATCATCGTCATCGACCCCCGGCGCACCGACACCTGCGACCTGGCGGACCTGCACCTGGCGATCCTGCCCGGCACCGATGTCGCCCTGTTGCATGGGATTTTGCACCTGCTGCTGTGGGAAGACTGGGTCAACCGCGATTTCATCAAGGCCCACACTGAAGGCCTGGCAGACCTGAAAAACCTGGTACGCGACTACACGCCGAGCATGGTCGCCCAACTGTGCGGTATCAGCGTCGAGCAACTGCACCAGTGCGCCGAATGGGTTGGCACGTCGCCAAGCTTCCTGTCGCTGTGGTGCATGGGCTTGAACCAGTCCACCGCCGGCAGCGCCAAGAACAGCGCTTTGATCAACTTGCACCTGGCCACCGGGCAAATCGGTCGGCCGGGTGCGGGACCGTTCTCGCTGACCGGCCAACCCAATGCCATGGGCGGACGGGAAACCGGCAGCCTGTCGAACCTGCTGCCGGGCCATCGCGAAGCCGCCAACCCGGCGCATCGCGCCGACGTCGCCCGTTACTGGGGCGTCGAGCAATTGCCCGCCACCACGGGCTTGAGCGCCATCGAATTGTTCGAGCAGGTTCGCAGCGGCAAGATCAAGGCCTTGTGGATCGCCTGCACCAACCCCGCCCAATCGATGCCGGACCAGACCGCGGTACGTGAAGCCCTGCAAGCCTGCCCGTTCGTGGTCCTGCAGGAGGCGTTCCGGACCACCGAAACCGCCGCATTCGCCGACCTGCTGCTGCCGGCGGCCAGCTGGGGCGAGAAAGAAGGTTCGGTGACCAACTCCGAACGGCGCATTTCCCACGTCCGCCGGGCAATCGGCGCGCCGGGTGAAGCACGGCCGGATTGGGCAATCACGGTGGATTTCGCGCAGCGCCTGGAGAAACGCCTGCGGCCCGGCCAGCCCAGCCTGTTCGCCTTTGAAACCCCGGCCCAATTGTTCGATGAATACAAGCAATTGACCCGGGGTCGCGACCTGGACTTGTCCGGCATCAGCCATGCGTTGATCGATCAACTCGGTCCGCAGCAATGGCCCTTCCCGGAAGGGGCGACCGTCGGAACGGCGCGCCTGTACGTGGACGGGATTTTTCCCACCGACAGCGGCCGCGCCCGGTTCGTGGCCGACCCGTATCGCGCCGCCAAGGAACTGCGTGACGCCCGCTACCCGCTAACCCTCAACACCGGTCGGCTACGCGACCAATGGCACGGCATGAGCCGCACCGGCACCGCCGCCCAGTTGTTTGGTCATGTGAACGAAGCGGTACTCAGCCTGCATCCCGACGAACTGCAGCGCCATCGCCTGCAAGCGGGCGACCTGGTCAGCCTCAAGAGTCGTCGCGGCAGCGTGATCGTGGCCGTGGACAGCGACGACAGCGTGCGTCCCGGCCAGGCGTTCCTGCCCATGCACTGGGGCGACCGGTTCCTCAAGGGGGGGGTCAATACCCTGACGCAACCCGCCTTCGATCCCTTGTCGAAACAACCGGAACTCAAGCACAGCGGTGTGCGCCTGGAAGCGGTGAACCTGCCTTGGCAGCTTTTCGCCTTGATCGAAGGCGATGTTCAACAGCATCTGGAGGCCCTGCGCCCCCTGTGCGAGGCGTTTTCCTACGTCAGCCTGAGCCTGACTGGCCGTGAGCGTCCCGCATTGCTGATTCGCGCCGCCAGCGCCGTTGCCCCTGAACCGCAACTGCTCCAGGCCATCGACGAACAATTGGGTCTGATTGATGGGCCGGTGCTGGCCTATGACGATCCGCGTCGCTCCATCGGTAAGCGGGTGCGCATAGAAAACGGCCGCATCACCGCTATTCGCCTGGCCGGCGAAACCCTGGCCCGACACTGGTTGCAGAACCTGTGGCTGGAAGGTCGTGCCGATGAACAACTGCGGCGCTGGCTGCTGGCGCCTTTGAGCGCGCCGCCGGGCAATGTCGGCGCAGCAACGGGTGGCAGCAAAACGCTGTGCAACTGCATGAACGTCAGCCAGCGTGCGATCTGCGCAGGTATTGAACGTGGCCTGGACTTGCAGGGGCTCAAACAGGAGCTGGGCTGTGGCACGCAATGCGGCTCCTGCGTACCGGAAATCAAGCGCCTGCTGGTTGCCACTGCGCAACCACTGGCGGCTATCTCGTGAGGAAAACACTATGAACGCAAAAGTCTGGCTGGTGGGTGCAGGTCCTGGTGACCCTGAATTACTGACCCTCAAAGCCGTGCGCGCCCTGCGCGAGGCCGACGTGGTGTTGATCGACGATCTGGTCAACGCAGCGGTGCTGGAACATTGCCCCGATGCACGCATCATTGCCGTGGGCAAGCGCGGCGGGTGCCGCTCCACACCCCAGGCCTTCATTCATCGATTGATGCTGCGTTATGCCCGCCAGGGCAAATGCGTGGTGCGCCTCAAGGGCGGCGACCCCTGCATCTTCGGCCGCGGTGGTGAAGAGGCGCAGTGGCTGCGCGAGCAGGGTGTCGAAGTGGAGATGGTCAATGGCATCACCGCCGGCCTCGCGGGGGCGACCCAATGCGATATTCCACTGACCCTGCGCGGGGTTGCCCGGGGCGTGACGCTGGTGACGGCCCACACCCAGGACGGCAGTAGCCTGAACTGGCAAGCCTTGGCGCAAAGCGGCACGACGCTGGTGGTGTACATGGGTGTGGCGAAACTGAGCGAGATCCGCGAACAGTTGCTGGCCGGTGGCTTGGCGGCGAACACGCCTGTCGCCATGATCGAAAATGCGTCCCTGCCCCATCAACGTGACTGCCGCAGCGACTTGGCCTCGATGGAAGCCGATGCGAACGCCTTTCAACTCAAGAGCCCGGCGATCCTGGTGATTGGTGCGGTGGCAGCGGCCGCTGAACTCGCCGGATCGCAGCCTGCGTGGGTCCAGGCGTCGGCGCTATAACAAACCACACCGAACCTGTGGGAGCGAGCCTGTTCGCGATAGCGGTGGGTCCGCATCATTGATGTTGACTGATACGCCGCCATCGCGAGCAAGCCCGCTCCCACAGGCATTGTTCTGTCTGGCACAAGCTGCGTCCCACAAATCGCAGACAAAGAAAAGCCCGGCCTAAGCCGGGCTTTTCTATAGCGTCAGGCTAATTACTTAGCTTGGGCTTCAACCTGCGCTTCTACGCGACGGTTAACTGCACGACCAGCTTCAGTGGCGTTGTCGGCAACTGGGCGGGATTCGCCGTAGCCAACAGACTGAACGCGGGACGATTCAACACCGTACTGGTTGGTCAGAACGTTCTTGACGGCGTTTGCACGACGCTCAGACAGTTTCTGGTTGTAAGCGTCAGGACCGACGGAGTCAGTGTGACCTTCAACAGTGGTGCTGGTGGATGGGTACTGCTTCATGAAGTCAGCCAGGTTCTTGATGTCGCCGTAGCTGTTAGGCTTGACAACCGACTTGTCGAAGTCGAACTTCACGTCCAGCTCAACACGTACGACTTCAGCAACAGCTGGGCAGCCATCAGCGTCAACGGTTACGTTGGCTGGGGTGTCAGGGCACTTGTCGACGTTGTCGCACACGCCATCGTTGTCGCTGTCGGAGCAGACTTCAGCCGGAGCTGGAACTGGAGCAGCAGCAGGCTTGGAGCCGCCACCGAAGTTCACACCGATACCGACGCTTGGAGCCCACTCGGTGTCGCCCTGGTCGATGTTGTACTGAGCTTCAACGCCGGCACGGGCGTAGAAGTTCTCGGTGAAGTACAGCTTGGCGCCGCCGCCAACGTTGGCGAAGGTGGAACGGTTACGACCGTTGCTGCCATTCTGGTCGATGCTCTGGTCGGAGAAACCGGCAGAGACGTAAGGACGCAGCATGTCGCCTGGGTTGTTGAAGTGGTACAGAGCGTCCAGAGCGGTGTTGGCGCCTTTGACGTTGGTGCCGTCGTCAGTACGGGCGTTGTGCACTTCGTCGTAGGCCAGACGCAGTTCAACGTCGTCGGTCAGGAAGTAACCAACCGAACCGCCGAACAGGTTGCCGTTGTTCTTGAAGTTACGAGCGCTGTCGAATTGTTCTTTCTTGGCGAAGCCTTCGATTTCAACTGCGCCTTGGCCTTGTGCCAGAGCGCCGAACGAAGTGGCAGCAATCAAAGAACCAATGGCAAAGCCCAAGGTGTTTTTCAGTTTCATCCGTTAAATCCCCATCTGGTGATTGTGAAGCAGTCCCGCAAACCGGGGGACAACTCGGCGGCAAGTCTATCAGAACTTGCCTACACGTAAGAGATATTTGCGCCGAACTTAAGTTTCAGCAATGCCCGCAAATTTCTCACGCAATTTGTCGAGCGCGCGCTTGTAACGCATTTTTGTCGCGCTCAAACCCATATGCATTATGTCTGCGATCTCCTGGAATTCCAGCTCTGCGACAAATCGTAGCACCAGAATTTCCCGATCGATCGGGTTCACATAGACCAGCCAGCGATCGAGTCCCCCCTTCTCCTCGGGCTTGGGCGCCTTATCTTCCGACGCTTCCTCCAGAGGATCCAGGCTCAAAGCGTCCATCAAGCGACGCTTTCGCCGTTCCTTGCGATACTGCGTGATGCATTCGTTGTAGGTGATGCTGTAGAGCCAGGTCTTGAACTTCGATTTCCCCTCGAAGTTCTTCAGGCCATACAGCACCTTCAACATCACCTCCTGACAGACATCATCAGCATCGCGATCGTTCCCAAGATATCGTGCACAAACGTTAAATAATGTTCTCTGGTAACGGCGCATCAATTCTTCATAGGCGCGCGTTACGTGAAACAGCTCGGTATGCGCGCGCGCGACCAACTCCTCATCGGAGAGATCACGGGGGTCGTAGCGCGTAGATAGCGATTGGGGTTTGTTCAAAACAAGTCGGGCCGACAGTCTAGGTCAATGTGCGCCGCAGCCTGCGATAGCAGGCATTTTGCGGCGGCATACATTAGCAGGATTTGCCGGGTTAGCGGCTACTCACATGCTGTTCCAGCAGGATCCGATTGGAAAGCGACACCAGCTCGCCCTCCTCGGTCAGCAATGTGGTCTTCACCGTGCCAATCTCTTCGATCTGGCCTTCGACCTCGCCTACACGCACTTGTTGCCCAACCTCATACAATTCACGCACATAGATTCCCGCCAGTATCTGACCGGCGATTTCACGACTCCCCAATCCCATTGCCAGCGCAACCGCCAGACCAACGGTAATCAAAACGATCACGATCACGTGGTTGAGCAGGTCTGTCTTGACCTCCAACTGGCTGATCGCCACCGAAATACTGATGATGATCACCAGGCCCTGGGCAATTCGCCCTACGCCAGCGGCGTAGTCCAGCCCCACGCCCTCGGCCGCGCCGCGCACCAGCCCATTGGCCAGTTGCGCCAGCAGAACGCCGACCAGCAATACCAGCGCAGCACCAAAAACCTTCGGCAAATACAATGCGAGCATATCGAGCGTCGCCGAAACTCGCTCAAGGCCAAGGGATTCTGCTGCGGAAACCAGGAAAATCAGCAATACAAACCAGTACACGATCTTGCCGACCAGGGTCGAGATCGGTACCTGGATGCCGCCACGGGACAGCAACTTGGTCAGGCCGGTGCCGCCCATCAGGCGATCGAGGCCCAGCTTGGCGAGCAACTTGGACAGCAGCGTGTCCAGCAGCTTGGCCACGACAAAGCCCAACAGCAGCACCACCAGGGCGCCGAAGAGATTCGGGATGAAGTTAGCTACTTTGGTCCACAACGCAGTCATCGCCGTGACGAGGCTCTGGGTCCAGAGATCAAGTTCCATATTCAATCAGCCTTATCAGCGGTGCGAGTAACAGGTTTACGGCGGGAAACCGGCGAGAGATGGGCCGATCCGTTATTCAGGGCAATCATCAGCGCGGGCAACCAGCGGCCCAGCAGGCTGAACAGATCGCCGGCGCCGACCTGGCGGTTGGCGGTTTTCAGTACACGTCCCAGGCATGCATCGTCGTCCCGGCTGGACGGCGAAGCCTTGAGCATGTCGCGCAAAGACTGTTCAAACGGATCGTGCATACGCACCTCTCGTGATGTCTGTGGAAGACGCGATCAAATTTCGTCGGGTCACATGAAACCCCATCACACCCAGCGCAAACGACGGAACAACCACCACTGCCCCAGCGCCACGCAGATCATCAGCAAGCACGCGACCATGAAACCGTAGGGGCTTTCGGAAAACGGAATGCCGCCGACGTTGATACCCAGAAGGCCGGTGAGAAAACTCATCGGCAGGAAAATCCCGGTGACGATACCGAAGCGGTACATGGTGCGGTTCATGCGCACCGAAAGGCGTCGGTCTTCGGCCTCCAGCACAAGCCCCACGCGCTCTCGAGTCAATTCCAGCTCCTCGAGGTAACGGGTCAGGCTGTTGTTCAATTCGTTCCAGTAGTCGCCGTCATCGTCGCAAAACCATGGCAGTTTGAGCCGCGTCATCTGGCCGAAGATGTCCCGCTGTGGCGCCAGGAATCGCTTGAGCCCGGCAGCCCGTCGACGAATGTGCAAAATGGCGTCGTGCTCGGGAGTATACCGTTCGTCGGTATCGAGTTTTTCTTCCTCGCCATCGACGATTTCGGAGAGGCAGGTGACCAGGTCCTGCACCTTATTGGTGAGGTATTGCGCCATGTAGAGGATGAGTTCGGACGCCGTCTTCGGGCCCTTGCCCTCGGCCAGTTGCGCCAGTAGCTCATCGGTGGCGCGCAACGGGCGCAGGCGCAGGGAGATCACCCGCTGGGCGGACGCAAAGATCCGTACCGACACCATATCTTCAGGTTCGGCGCCCGGGTTGAGATTGATCCCCCGCAGGAACAGCAGCAGCTCGGCATTGGGCAACGGCAACAGCCGCGGCCGGGTGTTTTCTTCGAGCAGCAGGTCGCAGTTGAACTCGCTCAGGCCACTGGATTTGCGCAACCAGGTGTGGGTTTGCGGATGACTGCGATCCCAGTGCAGCCACAGGCTTTCATGGGCCTGCAACTGCAAATCGTCGAGTTCGGTCCGGGCTATGGAACGCGCGCCGCCTTTACCGTCCAGCACCAGGGCATGCACCAGCCCCCACTGCGCGTTTTCTTCCTCGAACATCCTCATCCCTTATGGCTGTACTGCTTCATTCAGGCATTTTCAGCGGGCTTGGCGAGACGATCACGCCGTTATTGTCCGCATAGACATACTCGCCCGGACGAAACGTCACGCCGGCAAAGGTCACAGGCACATTGAGTTCGCCAACGCCGCGCCGGTCGGTCTTCATCGGGTGACTGGCCAGGGCCTGGACCCCGAGGTCCGTCTGGGCAATGATGTCGACGTCGCGGATGCAACCGTAGACCACCAGCCCTTCCCAGCCGTTTTTCGCGGCTTTTTCCGCCAGCATGTCTCCCAGCAGCGCCCGACGCAGGGAACCGCCGCCATCGACCACCAGCACCTTGCCGTTGCCCTTGAGTTCAACCTGCTCCTTGACCCGCGAGTTGTCCTCGAAGCACTTGATGGTCACGATTTCGCCGCCGAAGGAATCGCGGCCGCCGAAATTGCTGAACATCGGCTCCAACACCTGCACCAGTTCCGGGTAGGCGTCGCACAGGTCGGGCGTGAGGTAATGGTTCATCGAACAACTCCTGAAAGGCTGGAACGTCGGACTGAATGAGCAACCGTTTGTGACTGGAACCGCTTGAAGCGTCATATCTTAGCCGCAAGCCGACCAGAGCGAAATGCCCTTGTCAGAGCCTTCGCCTCAAACCGCCTCGGCCAACTGGGGCTGTTCCGCCAGCAAAGGGGCCTGCTGATCCTTGAGCCAACGCACCACCAGCGGCCAGACTTCAAGATGCGCGGCCTTGCTCACCAGCATCTCGACGTGACCAAAGTCTTCGGTGAACCCCTGTCCCCGGCCCAGGCAGACAAACTGCTTGTGCTCGGAACCGATCTGATCGAAGAGTTTGCGGCACGCCCAGGTCGGGTCCTGGTGATCGCCTGCGGCACTCACGGCCAACACCGGTAACTGGACATCGGCCAACCCGGCCCACCAGTTCTTCTCGGCATCGCCGAAACGTCCGAACAGGCCGTACCAGCGCATGCTTTCCAGGGCCAGGCCGATGGGCTCGTCCTCGGGGCCGCGCTTGAGCCTTGAACCGGACAATTGGGCAAAACGCTTGAGAATGAAGCGACCGCTCCACTCCACTGGCGGAATCTTCAGCGGCCAGTAGGTACGGCTGACCTGGGCACCAAAAAACGCCGCCGAAGCCACCGCCGGCTTGCCCAGGTAATGGCCGCCCAAGGCGGCAGCCAGGGTGATGCCCCCCAGGGAATGACCGATCCAGTGAGGCACTTGCCCGCTCTGCTCACGCACGAAGGCGCCAATGGCCGGCAAGTCGTAGCGGGCGTAGTCGGCCACGCGATTGTTGCGATAACCCTGGTTGCGCTGGGACAACCCATGGCCGCGCATCTCGGGGATCCAGACATCGAACCCCAGGCGTGTCAGGTACGCGCCCAGGCCCAGGCCCTTGGGGGAATACCAGAAGCGCCGATTGGAAAAACTGCCGTGCAACAGGATCACCGGGACCCCGCGGGTTTCGCAGGCGTCGGCCATGCCCAGCCGGGTGACGGCCAGTTCGACGCTGGCGTCCGGGCTGTTGCCGGGTTTCAAGCGATAGACGTCTTCGCTCAGATCACCGCGCCGCTCGGCGCTGATCAGGGCGACAGGAAAGAGGTTGCTGCTGCTTTGCATAATGCTCTTGCACAAAAAAGGGCGGCATCTGTCAGGAGCCCGCCCTACTTCAATCAAAAAGGGGTCGTGTAACTGTAACGCTGCTCATTGAAGAGGATAAGTAAAACCGTGGCGAGGGAGCTTGCTCCCGCTTGAGTGCGAAGCGCTCACAAGAAAGGGACTGCTACGCAGTCCAGCGGGAGCAAGCTCCCTCGCCACAATGAACTTCACCGACCTGTAAACAGTATTACCGTTGACCGCCCCTTCACTCGATCAGACCGCCGCCTGACCCTCAGCCAGGAAGAACCAGGTTTCCAACACGGAGTCCGGGTTCAACGAAACGCTTTCGATGCCCTGCTCCATCAGCCACTTGGCCAGGTCCGGGTGGTCCGAAGGGCCCTGGCCGCAGATGCCGATGTACTTGCCGGCCTTGTTGCAGGCGGCAATGGCGTTGGCCAGCAGCTTCTTGACCGCCGGATTACGTTCGTCGAACAGGTGCGCGATGATCCCGGAATCGCGGTCCAGGCCCAGGGTGAGCTGGGTCAGGTCGTTGGAACCGATGGAGAACCCGTCGAAGAACTCAAGGAATTCTTCCGCCAGGATCGCGTTGGATGGCAGCTCGCACATCATGATCACGCGCAGACCGTTGTCGCCCCGGGCCAGGCCGTTTTCGGCCAGCAGATCGACGACCTGGCTCGCTTCGCCCAGGGTCCGGACGAACGGCACCATGATCTCGACGTTGGTCAGGCCCATTTCGTTGCGCACACGCTTGAGGGCGCGGCATTCGAGCTCGAAGCAGTCGCGGAACGATTCGCTGATGTAGCGCGAAGCACCACGGAAGCCCAGCATCGGGTTCTCTTCTTCCGGCTCGTAGAGCTTTCCGCCGATCAGGTTGGCGTATTCGTTGGACTTGAAGTCCGACAGGCGCACGATGACCTTTTTCGGCCAGAACGCCGCCGCCAGGGTGCTGATGCCTTCCACCAGCTTCTCGACGTAGAAACCGACCGGATCGTTGTAACCGGCAATGCGCTTGTCGACGCTGTCCTTGATGTCCTGCGGCAGGCCGTCGTAGTTCAGCAGTGCCTTGGGGTGCACGCCGATCATGCGGTTGATGATGAACTCCAGGCGGGCCAGGCCCACGCCAGCGTTCGGCAGTTGCGCGAAGTCAAAGGCGCGATCCGGGTTGCCGACGTTCATCATGATCTTGAACGGCAGGTCCGGCATGGCGTCCACGGAGTTCTTCTTGATGTCGAAGCCCAGTTCGCCCTCGAAGATGTAGCCGGTATCGCCTTCGGCGCAGGAAACGGTCACGCCCTGGCCGTCTTTCAACAACTGGGTGGCGTTGCCGCAACCCACCACGGCCGGGATACCCAGTTCACGGGCGATGATCGCCGCATGGCAGGTGCGCCCGCCACGGTTGGTGACGATGGCGCTGGCGCGCTTCATCACCGGTTCCCAGTCCGGGTCGGTCATGTCGGAGACCAGTACGTCGCCGGCCTGGACCTTGTCCATCTCCGAAACGTCGTTGATGATCCGTACCTTGCCGGCGCCGATGCGCTGGCCGATGGCACGGCCTTCCACCAGCACGGTGCCGGTTTCCTTGAGCAGGTAGCGCTCCATGACGTTGGCCTGGGTGCGGCTCTTCACGGTTTCCGGACGGGCCTGCACGATGTACAGCTTGCCGTCGTCACCGTCCTTGGCCCATTCGATGTCCATCGGGCACTTGTAGTGCTTCTCGATGATCATCGCCTGCTTGGCCAACTCGCTGACTTCGGCGTCGCTCAGGCAAAAACGCGCGCGCTCGGCCTTGTCCACGTCGACGGTCTTCACCGAACGACCGGCCTTGGCTTCGTCGCCGTAGATCATCTTGATGGCCTTGCTGCCCAGGTTGCGGCGCAGGATGGCCGGACGACCGGCTTGCAGCGTGCCTTTGTGGACGTAGAACTCATCGGGGTTCACCGCGCCCTGCACGACGGTTTCACCCAGGCCGTAGGCGCCGGTGATGAACACCACGTCACGGAAGCCCGACTCGGTGTCGAGGGTGAACATCACGCCGGCGGTGCCGGTTTCGGAGCGGACCATGCGCTGCACGCCGGCGGACAGGGCAACCAGCTTGTGGTCGAAGCCCTGGTGCACGCGGTAGGAAATGGCACGGTCGTTGAAAAGGGAGGCGAAGACTTCCTTGGCGGCACGGATGACGTTTTCCACGCCACGGATGTTCAGGAAGGTTTCCTGCTGGCCGGCGAAGGAGGCATCCGGCAGGTCTTCGGCGGTGGCCGAGGAACGCACGGCGACGGCGATGTCGGGATTGCCTTCGGACAGCTTGGCGAAAGCGGTGCGGATCTCGGCGTTCAGTTTTTCGGGGAACTCGGCTTCCATGATCCATTGGCGGATCTGGGCGCCAGTCTTGGCCAGGGCATTGACGTCATCGACGTCCAGGGCATCGAGCGCATCGTGGATCTGCTTGTTCAGGCCGCTCAGTTCCAGGAAATCACGATAAGCCTGGGCGGTCGTGGCGAAGCCACCTGGTACCGATACACCGGCACCGGCGAGGTTGCTGATCATCTCGCCCAGGGATGCGTTCTTGCCCCCCACATGCTCCACATCATGGACGCCGAGCTTATCGAGGGAAACTACGTACTCTACCAAGGTGATCTCTCCACTAACTGTGTTGGAAAAGCTCAAGGCACCGGTGGCCCCAGGGGAGCGATGACCGGCGATATGGCCTGGACCTGGAAAATAAGTGAGAATGCGGACCACTGGCGGCCAGCAAATCGCGCCTATCATATCCAAGAATCGTCACTAGCTCACTAGCTTAAGGCCCAAGGCGCAAATGAAACGATCTGCTTTCTTTATCTCCGACGGCACCGGCATTACGGCCGAAACGCTAGGCCAAAGCCTGTTGGCACAGTTCGAAAACATTACCTTCGCCAAGTTCATACGGCCGTACATCGACAACGTCGACAAGGCGCGGGCCATGGTACAGCAAATCAATAAAGCCGCCGAAACCGACGGTTTCCGCCCGATTATCTTCGATACCATCGTCAATCAGGACATCCGTGAGATTCTCGCAACGTCCAATGGTTTCATGATCGACATTTTTTCCACGTTCCTGGCGCCCCTGGAACAGGAACTGAGCGAGCATTCCTCCTACTCGGTCGGCAAGTCCCACTCCATTGGCCACAACTCCAACTACATGGAGCGGATCGAGGCGGTCAACTTCGCGCTGGACAACGATGACGGGGCCCGCACGCATTATTACGACAAGGCCGACCTGATCCTAGTGGGGGTGTCGCGCTGTGGTAAGACGCCGACGTGCCTGTACATGGCGATGCAGTTCGGCATCCGTGCCGCCAACTATCCGCTGACCGAAGACGACATGGAGCGCCTGCAACTGCCCAGCGCCCTGCGCGCCCACCAGCACAAGCTGTTCGGCCTGACCATCGACCCGGACCGCCTCACCGCGATCCGCAACGAGCGCAAGCCCAACAGCCGCTATTCGAGCTATGCCCAGTGCGAGTTCGAAGTGCGCGAGGTGGAAAACCTGTTCCGGCGGGAGAATATTCCGCACATCAATTCCACGCATTTTTCCGTGGAAGAGATTTCGGCGAAGATCCTGGTGGAGAAAGGGGTGGAGCGGCGGTTCAAATAACCAGAGGGCGTGCCGGAAAGCCTGTGGGAGCGAGCTTGCTCGCGATGACGGAGTGTCAGCCAACATTGATCTTGCTGACCCACCGCAATCGCGAGCAAGCTCGCTCCCACAAGGGATAGGAAGCCTTCCGGCCTATGGTTTCAACCGCTTGAGCAACGCCTGCCCCACCTCCAGCGCCGACGCCGGGTTCTGGCCGGTAATCAGTTCCCGATCCTTCACCACATGGGATGTCCATGGCGCGGTATTGCTGCTGTAGCGCCCGCCCGCCTGCTCCAGCGCGGTCTGTGGATAGAATTTCATGGTCCCGCCGCCCAGCAACCCCTTGGCGAGTTCTTCCTCCTGGTTGCTGATCACCGTCATGTTGTACCCCTTGTAGATCCAGTCGGACGGGGGCGAGGCCTGGCCTTTGCTGGCCAACCGACCGACGAAGCCCTTGGCATCAGGCAAGGTCGACAGCAACGCGATCGGGCCGTGGCAGACCAGCGCGGTGGTCTTGCCCTTGTCATGGAAATGCGTCAACACCCGCCCCAGCGGTGCGCTCGTGAGCAAATCCTGCATGGGCGCATGCCCGCCGGGAATGTACAGGGCATCGAACTGTTCCAGACCGATCTGCTCGACACGGGCCAGGCTGATCACCGGTGAGTCCTTGGCCGAAGTGATATTCAGTTGAGCCAGTAACGCCTGGTAACGCTCCAGCTCCGCCGGGTCATTATTGAAGTACATCTTGTCCACCGAGGACCGGTCCAGCGTCGGCGCCTTGCCCTCCGGGGTGGCGAACGTCACTTGGTGACCGGCATCGAGCAACAGCTTCACCGGCTGCAGCAATTCGTTGAGGTAAAACCCGGTGGAGAAGACCTTGCCATTGTTCAGATCCAGATGATCGGAATCCGACAGGACCACCAGCACGTTATCGGCATGGGCCGCGACGCCAATACCCGCCAGAACGACAGACGTTGCCAAGGTCGTGAGCTTTTTCATGATGACTCCAGGATGTTTCGATAAAAGATGCGCTTACTGTATTGATGCCCTGACCGGCGATAAACTGGCGCGCCGGAACATCACTTGGCCCCTGGAGGCAACAATGGCACGCCGATTCGATTATCTGGCCGACGTGGAAGCCTTCGTCACGGTCGTGGAAAAAGGCACCCTCAGCGCCGGTGCCGTGGCACTGGGGACCACGCCTTCGGTATTGAGCCGGGCCATCTCCCGCCTCGAAGCCCGGCTCGGCGTACAGCTGCTGCGACGCACTACACGGCGGCTGAACCTCACCGACGCCGGCACGTTGTACCTGGAACAGTCACGCTCGGCCTTTGCCCTGATTGACGACGCCGAGCGGCGAATCCAGGGCCAGGACGGTGTCTTGACCGGTCGCGTGCGCTTGAGCGTGCCGACCACCTACGGTCATTACCGCCTGCCCTCGCTGCTGTCGCGTTTCGCCGAGGCTTACCCGCAAGTTCGGGTCGAGTTGAGTATCACCAACCGCAACGTCGATCTGGTGGCCGAGGGGTATGACCTGGCGATCCGCCTTGGGCCGCTGCCGGACAGCGGCCTGGTCGGGCGCAAGCTCGAAGACGCTCGCCTGTGCCTGGTGGCCGCGCCGCATTACCTGGAACGCGCCGGAACGCCCCGGCACGTCGATGAACTGGCTGCCCACGCCTGCCTGCCTTTCGTAATGCCCAGCAGCGGACGCATCGCACCCTGGCTGTTTCGCGACAATCATGAAGACCGGGAATGGCTGCCGGCGGGCAATGTGCAAGTGTCCGATGATGTATTGGGTATCGTGTCCCTGGCACAGGCCGGGATGGGGATCTGCCAGACCTATGAGTTCATTGTCCGGGAGCGAATCGAGCGCGGGGAATTGATGGCTTTGCTGGAGGACTTTGGCGGGCGCAGCCGACCCTTTTCAATCATCTACCCGCCCCATCGGCAATTGCCGGCGGCGGCGAGGGCGTTGATTGATTTTTTGATCGAGCAATAGCGGGTAATGTCGGCCTTTGTGGGAGCGAGCTTGCTCGCGAGTGCGGAGTGTCAGCCGGCATTGATGTTGCCGATCCACCGCTATCGCGAGCAAGCTCGCTCCCACAGGGGTTCTGATGTGGCTGCAAGATTTGTGTTCTCCCGCAGCCTTCCTGTGGAAAGCTTTCTTGCTGCCACAGGCTCTACATTTAGTGGGCCGCAGCCGCCTGCTCTTCCATCTTCTTGCGCAGGCTCAGCGGGCGCATGTCGGTCCAGACTTCTTCGATGTAGGCCAGGCATTCCTTCTTGAACCCGCTTTTGCCGACGGTACGCCAGCCTTCGGGGACGGCCTTGTAGTCTGGCCAGATCGAATACTGTTCTTCGTGGTTGACCACGACCTGAAAGACGATGTCCTCGCGGTCGAATACTGAAGTCATGGGTGTCTCTCCATCTTTGCTCGAGGTTCGCTGCGTCACATGCGCAGCCAGGATATGAAAGGAACGTACGGGGCCGGGTGAAAATTAGCTGTCGGTGACCGCCGCATGCAGGGCTCGCCCGAAAATCTCGGCGACCCGGTCGATTTCGGCCCGGGTGATGATCAACGGTGGCAGGAACCGCACCACGCCGCCCTGTCGGCCACCCAGCTCCAGGATCAGCCCGCGCTTGAGGCATTCACGTTGCAGCCGTGGCGCCAGCCATGCGTGCACCGGCGGATGGCCCAGGGCGTCCGGCTTACCCGTCGGGTCCACCAGTTCAACACCGAGCATCAACCCGCGACCGCGGATATCGCCCAATTGTGGGAAGTCCCGCTGCAGGATGTGCAGGTGCTCGCTCAGGCGTTCGCCCATGGCGGCGGCGTGGGCCGGCAAGGCGTGTTCCTGCAGATAGCGCATCACCGCGGAACCGGCGGCCATGGCCATCTGATTGCCACGGAAGGTGCCGGCGTGAGCACCCGGCAGCCAGGTGTCGAGCCAGTCGCGATAAACCACCACCGCCAGCGGCAGGCTGCCACCGATGGCCTTGGACAGCACGACCACGTCCGGGATGATCCCGGCGTGCTCGAACGCAAACATCTTGCCGGTACGGCCAAAGCCGCTCTGGATTTCGTCGACGATCAACGCCACCCCCGCCTGCTCGGTGATCCGCCGCAAACCGCGTAGCCAGTCCAGATCAGCGGGAATCACCCCGCCCTCGCCCTGCACCACTTCGACGATGACGGCTGCCGGCAATTGCACGCCAGCCTCGGGGTCATTCAGCAGGTTTTCCAGGTAATGCAGATTGGCCTTGACGCCCGCCACACCGCCCAGCCCGAACGGGCAGCGGTAATCGTAGGGGTACGGCATGAATTGCACGCCATTGCTGAGCAAGGCGCCCAAGGGTTTCTTCGGCCCCAGGCTGCCCATCAGGCTCAACGCCCCTTGGCTCATGCCGTGATAACCACCCTGGAACGAAAGCACGGTGCTGCGGCCGGTGGCGGTGCGCACCAGCTTGAGGGCGGCTTCCACCGCGTCGGTACCGGTGGGGCCGCAGAACTGGATCTTCGCCTCGGCGGCAAGCGCCGCCGGCAACAAGCCGAACAGGTCCTGGACGAAACGGTCCTTGACCGGCGTGGTCAAGTCCAGGGTATGCAAGGGCAGCTCATCGGCCAGCACCTGCTGGATCGCCTCGATCACCACCGGATGGTTATGCCCCAGCGCCAAGGTGCCGGCGCCGGCCAGGCAGTCGATGAAGGTGCGACCCTCGACGTCCTCGACATACAGCCCCTTGGCACGCTTGAGGGCCAAGGGAATCCGCCGTGGGTAGCTGCGGGCATTGGACTCCTGCCGACTCTGGCGGGCCAGCAGCGGCGACTCATTGAACTGGTAGAGCGTCTCGACCGGCGCAGGGCTGACCCGTGCCGGCTGTGCTTCGATAAGGCTGTTGGCGACTGACATCTCTCGACCCCCGCAATCCACTGTAAGTAGCGACCCAAATGGCACACCGCACAGGTGCGTATCCGGTCGGGCGCACATGCAGGTTTCCTGTTGAGGAAACGCATCAGCGCGGCATGGATTTACTCTCCGGTCGAACTTTCCCCACCGGCTCGATCAATGACCTGTGTGGCGAGGGGATTTATCCCCGCTGGGCTGCGCAGCAGCCCTCAAGCCAGGGAACGAGGTGTATCAGGTTGATCGAGATGGCCGGTTTGGGCCCGCTGCGCGGTCCAGCGGGGATAAATCCCCTCGCCACACAGGTTCATCCACTTAGCCGAGCACTACCTGCACCGGCACCGTCAACTCGACCCGCAGCCCATCCGGGCGCGTGTCGAAATGCAGGCCGCAACCGCAACGCTGGACGATGGCCTGGACGATCGCCAGCCCCAGCCCGCAGCCGGTGCTCTGGCCGTTGCGCCAGAAGCGCTGGGTCAGGTGTTGGATGTCGTCGGCGGCGATGCCGGGGCCGTGGTCGCGGACCTGGAAGCGCACGCGCTGGCCGACCATCTCCAGGCTCAGCTCCACCTCGGTATCGTCCGGAGTATGGCGCAGGGCATTATCCAGCAGGTTGCGCAAGGCGGCGATGGAGAGCACCGCCGGCATCTGCACCGGTGCATCGGACAACCCTGGGGATACGTGCAACCTGATCCGCCGGGAATCACTGCTGGCGGCATCCTGGATCGCCAGCCGGGCGACCTGCTCGGCGTTGCATTGCACGCCATCGTCGAACGACAGGCTACCTTCTACCCGCGCCAGCAGCAGCAACTGTTCGAGCGTTCGATGCATGCGGTCGGTGCCCTCCTCGGCCCGGGCCAGGGATTGGTCGCGTGCGGCGCCCTCGGTCATGCGCGCCACTTGCAGGTGCGTCTTGATCGCGGTCAGCGGGCTGCGCAGCTCGTGGGCGGCGTCGCCGGTCAGCCGTCGCTCGCGCTCGATGGTCTTGCCGATGCGCTGGAACAGCTGGTTCTGGGTCTCCAGCAGCGGTCGTAATTCGCTGGGCAGTGGATGGATCTGCAAGGGCTCCAGGGAATCGGCGCTACGCCGCATCAGCGCATCGCGCATGCGATTGAGCGGCGCCAGGCCCTGGCCGATGCCCAGCCACAACAGGCACAGGCAACCAAGCAATGCCACGCCCACCGGCACCGAGGCGGCCAGCAGTATCGACATGTTCAGGGCTTCGCGTTCGATCTGGCGGTCGGCGGTGGTGATGCGCAAGTCACCCCGGGCCAGGGTGAAGCTGCGCCAGGGCGCGCCATCGATCATCTGGTCGTGGAAGCCCATTTTCTCGGCTTCCAGGGTTTGCTCTGGGGTGCCGTGGCTGCGGGCCAGAATCTCGCCGCGCAAGGAGCTGACCTGACAGGCCATGCCGCCAGGAATGCTCAATTGCTCGGAACTCAAATGCGTGCCGTCGCCCTTGCTGGGCAGCGGCGGCATCTGTTCCAGCAACCCGGCAACCATCCGCGCCGAGGCCACCAGGCGCTGGTCGAGGGAGAACATCATCTGGTTGCGCAGGTCACTGAGCATCCACGCCGCAGCCAGGGCCCAGATCAGGGCAAAAGCCGCGCCGAGGGTCAGGCTCAGGCGCAGTCGCAGGCTCATCACTTGGAGGGCTCTCCACCTTCGGCCGGCCCCAGGCGATAGCCCAGGCCCCGCACAGTCTCGACAATCCCGTTGCCCAACTTGCGCCGCAGGTGATGGATATGGACGTTGAGGGCGTTGCTTTCCAATTCGTCGTTGAAGCCGTAGACGCTGTCCTTGAGTTGTTCGGTGGACAGCACCCGGCCGCGACTGTGCAGCAGCGCCTGCAACAGCGATTGCTCGCGCCGGGACAGATCCACCGGCTGGCCGTCCAGGGTGGTTTCCCGACTGCTGGGGTCGTAGGTCAGGCGACCGTGCTCGATCAGGTTGACGCTGCGCCCCGCCACGCGCCGCAGCAACGTGTGCAGGCGCGCCGCAAGCTCGCGCAGGTCGAAGGGTTTGAGCAGGTAGTCATCGGCACCGGCCTGCAAGCCGTCGACCCGGTCGGTTACCGAGTCTCGGGCAGTGAGGATCAGCACCGGCGTCTGCATCCCCTGCTGACGCAGTTGCCTGAGCAGCTTGAGACCGTCCTCGTCGGGCAATCCCAGATCCAGCACCATGACGTCGAATTCCGCCACCCCGACCATCGCCCGCGCCGCCGATGCGGTGGCGACGTGCTCGACAGTCAGGCCCTGCGCCGTAAGGCCGGCAACGATCCCGCTGGCAATCAACTCATCGTCTTCGCAGACCAGTACGCGCATGGTAAGCCCCGTGGAAAAAGGTACATTAGGCCGCCGGCCGATTAAGCCGACATTATGCGACGAGTACGACCAACATGGGCGATCATTGCTGCCTGCCGGTCGTCGCCGGGTTAATCGACGGTTAATCGCCAGCCGCCATTGTGTTTTCCACTTGCTTCGTTCTAAGGCTTTATCCATGCGTCGATTGTTTTTGCTGTGGCTGTTCCTGATCTCGGGCCTGGCCCAGGCCGCCAATCCCTTCGAAACCAAGCCCGATTTCCTGCCGGTGGAAAAGGCGTTCGTGTTTACCTCCGAACGCCTGGACTCCGGTGAAACCCAGCTGTTCTGGCAGATCGCCGATGGGTACTACTTGTATCAGCAGCGGCTCAAGTTCGATGGCCTGGCCGAGGCGCAAAAACCCAAGCTGCCGGAGGGTGAAGCCCACAGCGACGAGTTTTTCGGCGACCAGCAGGTCTATCGCCAGGCGCTGGAGCTGAAGATTCCGGCCGGTGCCACGGGCAAGATCAAGGTCGGCTTCCAGGGCTGCGCCGACGCCGGCCTGTGCTATCCACCCCAGACCCAAGTGGTCGACCTGGGTGGCAGCGCACCGGTGGCGGCCAGCGACGAGGCGCCGGACCAGGCCCTGGCCAGCGGCCTGCAACAACGGGCCTTGGGCTGGAGCCTGCTGGTGTTCTTCGGCTTGGGCCTGCTGCTGGCGTTCACCCCCTGTTCGCTGCCGATGCTGCCGATCCTGGCCGGGCTGGTGGTGGGCAGCGGCGCCGGGCCGAGACGCGGCCTGGCCTTGGCCGGCAGCTACGTGATCAGCATGGCCCTGGTGTACGCCGCCATGGGCGTGCTCGCCGCGCTGCTGGGCGCCAACCTCCAGGCGCTGCTGCAACAACCGTGGCTGCTGGGCAGCTTCGCGGCGGTATTCGTGTTGCTGGCGCTGCCCATGTTCGGCTTCTTCGAATTGCAATTGCCGGCCGCCCTGCGTGACCGCCTGGAAAACGCCGGACGCCAGCGCCGCGGCGGCAGCCTGGTGGGTGCCGGGATCCTCGGGGCGCTGTCCGGCCTGTTGGTGGGCCCGTGCATGACCGCGCCGCTGGCCGGCGCGCTGCTGTACATCGCCCAGAGCGGCAATGCGCTGCACGGCGGGCTGATCCTGTTCACCATGGGCATCGGCATGGGCCTGCCACTGTTGCTGTTGGTGACCGTGGGCAACCGCTTCCTGCCCAAGCCCGGCGCCTGGATGAACCTGCTCAAGGGCGTGTTCGGCTTCCTGTTCCTGGGCACCGCGCTGCTGATGATTCGCCCGATCATCGACGGTTCGTTGTGGGTCGGCCTGTGGGGCGTGCTGTTGTTGATCGCCGCCTACAGCGCCTGGCGCCAGACCGAAGGGTTCGGCCGCATCGCCTATGTCTGCGGCAGCGCTTCGTTGCTGTTCGGCCTGTGGGGCAGCCTGCTGGTAATTGGTGCCGCGGGCGGCGGCGATGATTTCTTCCAGCCCCTGAAGGTCTACGCCGGCACCGATGGCCGCGCGACCGTCAGTGCCCACGATGCGTTCATCACGGTCAGCGAGCCCACCGCCCTGCAGCGGGAACTGGACGCCGCCAAGGCCCAGGGCCAGTGGGTGCTGCTGGACTACTACGCCGACTGGTGCGTGTCCTGCAAGATCATGGAAAAACAGGTCTTCGGTCGCCGCGAAGTGCTCGACGCCCTGAACGGTGTGCGCCTGCTGCGCCTGGACGTCACCGCCGACAGCCCCGCCAGCCGGGAACTGCTGGGCCGTTATCAAGTGCCGGGGCCGCCGAGCCTGCTGTGGATCGGCGCCGACGGTGAAGAACGCCGCAGCCAGCGGATCACCGGGGAAGTCGACGCCAAGGCGTTCCTGGAGCGCTGGAACCTCACCCGGGACGCGCGCTGATGCTGACGTTCACCTTGGGCACCTTTGCCATCGCCCTCAACCACCTGTTGCTCATCAGCGCCCTGGCGCTGGCGACCTTCGTGGGCTGGCGGGTGGCCAAGCGTGGGGGCGAAAACCCCGAGTCGGTACTGTTCGTGCTGTTTCTACTGGGCCTGCTGGCCGCACGGGTCGGCTTCGTCGTCGCCTATTGGCAACATTACCGGGACGACCCGTGGCAGATCGTCGACCTGCGCGACGGAGGCTTCCTGGCCTGGCCGGGCATCGTGGCGCTGCTGATTGCCGCCTTGTTGTGGGCACGACGCCGTCCGCCCCTGCGCCGACCATTGGGCTTCGGCGTCGGCAGCGGCTTGCTGTTCTGGCTGGTGGCGACCCTGTCGTTGACGATTTATGAACAAGGCACGCGGCTGCCAGACATCACCCTGCGCACCGCCGACGGCGAGACCGTGAAACTCACCGATTACCAGGGCGGCCCCCTGGTGATCAATCTATGGGCCACCTGGTGCCCGCCCTGCCGGCGTGAAATGCCGGTGCTCGAAGAAGCCCAGCAACAGCGTCCGGACCTGACCTTCCTGTTCGTCAATCAGGCCGAAAGCATGCAAAGCGTCAGCACCTACCTCGCCACCCAAGGCCTGAGCCTGGACAACGTGTTGTTCGATGGCAGCGGCCGCCTCGGCCAGGCTGTCGGCTCCATGGCCCTGCCGACCACCCTGTTCTACAGCGCCGATGGCCGCCTGCTGGGCAGCCACCTGGGGGAATTGTCGGAAGCGAGCCTGGCTCGCGCCCTGGAAAACTTCGAAACGCCGGACTCGTCCACAACGCCTCACTCCGCCACAAGGAAAACGCCATGCCCCGCCTCCGCCACCTGCTGACCCTGGCCGTCGCCACCGCACTGTCGCAGGCCCCGCTGCTCCAGGCCGAAGAATTGCCTGCAGCGATCAAGAAGATCGAAGCCAAGGGCGCGAAAATCATCGGCACCTTCGACGCGCCGGACGGCTTGCGCGGTTACGCGGCGCAATACCAGAACCGTGGCATGGCGCTGTACCTGACCCCGGATGGGCAACACGTCCTGCTGGGCAACCTGTACGACGCCGACGGCAAGGACCTGAGCGCCGAGCCACTGCAAAAACTGGTTTATGCACCGATGGCCAAGGCCATCTGGACGAAGATGGAGGGCAGCAACTGGATCGCCGACGGCAACAAGGACGCACCGCGCACGGTGTACCTGTTCAGCGACCCGAACTGCCCGTACTGCAACATGTTCTGGGAACAGGCTCGGCCCTGGGTCAAGGCCGGCAAGGTGCAGTTGCGCCACATCATGGTGGGCATCATCCGCGAAGACAGCCCAGGTAAATCCGCCGCCTTGCTGGCAGCCAAGGACCCGGAAAAAGCCCTGGCCGAGCATGAAAAGGCCGGCAAGGGCAGCCCGCTCAAACCGCTCAAGGACATACCGCCGGCCATCCAGGCAAAACTGGACGCCAACCAGCAGTTGATGGACGAACTGGAACTGTCCGCCACCCCGGCGATTTTCTATCTGGATGACAAAGGCGAGCTGCAACAGCAGCAAGGCGCGCCGTCGCCGGACAAGCTGGTGAAAATTCTCGGGCCGAAGTAAAGCCCTGGACAAACACCTGTGGCGAGGGGATTTATCCCCGCTGGGGCGCGAAGCGGCCCCAATGCTGTCGACTTGGTTTGTCAGGTTCACCGAGGTGTCAGGTTTCAGGGCTGCTTCGCAGCCCAACGGGGATAAATCCCCTCGCCACAATTTCAGTGCTTGCGCGTCAGGAACTCCAGCAACGCCCCGGTCACGAATTCCGGATTCTCCAGATTGGAAATATGCCCCGCCTCCGGAATCGACACATGGGGGCAACCGATCAGCTCGGCCATTTCCAGCGACTCGGACGGCGGACGCGGTTTGTCCTGGTCGCCGCACATCACCACTGTGCCCTTGGCATCCAGCGCATGCAGGCGTGGCAAGATATCGTCCCGACCGAAAATGATCCGCCCCAGCGGTACGATGCTGGCGCGCAGGCGATCGCTTGGCAGCGCGGCCAATGTGGCGCGAAACTGCTGGTAGAGCGCCGATTGCGGGTCGATACCCGGTCGGAAGAAGATCGGCACGACAATGTCCAGCAACGGCTCGGGAATGCTGCCGCTGGCTTCGATCTTGTCGAACAGTGAAAAGTAGTACTGACGGGTCTGTTCTGGCTCGACGCCCACGTAAGTATCCATCAGCACCAGCGACTGGATCCGCGTGGGCGCCGCCAGCGCCAGCCGCGTCCCCCACATCCCGCCCACCGAAAGCCCCACCAGGTGGAAGCAGTCGATGCTCAAGTCATCCAGCAGCTCCATCATCTGGCGGGCCAGATCGTTCAGCGAACTCATGCCCTCCGGCATTTGCCCCGACTGGCCATGGCCCCAAAGGTCCGGAGCGATCACCCGGTAATGCCTGGACAACACCTCGATCTGCGGCGCCCACATGGCGTGGTCCCACAGATAGCTGCCGCCCAGCAGCACCACCGGGCCCTGACCCTGGTCCAGGTAGTAAAGGGGTTGTCCGTCGATCATTGCAATTGGCATCGAGAAACTCCTTGTCTGAATGTGCAAAGCCCCGGCAGCCTGACCCGATAAACGGCCAATCGTCAATCGCCACAGCTATCCCTACCTGAACGGACCTGTAAAGTCTGACAGTAGATTTGCCGCAGCGCCGGCGATAGCTTGGACACTCGGAACGACAGCGGATGGAGAATCCTCATGACTAAAGCTGAGCTTCAAGCGTTCGCCCAAGAGCAAGTTGATCTCCTGAAGCCCAAGGCTGCCAACACGGACAAACCGTCCGGCCAGCGAGCCAAGGGGAAACTGCAATTCTTCGAGGCGATTCTGGCCGCGTATGACAACTCCCAGACCCCGGAACAGTTCGGTTTGCTGGATGCGGTCAATGACAGCCTCCAGAAGATTGGCGCATTTGCTTCCGGCGTGACCTTTTTCAGTAAACCGGAAGAATGTTGCAAAAAATAAAGTCATCGCAAGCAAGCTCGCACAGAAGATTCGCGTCGTACACAAACCACTGTGGGAGCGAGCTCGCTCGCGATGAGGTCTTCATAGACGCCGCAAAACTACATTCCTTCCAACTCCGCCATCAAATCATTCAACCGATCCACCTTCTCCTCGGTGATCTCGCTGGCCGCCAGCCCATCGATGTAGTCGGCCAGTTCCTGCACCGTGCTGCATTCGAACATCGCCCGCAGCGGTACGTTGCGTTGCAGGGCCTTTTGCACCCGTGAGGCGATTTGCGTCGCCAGCAAGGAATGCCCACCCAGTTCGAAGAAGTTGTCCCGCACCCCCACCCGCTCGACTTTCAGCACCTGGGCCCAGATGTCTGCCAGGGTCTGCTCCAGTTCATTGCCGGGGGCTTGGTAGTCCTGGCTTTGCAACTGGCCGATCTCCAGGGCCGGCAAGGCCTTGCGGTCGAGCTTGCCGTTGGCGTTGAGCGGCAGGCGCTCGAGCCACAGCCAGTGCAGCGGCACCATGTATTCCGGCAATTCGGCCCGCAGGCGCTGCTTGATGCGTTCCAGGCGTTCGGCGGGTTTGAGCGCCGAGTCGGTGGCAACGAGATAGCCCACCAGATGCTTGCCATTGACGCCCTCCAGCACACCCACCGCCCCATCACGCACTTCCGGCTGTTCATGCAAGCGCGCCTCGATTTCACCCAGCTCGATGCGGTAGCCGCGGATCTTCACCTGATGGTCGATGCGCCCGACGTACTCCAACACCCCATCGCTGCGCCGCCGCGCCAGGTCGCCGGTACGGTACAGCCGCTCCCCCGGCGCGCCGAATGGGTTGGGCACAAAGACCGGGGCAGTACGCAGGGGATCGCTGACATAACCACGCCCGACCCCGGTGCCCGCCACGCACAACTCACCCACCGCGCCCAGCGGTACCAGGTCCAGCGCGCCGTCGAGCAGGTACAGACGATTGTTGTCGGTGGGCGTGCCAATCGGCAGATACGTACCACGGGTCGAGGCCAGGTCCACCCGGAAGAACGCCACGTCGTCGGAACACTCCGCCGGGCCGTAGGCGTTGACCAGACCGATGTCCGGGTAACGCAACAACCACTGGTGGGCCAGTTCCGGCGGCATCGCTTCGCCGGTGGGCAGCATCCAGCGCAAGCCGTCCAGACCGATGCGTTCCTGGGCAAGCATGCCCTGGATCAGCGACGGCACGCTTTCCAGCACGGTGATGCCCTGCTGCTGCACATGCTCCAGCAGCCCTTGCGGGTCGTGGGCAATGGCGTTGGGCACGATGTCGACCCGGGCACCGAACAACGGCGCGGCCAGGAACTGCCAGACCGAAATATCGAAGCTCTGGGACGCCGTCTGGGCAATCACATCCACCTCGCTCAGCGCCAGGTACGGCACTTTGCTCAGTTGGTTATTGAGCATCCCTCGCTGCTCCACCATCACGCCTTTGGGCAGGCCGGTGGAACCGGAGGTGTAGATCACGTAGGCGAGGTTATTCGGCCCGCTGTAGACCCCTGGGTTTTCCAGCGAAAGAGCGCTGGCCTGGACGGCTTCCCACACCAGCAACTTCGGTCGTCCGGAGCAGGCGAACTCGTCCAGCAACGCCTGCGCCTGGGCCTGGCAGGCCTGGGTGCAAACCAGTAACGGCGTGCGACTCAATTCGATGATACGGCCCAGGCGCTGGCTCGGCAGGCCGGGATCCAGCGGCAGGTAGCCGGCACCGGCCTTGAAGCTGCCGATGATCATACCCAGCAGCTCGGCATCCCGTTCGGCCAGCAGCGCTACGGGCTGATCCAGGCCGACACCGGCAGCGATCAGGGCGTGGCCGAGGCGGTTGCTGCGTGCATTCAGCTCGGCGTAGCTGTAGCTCGTGTCCAGGCAACTGACCGCAGGGCGGTGGGGATGAGCCGCGACCCGCGCCTCGAACAGCTCGACGTAGCTCTGTTCCAACGGATAGGCATGTTCGCTCTGGTTGCAGCCTTCGATCAGGAAATCCTGCTCTTGGGCACCGATCAGCGGCAACTCGCTCATGTCACCGTGCAAGCCCTCCATCAGCGCCAGCAGCAGCCGCTTGAACTCACTCAGCAAGCCCTGGACGGTGGCCTCATCGAAGTAGCGCTGGTCGTAGGAAAGGTGCAGCCCCAGGTCATCGCCCGGGTAGCAGACCGCCGTCAGCGGGAAGTTGGTGTGGGTGCGGCCCGAGTCCGAAGTGGCGTTGAGGCTTTGGGCGCGGTCCAGCACCGAGACCTCCACGGGCGCATTCTCGAACACGAACAAACTGTCGAACAGCGGCTGGCCCTTGGGCAGTTCGCTGGCCTCCTGGATGCTCACCAGCGGCAGATATTCGTATTCGCGCAGTTGCATATTGTGGTCCAGCAAATCGCTGAGCCACTGGCGCACGCTGCAACGTTGATGGTCCTCGGGCATCTGCACGCGCAAAGCGATGCTATTGATGAACAGCCCCACAGTGCGTTGCATCTGCGGCAGCTCCACCGGGCGCCCGGCCACGGTGACGCCGAACAGCACGTCGCGGTCGCCGCTGACCCGCCGCAGGACCAGGGCCCACGCCGCTTGGGCGAAGGTGTTGACCGTCAGTTGATGGGCCTGGGCCAGTTCCCGCAGCCGTGCGCCGTCCCGGGCATCGAGACGGGTGTAGCAGTCGCCGACGATCATGCCGCCGCTGTCACCGGCGTGCTCGCGCAGGAACGGCCGGTCGCCAGGGATCGGCGTGGTCCGCTCGAAACCTTGCAGGTTGCGCTGCCACCACTGGCGGGCTTCGGCCAGGCTCTGGCGCTGCAACCAGCCGATGTAGTCGCGATAGCGCGGCGGCACGGTCAACTGCGGTTCGCGGTTTTCACCCAGGGCGGTGTAGATCTCGAAGAAGTCGTCCATCAGCAGCGAACGGCACCACGCATCGATGAGAATGTGGTGGTTACTCATCATGAACCAGTAGCGTGCCGCGCCGACCCGAATCAGCCGCAGATGGAATGGCGCCTGGTTCAACAGATCGAAACCGGCCTCTCGCTCGTTCTTGAGCAGTGCCTGGAGCTTGGCTTCCTGGGCGTCTTCGGGCACCTCGGACCAGTCGAGATAATCCACCGGCGTGCTGCCGGGCCGGTGGATAATTTGCAGCATGTCTTCGCCAACGTTCCAGCAGAACGACGCGCGCAAGGCTTCGTGACGGGCGATAACCGCCTGCCAGGCCTGGGCAAAACGCTGCGGGTCCAGTTCGCTGTTGATGCGGTAGCGATCCTGCATGTAGTACAGGCCCGTGCCCGGTTCCAGCAAGGTGTGCAGAAGCATGCCTTCCTGCATCGGCGTCAGCGGGTAGACGTCTTCGATCTGCCCGGCGGGCACCGGCAGGCTGTCGAGCTGGCCCTGGGTCAGCTTCGCCAAGGGGAAGTCCGATGGTGTCAGGCCGCCCGCCTCGTCTGTCAGGCAGTGCTCGATCAGGCGTTGCAACTCATCGAGGTAGGCATCGGCCAGGGTCGCGATGGCCTGACGATCATGCCGTTCGCGGCTGAACGTCCAGCGCAGCACCAACTCGCCACCGCTGACCTGGCTGTCGATACTCAGCTCATTGGGCAGCGGCGCATCGGGATCGTGGATCGCCCCCAACGGCGCCTCCAGCGGCTGGAACAGCGCATCATGACCCAAGGTCTGGTCGAGCTGGCCCAGGTAGTTGAAGGTGATCGCCGCATGCGGCAGGTTGGCCATCGTCTGGCGAGTCGCGGCGTCGGCCAGGTAGCGCAATACGCCATGGCCGAGGCCCTTGTGGGGCACTGCGCGCAATTGTTCCTTGATGGCCTTGATAGACGCTCCGAAGTCTTCGGCCGCTGGGCTCAGGCGCACGGGATAGACACTGGTGAACCAGCCGACGGTGCGGGTCAGGTCAATGTCGTCGAACAGCGCTTCGCGGCCGTGGCCTTCAAGCTGGACCAGGGCCGAGGCATGGCCGCTCCAGCGGCACAGCACACGGGCCAGGGCGGTAAGCAGCAGGTCGTTGACTTGGGTGCGGTAGGCGCTCGGCGCCTGTTGCAACAGTTGCCGGGTGCGCCCGGCGTCCAGGCGCACGCTGACGGTTTCAGCATGACGTTCCAGGAGCCCGCCCTCGGGATTTGCGCACGGCAGCGGCACCTGCGTGCCGCTCAACTGTGCTTGCCACCACGCCAGTTCTTCGCGCAGAGATTCGCTGCCGGCGTAAGCCTGCAAGCGCGCGGCCCAATCCCGCAATGGGCTGGTCTTGGCTGACAATTGCGCCGCCTGCCCGATGGCGAGCGGGCGGTAGACGGTTTGCAAATCGTCCATCAACACCCGCCACGACACACCGTCGACCACCAGGTGATGGATGACGATCAGCAACCGTTGCTGGCCGTCGGGGAACTGCGCCAGCACTGCGCGCAGCAATGGCCCGGTGGCCAGATTGAAGCGGCTCTGCGTCTCGGCAAACAACGCTTCGCAATCCTGCGCGGTGTCCACGGACACGTGCCGCAACAGCGCCGCGTCAGACAACGGCTGGTGCTCGGCCCGCCAGTGCCCGGTGCTTTCGTCGAAGCCCAGGCGCAAGGCATCATGGTGCTGGAGGAGGCTGCGCAGTGCCTGTTCCAGCGGTTGCGGCGCCAGGGCCGTAGTCGGCTCCAGCACCAGCGCCTGATTCCAGTGATGCCGGTTGGGGATCGGGCGCTCGAAGAACCAGTGCTGGATCGGCGTCAACCCGGACTCACCCTGCAACAGGCCCTGCTCGGCAAGCACCTGCTGGCTGCGCGTGGCAACCGCGGCCAAAGTCTGCACGGTCTGGTGCTGGAACAAGTCCCGGGGGGTGAAATGAATGCCCTGCTGCCGAGCGCGGCTGACCACCTGGATGGACAGGATCGAATCGCCGCCCAGCTCGAAGAAATTATCGTTGAGGCCCACCTGCGTCACGTTCAGCACGTCGCACCAGATCGCCACCAAGGTCTGTTCCAGGGCATTGCTCGGCGCCACGTAGTGTTGGCGATTGAGTTCGGGATCGGGCATCGGCAAGGCGCGGCGGTCGAGCTTGCCGTTGGCGGTCAGCGGCATGCTCGCCAGCAGGATCAGGTGCGTGGGCACCATGTAGTCCGGCAACTGGGCCTTGAGGTGGTTTTTCAAGGCGTCGCGCAGGGCCGCTTGTCGCCCGTCGTCCTGGCTGGCGACGTCGCTCACCAGATAGCCGGCCAGTTGCTTGCCCCCCGGCGTGTCGAGGGCCAGTACCACGGCCTCGCGCACCGCGTCATGTTCCAGCAAACGGGTTTCGATTTCCCCCAGCTCGATACGGAAGCCGCGGATTTTCACCTGATGGTCGATCCGTCCCAGGTACTCCACCAGCCCATCGGCACGCTGGCGCACCAGGTCGCCGGTGCGATACAGGCGCCCACCGTCGGTGGCGAACGGGTCGGCGACGAAACGCTCGGCGGTCATCCCCGGACGCTGGTGATAACCCTGGGCCAGACCGGCGCCACCCACATACAACTCACCCGTGGCGCCTGGCGGCACCAACGCCAGGTCGGCGTCGAGGATGTATGCCATGCGGGCGCCAATCACGCTGCCAATCGGCACACTGGCCGCGCCCTCCTCCAATTGCTCGGGGGCCAGGCTCGCCAGAGGCATGACCACGGTTTCGGTCGGACCATAGGCATTGAAGAACAGGCTCGGGTTGAACGCCGCGCGAATGCGCTGCAAATGCTCGCCCGTCAGGGCTTCGCCACCGGTGATGCACATGCGCACCGGCAGGGTCTGTCCCTGGGTCGCCAGCCACTGCGCCAGCTGGCTGCCGTAGCTGGGGGTGAAGCCAAGAATGTTGATGCGATGCTGGCGAATCAGCCCGCAGATTTCCTCGGCGTCCCATTGGCCCTGGGCCCGCAGCACCACGTGGGCGCCACTGAGCAATGGCACCAGCAGACGTTCAGTGGCCGCATCGAAGTTGATGGAATAGAAATGCAGCTCGCAATCGTCCGGGCGCATGCCGAAACGCTGGATCACTGCCTGGCAATGCATGGCGATTTCACCATGGGACACCACCACGCCCTTGGGCTTGCCGGTGGAGCCGGAGGTGTAGATCAGGTAGGCCTGGTGTTGCGGCAGATTGATCAACGGCAGCGCGTGATCCGGGTACTGCGCCAAGGCCGGCGAATCATCTTCCAGGCACCAGCAGCCCACGCCGTCGGGCAATGCACCGAGGGCCTGGAGCATCGCCCGGTCGCTGAGCAACAGGCTGATGCCACTGTCTTCGATCATGTAGTGCAGGCGATCCAGCGGGTATTCCGGATCCAGCGGCACGTAGGCACCGCCGGCCTTGAGAATCGCCAGCAGGCCAATGACCATTTCCAGCGAACGCTCCAGGGCCAGGCCGACACGTACCTGCGGCCCGACGCCTCGCTCGCGCAGCATCCAGGCCAGACGATTGGCACTGCTGTCCAGTTGCGCATACGTCAAGGTCTGCCCGGCAAAAGTCAGGGCCGGCGCATCGGGACGCATCCGCGCCTGTTCGTCGAACAACTCATGGAGGCATCGATCCAGGCGATGCTCACCAGCCTCGACACCCAGGCTGTCGAGCAGTTGTTGCTGCTCGCGGGTGTCCAGCAACGGCAGTTCGCTCAGGCGTCGGGCCGGATCGTCCAGCAACGCTTCCAGCAGATTGCGCCAGTGCCCGGCCATGCGCGCGATGCGCGGTTCGTCGAACAGGTCGGTGCTGTAGGTCAGGCAGCAACCCAGGCGTTGGTCCAGGTCGGTGACTTCCAGGTTGAGGTCGAACTTGGTGGCCCGGGCGTCGTTGACCAGGTATTCCACCGTCATGCCGGCCAACGTGCGGCTCTGCTGGAACTCCCAGCGCTGCACGTTGCACATCACCTGGAACAGCGGGTTGTAAGCCGCACTGCGCGGCGGTTGCAGGGCTTCCACCAGATGATCGAATGGCAAATCCTGGTGGGACTGGCCTTCGATGACGGTGTGGCGCACCTGTTCGAACAGCTCGCCCACCGACATCTGCCCGTCGAGCTGGCAACGCAACACTTGGGTGTTGAGGAACGCACCGATCAGCCCTTCGCTTTCCGGGCGGATGCGGTTCGCCACCGGCGCGCCGATGCGCAAGTCGGTCTGGCCGCTGTAGCGGTAGAGCAACACGGCCAGGGCGGCGGTCATGGTCATGAACAGGGTAAGGCCCTGTTGCGCGTTGAAGGCGCGGACCCGCGCCGCCAAATCATCGCTGAGTTCGAAACGGAACAGTTCACCGCGATGGCTTTGCACCGACGGACGCGGGCGATCGCCGGGCAGCTCCAGCAGCGGATGTTCGCGACCCAGTTGCGTGGTCCAGTAGTCCAACTGCCGTTGACGCTCGCCGGACTCCAACCACTGACGCTGCCAGACGCTGTAGTCCAGGTACTGCACCGGCAAGGGTTCCAGGGGCGATTCGCGATCGTCGATAAAGGCTTCGTACAGCGCGCTCAGTTCACGGGCGAAAATGTCCATCGCCCAACCTTCGGTGACGATGTGGTGCAGCGTCAGCACAAAGTAATGCTCATGCTCGGCGGTCTTGACCAGACAGGCCCGCAGCAGCGGCCCAGTTTCCAGGTCGAAGGGCTTGTGGGCCTCGCTGTCGGCCAGTTGCTGCACCCGCTGTTCGCGGACATCAAAGGCCAGCATCGAGAAGTCCTTCCAGTCCATGCGCAGGCCCGTCTCGCCGTGCACCTGCTGGTGGGCCACGCCGTCAACGCTCGGGAACGTGGTGCGCAGGGTTTCGTGGCGCAGGATCAACGCCTGCAAGGCCGCCTCGAAGCGCCCGACATCCAGCACCCCGCGCAGGCGCGCCATGCCACCGACGTTGTAGGCCGGGCTGTCCGGCTCCATCTGCCAGAGGAACCACATGCGCTGCTGGGAGTAGGACAGCGGCACCGGTTGGCTGCGGTCAACCTTCTCGATCGGTGGCTGGCGGTTGGCCTGGCCGCTGGCCTGGATCAAGCGCACCTGTTCGGCGAAGGCCCCCAGCTCACTGGCCTCGAACAAAGTGCGCAGCGGCAGTTCGACATCGCAGGTTTGGCGGGTGCGGGAAATGATCTGGGTCGCCAGCAGCGAATGACCGCCGAGCGCAAAGAAATCGTCCCGCAGGCCAATGCGCGCAAGGCCCAGCACCTCGCGCCAGATGCCGGCGATTTGCTGTTCGAGGACGCTGGCCGGCTCGACGTGCTCGCGCACCTGCCACTGCGGCTCGGGCAAGGCGCGGCGATCGAGCTTGCCGCTCGGACTCAAAGGCATGACGTCCAGGCGCAGCAGTTGGGCGGGCACCATGTAGTCCGGCAATTCGGCGGCCAGGGCGGCCATGAGCCGGGTGTTCAATTCATCCTGGCCTTGGGCGACCTCCGGCGCGGTGTAGTAACCGATCAACTGCGGGCCGGCCGAGGTGTCGCGCACCAGCACCGCCACTTGGGCGACGCCGTCCTGGGCCAGCAGGCGCGCTTCGATTTCCTGCGGCTCAACCCGGAAGCCGCGCAGCTTGACCTGCTGGTCGAGGCGGCCGAGGTATTCGATCACGCCGTCGGCGTTCCAACGCGCACGGTCCCCGGTACGGTACAACCGTGCCCCGGCCGCCCCCAGCGGATCGGCGACAAAACGCTCGGCGCTCAGGCCCGGACGCCCGAGGTAACCCCGGGCCAGGCCCAGGCCGCCAATGCACAGCTCGCCTGGCACACCGGCCGGCACAGGATTGAGGTCACTGTCGAGTACCCGGCACAGGACGTTGCCCAAGGGCCGGCCGATTGGCGAGCGCTCAGCATCGGCCTCGGTGCAATGCCAATGGGTGACGTTGATCGCGGTTTCGGTCGGACCGTAGCGGTTGTGTAATTGCACCGACGGCAGTTGCGCCAACACCCGATTGCGCAGTTCGGCGGGCAAGGCCTCGCCACCAGAGAACAGCCGGCGCAGGCTGGTGCAGCGGGCGCTCAGTGGTTCATCGACAAACAGGCTGAGCAGCGGCGGTACGAAGTGCAGCGTGGTAACGCCAAACTGCTGCACCAACTGGGCGATGCGGTGCGGGTCACGGTGCTCGCCGGGGCCAGCCAGGACCAGTTGACTGCCGGTGATCAGCGGCCAGAAGCACTCCCAGACCGACACGTCGAAACTGATGGGGGCCTTTTGCATCAGCACATCGGTGGCATCCAGCCCATAGGTCGCTTGCATCCATTGCAGGCGCTCAGCCAAAGCCGCGTGGGTATTGCCGACGCCCTTGGGCTGGCCGGTGGAGCCGGAGGTGTAGATCACGTAGGCCAGGTGGTCGCCGTGCAGATGCAGGCCCGGCGGGTTGCTCGGCCATTGTTCCAGGTGCAGGGCGTCCATGGCGATGACACTGACGCCGTCGCAGGCGGGTAAACGCTCCAGCAACGCGGTCTGGGTCAGCAGCAGGTCGACGCCACTGTCATGGAGCATGTAGGCCAGGCGTTCGGCCGGGTAGTCCGCATCCAGCGGCACATAGGCACCGCCGGCCTTGATGATGGCCAGCACACCGATGAGCAACTGCGGCGAACGCTCGGCGGCAATCGCTACGCACACGTCCGGGCCCACGCCCTTGTCCCGCAGGTAGTGGGCCAGGCGATTGGCCTGGGCGTGCAGCTCGGCATAATCGAGTTGACCACCGTCCCAGCGCAGGGCGATCCGTTGCGGCGTGCTGCGGGCCTGCTCGTTCAACAGCTCCGGCAGCCATTGGCTGGCCGGCGCACACGGGGCCGCGCTCCACTGCTGCTGTTGGCTGTGTTCATCGACGGTCAATAACGGTACATCGCCGATGGCTTGCTGCGGATCGGCACAGACCGCCCGTAACAGATTGCAGTAATGCGTTGCCAACCGCTCGATGGTCGCCGCCTCGAACAGTTCGTCGGCGTAGTCGAACGACAGGGTCAACCGGCCATTGCGATCTTCTTCGCTGTGCAATTGCAGGTCGAACTTGGCTTCGCGGCTGTGCCACGACAATTCCTCGGCCAGCAGCCCCGGCAGACGGCGCAAGGCACCCAGGTCACGCTGCTGGTGGTTGAACATCACTTGGAACAGGCCTTGCTCGCGCGCCTCGGGAAACGCTTCGAGCAGTTGTTCGAATGGCAAGTCCTGGTGGGCCTGGGCCCCGAGCGTGGCTTCCCGGGCCTGGGCCAGCAGCGCGGCGAACGGTTGACGGGAATCGACCTGCCCGCGCAGCACCTGGGTGTTGATGAAGAAGCCGATCAGGCCCTGGGTTTCCAGGCGCGGACGGTTGGCGTTGGGCACGCCGATGCGAATGTCGGATTGCCCGGTGTAACGCTGCAACAGCGCCTGGAAGGCTGCTAGCAACAGCATGAACGGCGTCGCGTCATGGGCCTGGGCCACGTGGCGCAGGGCCTCGCCGAGGTCCTTGTCCAGGCGCAGGCTGTGCCGCGCGGCGCGGCGCTGGCGTTGCGCGCTGCGTGGGTGATCCGTGCCCAGCACCAGGGCCGATTGTTCAGTGCCCAGTTGCTGCTTCCAGTAGCTCAGTTGGCGCTCGGCCTCGCCCTGGGCGAGCCATTGGCGTTGCCAACTGCCGTAGTCGGCGTATTGCAACGGCAATGGCGCCAGTTCAGCAACCTGGCCTTGGGAGGCGGCGGCGTACAAGCGGGAGAATTCTTCGATCAAGACACTCATCGACCAGCCGTCGGCGATGATGTGGTGCAACGTCACCAGCAGTTGGTGATCATCCTCGTCGAGGCGCAACAGGGTGACCCGCAGCAGCGGCCCTTTCTCCAGATCGAACGGCGTGGCCGCTTCGTCTTCTCGAACCTGCCGCGCCCGGGCTTCGCGCGAGTCGGCAGGCAGGTCGCCGAGGTCGATGACATGCAGCTTGAATTCCCCTGCTGGATCGATCTGTTGCAGCGCCACGCCATCGCGCTCCAGGAACCGCGTGCGCAGGGACTCATGACGCTCGATCAGTTGCTGGAAACTGGTGCGCAACGCGTCTTCGTCCAGCTCGCCGCGCAGGTGCAAGGCGCCGGGAATATTGTAGGCATGGCTCGTCGGATCGAGCCGCCAGGTAATCCACAAACGGTTCTGGGCCAGGGATTGCGGCAACGCATCGTCCCGCGACCATGCGCTGATCGCTCCTTGAGGCTGGCCGCCGTCCTGTTGCTGGTTCGCCACCGCTTCGGCGAACGCGGCCAGGGTCGGGGCTTCGAACAGCAGGCGCAGGTTCAGTTCCAGCCCCAGGATTTCCCGTAGCCGTGCGATCACCTGGGTGGCGGCGATGGAATTACCGCCCAGCAGGAAGAAGTGATCATCAGCCTGGATTTGTTCGACCTGCAGCTGCTCCCGCCAGATTTGGCCGATGAGCGTTTGCAGCTCGGAGGACGGCGCAGACTCATCAGCGTCTTCTACCTCGGCTGACGGGAACTGTGCATAACTGTCCAAGCTGCCGTCGGCCAATCGACTGCGACACGCCGAGCGCTGCAACTTGCCGCTGGAGGTCTTGGGCAACGCGCCGGGATTGAGCAGCGCCACCACGCTCGGGGCTTGCTGGCAGGCCTCGGCCACGGCTTGGCGAATGGCTTTGATCAAGGCTTCGGGCGGCAGGATTTTCTGCACGCTGCGGCTGATTTCCGCAGCGATACCGATGCCTTCCTCGCCGTTGTCGTTGACCGCGAACGCCGCCACCCGGCCCTTGCGCACCACCTCCACTTCGCGCTCGATGGCTTGCTCGATGTCCTGGGGATAGAGGTTATGCCCGCGCACGATCAGCAGGTCTTTCAGGCGACCGGTGATGAACAGCTCGCCGTCGCGCAGGAAACCCAGGTCGCCGGTACGCAGCCAGGTCCGGCCATCGTGCTGGACAAAGGTCTTGGCGCTGGCTTCGGGGTTGCGCCAATAGCCCAGGGCGATGCTCGGGCCGGCAGCCCAGACTTCACCGACCTGATTGTCGGCCAACGGCTGCGCCGTAGCGGGCTCGACGATCAGCACCGCGTGCCCGGGCTGACTGACACCGCAACTCATCACCGCACTGCCCTGCCCCGGCTCGGCTCGGTTTTGCGCCAGTGCCGCATCATCCACCCGCAGCGAAGGAATGCCGTGGCGGCGTGGCGTGCCGGCGACGAACAGGGTCGCTTCGGCCAGGCCGTAGGAGGCCATGAAATTGTCCGGCGTGAAACCGCACGGGGCGAACTTCTCGGCAAACCGCTCCAGCGTGTCGAGGCGGATCGGCTCGGAACCGGAATAGGCCACGCGCCAGCCGCTCAGGTCGAGACGCTGCAGGGCCGAGTCACTGACCCGTTCGCTGCACAGCCGATAGGCGAAGTCCGGGCCACCGCTGATGGTGCCGCCGTATTCGCTGATCGCTTCGAGCCAACGCAGGGGGCGGGCCAGGAAGTAGGCCGGCGACATCAGTACGCACGGGACGCCGCTGAACACCGGCTGCAGCAAACCGCCGATCAAGCCCATGTCGTGGTACAGCGGTAGCCAACTGACGATGACGTCATCAGGGTTCAGGTCGATGCCAAAGCCATGGCGGATCAGCAACTCGTTGGCCACCAGGTTGCCGTGGCTGACCTGCACACCCTTGGGCAACGCGGTGGAGCCGGAGGTGTATTGCAGGAAGGCAATGTCATCGTCCTGCAGCGTCGGCATCCGCCATTGCCCGGCGCGGGACGGGTCGAGGGTATCGACACACAACACCGGCGGCGCCGATTCGATGGCTTGCAACGGCTCGCGCAGATCACTGCGGGTGAGCAACAGGCGCGGTTCGGCGTCGGCAATGATCGACAGCAAGCGCTCTTGATGATGGCGACGGGTGGACTCCGGCGGATAGGCCGGCACGGCAATCACCCCGGCATAGAGGCAACCAAAGAACGCCGCGACGTAGTCAGGGCCGCTGGGGAACAGCAGCACGGCGCGATCACCCAGCGCGGCCTCGGCCTGCAAAGCGGCGGCGATGGTCCGGGCACGCAAGTCCAGGTCGCGATAACTCAACACCACACCCTGCCCGGGGGTGTCGGCAAGGAAGCGCAGGGCCACCCGGTCCGGCGTCAACGCGGCGCGGCGCTGGAGGGCATGAGCCAGGGTGCTGGGGAGTTCGAACGCGTCGGTCATGGGGGTTTCCTGCCTGAATTCGGCTTGCAAGTTGTCCCCCATGGAACGGATAACCGCGGCAAATAATTAGTCGGGCAGCCGACTCACCGAGGCCTGCTGCGAAGCAGCCAGCTGCCAGGCACCGCGGCAATGGGTCGCGGCGCCGAGGCTGGACTTTATTGCATCAATAATTCTTCTTCTCAATTGACAATCATTATCATTAAGCCTAATTTGGCGCTCGATGTGTAGGACGGGTCCGGCATCCGGACGTCCTGCTAACTTTTTGCAGCAAGGTGAATTCCATGACGGAACAAGTATCCACAAGCAGGTGCGACTCACCGTTACTCCAGGCATTCGTGGACAACCGATTGATCCTGGTCAAGATCGCGGCACGCATTACCGGCTGCCGATCCCGCGCGGAGGACGTGGTGCAGGACGCATTTTTCCGGCTGCAATCGGCGCCCCAGATCACCTCCTCGTTCAAGGCGCAGCTCAGCTATCTGTTCCAGATCGTGCGCAACCTGGCGATCGACCACTACCGCAAGCAGGCGCTGGAACAGAAATACTCGGGGCCGGAAGAGGAAGGGTTGAACGTGGTGATCCAGGGTGCTTCGCCAGAAACCTCCCATATCAACTTTTCCACGCTGGAACACATCGCCGACGCGCTGACCGAACTGCCCAGCCGCACCCGCTATGCCTTCGAGATGTATCGCCTGCATGGCGTGCCACAGAAGGACATCGCCAAGGAACTGGGGGTCTCGCCGACCCTGGTGAACTTCATGATCCGCGATGCCCTGGTGCATTGCCGCAAGGTGTCGGGGGTTCGCGGGGATACCTTCGCCCGGCGGTGATTTTGCAGTGGCTTTGCTGGCCCCATCGCGAGCAAGCTCGCTCCCACAAGGGATTTGGGTGTTCACAACGTTGGTGTTCACCACAAATCCCTGTGGGAGCTTGCCCGCGATGGCGGCCTGATGACCGCCCCTCCCCTTACATCAACCCACACCGATCAAAAAACCGCTCACGCCCCAGGATCATCAGCGCCGCGCGTTTGTGAGGGAAATCAAATTCCTTTTCACAGTGGAAACACTGGTTGTGCAGGTGCCCGATCATCCGGGCATTGTCGGCCCGGGGCTCGGCGACCACGCGCTGGGTGCGCGGATCGTCCAGGAACAGGTAATGCACCAGCGCCGACAGCCAACTGGCCACCTTGTGCGGCCCTCGGTGTTGCTCTTCACCCACCAACATGTGGATGCCGCGATCGTAGTTGCCGACGTCATAGAACGGCGCGATCCGATCTTCCTTGGCCCAATAGGCTTCGAAATAAGCGAACGGCTGGTCATCGAAACAGCCGATCAGGGTCAAGACCCGGGGATCGGCCTGCAGCTTGCCCAGGTACTGGCGATGCTGTTCCAGGCTGCCCTCCTCCTGCCAGAAGCTCGCCACCCGCGGGCTGTTCTGCCAGCGGTTGAAACGTTCCAAGTCCTGCTCGATTTCCAGGGTGCGCAAGGACACCCAGGCCCCCAGCCGCGCATCGAAACGCCGATACACCTCGCCACGGGGTTTGATGGGCCGACGTGGATGGCGGCGGCCATCGGTGATGACCATCTGTTGCGGGTAACTGCCGTTGAACGACTCCCCCAGCCAGGGCTGCGGTAATTGCCAGAACATTGTGCGCTCGCAAAAGTACTCACCGGCACGTTCAGTGGCCGTCAACAAACCGCTGAGCAAGGCTTCGCCGGGGCGCTCGTCGAGGTGCCAGGTCAGGCGCTGGCAGTCGGGATGGCGAGCAAACAGCCAATAGCAGGCCGCCCATAGCGCCGGGCCTACTGGTCGGTCGCTGATCTCCTGCAAGTGCACGTGCAGCTCGGGACCGCGCGCAAGGCGCAGCCGGATCAGCGGCGCACCTTCGAGCATCAGGCTCAGGTGGCGTTCGGTTTCATCGGCGCCGAGGCGACGGCCGCCGGGCAAGGGCAACGTCGTCGGGTGGTTGAGGTTGGACATGGGAGGGGCTCGCGTATTCGTCGGTAGTCAACGTGGGACGTGAGCCAGGAAGGGAAATTTAGTGGCGCATTCAATGGGAATGCATGGGCACCAGATGAATCTGGTAGGGCTGGAAGATGTTCAGCAACTGACCGTTATCCCGCAGCATTTGCAGCAACTGTGCAAACGCCTCACTGGAAATGGGCGCCTGTGGCCGGATCAACGCGTAATGGTGGTAAACCTGATCGATGCGCTCAGACACCAGCAATTGCGGGCCGACTTCGGGATTGCGCAGCACGTAATCATTGAGGTACGAACGGGTCACCAGGGCGATATCCGCGCGCCCGCGCAGGACCATCAGCAGATTGCTATCGTGGGAATACGTCAGCGTGGCGTTGTATTGACCGGCGAGAAACTTGGGGTCGGCGTTGAATTCGGCAAAGGCGTAGTGATAACCGCTGAACAACGCCAGGCGCTTGCCCCTGAGGTCGGCGAAATAACTTTGCTGGCGTTCCGGTTGGCGCTGGGCGACGAAGACTTCCGCATCTTCCAGGCCCATGTCCACCGACGTGTGTGGCACATCCTGCCAACCCCATTCGGGATTCTCGAAAATCGCCATGTCGACCCGGCCCTGCTTGAAATCATTGAAGCGACGCGGGATCGATGTCGGCACCAGCACGAACTGATAGTCGGTTTGCGCCTGGTTCAAGGCCTCCACCATTTGCGGCAGCAGGCCGGTGTCGGCGCCGTTCTCAGGACGAACGGTATAAGGCGGAAAATGCGCCGCACCGATCCGTACCAGTTGCGCTGCCTCGGTCGGCAACACCAGGAAAACGGCCAGAGCAGCCAGCACCAGACGCGAGGTCATCCCCATCGGCGAAAACGTCAAGATAACCCACTCCCCAAAAGTCCCCATCAATAACAATCAAGCTAGGCGGTTTCAGTCACTTAGCCAGCCACGCACGGTCATTTAAGGTATTGCTCGATTATTGTTTTTCTTCAAGCACCAGGATCAGGGCTTGCTCGGCCAGCTCATCGAGGCTCAGGCTGCCTTCGGCGCGAAACCAGGTGGTGGTCCAGGACAACGCTCCCGTGAGGAACCGCCGGGTAATGAACACGTCACCGCGAATATACCCGGCCTCCTTGGCCTGGCCCAGGACCTCGAGCCACAAGTCTTCATAAATATCACGCAGGGCCAGCACGTGCCGCTGCCCTTCCTGCGATAACGAACGCCATTCATAGACCAGCACCGCCATGGCCTCGCCGGTACCGCCCATGATCGACTGCAATTCGCAGCGGATCAGCGCCAATACCCGCTCACGCACACTGTCTGCCTCGGCCAGGGCTGCGCGCATCAATGCGGTGTTGTAGCGGATGGTTTCTTCCATCACCGCCCGCAGGATGTCGTCCTTGCTCTTGAAATGGTGAAAAATGCTGCCCGACTGGATGCCCACGGCACTGGCCAGGTCACGCACCGTGGTGCGCTCGAAGCCTTTGTTGCGAAACAGGTGGGCGGCGGTCTGGAGCAATTTGCCGCGAGCACTGTCCGGGTCGGTCAGTTGCCCGTTGTCGACCAGCTCCCGCATCACGCCCAGGGCTTTTTGCTCGTCCACCCATTCTCTCCTACAGTCGATCAACCAACGCGCGAGCAATTGCACACCAAACCATCAGTGGCGCGGGCAATTTAAGCTGACCGAGGCAACCAAGCAAGCGCTCGGCCAGAAGAACCAGCGGTCGTTTACAAACCAAGCGCTTGCTTGGTAGTCTCGAACCACCTTTGCCGGAGGGAACGCCATGCCCAAAACGATCCGTATCGGTTGTGCCAGCGCCTTCTGGGGCGATACCTGTACTGCGGCGGCGCAACTGGTCGAGGGCGGGGCGCTGGATTACCTGGTGTTCGACTACCTGGCCGAGGTGACGATGTCGATCATGGCCGGGGCGCGGCTGAAGGATGCTTCGAGCGGATACGCCACGGACTTCATCGAGGTCCTCACACCGTTGCTAGGGCGTTTGCATGACAACGGGATCCGTGTCATCAGCAACGCCGGCGGGGTCAATCCCCGGGCCTGTGCGAAGGCCCTGCAAGCGGCCTGCGACCAGCGGGGCGTGCCGTTGAAGATCGCCGTGCTGCTGGGCGATGACCTGCAACCGCAATTCGAACGGCTCGCCGCCCAGGGCATTCGCGAAATGTTCAGTGGCGAACCCCTGCCCTGCGCGTGCGTGTCTATCAACGCCTACCTCGGCGCGCCCGGCATCGTCGAGGCGTTGCGCCTGGGGGCTGATGTGGTGATCACCGGTCGCGTGGTGGACAGCGCCGTGGTCAGCGCCGCCCTGGTGCATGAATTCGACTGGGCCTGGGACGATTACGACCGATTGGCCCAAGCCGCACTGGCCGGGCACCTGATCGAGTGCGGCGCCCAGTGCACGGGCGGCAACTTCACCGACTGGGAGCAAGTGCCGGATTACGAGCACATCGGCTTTCCCATCGTCGAGGTCAGCGCCGACGGCCAATTCACGGTCACCAAAGCCGAAGGCAGCGGCGGATTGGTCACGCCATTGACCGTCGGCGAGCAGTTGCTCTACGAAATCGGCGACCCGCAAGGCTATCTATTGCCGGACGTGATCTGTGATTTCAGCCAGGTCAGGTTGATCCAGCAAGGCAAGCACGCCGTGCGCGTCCACGGTGCCAAGGGCTTGCCGCCCACCGATCAATACAAGGTCAGCGCCACCTGGCCGGACGGCTGGCGCTGCACCGCCACCTGCCTGATCGCCGGCATTGATGCGGTGGCCAAGGCCGAACGCATCAGCCAGGCAATCGTCGCCAAGACCTCACAGATTTTCAGCCAACGAGGCTGGTCGCCCTACAGCGAAGTGAACATCGAACTGCTGGGCAGCGAAGCCACTTACGGCCAGCACAGTCAGCGCCGGGACAGTCGTGAGGTGGTGATCAAGCTGGCGGTTCGGCACCCGGAGAAACAGCCGCTGGTGCTGTTTTCCAGGGAAATCGCCCAAGCCGCCACCGGCATGGCGCCAGGGCTGACAGGGCTGGTCGGCGGCCGGCCGACGGTGTCACCGTTGATTCGCCTGTTCTCGTTCCTGATCGACAAGGCCACCTGCCGGCTCGAGATTGAACTCGACGGCCAGCGTCACCCTTGTCCCCTGCCCGCTTTCAAACCGCTGCACACCCTCGATCTGCCCGTCGCCCCGGACCTGCCCAAACCCCAAGGCCGGACCGATGCCAGCGTGCGGTTGGTCAAACTGGCGGTGGCGCGCTCCGGCGACAAGGGCAACCACAGCAACATTGGCGTGATCGCCCGGGACCCCGAATACCTGCCCTGGATCGCCGAGGCGCTGACCCCGGAGGTGCTGGTCGATTGGATGAGCCACGTGCTCGACCCGCTGCTGGGCCGGGTCGAACGCTGGTACCTGCCGGGCACCCACAGCTTGAATTTCCTGCTGGAAAACGCCCTCGGCGGGGGCGGTGTCGCCAGTCTGCGCATCGATCCCCAGGGCAAGGCGTTCGCCCAACAGTTGCTGGAGATCCAGATACCGGTGCCGCAGCACATTGCCGACCGGGTCGGCCAGGGAGAGTCGCCATGACCCGTGCCGCTCGGTCAAGCACATGACCAGCAGCTTTTGTGTGGCGAGGGAGCTTGCTCCCGCTGGGTTGCGCAGCGACCCCGATTTTTGCGATTGCTGCGCAATCGAGCGGGAGCAAGCTCCCTCGCCACAGGGTTTTGCGCATTTGTTCGAACATGAGGAACTCCAATGCCAGTCATCGAATCGCACCTTGACCCGCACTGCGCTGACTTCGCTCGCAACCACGCGGCGATGCTGGCCGGTGTCGAACAGCTGCGCCAGCTCGAACAGGCCGTGCTGGAGAAAGCCGCCCAGGCCCAGGGCAAGTTCGACCAGCGCGGCCAACTGATGCCGCGCCAGCGCCTGAACCTGCTGCTGGACCCTGGCGCGCCGTTCCTCGAACTGGCGAGCCTGGCCGGCTACAAACTCCATGACGACAAGGACGGTAGCCAGGCCGGCGGCGGCCTGATCGCCGGGATCGGCTACGTGTCCGGGGTGCGGGTGCTGGTGGTGGCCAACAACAGCGCAATCAAGGGCGGCACGATTTCCCCCAGCGGCTTGTACAAGACCCTGCGCCTGCAACAGATCGCCATGGAAAACAAACTGCCGGTCATCACCCTCGCCGAAAGTGGCGGCGCCAATCTCAATTACGCCGCGCAGATCTTCGTCGAAGGCGCACGCTGCTTCGCCAACCAGGCACGCATGTCGGCCATGGGCCTGCCACAGATCACCGTGGTGCATGGTTCGGCCACCGCAGGCGGGGCTTATCAGCCAGGGTTGTCGGATTACGTGGTGGTGGTGCGCGACAAGGCGCGCTTGTTCCTGGCCGGGCCGCCGTTACTCAAGGCCGCGACCGGCGAAGTGGCCAGCGAGGAGGAATTGGGCGGTGCACAGATGCATGCGCAGGTGGCGGGCACCGCCGAATACCTGGCGGAGAACGACGCCGACGGCGTGCGCCTGGCCCGGGAGATTCTCAGCCTGCTGCCCTGGAATGCACAACTGCCACCGCAGCCCGAACGGAGCTGGCCGGAACCGCTCTACCCTGCCGACGAATTATTGGGACTGGTCCCCGACGACCCGAAGAAACCCTATGACGTGCAGGAAATCATCGCCCGCATCGCCGACGGCTCGAATTTCCTGGCCTTCAAAAGCGAGTTCGACGCCCAGACGATTTGCGGTCACCTGCACATTCGCGGCCATGCCTGCGGCCTGATCGGCAACAACGGCCCCATCACGCCGCAAGGCGCCAGCAAGGCCGCCCAGTTCATCCAATTGTGCGACCAGAGCCGCACGCCGTTGCTGTTTTTGCACAACACCACCGGGTTCATGGTCGGCACCGAGTCAGAGCGACAAGGGGTGATCAAGCACGGCGCCAAGATGATCCAGGCCGTGGCCAATGCCCGAGTGCCCAAGCTGACCGTCGTGGTGGGCGGCTCCTATGGCGCCGGCAATTACGCCATGTGCGGCCGTGGGCTGGACCCACGCTTCATCTTCGCCTGGCCCAACAGCCATACGGCGGTGATGGGCGGTGCCCAGGCCGGCAAGGTCCTGCGCATGGTCACCGAGGCCACGCAGATCAAGAACGGCCTGACCCCCGACCCGAAGGCGCTGGACCTGCTCGAACAAACCACCGCGCAGAAACTCGACAGCCAGTCCACCGCCCTCTACGGCAGCGCCAGCCTGTGGGACGACGGGCTCATCGATCCGCGCGACACGCGCACTTTGCTGGGCTACCTGCTGGACATCTGTCACGAGGCCGAGCAGCGGCCACTGCAAGCCAACAGCTTCGGCGTGGCCCGTTTCTGAGGACGCTCCACGGCTCACAGGAGAACACTGAAAATGATCTTCACCCAGGAACACGAAGCACTGCGGCGCACCGTTCGCCAGTTTGTCGAGCATGACATCAACCCTTACGTCGACGAATGGGAGAAAGCCGGGCGTTTTCCCATCCATGAGGTTTTCCGCAAGGCCGGCGAGCTGGGCCTGCTGGGCATCTCCAAACCAGCGGCCTTCGGCGGCATGGGCCTGGACTACAGCTATTCGATCGTCGCGGCCGAGGAATTCGGCACCATTCATTGCGGCGGCGTGCCCATGTCCATCGGCGTGCAAACCGACATGTGTACCCCGGCCCTGGCCCGCTTCGGCTCCGATGAGTTGCGTGAAGCCTTCCTGCGCCCGGCCATCCGCGGCGAACAGGTGGGCTGCATCGGCGTCTCGGAGGTGGGCGCCGGCTCCGACGTCGCCGGCCTCAAGACCACCGCGCGCAAGGACGGCGACGACTACGTCATCAATGGCAGCAAGATGTGGATCACCAATGCGCCAAGCGCGGACTTCATCTGCCTGTTGGCGAATACCTCGGACGACAAGCCCCACGTCAACAAGTCGCTGATCATGGTGCCGATGCACAGCCCCGGCATCAGCCTTGGCCAGCACCTGGACAAACTCGGCATGCGCAGTTCGGAAACCGCCCAGGTGTTTTTCGACGACGTGCGGGTGCCACAACGCAATCGCATCGGCCAGGAGGGCGCCGGGTTCATGATGCAGATGCTGCAATTCCAGGAAGAACGCCTGTTCGGCGCGGCCAACATGCTCAAGGGCCTGGAGCATTGCATCGACAGCACCATCGAGTACTGCAAGGAACGCAAGACCTTCGGCGCGCCCCTGATCGACAACCAGGTGATCCACTTTCGCCTGGCGGAACTGGCCAGCGAGATCGAATGCCTGCGGGCGCTGGTCTACCAGGCCACCGAGCAGTACATCAACGGCCAGGACGTCACGCGACTGGCGTCGATGGCCAAGCTCAAGGCCGGACGCCTGGCCCGGGAAACCACCGACAGTTGCCTGCAATACTGGGGCGGCATGGGCTTCATGTGGGACAACCCGGTCGCCCGGGCCTATCGCGACGTGCGGCTGGTGTCCATCGGTGCCGGTGCGGACGAGATCATGCTGGGCATCATCTGCAAACTCATGGGGATTTTGCCGGGAAAGAAAAACTGAGTGCATCACCTGCCAGAGCGCCATCGCGAGCACGCTTTGCTCCCACAATGCCCAGTGAGTGCATTCGCCTGTGGGAGCAGAGCTTACTCGCGATGAGGCCCATACAGACACCGCAAGACGCCAGGAATGAACCCATGCCCGCCTTCAGCAAAATCCTCATCGCCAACCGCGGCGAAATCGCCTGTCGCATCCAGCGCACCGCCCAAGCCCTGGGTTATCGCACGGTAGCGGTGTTCAGCGAGGCTGACGCCGACGCGCTGCATGTGCGCATGGCCGATGAAGCGGTGTTGATCGGCCCAGCCGCGGCGCAGCAGTCCTACCTCAACCCCTCGGCCATTCTCGATGCAGCCCGGCGCTGCGGAGCCGATGCGATCCATCCCGGCTACGGCTTCCTTTCGGAAAATGCCGGGTTCGCCAAGGCCTGCGAAGCGGCCGACATCGTGTTCATCGGCCCCAGCCCCGAGGCCATCGACCTGATGGGCAGCAAGCGCCGGGCAAAAATCGCCATGATTGAAGCCGGCGTTCCCTGCATCGCCGGTTACCAGGGCGCCGCCCAGGACGACGACACGCTGCAGCGCGAAGCCGGGCGTATCGGCTACCCGTTGATGATCAAGGCCAGCGCCGGCGGCGGAGGTCGAGGCATGCGCCTGGTCCAGCGGGCCGAGGACCTGCTGGAGCAGTTGCGCGGCGCGCGCTCGGAGGCCCTGCATGGTTTTGGCAGCGACGAGTTGATCCTCGAACAGGCGTTGATCGATCCGCGGCATGTGGAAGTGCAGATCTTCGGCGACCATCACGGTCAGCTGATCCACCTGGGCGAACGGGACTGCTCGATCCAGCGGCGCCACCAGAAAGTCATCGAGGAAGCGCCCTGCCCGGTCATGACCACCGACCTGCGCCGGGCCATGGGTGACGCGGCGCTCAAGGCCGCACGCGCAGTGAATTATGTCGGGGCCGGGACCGTGGAGTTCCTGCTCGCTGCGGACGGTCGGTTTTACTTCCTGGAGATGAACACGCGCCTGCAGGTCGAACACCCGGTCACCGAGTTGATCACCGGCCTGGATCTGGTGGCCTGGCAATTGGACGTCGCCGCCGGCAGGGCGCTGCCCCTGCGCCAGAAGCAGGTGACGCTTAGCGGCCATGCCATGCAGGTGCGGCTGTACGCCGAGGACCCGGCAGCGGATTTTCTGCCCCAGACCGGGCGGTTGATCGGTTGGGAGCCGCCCATGCAGGACGGCGTGCGAATCGACCATGGCCTGCTGGAGGGCCAAGCCATCACCCCGTTTTACGACTCGATGCTAGGCAAGCTCATCGTCCACGGCGCCACTCGCGAGGAGGCCCGACGCAAATTATTGCGAGCGGTGGAAGATTGCGTCCTGCTTGGCGTCCAGAGCAACCAGCGGCTGCTCACCGGGTTGCTGGCACATCCGCGGTTCATCGACGGTGACTTCGGCAACGGATTCATCGGGCAACACTTTACCGATCATGCGGCGCTCCGGCCCCTTGAGCCCTCTGCCGAACAACTCGCCATCGCCACGGCGGCGTTTTATCAGGCCTCGCAGGCACGGCATGCTCAGGGCCTGGGCGGATGGCGCAACAGCATCGGCGTGGCGCTGCATTACCGGATCGGTGTCGGGGAGCACGACTGGACGCTGAGCCTGATGGCCGAAGCCGACGGCACATTCAATATCCGCAGTGCCGGGCGCTTGATCGAACTGAGGTTGCTCGACGCTACCCCCCATGGCGCAACATTGGTGATCGATGGGATTCGCCGGCGGCATGCGTGGCGCCTCGATGGCAACGATCTCTGGCTGTTCGCCTGCCCTGGTGGCCTGCACCTGCAAGATCGGACCCTGGCCCCCATCGCCGCCAAGACCAGCGCCAGCGACGGCACGCTCAAGGCGCCAATGGACGGCGCCATTGTCGAGCTGCGGGTCCGCGAAGGCAGCACCGTGCACCAAGGCCAGTTGCTCATGGTGCTTGAGGCCATGAAAATGGAGCACCCACTCAAGGCCGGCGTCGACGGCGTGGTCAGGCAATTGCAGGTCGCGCGGGGTGACCAGGTGAAAAAACGCCAGGTTTTGTTGCGCGTTGAAAGGGCCCACTAGTCGGATGCCGAGGGTTTGACTACGCTCAAACCCATCAGCACGCCGATACCGGGAACCCTGCAATGCCTCACTGGCTGGTGATTGATCTGGAGGCCACCACCGATGAAGGTGGCTGGCCGGTAACCGAAATGGAAATTATCGAAATCGGCGCCACGCTGGTGAATCGTGACGGCCGCGAAGTGGATCATTTCCAGCGCTTCGTGCGGCCCTTGAGGCGACCGCTGCTGACGCCCTTCTGTCGCGAACTGACCCACATCACCCAGGCCAATATCGACAGTGCCGCACCCTTGACCGAGGTCTGGCCGGTGTTCGAGCGCTGGCTGGCGCCGTATCAGTCGAAGCTGGAAAGCTGGGTCAGTTGGGGCGATTACGACCGCAAGCAACTGCTTCAGGAATGGCAGCACCAGCAATTGCACAGTGTCCTCGGCCAGGTGCCGCACATGAACCTCAAGCAACGCTTCGCCAAGGCCCGTCGACTGGAGCGACCGCTGGGGCTCAATGGCGCGCTGCAACTGGCGGGCCTGCAATTCTGCGGTCAACAGCACCGAGCGCTGGAAGATGCCCGCAATACCGCACGGTTGTTGCCCCTGGTGCTTCCGGGTTGAGCGGCAGCCACCTCCCAGCGCGGCAGATGACGAATGTTGCGGCCTTGTGCATACTGGCCGGCCTTTTTCAGCCCCTTTTTCGAGGAATCGCCCATGTTTAAAGTCAACGAGTACTTCGACGGCACCGTCAAGTCGATCGCTTTTGGCACTGCCGAAGGCCCTGCGACCATCGGCGTCATGGCACCGGGCGAATATGAGTTCGGCACGGCCCAACGGGAAATCATGCACGTGGTCTCCGGCGCCCTGACCGTGAAGCTGCCTGACAGCACCGACTGGGAAACCTTCGAAGCCGGCAGCCAGTTCAACGTTCCGGCCAACAGCAAATTCCAGCTCAAAGTGGCCGTCGACACCGCTTACCTGTGTGAGTATCGCGGCTGATTCTGTGGCATAGATACGCCGCTCATCTGTGGCGAGGGGATTTATCCCCGCTGGGCTGCGAAGCAGCCCCAGACCTGCCGCCCTCTGTGTATCAGGCTGATTGTGTTCAGCCTTTTTGGGGCTGCTTCGCAGCCCAGCGGGGATAAATCCCCTCGCCACACATTTTTGTTTACGGATCCTTTTATTCGAGCACTTCAACCGGCATGCCAACTTCAAGCCGACCATTGCTGTCGTTGACTAGATTCTGACCGAACATCGCACCGTCCGGTGTCGAGCGGTACTGCTGCAAGGTGGCAAAGGGTTCGCGATTCGGATCGCGTTCGCCGGTTTGCGGATCGACCGTGGTCATGATGCAACGTGAGCATGGCTTGACCAGCCGGAACTCAACCTCGCCGATACGAATGCGCTTCCAGCCGTCCTCGGCAAACGCCTCGCTGCCCTCGACCACCAGGTTGGGGCGAAAGCGCAACATTTCCAGCGAACGACCGACCCGACTCGACAGGTCCTGCAAGGACGCCTGGCCAATCAGCAGCAGGGGAAAACCATCGGCGAAGGCAACCTTATCGTCATCCTTGCCATAACCGGCGGCGGTGGTACGCGCCAGATCCACCGGCACATGCACCAGGCGGGTAGGATTGCCGATGAATTCGCTGACCCAGGCCGCGGCCTCGTCACCGGCATCCGGCACACGCAAGGTGTCACGCCAGATAATCACCCCGCGCCGCTGTTCCTCCACCACTGGCGGCAGCGGCACGTCGATGGCGCCATGGCCCGGCGCGCTGAGCGTCAGGCCGCCCGATTCGTTCCACAAGGCTGAGAGCTGGCTCATCTTCGCCACGGCTCGCTGGGTCAGGAAACGCCCTGTGCCCTCATCCACCAGCATCCAGCGCCGGTCACCGTCCAGCCCGAGCTTGTCCAGGCCGATCCCTTGCAAGGACTCGCCCTTGCCGGACTTCAACGGATACCGATACAGCGCGCTCAGCCGCAACATGGTCAACTTCCCTGGTGGCGAAAAAATGCCACCTTATACGAGCCGGCCATTGAAGCAAACCACCATCGGTTTCAGTCGAGCATCAGCCGCTGGCGCACTACATCGACCAGCTTGTCCGGCTGGAATTTGGAGAGGAAGTTGTCGCAACCGACCTTCTTGACCATCGAATCGTTGAAGCTGCCGGACAGCGAGGTGTGCAGTACGACATAGAGCCCACGCAAGCGCGGGTCGTTGCGGATTTCGGTGGTCAGCCGGTAGCCGTCCATTTCGGGCATTTCCGCGTCAGTGAAGATCATCAGCAATTTATCGGTCATGACCTCGCCGGTATCGGCCCAGGCCTTGAGCATGTTCAGGGCTTTGAGGCCGTCGCTGGCGATGTGCATTTTCACGCCCAGTTGCCCCAGGGTATCGCGCAGTTGCGAGAGCGCGACGTTGGAGTCGTCCACCAGCAACACTTCGCGACCACGGGCGCGCTCCAGCACCGGGTCCTCAAGCTTGTCCCGGGAGACCTTGGCGTTGTACGGCACGATTTCGGCCAGGACTTTTTCCACGTCGATGATTTCCACCAACTGATCGTCCACCTTGCTGATGGCCGTCAGGTAGTGCTCACGGCCAGCGCTGGTCGGCGGTGGCAGGATGGCTTCCCAGTTCATGTTGACGATGCGGTCGACGCCGCCCACCAGGAATGCCTGAACCGAGCGGTTGTATTCAGTCACGATAATGGTGCTGTTGGGGCCCGGCACCAAAGGACGCATGCCAATGGCCTGGGACAGGTCGATCACCGGCAACGTCTGGCCGCGCAGATTGACCACGCCGCACACGAACGCGTGACGCTGCGGCATCAGGGTCAGCTTCGGCAACTGCAGCACTTCCTGGACCTTGAACACGTTAATGGCGAACAACTGTCGACCCGCCAAGCGAAACATGAGAATTTCCAGGCGATTCTCACCCACCAGTTGGGTTCGTTGATCTACTGTGTCGAGAATGCCGGCCATTGATGACTCCTGGGCTTGTTCGGATGAATCCAATGAATGAGATATCGGCTGGACGGACCGAATCTTGACCCCCGGATAAAATACAAGCGCGGGGCATTGATGTCACATTAACATCATGCTTTACTGGCTTCATGATTTCATCTGCGATTTTTCCCTGCCACGCGACCCTCGCTTGTCTGCAAAGTTCCCCTGCCTAAGGGATTCCCCTAGGCACAATCAGGTCCAACCTGATATTCCCGGTATCCAATAGCCATTAATGTGACGCCATTCTCATTGCTGAACGGAGTCAGGCTTTTGTGCGCGACCACAGGACATCGGACCTCCAGTCCTTCGGCCGATCCCACCCGTGCAATTGTTTGCGAATTCACTTTCGCTGAACGGCAGGGATGTGTCGCCGTGCGTCCGACCGCGGTCGACCTTGAGATCCAGCCGTTCGCCATCAGCGGTTTCCTTTCGCCTGACATGATGTTGTGGAGATAAGCATGCCGAACGATCGCAGGAACTGGAGTCAGCGTCTTCCCGAGCTTCTGATCGAAGCCGAGACGCTGCTGGCCAAGTCGGAGGAATGCCTGAGCCATCTGCAATTGATCAACAACGACAAGGATGCCATCGATTGCATGCTCAGCACCTTGCTGAAACTGTCGAACAAGGCCAATGCCTTGGCGTTGGAAGCCGTTTCGGAGTTTTCACTGCACATCCATGGTTTGCTCAGTCACGCGCAAAGCCACATGGAGTTGCATGACCAGGCCTTGGACGCCCTGAAGGATTGTTTAACCCTGATGGCCTGGCAATTGGAACTGGTCGATCACACCACCGGCCAGTTGAGCCTGGACACCAGTGAACAGATCTCGTTGATCGAGGCATTCGCTTTCCAGGTAGGCCAGAGCCCCGACCAGGCATCGGCAGTGTCACGTCCGCTGGCCTTGGTACCCTACCCCCAGAAACAAGCCTGAGGCGACGATGCCGGCTCAGTGCTGCGTGCCTGGTGCGTAGCGCTTTCACCGCGCCATGCCGAGCGCGACCAACGATAGGTGAAGTGGTACTATCTCTCGCGTCAGCCACTTCAAGACAGCGCCGTAAAAGCCGCCGACCGAAGCTGCCCTCGACCTGAAACGTTTACCCGACCGGGCCTGTCAGATGCGCTGACCGGCCAGCCCGCAGCGAACATTCATTGGCTCCATCCGCTATGTACGCCAGCCTCAAGTCATTCATCACCTGGCCTCCCTCCCGAGAAAACGCCCGTCGCTTCACATTATTATTGTGTATCTGCTCGACCCTCGGCTGCCTGCTGGCCTACCTGTTCGCCTACACGGTGCCGTTGAGCCTGCTGGTACTGAATGTCGCGGCCATGACCTGTGTGGCGATCCACCATCGATTGTCACGCAAATCCATCAAGTTCCAGCCTCAGGAACTGGCCGACCGGTTGCTTGAGGTCCAGGAAAACGAGCGCCATCGCCTCAGCCGCGAATTGCACGACGACATTGGCCAGTTGCTGACCGCAGCGAAGCTGCAAGGCGAATGGCTCAAGCGGCGGATGCCGGAAGAATTGCAAGGCCAATGCGCGCTACTCTGCGAGACCCTGGACGAAACCCTCAACAAGGTTCGCGACGTATCGGCGATCCTCAACCCCCGGCAACTGGCCAGCCTCGGACTGGAAGCCAGCCTGCGGGCGCACCTGCTCAAGACGCTGGCCAATGCCCCGGTGAAGTGGAGCCTCGATTGCCAACAGCGCATGGCAGGCATCCCGGAGGAAATGTCGGTCGCGGTGTTCCGGATCACCCAGGAAGCGGTCACCAACATCTTGCGTCATGCCCGGGCGACGAATCTGCTGGTACGCTTGCAACGCCTGCCTGACGGCCTGAGCCTGCTGATCAGCGACGATGGCCAGGGATTTGTCCCGGCCACCCACCCCGCTCGCGAAGGCCAACGGGGCATGGCCGGCATGTCGGAGCGGGTCGAACAGTTGGGCGGCACCCTCAAGGTCATCAGCGAGGCCGGCAAGGGCACGCACATCGAAGCACGCTTTCCCTGGGCGCCGCGAGCCCTGGAACGAGCCAGTAAGAATAAGGTTCTCCTTTGATTTGTAATTTGCTCCTGGTCGATGACCACTCCCTGATCAGGGCTGGCGTGCGCGCGCTGGTCATGGATATCCCGGGCTATGCCGTCATTGGTGAAGCCAGTGATGGCACGCGATTGGTCGAACTGGTCGAACGGTTGAACCCCGATATCGTGCTGCTGGACATTTCCATGAAGGACACCTGCGGCCTGGACGCCCTGCAACAGCTCAAGCGGGTGCGCCCCCACAGCAAGGTGCTGATCCTGTCCATGCATACGGATCCGGCGCTGATCATGCAGGCGCTGGAATCCGGAGCCCATGGCTATTTGCTCAAGGACACCACCGCCAATGAGCTGAAACACGCCTTGGAGGCGCTGCGCAACAACGAACGCTACCTGAGCCCGGCCATCGCCCATACCGTGATCAACCAGGCGCTGACCCGCGTCCAGAAGCATCAGTCGGACCCCGCCCGGACTCATAACCTGACGGCACGCCAGCTGGAAATACTGCGGCTGATCGTGCGCGGCAAGTCCACCCGGGAAATAGCCAACGGCCTGAACCTGAGCATCAAGACCGTGGAAACCCACCGGGCGCAAATCATGAAGCGCCTGCAGATCCATGACGTGGCCGGCCTTGTGCTGTTCGCGGTTCGCGAACAGATCATCAGCCTGGACGATTGAGCGCCGTCGCGCCACCCAACAGCGGCGAATCGGTCGGCAGGTGCACGTTCAGTGCTTTTGGGCGGACAGTGAAACGCAGGGCGTCTACCTGCAACGGCTCGCCATCGAGATTGATATCCAGGCCTTGCGCGACCTTGATCTCCACCCATGGCAAGCGCGCGCGGACAAACATGTTGTCGATGCCCAGGCCACCCGCCAGCAAGTCCTTCAACGTACTGACCACCTCCTGAGGCGCCGGCAAGATGCTGATGTCCAGCAACCCATCATCGGCCAACGCCTGCGGGCACAGCACGTGGCCACCCCCCGCCTGACGGCCATTGCCGATGCCCAGCGCGAGCAAATCGCCTTGCCAGTGGAAATCGGGGCCCTGCAACTCACCATAGGCGGCACTCAGCTCACTGAATCGCGACAGGCCGGTGAACAGGTAGGCCGCGCCTCCCAGGACTTTCTTGAGATCCTCGGAAGTGTTCGCCGTCACCTGGCTGCCAAAACCGCCGGTGGCCATGTTCAGGAAAATCCGACCGCAGACTTCCCCCACATCCACGGCCTGCGGCGCAACGTCGAGCAAATCCAGGGCCTGCGCAGGCTCCAACGGAACGCCAGCCGCCCGGGCGAAATCGTTGGCAGTGCCCAGCGGCAGCAGTACCAGGCTGGCTTCACTCGAATGGAGGACGATCGCTTCGGCGATATCACGCAAGGTCCCATCACCGCCGCCGGCGATCAGTCGCGTATAACCGGCCTCCAGCGCCTCATCGACGCATCGTTGGGCATCACCGGCCTCCCAGGTCAACCGTACCGCCAGGTCCCAGCCCTGCTCGCGCTTGAGCATCACTGCCGTGCGAACCTCTTCGTTGAGCGCTTGCTTGCCATGCAAAATCAACAGCGCCTTGCCTTTGCTCATCGTTGTCTCCGTCATTGGAAGGTTCAGGAAATGGGACCGCTCATTCGAGCGAAAAAGCCCGAAACATCTCAATTTATTAAAAAAGCAGGAAGGCTTGCCCCCGGGAAAAACCCGCAGGGCAGCTCGTTCGACCGGGACGTCTTGATTCGAAGAGTTTTCTTACACGATCTGGCGAATCAGCTCAATTGACCCTCTAGCGGTATTGAGACACCTTGGCCTTCTGTTTTGCTGGAACGCTAAAACCCTCTTCACACAAGGAAGCACTTACCCATGGATGGATACGTCACGGCCCGCTGGGGCCGGATCAGTCGTTTGAACAGTTATGGCCAAGGGGATGAACCGTCCCATGCATAACCGTGAATACAAGCTGTTGCCCCAGCAGCGCGCTCCCCTTGGAAGCGGGCGGGCCAATACTCAGAACGCATGCAAAAGTTGCAGTAATCCCGTTGGAGGAATTGATTTGGAACCGCGCGTCGTTGAACTGGAAACCCACCTCAAATACATCCGCAAAGACATGGATGAAATTCGCACCGACGTAAAGGTGATCCGCCACAGGCTGGCCTATTCGGCTGGCGCTGCAGCGGTGGTGCTCGGTCTGCTGGGCTGGATTGCGAACAATCGATTCGATCAGGTGGTGATGCTGCTCACACGATGAAGGTGAGAGGCGTGAAGGCCCGAGGATCCGGCTCGGGCCGCAGGACACCTGCCACGGTGCTAACCCAGGACTTCGCTCAAGGGAATGAAACCCACCTCATCGCCCTCCACCAGCGTCCGTCCCTCAAGCACTTCGACCAACCCTTCGGCCCAGGCGGCGCTGCGAAGGACACCCGAGCTTTGATTCCGGTAGATGATCGCTCGACCATTCTCCATGCGGCCTCGCAAGTATTCTCGTCGACTGCCAGCCTTCGGCCAGGCGAAACCGGCCGGCACCTTGAACATGAGCGGCGCCACCGACTTAACGCCCTGGCGTCTTAGCAGGTAGGGCCGTGCCAGCAGTGCGAAAGTCACGAGGGTCGAGGCAGGGTTTCCAGGCAGGCCTATGACCGGCACGCCACGGTAATGCCCGAACGTCAGCGGCTTACCCGGCTTGATGGCGAGTTTCCATAGCGCCAGCTCGCCGTCCTCGCGCAAGGCGATGCCCAGGAAATCCGCCTCCCCCACCGATACTCCACCGGTGGACAGGATCAGATCGACATCAGACAACTGTGCCAGGCGCTCGCGGGTGGCCGATAAATCGTCAGGCAGGATACCCGCGTCAATCACTTCACAACCCATGCATTGCAGCCAGCCACACAGCAGCACGCGGTTGCTGTTATAGATCTGGCCCGGGCCCAACGCCTGACCGGGTTCGACCAGCTCATCCCCCGTGGACAGGACTGCGACGCGAACTTTGCGCACCACTTCCAGCGAGGCACAGCCCAAGGAGGCTGCCAGCCCCAGCTCGATCGGCCCCAGGCGCGTACCGGCAGAAAGCACCTGCTCGCCGACGGTGGTCTCCTGTCCCTGGGGGCGAATGTTCTGCCCGCTGACCATGGGCTCGGTAAACCGCACCCGCTGGTCGTCTTCAACCACGGCATTTTCCTGCATCTCGACGCAATCGGCGCCAGCAGGGACTGGCGCCCCGGTGAAGATCCGCGCACACGTGCCAACCGCCAGCGGCTCCGGGGCCTGCCCGGCAAAAATCCGCTGGCTGACCGTCAACGGCTCGCCGCTCCAGTCAGCCAACCGCAAGGCATAGCCGTCCATGGCGCTGTTGGGCCATGGCGGCAAATCAAGGGTCGACACCAGATCCTCGGCGAGCACTCGCCCTAGCGCCGCGGCCAAAGGCAAATGCTCGCGCTGGACAATCGGCGTGGCAGCCGCCATCTCGAACAGTCGCTCCAACGCGACCTCAACAGCCATCAAGGCCCCGGCCTTGCCCGGTTTACCCACGGGATTCACAAGGCGCTGCCTGTTTCAAATGAGCCACGAAGTTGCACGGCCGATGCCGCACATCCAGCTGTTCGGCCAGGATGCCATCCCATCCGGTACGCACCGCGTTGGTCGAACCCGGCAGGCAACACACCAGCGTGCCATTGGCCAGGCCTGCCAGCGCGCGGGACTGCACGGTGGAAGTGCCGATGTCGGCCACGGATATCTGTCGAAACAACTCGCCAAAGCCATCGACCTGCTTGTCCAGCAGGCACGTGACGGCTTCCGGCGTGCTGTCACGTCCCGTGAAACCCGTGCCGCCGGTGATCAGCACCACCTGCACCACGTCTTCGGCAATCCAGGTCGCGACTTGCGCACGGATCTTGTACAAATCATCTTTGAGCAGGACCCGCTGTGCCAGGTTGTGGCCGGCCGCCGTGAGCCGATCGACGAAGACCTGCCCGGACGTATCGGTTTCCAGGGTACGAGTATCACTGACAGTCAGCACCGCGATATTGAGCGGCACGAAAGGTACATCAGCCTTGGCTTTCATAGGCTCGTCCAGTTGTGAAGGAAACAGCCCGGTGTTATATCACAGCGCTTCATTTTTGCGCCCGTGCGGAGACACGCCATGACCTCGATTACGCCGCTGCCATCCTGCTCCATTCTGCTCTTGGCGGGTGGCCGCGGGCAACGCATGGGCGGTCAGGACAAAGGCCTGGTGCAGTGGCAAGGCGAACCGCTGATTGCCCATATCCATCGCCAGACCCGCGCCCTGAGCGATGACCTGATCATTTCCTGCAACCGTAATGCGCAACGTTATGCACCGTATGCCGATCAGTTGGTGCATGACGAGGAAGGCGACTTTCCCGGGCCGCTGGCAGGTATCCGGGCAGGCCTCAAGGCTGCGAAGCATCCGTATTTGCTGGTGCTACCGTGCGACGTGCCGCAGATCGACGCAGGCCTGCTCGACAACATGCGCAGGACGGCCAGCCAGCACCCCGATCAGCCATTGATGGTGCGGCACGGCGAGCATTGGGAACCGCTGCTGTGTGTCATCCCATTGGCCCTGGCAGCGAGCTTCGAAAAAGCCTGGAGCGACGGCGAACGCAGCCCCGGTCGGGTTATGCGCGCGTTGCACGCCGTTGCCTTGCAATGCCCTGCCGACGACCCACGGCTGGCCAATCTGAACACCCCGGAGTTACTGGCCCGACATAAAGGCGTGTCAGATTGACACTAGCCAGGAACTTGCGCGCAATGTATACGTCTGAAGGTCAGTAACTTGAAGAATCCATTCGGAGAAACACCATGACACAACGGACCCTCGCCACGTTCATGCTCGCTCTGGGCCTCGCCACCCTTGCCGGGTGCGCTTCGCCAACAGTGATCACCTTGAATGACGGTCGCGAAATCCAGGCCGTCGATACCCCTCATTACGATGAAGAAAGCGGCTTCTACGAATTCGAGCAACTGGATGGCAAGCAGACTCGCGTGAACAAGGATCAGGTTCGTACCGTTAAAGACCTGTAATCTTCAGCGCTACCGCCAGATACGAAAAGCCCGCAACATTTGCGGGCTTTTTTATGCCTGGTCGGAAACCAGGGGGCACTACCACTGCAATATGATCTCGCTCTGGAATACACGTTCCTGGCCGGTGATCGGGTCGATGAAACGCAGCCCTTGCGCCAGTAGCTTGAGCGGGTTGGCGTAGTCATCCTCGGCGTCCCGAAGCACATCAGGATAAAACGGATCATTGCAGATCCCCGCCCCAAGGGCATTCATGTGAACCCGCAACTGGTGTTTCTTGCCCGTGACCGGATACAAGCCATAGCGCCACAACTCGCCGTTCCTTTCCAGCACTTCGATGGCCGTTTCGGTATTGGGCTCGCCCGGTCCTTCCTGCATCCGAAAGAACGGCTCACCATCGATCATCCGGCTTCTATGCACCCGGGGAAAGGTCAACCCAGGCAACGCGCGGGCAATGGCCTGGTAGCGCTTCTCGATCTGCCGTGTCGGGAACAACGACTGATACACCGAACGGGTGTGCGGGTTGGCCGAGAACAACACCAGCCCGGCCGTGTGCCGGTCGATGCGGTGCAAGGGCACCAGATGGGGGTTGTCCAGGCGCCGGATCAGCCGGCGCAACAAGGTTTGCTCGACGTATTCGCCCGCCGGAGTGACAGGCAGAAAATGCGGTTTGTCTGCTACCACCAAGTGCTCGTCGGCATACAGGATCGACTCCACCACCGGGATCGGCTTCTCGTCGGGCACTTCACGGAAGTAGTGGATGCGCAGGCCTTCACGGTATGGCAGGTCGACCTGGATGGCCTTGCCCTCCCCGTCCAATACCCGACCCCGAGCGATCCGGTCCAGCCACTGCTCGCGACTGATGGCGCTGAAATGCTCGCACAGGCACTCCAGCACCGTCTGCCAGGAACCGGGCGGCAGGTACAGCGTACTGGCCTGATGATGAGCGGCGGAAAACGATGAACCGGACATTGAAAACTCTTAGGCATTTTTGCGAGGCGGTATTATCCGACAGTCGCACAGGCCAGCCCAGCAATGATTGCTCACGTGGTGACCGACGTCGATTTTGCCGCAGCTTCGGTGAACTCCTTCAACCAGCGCAGCACTTCCACCGCCTCCCAGCGACCTGGATCGTACAACGCGTACAACAGGCCCTGGTAACCCACCACATCCAGCTGTTTGTGATAGCCGGCACGCTGGAACAACGCTTCAATCTCGGCGAAACAGGTGTTGAAATGCAGTTTATTGAAGGGCGTCTTGCCTTCGGTAACCAAGCCATCCAGGCGCAGTTCCAGGACTGCCTCGCGCACAACGTCCGCGGACATCCTGTTCACGCTGCTTTTCAGTTGTTCGACATTGACCAAGGGGATGCACTCCAGATAACTGTATGCACATACAGTAACCGAAGCACGATACTTTCGCCAACCGCAGTATCAGGAACTGACAGATGAGCTGCTCAACCGAGAAACTTCACGATCTGTTCGGCCTCGAAGGGCCAGTCCAGCTCGGCACCGGTATCCAGCCTGCGCAGCACGGGAATACGCAGCCCATAACTGTCCACCCAGGCTTCGCGTTCTGAAATGTCCACCAGCTCCACCAACAATCCATGTTCGACGAGAGGCATCAGTTCAGCTTCAGCTACTTCGCAAAGATGACACCCCAGGGTGCCGAACAACTGGCATTCAGGAAGCATGGCGGGTAGACCCAAAAAAGATAGACGGTCATTCTAGGCCCGACCCGGGAAACCGTCGAGTCGCTGGCTCGCTTCAAGGTGTTTCGGTAAAACGCTGATGCAAATCACTGAACGTCAATGCCTTTCCAGCGACGCTTGTCGCATTTTCCCCTCTACGCTGTGCGTTGTAGCCTTGAAACGGAGTTCCCCTTGTTTGCCAACCTGCTGATCATCCTTGCTTCGTCCCTGGTGGTCATCGCCTTGTTCAGACGGCTGCGCCTGCCACCCGTGTTGGGTTATCTCTGCGTCGGGCTGGCGGTCGGGCCCACCGCGCTGGACTGGGTCAACGACAGCGAAGAACTGCCAGACCTGGCCGAGCTCGGAGTGGTGTTCCTGCTGTTCTCGTTGGGGCTGGAGTTTTCCCTGTCGAAAATGCTCGAACTGCGTCGGGTCGTGTTCGGCCTCGGCAGCCTGCAGGTGCTGTGCTCAGGGGCGGTCCTGGCGGGATTGCTGGCGTTGGCCGGCGCCCCTGTGATCGCCGCGTTGTTGCTCGGCGCAGGACTTGCCTTGTCCTCCACCGCCATCGTCAGCAAGGAGTTGACCAGCCTGGGAGAAATCTTCAGCAGCCATGGCCAGAACGCCATCGGAGTGTTGTTGTTCCAGGACGTTGTCGCGGTGCTGTTGTTGACCCTGGTGCCGGTATTCGCCGGCAGTAGCGACCATCCATGGTATTGGGCACTGCCCTTGACCTTGGGCAAGACCCTGGTTCTGTTCGGTGGTCTGCTGCTGGCTAGCCGACTGCTGTTGCCCCGGCTATTCCATGAGGTGGCGGCGTCCCGGTCCGCGGAACTGTTCGTGCTGCTGGCCCTGGTGATCGTGTTGCTGACGGCATGGCTGACCCACCTGCTCGGTTTGTCGCCAGCCCTGGGAGCGTTCCTGGCCGGCATGCTGCTGGGGGAGAGCCACTACCGGCACCAGATCGAAGCCGACATACGTCCGTTCCGAGATATCCTGCTGGGGCTGTTCTTCGTCAGCATCGGCATGCTGATCGACCTGCAGTTGTTCCTCGACGACGGCTTGTTGATCCTGGGATTGACCATCGGCCTGATGCTCATCAAGGGCTGTGTGGTCGCCATCTTGGTGAAATGGCGCGGCAGTGACGTTGAAACCGCCTGGCGCAGTGGCCTGGCGCTGGCCCAGGGCGGTGAATTCTGCTTCGCCCTGATGGCCCTCATGCAGCAGAACCGCCTCATGCCCGCCGACATCAGCGGCCTGCTTCTGGCCGCGACCTTCTGCTCGATGCTACTGACGCCCCTGTTGCTGCGTGCGGCGCCACGCATCGCCGCGCGCCTGCATCGCAAACCCAACGAAGAGGCGCAACTGGACCAGATCAGCGCACTCAACGCCGGCTTGTCGGGCCATGTGGTCATTTGCGGCTACGGGCGCGTCGGTCAATCCATCGGGCGGTTCCTGCGTCGCGAAGGCCAGGCGTTCGTCGCCCTGGATGACGACCCGGTGATTATCCGGGAAGCCACCGTCGGGGAAAACTGCGTGCATTACGGGGATTCGCGACGAGGTGACCTGCTTGCGGCCGTTGGCTTGAGCCGCGCCAGACTGCTGGTGATCGCGGTGGACAAGACCGACATCGCCATCACCGTGCTCAAGGCGGCCCGCCAGGTCAATCACCAGGTACCGATCCTGGTACGCACCCGTGACGACAGCCAACTGGCCGAGTTGCAGGCTGCCGGGGCCAGCGAAGTGGTCCCGGAACTGCTGGAGTCGAGCCTGATGCTGGCCTCCCACGCCTTGATCATGCTCGGCCTGCCCGAGCAGCAGGTCCGGCATCATGTGGACCAGGTTCGTCATGACCGCTACCGCCTGCTCCATGGCTTTTATCCCGGCAACCAGGACAAGGAGCCCTAGTTTGACGCTCAGTCCTGGCTGACCGCGCCGATCTTGTGAATCGACAGGTCGGCGCCGTAATACTCTTCTTCCTGGGTCAGGCGCAGCCCCAGCACGGCCTTGATCGCGCCATAGACCGCGAACCCACCGACCAGGGCGACGACAACGCCCAGCGCCGTGCCGATCAATTGGCTGACCAGGCTGACCCCACCCAGGCCGCCCAGGGCGCTCTGGCCAAAGACGCCACAAGCAATGCCGCCCCAGACACCGCACAGCCCATGCAGCGGCCAGACGCCGAGCACATCGTCGATCTTCCACTTGCCCTGGGCCGCAGTGAAGCACCAGACAAACAAGGCACCGGCAATGGCCCCCGTGACCAGCGCACCGACCGGGTGCATCAGGTCGGAACCGGCACAGACCGCCACCAAACCGGCCAGCGGGCCGTTGTGCAGGAAGCCCGGGTCATTGCGTCCGACAATCAATGCCGCCACGGTACCGCCAACCATGGCCATCAACGAATTGACCGCCACCAGCCCGCTCACCCCGGGCAAGGTCTGGGCACTCATCACGTTGAAACCGAACCAGCCGACAATCAGGATCCACGAACCCAAGGCCAGGAATGGAATGCTCGAAGGCGCAAACGCCACCAGGCGACCGTCCCGGTAGCGGCCATTACGCGGGCCGAGCAAGAGCACGGCAGCCAACGCCAGCCAGCCGCCCATGGCATGCACCACCACGGAGCCGGCGAAGTCATGGAAACTGGCGCCGAACCGGGCTTGCAGCCAGGCCTGCAGGCCAAAATTGCCGTTCCAGATCATGCCCTCGAAAAACGGATAGACAAACGCCACGATCAGCACCGTGGCGCACAACTGCGGTGCGAACCGGGCACGTTCGGCAATACCACCGGAAATGATGGCCGGGATCGCAGCGGCAAAGGTCAGCAGGAAGAAGAACTTCACCAGGCTATAGCCATGATCGACGCTGAGCACCGCCGCCGGTTGCAGGAAGGTCACACCGTAGGCAATCCAATAGCCTATAAAGAAATAGGCCAGGGTCGAGACCGCGAAATCGCTGAGGATTTTCGACAGCGCATTGACCTGGTTCTTTTGCCGGACCGTTCCCACTTCAAGAAACGCAAAGCCGGCATGCATGGCCAGGACCATGACCGCGCCGAGCAGGATGAACAGCGTGTTGGAGCTGTGGACCAGACCGTCCACGGCGTTTTGCATATTTTCCATGGTATGGGCAGACCTGAAAAAGTTGAAAAAAGCACCAAACCGGTTCGCCAGCCTTGCGAGCGCACCAAGTTGAAACGACTCATTGGCCGTACGCAGGCCGACGAACCGCTTTGGTGCGCAAGAACGGTCAAAACGAAATCCCGCTTGGAGGTGCTTCGCGGGTTTTGATTATTTGGGTTAAGGTTTTTCGGGCTTTCGCCCAGCTTCAGCGCACTGACGCAGGTTGACGCACCAGTACATGGCAAAAACCTGAGCAAAAGTTGTACCAGTCACTTGTACTGAACCTTCCAGCAAGGCTCATACTCGAACGTTTCAGACGTCACTTACGGAGATTCACCGATGACCAGACCCCAGGCAAAGACTGCTCAAGAAACCCTGATGGAAGATTTCCAGACGCTGGTCAGCGACACGGAGCGGTTGCTCGATCACACCGCGACGCTGGCAGGCGATCAAGCCGATGCATTGCGCAGCCAGATTCACGAAACCCTCCTGCGCGCCCGCGAAACGCTCAAGCTGACGGAAGACTCCATGCGCGAACGCGGCCAGGCTGCGGTGGTCGCCACCGAGGAATATGTACAGGCCAACCCTTGGCAATCCGTAGGCATTGCGGCAGGCGTTGGCTTTCTGATTGGTCTGCTGGCGACACGGCGCTGATGATGGGTATCGACGAATCCGGCTCGTCCGAAGCGGGCACAAAAACTACAGCACGCCGCCTGGGCGCGGCGTTCCTTGGCTTGCTGCATAGCCACGTCGAATTGTTCGGCATGGAGCTGCAGGAACAGAAGGCACGCACTGTCAGTCTCCTGCTGTTCGCCGGCCTTGCGCTGGTGTTCGGCCTGCTGCTGTTGGTCGGGCTTTCGGCGCTGGTACTGATCCTGGTATGGGACACCTATCGTCTGGCCGGCATTATCGGCCTGTGCCTGTTTTATCTGCTGGCGGCGCTGTTCTGCGGGCTTCGGCTCAAGGCGGCGATCTACGACGAGTCCTCTCCTTTCCACGCCACCCTCGAAGAACTGGCCAATGATCGGGAGCGCCTGTTGCCATGAGCCTGCCTGATATTCCTCAAGCCCGGACACGACAGGAAATGCGCAAGGCGCTGGTGCGTCTGCGCATGGAAATGCACCGCCAGGAAATCCGCCAGGAAACACGCCAGTTGCTGCAGCCCTTGCACCGGGCACGCGGCTTGACGCAAAGCTGGCACGAAGGCTTCGGCATCAAGCACGCGCCACTGTGGGGTGTGGCGGCGGTGTCCCTGCTCGGTTTCATCACCGGAAAACGAACCCGCAATGGTGGTGGCGGTGGCTTGACGGGCCTGATCCGCCTGGCAACGACATTGCTGCCGTTGATCAAGCTGGCCAAAGATATGCGCAAACCCTGAGGCCCCAGTGGCGAGGGAGCTTGCTCCCGCTTGAGTGCGAAGCACTCACAAAAATGGGCCTGCTTCGCAGTCCAGCGGGAGCAAGCTCCCTCGCCACACAGGGTTGTGTATCCAGTCTGTGCAGGCCTATAAGCCTTGCAGGGCAGCCCACGAACCGGGAAGCTAGGACACCGACACCATCAAACGGAGCAACCGGCCTTGGATTGGCACACCCTGCTGACTCGCGAACGCCTCGGAAAACCGCTGCACAGTCCGCAAGAACTGGGCCGCAGTCCTTTCCACAAGGACCACGACCGCATCATCTTTTCCGGCGCCTTCCGCCGCCTCGGACGCAAGACGCAAGTGCATCCGGTCTCCAGCAACGACCACATCCATACGCGCCTGACCCATTCCCTGGAAGTCAGCTGCGTCGGGCGTTCCCTGGGCATGCGCGTGGGGGAAACCATCCGCAATGCCCTGCCTGACTGGTGCGAGCCAAGCGACCTGGGCATGGTGGTGCAATCGGCCTGCCTGGCCCACGACATTGGCAACCCGCCGTTCGGTCACTCCGGCGAGGATGCTATCCGCTATTGGTTCCAGCAGGCTGCCGGCCGTGGTTGGCTCGATGCAATGAGCGAAGCCGAGCGCAACGACTTCCTCAACTTCGAAGGTAACGCCCAGGGATTCCGCGTCCTCACCCAACTTGAATACCATCAGTTCGACGGCGGAACGCGGCTGACCTATGCCACCCTCGGCACCTATTTGAAATACCCCTGGACTGCCCGCCACGCGGACTCGCTGGGCTACAAGAAGCACAAGTTCGGTTGCTACCAGAGCGAACTGCCACTGTTGGAGCAGATTGCCCACAAACTCGGTTTGCCACAGATCGAGGATCAACGCTGGGCACGGCATCCCTTGGTGTACCTGATGGAAGCCGCCGATGACATCTGCTACGCGCTGATCGACCTGGAAGACGGCGTGGAGATGGATCTCCTGGAATACCCCCAGGTGGAATCGCTGCTCCTGGACCTGGTGGGCGATGATCTTCCGGACACTTACCGGCAGCTGGGGCCACTGGACTCGCGGCGACGCAAACTGGCGATCCTGCGGGGCAAGGCCATCGAACACCTGACCAACGCCGCCGCCCGGGCGTTTGTCGAACAGCAGGAAGCCTTGCTTGCCGGCACATTGCCAGGAGATCTCGTGGAGCATATGCACGGCCCGGCAAAACGCTGCGTGTTGAATGCCAAGGACATGGCGCGCCGGAAAATTTTCCAGGACAAGCGCAAGACCCTGCATGAAATCGGCGCCTACACCACGCTGGAAATCCTGCTCAACGGATTTTGCGGAGCGGCCCTTGAACAGCATGGGGGCCGCACGCCTTCGTTCAAGAATCGCCGCATTCTCGACCTGCTGGGGAACAATGCGCCGGATCCCAATGGACCTTTGCATGGCGCGTTCCTGCGAATGATCGACTTCATTGCCGGCATGACCGACAGCTACGCCAGCGAAATGGCCCAGGAAATGACCGGCCGCACGCGCCAATAAAAGGCACCCTTTGCAGCACCTCGAAAAAATGTGGGAGCGAGCTTGCTCGCTCCCACAGGGGATTGGCGGTGAATGTGAATTCTGTAGCGCTGTGCCACAGGGAGTTTGAAGTAGATAAATAATGTATGGCTTACACACACCTCGATTAAAAACGCTTCCTTTGTTTGCACAACCAACACAATCAAAGAAATATCCCTTCACACACTGCCAACTCCTCCCATCTCTTTTTGCCATCCACCTACTAAAAAACCGATTACATCGTAATATCTTGCCTCTTTTTTTGTAGGAAACTTCTGAAATTGAAGTTGCATGCCCGTCTCTTCGTACGGCCCTGGTTGTAAGTGGGCTAAGGTGCGCGCTTTATTCAAGTTCGCAGGGTAATTTATTCATGAACTCCGTTTTCATTGTCGACGACCATCCGGTCATCCGCCTCGCTGTTCGCATGCTTCTGGAGCATGAGGGCTATAAGGTCGTGGGAGAAACTGACAACGGCGTCGATGCGATGCAAATGGTGCGCGAATGCATGCCAGACTTGGTTATCCTGGACATCAGCATTCCCAAACTCGACGGGCTGGAAATCCTCTCGCGCTTCAACGCCATGACCACTCCGCTCAAGACGCTGGTGCTCACGGCCCAGTCGCCGACGCTCTTCGGCATTCGATGCATGCAGTCCGGTGCCTCTGGTTACGTTTGTAAACAGGAAGACCTCAGCGAACTTGTCAGCGCAATCAAAGCAGTATTGTCCGGCTATAACTACTTTCCCAGCCAGGCGCTGAATCCGGTACGCCCGGATGACCCACGCAGTATCGAGCTGGACCTTTTCAAAAGTGTCAATGATCGGGAACTGATGGTGCTGCAACTATTTGCCCAGGGTCGTACCAACAAGGAAATAGCCAAAGGAATGTTTCTAAGCAATAAGACCGTCAGTACTTATAAGAAACGGCTGATGCAGAAGCTCAAGGTCAAGTCGTTGGTCGATCTGATTGAAATGGCGAAGCGCAACGCGCTGGTGTGAGAAAAACAGGATGCTCAGACGCATAACCGAATGTCTCCTGCTGATCAGCGCAGCGTTTTATACAGGAATGCTCACGGCGGCAGCGAATGCGCCCGAGCAATATACCCTGCTAGGCCGCTCGTCCATGGCCCATACCGAGGTCAAGCTGGATGATGTTCACCGCGCCTGGCTACAGGATCGGCAAGCGCTGGTCCTGGGAACTTCCGCCCCGGACTACCCGCCCTTCGATCTTTCCACCAGCGGACGCGACTACGAAGGCCTGACGGCTGATTACGCCGACATCATCGCCAAGGCCATCGACCTGCCCATAACAGTCCTGCGCTTCGATTCCCGCGAGGCGGCCATGGCCGCACTCAAGGACGGGCAAATCGATATGCTTGGCACCGCCAACGGTTTCGAGGCGCGCAACCCCGACATTGTGCTGTCGACGCCGTACGCAGTGGACCAACCCGTTCTCGTCACCCGAACGAATGAAAGCCGATCCCTGACTGACGATCTCGAGGGGTTGCGGCTGAGCATGGTTTATCACTACCTGCCGCTACGGGAAATTGAAAAACTCTACCCCAAGGCACTCATTACCACCTACCCGTCCTACCAGAACGCCATCAATGCCGTCGCCTTCGGTCAGGCCGATGTATTTCTCGGCGATACCCTTTCCACCCACTACATGATCAACAAGGGCTACTTGAGCAATATCCGCATGGCCAGCTTCGGCAAACACGAATCCCATGGGTTCGGTTTCGCCGTACGGCGTAGCGACACCCGCTTGCTGGAAGTCATCAACGCTACGCTGAGCCAGGTTTCCATTGCCGAGCAAGCCGCCATCTCCAAGCGCTGGAGTGCAGGCAGCGACCTGTATCTCACGGACCACAGGATACAACTGACCGACCGCGAGCAACGCTGGCTGGCGAGGCATCCGGTGGTCCGGGTGGTGGTGAACGAAACCTCCGCGCCGTTCACCTTCTTCGATGCGGATGGGGACTTTCGCGGCATCAGTGCCGACCTGCTGGAACTGATCCGGCTGCGCACCGGCCTGCGCCTGGACATCCAGCGCCGCCAGAACGACAGCGAAATGATTGCTGCGGTCCTCAACGATCAAGCCGACATGATCGCCGCACTTTTGCCCAGCAGTGAACGACAACTCCAGTTGAAGTTCAGCCGCCCCTACGTCGATAGCTCGTTCGTCCTGCTGACCCGCAAACAGTCCGACACGCCCACGACACTCGATCAGTTAGGCCACGCCAGCCTGGCAATCGCCAAAGGCAATCCGGTCATCGGATGGCTACGCAGCCAGTACCCGAACCTTCAAATCATCGAAACGGACGGCCCCTTGCGCGCCGTGGAAATGCTCGCCCATGGCCAGGTCGACGGCAGCGTGAACTCGCAGGTGATGGCCAACTACTTCATCTCCTCCTATGCGTGGCGCGACAGGTTGCAAATCAGCAGCACGGTGGGCACCCAACAGGCCATGTTCGCGCTGGCCACGGCAAAAAACGCCACAGAGTTGAACGCCATCCTCGACAAGGCCCTGACCAGCATCGACCCTGACGAACTGGGCGTCATCAACAACCGCTGGCGCGGTTACGTCTCGCCCTCGGAACACACCTGGCGCACCTACAACCGCCTGTTCCTCCAGGTCGTCGTGGGCGTTGGCCTGTTGTTACTGTTTTCCCTGGCGTGGAACGCCTACATGCAGCGCCAGATCAGGCAACGCCAACGGGCGGAACTGGCCCTCAATGATCAACTCGAATTCATGCATTCACTGCTCAACGGCACCCCCCATCCCATCTACGTGAGGGATCGCAACGGCATCCTGCAAAGCTGCAACGACAGCTACCTGCAAACGTTCGACGTCAAACGCGAAGACGTCATCGGCAAGAGCCTGATGCCAGGATCCATGAGCAACGCCTTCGAAGCGCAGGAGTACCAGGCGGACTACCAACGCGTCATGGCCGAAGGCACCGCCCTGATCGTCGACCGGCCCCTGCACATCGGGGACAGGCAACTGACGATCTATCACTGGATCCTCCCCTACCGAAACTCCGCCGCCGAAGTGCAAGGCATCATCGGCGGCTGGATCGACATCAGTGAGCGGCGCCAGCTGTTCGAGGAGCTGCGCGCGTCCAAGCAACGGGCCGATGACGCGAACCGCGCCAAAAGCACGTTCCTGGCAACCATGAGCCATGAAATCCGCACCCCCATGAACGCAGTGATCGGCATGCTTGAGCTGGCCCTGAAACAGGCCGACAAGGGCCGTGTAGACCGTTCGACCATCGAAGTCGCGTACGAGTCGGCCTCCGGCATGCTCGAACTGATAGGCGATATTCTGGACATCGCCCGTATCGAATCCGGTCATCTGAGCCTGGCCCCCGAACGCGTCAATCTCAGGGCCTTGCTGCAATCGGTCATTCGGGTATTCGAGGGCGTGGCCCGGCAGAAAAACCTGGCGTTGTCCCTGCAGTTCGACGCCGCCAAGGGCAGCCCTGACGTGTTGATGGACCCGTTGCGGTTCAAACAGGTGCTGTCGAACCTGATCAGCAATGCCCTCAAATTTACCGAGCAGGGCCAGGTAGTGATCAAGGTCCGGCTGTCTCCAACCGACCGGGACGACGTCCTGCAAATGCACCTGGAGGTCAACGACAGCGGCATCGGTATTGCTCCGGCGGACCTGCAACGTTTGTTCGAGCCGTTTGCCCAGGTCGATAACACCAGCCGGATGGCCCGCAACGGTGCGGGGTTGGGACTGGTGATCAGTCGTAACCTGTGCCGGATGATGGGCGGCAGCCTGCACATGAACAGCCAACCCGGCACCGGCACCCAGGTCCAGGTCTGCCTGCAGCTGACCGTCCTGGCGACGGCGCCGGTTCGCCCCCCACCTGAACCGGTCATCGAAACGGCCCAGGCCCCCCTGAACGTCCTGATCGTGGACGATCATCCCGCCAACCGCCTGCTGATGTCGCAGCAACTGGAATACCTGGGCCATCACTACCAGGTCGCCCATGATGGTGCCCACGGGCTTGAGGTCTGGCAAAAGAACCACTTCGATCTGGTCATCGCCGATTGCAACATGCCCATCATGAGCGGCTACGAACTGGCCCGGTCGATTCGTCGCGATGAATCCGAGCAGCAACGACCGCCCTGCACCCTACTGGGGTTCACTGCCAATGCCCAACCGGAGGAAAAACAACGCTGCCAGGACGCTGGGATGGACGACTGCCTGTTCAAGCCAATCAGCCTGAGCGCCTTGAGCCAATGGATCAAGGCAGTCAAACCCGTCAGTTGCCCGGCAGCTTTCAGCATACAAAGCCTGCAGGCGTTGACCGGCGGCGACCCGTCGTCCAACCGACGGCTGCTGGCCGAATTGCTCAGCAGCAGCCGCTCGGACCGCCAGGAGTTGCTCGACATCGCCCACAGCGCAAACCGGTCAGCACTGGCCGAAATAGCGCACAAGATAAAAGGCGTCGCCCGCATCGTCCAGGCGACCTCACTGATCCAGCGGTGCGAGGCGCTGGAACACGCTTGTCACCAGGCGCAAGCGCCCAGGCGAATCAGCGATTGCATCGACGCCCTCGACCGAGCCATGAGCGAACTGGAGCGGGCCCTCGAAACGGAGATCGCCAAGGCAAAATAATCCAGCGTTTACTATGCTATTCGCTCAGCAGTGCGTACCTGGGGGTTCTCGATCGGTTTCCCTGCACGCGGGAACACCATCGAGAACGCCCCCTGACACTTGGAGTGACTGCAATGCCCAGCGCACCGCGTCCGGAAAAACGCCGGTTCCCCCTGCACGTTCACATCAGCGTGATGTTTACCCTGCTTCTGTTGCTGACCGGGGTGGTGCTGGGGATTTTCAATTACCGGCAAACCACGCAAATCATCCTGTCCAGCAGTGAGAAACTGTTCAACCGTATTGAACAGGATGTGCGCCTGGATCTGTACGACACCTACGAACCCATCCGCCACCTGTTGAGGCTGTTGGCCGACTACCCGGCGACGCGCACTCCCCAGATGGCGCAACGCCTGGCCCTGCTCGTGCCCTTCAGCCAGGCACTGCGGGACAACCCGAACCTGGCATCGTTGTACCTGGGCGATCATCAGGGCAACTTCATGATGGTCCGGCCATTGCGCACCGCGGCCCTGAAAGTCGCCCTGCAGGCACCGGCCGAGGCGGTCTACCAAGTCTGGACCGTGGAGCGGGCAACCGAGCAAGGCCCGGTTCACTCCCAGTCGCTGTTCTACGACGAGACGCTGACGCTCATCGGGCGCCGGGACATTGCCGACGAAACCTACGACCCCCGCAGCCGCAGCTGGTTTCGCAGCGCCGCCGGCAGCACCGAGCAGATCACCACCGAGCCCTACGTTTTTTTCTCCACCCATAACGTCGGCACCACCCTCGCCCTGCGCAGTGGCGAGCAGGCTGTCATCGGCGCCGACCTGACCCTGGCGGCCCTGTCCCAGACCCTGGCCAAACACAAGGTGACCACCGGCACCGAAGTCGTCTTGCTCGATCCCAAGGGCAACGCAGTGGGTTATCCCGACAACAGCCGGCTGCTCGCCGATGCCCAGTCGGCACGCCTGATCAAGGCCCGAGACCTCAGCCTGGCCATTGCCGCTGCGCTCGACGACAACACCGATGCCACGCGCCTGGAAGCGGACGGACGCCAGTGGATCGTTTCTCGCAGCCACATGCAGGAAGGCGGGCCCCAGGGCCTGGAACTGGCGCTGCTGGTCCCTGAAGATGAGCTGCTGGACAATGCCTATCGCATGCGCTGGCAAGGCGCGCTCATCACCCTCGCCACGCTGCTGCTGTGCCTGCCCCTGGGTTGGCTGACGTCCAGGATCCTGGTCAAGCCTTTGCGCGAACTGGTGCAGGAGGCCGATGCCATTCGCAGCTTTGACTTCAACTACCCGGTGTCCCGTCGCTCCCCGGTGCTGGAAGTCGATCAGTTGAGCGTGTCGATGGCGCGCATGAAAGAGACCCTGGCGAGTTTCTTTGAAATCACCGCCAGCCTGCGCGCCGAAACCCGCTTCGCCCCGTTGCTGGAACGGGTGTTGTTTGAAACCGTAAAAATCGGCCAGGCCCAGGCAGGCCTGATCTACTTGCGCGAGAACGACGACAACCGGGTCAAGCCGTATGGGCTGGTCATCAATGGAACACCCAGGGATCTCGAGGCCTTCAAGTTACGCAGTCATGAGCTCCAGGCTGGCGACAGCCCGCAATGGCTCCAGCAACTGGCCACCTCGGACAACCTCGTGGCCTCCCTGGGCTTCGAACAGGCGGCCGATCTGCAGAGCGTCCTGCGGGAGCTGGACTCGCCGCGCGTCCATCTGATCGGTATTCGCCTTCGCAATCGGCACCAGGAAACCGTCGGCGTCCTGGTACTGCTGATCACCGACAGCGGCACCGAAGCCGACCTGGAAAAACTGCAGCCCGACCGCATCGCCTTCCTGCAGGCCGTGTCCGGTGCCGCCGCCGTGAGCATCGAGGGTCAGCGCCTGCAAGCCAGGCAAAAGCAGTTGCTGGACGCCTTCATCCAGTTGCTGGCCGGCGCGATCGATGCCAAGAGTCCCTACACGGGCGGCCATTGCCAGCGGGTGCCGGTCCTGACCCTGATGCTCGCCCAGGCGGCCGCTGCCAGCCAGGTACCGGCATTCGAAACCTATCGGCCCACCGAGGACGAATGGGAAGCCCTGCACATCGCCGCCTGGCTGCACGATTGCGGCAAGGTCACCACCCCCGAATATGTGGTCGACAAGGCCACCAAGCTGGAAACCCTGAACGACCGGATCCACGAGATACGCACCCGCTTCGAGGTGCTCAAGCGCGACGCCTGGGTCGATTATTGGCAGGCCGTGGCAAGCGGCGGCGAGCCGTCATCCCTGGCGCAACAGCGCGACGCGACATTGACGGCACTGGATGACGACTTTGCTTTCGTCGCCCGCTGCAACCTGGGCTCCGAAGCCATGGCCGAAGCCGATCTGCAGCGCCTGCGACACATCGCGCAACGCCCGTGGACCCGAACCCTCGATGATCGCCTGGGGGTTTCCTGGGAAGAAAACCGGCGCCAGGCCCGCACGCCCAAGCCGACACTACCGGTCACTGAGCCACTGTTGGCAGACAAGCCCGAGCACCTGCTCGAACACCACGAAGCCGAACTGATCCCGGCGGAAAATCCGTGGGGCTTCCAGCTCGACGTACCGGCCTGGAAATACAACCGCGGCGAGCTCTACAACCTGAGCATCACGCGAGGCACGCTAACCCGCGAGGAGCGCTACGTCATCAACCATCACATGGTGCAGACGATCCTGATGCTCAGCCAGTTGCCCTTTCCCAGCCACTTGGACAACGTGGCGGAGATCGCTGGCGGTCATCACGAGAAGATGGATGGCAGCGGTTATCCCAAGCGTCTCAAACGCGAAGAGATGAGCCTGCCGGCGCGCATGATGGCCATTGCCGACATTTTCGAAGCGCTGACGGCAGCCGACCGCCCCTACAAGAAAGCGAAGAAACTGAGCGAAGCCCTGGGCATCATGGCCACCATGTGCCGTGACGCCCATATCGATCCCGAGCTGTTCGGGCTGTTCATCGATGAAAAGATCTACCTGAGCTACGCCAACCAGTTCCTCGACCCGCACCAGATCGATGAAATCGATCCCCACGGCCTGCTGGTCAAGGCAGGGTTGAAGGTATGATCAGCAATCCGTCAGGCGCAGGAATATCGCGGCCAACTGCTCGATGCCGGCTTGATCATGCTCGGTAAAACGCGCCAGTTTCGGACTGTCCAGGTCGAGCACGCCGATCAGGCGCCCGTCCTTGACCAGCGGCACCACCAGTTCGCTGTTCGACGCGCTGTCGCAGGCGATGTGCCCGGCGAAGGCATGGACGTCTTCGACGCGCTGGGTCTGCCGGGTCGCGGCCGCCGTACCGCACACGCCGCGGCCAAAGGGGATCCGCACGCAGGCGATCTGGCCCTGGAACGGTCCCAGGACCAGCTCTTCGTTGCGATTGAGGTAAAAACCGGCCCAGTTCAGGTCGTCCAGCTGACTGGACAGGAAAGCCGAGAACTGCGCGGCGTTGGCGATGAAGTCACGCTCATCGGCCAGCAAGGATTCCAGTTGTGCCGATAACAACGCGTAGCCGTCAAGGCCGACTCCGGTGCCCTTCAAATCGATCATGCCTTGTGCTCCAACAATTTCAGGCCTACCCAATAGCGGGCAAACTGATAAGCGCAACGTCCGTTGCGATTGCCGCGACCGGTTGCCCAGCGCACCGCCAGTACATCCAGCGCTTCGTCGCGCTGCCAGGCCAGCCCAGCCTTGGCTGCCAATTCGCCGATCCAGTGCTCCACCACGTTAAGGAAATGCTCCTGGGTAAACGGATAAAACGACAGCCACAGGCCAAAGCGGTCGGACAAGGCGATCTTGTCCTCTACCGCTTCGCTGGGATGAAGTTCGCCGTCGACCCGTTTCCAGTTCTCGTTGTCGCTTTCCTTCTCCGGTACCAGGTGACGACGGTTGGAAGTGGCATACAGCAACACGTTGTCCGGCGCCTGCTCCAGGGATCCATCCAACACGCTCTTGAGCACGCGGTAATCGCCTTCACCGGATTCGAACGACAAGTCATCGCAGAACAACACGAAGCGCTGGGGCAGTTTCGCAACCTGCTCCACCACCCGAGGCAGATCGGCCAGGTGGTCGCGTTCGATCTCGATCAAGCGCAGGCCATGCGGGGCATGTTCAGCCAACAGGGCGCGCACCAGGGACGACTTGCCGGTGCCACGCGAGCCCCAGAGCAAGGCATGGTTGGCAGGCATGCCATCGATGAACTGCCGGGTGTTGCGGCCCAGTTGTTCGACCTGGCGGTCCACGCCGATCAGGTCCGACAGGCGCATGTCGAGGCTGACCTGCAGCGGCAGCAGGTAGCCGCTACGGCCGTCACGCTGCCAGCGGGCGGCCAGGGTCTGGGTCCAATCGATGGTGGGCCGGGGCGCCGGCAGCAAAGGCTCGATCCGGGCCAGCACGGCATCGGCACGCTCAAGAAAAGCATTCAATCGCGAGTCCACGTCTTCTCCTCGGACAGGTTCACAGTAATGATGGCGCTCGAGCTACGAAACGTCGTATCCAATGGCGGGTCTACTTCACACAATACACACCGGCTGCACCGGTATTCAGAGATGATCAGCTATGCTTGACCGGCGAAGGGAAACGTAAGTGGTTCATCACTCAATGGACATCAGATTCACCCAACGGCTTTCCTACAAGCAGGCCCGCCTGACCGTCCTGGTGGGCTTCGTGTTGGGCACCTTGCTCAGTCTGATGCAGATCGGCATCGATTATGCCAGCGAAGACGCGTCGATCAACCGTGAAATCCTCTCGCTGCTGGAAATCAGCCACAACCCGGCCTCGCGCATCGCCTACAACATCGACGCCGAGCTCGCCCAGGAGCTGTCCATGGGCCTGTTGCGCTCACCGGCCATCATTGGGGCCGAGCTGATCGACAACAACAATACCGTGCTCGCCAGCGTCAAGCGGCCCGAGCTGCAAAGCAGCTACCGGTTCATCAGCGACTTTCTGTTCGGCGCCCAGCGTCAGTTCGAGGATCGGCTCTACCTGGATCATTTGCCCAACGAATCCCTGGGCATGCTGCGACTGGACGTCGACACCTATGCGTTCGGCAGTCGTTTCCTGCGCCGTGCCGAGGTCACCTTGCTCAACGGCTTCGCCCGCAGCCTGATCCTGACGGGCCTGCTGCTGGCACTGTTCTACGTGATGCTGACCAAGCCCCTGGTGCGGGTCATCCGCGAACTGAGCAGCCGCGACCCGAGCAGCAACGAACAGAATCACCTGGAATGCCCTGCCGGCCACCAGTCCGATGAAATCGGCGTACTGGTTTCCGTCGCCAACCAGCAGTTCGAAAATATCTCCACCGAAATCCAGCAGCGGCGCACGGCCGAAAATCGCCTCACCGAATACCTCGCGCAATTGGAGAACATCGTCTCGGCACGCACCGCCGAACTCAAGGCCAGCAACGCCCGCCTCAGCCAGTCCAACGAGGAACTGGAAGTGGCCCGGCGCACGGCCCTGGACATGGCCGAGGCCCGCTCTGCGTTCCTCGCCAACATGAGCCACGAGATCCGCACACCGCTCAACGGCCTGCTGGGAATGATCGCCCTGTCCCTGGACGGCCCCCTGACGGCCGAACAACAGCAACAGCTATCGATTGCCCATGACTCGGGCAAGGTATTGGTCGAACTGCTCAACGATATCCTCGACCTGTCGAAATTCGACGCCGGTCAACTGGAACTCGAACGCATCCCGTTCGACCTCGGCTCCCTGGTGGAGGATACGGCCAACCTGCTTTCCCAGAACGCGGCCCCGAGTGTCGAACTGGCCTGCCTGATCAAGCCGCAGTTCCCGGCGCAGGTTCTCGGCGACCCGACCCGGGTGCGTCAGATCGTCAGCAACCTGCTGTCCAATGCACTGAAGTTCACGCGCTTCGGCCGGGTCGACGTGAAGTTGAGTCATTACGACGGCGGCGTGCGCATCGAGGTCTGCGACACGGGCATCGGTATCCCCCAGGAAGCCCAGGCGAGAATCCTGCAGCCGTTCACCCAGGCCGGCGCCGGGATTACCCGCCAGTTCGGTGGCACCGGGCTGGGCCTGGCACTGACCTACAACCTCTGCGAAGCCATGCAGGGCCGGTTGACCATCAGTTCCGAAGCTGGCTTCGGCAGTCAGTTCTGTGCCGACCTGCCCCTGCCCTGCCATCTGCCGGCAACGCCGGTCGAACCGTTGCGCGGCAACGTCGTCGCCATCACCGGCAGCAACAGCGGCCTGGCCGAGTTGCTGGGCATGCTGTTGCCGGGATGGGGCCTGGATTATGTGCAGCGTTCCATCGACGACGGGTTGCTGGGGCTCACACCCGACGTACTGATTACCGACTGCCCGGAATGCCTGTTCAACCTGCGGCCAACCTTTGATGCACCGATCCTGCTGGTGACCGCCTATGGCAGCTTCATGCCCAGCGAAGAAGCCGCCGCCCTCGCCCCGCTGATACAACAGGCCCGGCCGCTGGCGCGCCATGCGCTGTACCAGATTCTGCGGCGCGCCATGCAAAGCGAGGCGACCGTCATCGATGACGCACAGATCGAAGCCCTGGCGCCGTCCAGGCGTGGACGGGTGCTGCTGGTGGAGGACAACCCGGTCAACCAACTGGTGGCCAAGGGTATGTTGGTAAAACTGGGCTGCGAAGTCACCGTCGCAGCCCACGGCGCCGAAGCCCTGAGTCAACTGGAACAGCGGGTGTTCGACCTGGTGTTGATGGACTGCAACATGCCGGTAATGGATGGCTACGAAGCCAGTCGACAGATCCGCCAAAGCGGGCGCTGGTCGGACCTGCCGATTGTCGCCCTGACGGCCAACGCAATGCCCGAGGAACGTGAGCGCTGCCGTGCGGCCGGCATGAACGATTACCTGTCCAAGCCGTTCCGCCGCGAAGAACTGGCGGCAGTGCTGGACCAGTGGGTGCCGACTACGTCAGCGCTTTGATCTGGCCCAACAGGTGATCGAGACCGTCTCGCAATGTTGCGAGGCGGTCCAGGTCGATACCGCTGTCGCACAACAGGCGGGCCTTGAGCGGGCCGACCTGTTCACGCAAGGCTCGTCCGGCAGTCGTCAGGCTCAAGTGCACCTCCCGCTCGTCCCGGGCCGAACGCTGGCGCTGGACCAGGTCCAGCTGTTCCAGGCGCTTGAGCAGCGGCGTCAGCGTCCCGGAATCCAGCAGCAAACGCTCACCCAGCGCCTTGACCGTGGGCTGTAGCGGGGCCGTGTCCTGCCATTCCCACAGCACCAGCATCGCCAGGTATTGCGGATAGGTCAGGCCGAGTTGATCGAGCATTGGCTTGTAGCCACGGATCACTGCACGCGAAGCAGCGTACAGCTTGAAGCACAACTGGCTGTCGAGCTTCAGGGAATCGACTGACAGGTCATTCATTTGAGCAGCGCTTCGATCTCACCGGTCAGGTCCTGGGGCTTGGTGGTCGGGGCAAAACGCTTGACCACTTGGCCGTCCCTGCCGATCAGGAACTTGGTGAAATTCCACTTGATGCCTTTGGACCCCAGCACCCCGGGCGCCCGCTGTTTAAGCTGGACGAACAGGGGATGGGCGTTGGCGCCGTTGACCTCGATTTTCTTGAACAGCGGAAAACTCACACCGAAGTTCAACTCGCAGAACTCGGTAATCGCCCCCTCGTCGCCCGGCTCCTGCTTGCCAAACTGATTGCAGGGAAAGCCCAACACCACCAGGCCCTGGTCCTTGTAGGTCTGCCACAACGCCTCAAGCCCCTTGTATTGCGGAGTGAACCCGCACTGGCTGGCCGTGTTGACCACCAGCACAGCCTTGCCGGCGAAATCGGCGAGGGTCTTTTGCTCCCCCTTGATGGTGGTGCACGGGATGCTCAGCAGATTGTCGCTCATGGCAAGGCTCCAAAACGAATAGGACAGGCGGTGAAGATAGCGAGCGATTCAATTGTGTGCAATTTAATTATCCGAACCCATGGTCTGTGGAGCCCACAGGCTCTTGTGGCGAGGGAGCTTGCTCCCGCTCGGCGGCGCAGCCGTCGTAAACCCGGCTGGTGCGGTTTTCCTGCAAGACCGCGTCATCCCCTATTGGGGCGGCTGCGCCGCCCAGCGGGAGCAAGCTCCCTCGCCACAGGGGGGATTGTGAGCAGTGCCTAACGGGGTACGAGATCCAGGCACACCGAGTTGATGCAGTACCGCAAACCCGTGGGCGGCGGGCCGTCGGGGAAGACGTGGCCCAGGTGGGCGTCGCATCTGGCGCAGACCACCTCGGTGCGAATCATGCCGTGGCTGACGTCCCGCACCTCCACCACCGCGCTGCCTTCGATCGGCGCGTAGAAACTTGGCCAGCCACAGCCCGAATCGAATTTGGTCTGCGAATCGAACAACGGCTCGTTGCAGCAGATGCAGTGGTACACGCCGTCGGTCTTGGTGGCGTTGTATTTACCGGAGAATGGCCGTTCGGTGCCCTTCAGCCGACAGACGTTGTACTGCTCCGGGTCGAGCATGGAGTGCCATTCTTCAAGGGTTTTTTCCAACTTTTCCATCGTCCTACCTCGGCAATTGAAAAAGCCCGATCCGACGCTTTTCCGCAGATCGGGCGGCACGTATGATTGCGCCTCGTCAGACGCCAGTCTGGCAGTCACGTCATGCGCATTCAAACGGATTGTGACGCCTATACCGCGTCAGGCCTGGGCACAGACGCAGGATTCCCAGTACGGTGGTTCATACGCCGCCTGGATCGTTCATTTTCGGGAACACATCGCCATGCAGGTCAGCAAATCGAACAAGCTCGCCAACGTCTGCTACGACATTCGCGGCCCGGTGCTCAAGCACGCCAAACGCCTGGAAGAGGAAGGCCATCGCATCCTCAAGCTGAACATCGGTAACCCGGCCCCCTTTGGTTTCGAAGCGCCCGATGAAATCCTCCAGGACGTCATCCGCAACCTGCCGACCGCCCAGGGCTACAGCGACTCCAAGGGCCTGTTCAGCGCCCGCAAGGCCGTGATGCAGTACTACCAGCAGAAGCAGGTCGAAGGTGTCGGCATCGAGGACATCTACCTGGGTAACGGCGTGTCCGAGCTGATCGTGATGTCCATGCAGGCCCTGCTCAACAATGGCGACGAAGTGCTGGTGCCGGCGCCGGACTATCCGCTGTGGACCGCTGCCGTGAGCCTGTCCGGTGGCAATCCGGTGCATTACCTGTGCGACGAACAGGCCAACTGGTTTCCCGACCTGGCGGACATCAAGGCCAAGATCACGCCCAATACCAAGGCACTGGTGATCATCAACCCGAACAATCCGACCGGCGCCGTGTATTCCAGGGAAGTACTGCTGGGCATGCTGGAACTGGCCCGCCAACACAACCTGGTGGTGTTTTCCGACGAGATCTACGACAAGATCCTCTACGACGACGCCGTGCACATCTGCACTGCATCCCTGGCACCGGACCTGCTGTGCCTGACCTTCAACGGCCTGTCCAAATCCTATCGGGTAGCGGGTTTCCGATCAGGCTGGGTTGTTATTTCCGGTCCCAAGCATCACGCCCAGAGCTACATCGAAGGCATCGACATGCTGGCCAACATGCGCCTGTGTGCCAACGTGCCGAGCCAGCATGCGATCCAGACGGCGCTGGGCGGCTACCAGAGCATCAACGACCTGGTCCTGCCCCAGGGCCGGCTGCTGGAACAGCGCAATCGAACCTGGGAACTGCTCAACGACATTCCCGGCGTCAGTTGTGTCAAGCCGATGGGCGCGCTGTATGCCTTCCCGCGGATCGACCCGAAGGTCTGCCCGATCCACAACGATGAAAAATTCGTCCTCGACCTGCTGCTGTCCGAGAAGCTGCTGGTGGTCCAGGGCACGGCGTTCAACTGGCCGTGGCCGGATCACTTCCGCGTCGTGACCCTGCCACGGGTCGATGACCTCGACCAGGCCATTGGCCGGATCGGCAACTTCCTCAAGTCCTACCGTCAGTAAGCCAGGCAGCGTGCGAGGCGTCCTCACCTCGCACGCTGTTTGATTCAGCAACATATCCGTTCCGCCGACTCCGTCGGGCCTTCTACACTGGGGATTGGACGGTCAACATGCATCTGGGCTCAACGTTCACGGGGGGCAGGCAGCGCATTTCTTTTCCCTGGTCACTTTCAGAAAAGTCTTTCAAACATTTAGGACGCGTGTAGGACACAGTTTGAAATAGTCGGCGAGTTGAATAGCCTGCGGCGGCACCTTATATACCCCGCATAACGCTACATCTTTAGCACGAGGAGATTTTCACAACCATGATGCGCATCCTGCTGTTCTTGGCCACTAACCTGGCGGTCGTGCTGATTGCCAGCATCACCCTGAGCCTCTTCGGCTTCAACGGGTTCATGGCGGCCAACGGGGTTGATCTCAACCTCAATCAGCTGCTGATTTTCTGTGCGGTGTTCGGTTTCGCCGGTTCCCTGTTCTCGCTGTTCATCTCCAAGTGGATGGCGAAGATGAGCACCAGCACCCAGATCATCAGCCAGCCGCGCACGCGTCACGAACAATGGCTGCTGCAAACTGTCGAGCAACTGTCCCGCGAAGCCGGTATCAAGATGCCGGAAGTCGGGATTTTCCCAGCCTACGAGGCCAACGCCTTCGCCACCGGCTGGAACAAGAACGACGCACTGGTCGCCGTCAGCCAGGGTTTGCTCGAGCGGTTTTCCCCCGATGAAGTCAAGGCCGTGCTGGCCCACGAGATCGGCCACGTCGCCAACGGCGACATGGTGACCCTGGCGTTGATCCAGGGCGTGGTGAACACCTTCGTGATGTTCTTTGCCCGCATCATCGGCAATTTCGTCGACAAGGTGATTTTCAAGAACGAAGAAGGCCAGGGTATCGCCTACTACGTGGCAACCATCTTCGCCGAGCTGGTACTGGGCATCCTCGCCAGCGCCATCGTCATGTGGTTCTCGCGCAAGCGCGAGTTCCGCGCCGACGACGCCGGTGCACGCCTGGCCGGCACCAGCGCCATGATCGGCGCCCTGCAGCGCCTGCGCGCCGAGCAAGGCTTGCCGGTGCACATGCCCGACACCCTGAATGCCTTTGGCATCAACGGTGGCATCAAGCAGGGCCTGGCTCGCATGTTCATGAGCCACCCGCCGCTGGAAGAGCGTATCGACGCACTGCGTCGTCGCGGCTGACAGCCGGGGAATCTGTGGCGAGGGAGCTTGCTCCCGCTGGGGCGCGAAGCGCCCCTGGAGCCCGGCGACACGGTGGATCAGGTTAATTGAGTGAGCTTGAGAGGGGGCTGCTGCGCAGCCCAGCGGGAGCAAGCTCCCTCGCCACAAAAGCAGGGGGTTCCCTCACCACAGCTTCATCCGTCAACGATTGGAAATCCGATACACCCGCTCATCCAGCCGCTTCACCCCAGCCTGCAAGAACTTCCAGCTCTCCCCCAGCACATCCTGCTCCTGCAAGACCTCCAGTCGCCAGGCATTACCCAGCAACCTCAGCACCTCATCATTGCCCACGGAGAAAGGCGGGCCAGGCATTTCATCCTGGTTGTAATCCAGGGTAATCAACAATCCGACGCCATTGGGCAAGATCTTCTGCAGATGGGCCGCATACCGCTCTCGCATCGCCACTGGCAAGGCAATCAACGCAGCGCGGTCGTACAACGCCGTGCAATCGGCCACATCTGCAGCACTCAAGGCAAAGAAATCACCACAGCGGATTTCGATGCCCCCGGCACGGAAGACCTTGAACACACCCTCTTCACTCACGCTCGGCTCAAGCCGATGTTCAAGAAAAAAATCATTGGCGGCTTTTTCCGATAACTCCACGCCCAGCACCGAGTACCCCTGATGGGCAAGCCACAGCAGATCCAGGCTTTTGCCACACAATGGCACCAGCACCCGACTGCCCTGGGCCAGGCCCAGTTGCGGCCAAAACCGTTGCAGGTACGGGTTCACCTCCGGTAAGTGAAAACCAATCTGGTTCGATGACCAGCGCTTGTGCCAAAACTCGGGCTCCATGATTCACTCCAAGAAATTCGATAAAAACGGGCTAAAACTTATATTAGATTTAGATCATTGACCTGACGGAAGATGATCACATCTTAACGCTCAGGAGCCCCTTCATGCTGCCCAGCCTGTTTATCTCCCATGGCTCACCGATACTCGCCCTGGAGCCCGGCGACAGCGGTCCGGCATTGGCTCGCCTGGCCGCTCAATTGCCCAAGCCCAAGGCCATCGTCATCGTGTCCGCCCACTGGGAAAGCAACGAATTGCTGGTCAGCGCCAATCCGCAGCCGCGCACCTGGCACGACTTCGGCGGCTTTCCACCAGCCTTGTATGAGGTGCAGTACCCCGCGCCTGGCGATCCTCAACTGGCGACACAAATCGCAGCCGTGCTCAACACCGCGAACCTTCCGGCACGCCTCGACCCTCAACGGCCGTCCGACCATGGCGTCTGGGTGCCATTGTCTTTGATGTACCCAGAAGCCGACATCCCGGTGGTGCAGGTTTCCCTGCCCAGCCGCCAGGGACCGATGTTGCAGACACAGGTCGGCCAGGCCCTGGCGAGCCTGCGTCAGCAAGGCATCTTGCTGATCGGTTCCGGCAGCATCACCCACAACCTGCGCGACCTGGACTGGAACGCCGGCCCCGACAGCATTGAGCCCTGGGCCAAGGCCTTTCGCGACTGGATGGTTGAGAAGCTGGCGGCCGACGACGAGGCCGCGCTGCATGATTACCGTCGCCAGGCGCCGAACGCCGTGCGCAGCCATCCCAGCGATGAGCACTTGCTGCCGCTGTATTTTGCCCGGGGTGCGGGGGGCAAGTTCAGCGTTGTCCATGCGGGGTTCACGATGGGGACGCTGGGGATGGACATCTATCGGTTCGATTGACTGATTGGCCTCCACCCACGCCCCCTGAAGGCACACCAAACGACAGGCATAAAAAATCCCCGAACCAGTCGGGGATTTTTTATGTTCGATCAATCAACCCAAGAGCCGATCAATCTTCGCGATAGCGACGCAGCTTGAGCTGCTTGCCAGCCACACGAGTGTCTTTGAGCTTGGTCAGCAACTTCTCCAGACCATCTTCCGGCAGTTCCACCAGGCTGAAGCTGTCACGCACCTGGATGCGACCGATCGCTTCGCGGGCCAGGCCGCCTTCGTTGAGGATGGCACCCAGCAGGTTCTTGGCGGCGATGCCGTCACGGGCACCCAACGCGGTACGGCAGCGGGCACGGCCTTCGGCCAGCGGAATCGGAGCACGACGCTCGCGATCACCACGGTCCGGACGATCACCGGTGCGCTCAGGACGATCGCCACGCGGTGCGTTGTTCGGCACTAGGGGACGCTCTTTCTCGATTGCAGCCAGGTTCAGCGCTTGGCCATTGGTGGCCTTGCGCAGCAGTGCAGCGGCCAGAGCGCGCGGGCTGCAACCGATGTCGGCGGTCAGGCGATCGAGCAGATCACCGTGGGTCGATTCGGCGTCAGCCACCAGTGGCGACAGGCTGTTGGTCAGTTTCTTGATGCGGGCATCGAGAACGGCCTGGGCGTCCGGCAGGCGAACTTCAGCTACCTTCTGGCCAGTTACACGCTCGATTACTTGCAGCATGCGACGCTCACGCGGGGTGACCAGCAGCAGCGCACGGCCTTCGCGACCAGCACGGCCAGTACGGCCGATACGGTGAACGTAGGATTCCGGATCGTACGGCATGTCCACGTTGAATACGTGGGTGATGCGCGGAACGTCCAGGCCACGGGCAGCAACGTCGGTCGCCACAACGATGTCCAGGCGGCCATCCTTGAGGGAGTCGATCACGCGCTCACGCTGGTTCTGGGCAATGTCACCGTTCAGCGCTGCGGCTTTGTAGCCTTTGGCTTCCAGGGCGCTGGCCAGGTCCAGGGTCGCTTGCTTGGTACGCACGAACATGATCAGGGCGTCGAAGTCTTCCACTTCCAGCAAGCTGAGAACGGCGGAAGTCTTCTGGTCGGCGTGAACCAGCAGGTGAGCCTGTTCGATCGCGGTGACGGTCTGGGTCTTGGTCTGGATCTTTACGTGTTGCGGATCGCGCAGGTGGCGCTCGGCAATGGCACGGATCGATTGCGGCAAGGTAGCCGAGAACAATACAGTCTGGCGGGTCGCTGGCAGGGCCTTGAAGATGACTTCCAGGTCATCCATGAAACCCAGCTTGAGCATTTCGTCGGCTTCGTCGAGAACCAGGTGGTTCACGGTGGCCAGGACTTTTTCGTCACGACGCAGGTGATCGCACAGACGACCCGGAGTAGCGACAACGATCTGCGCGCCATTACGGATGGCTTTCAGTTGTGGGCCCATCGGGGCACCGCCATAAACGGCCACAACAGTAACGCCAGGCATCTGCTTGGAATAGGTTTCGAAAGCGGTTGCTACTTGCAGCGCCAACTCACGAGTTGGCGCCAGGATCAGGGCTTGCGGTTCGCGCTTGGCAGGATCGATGCGATGCAGGATCGGCAGGGCGAACGCAGCGGTTTTACCCGTACCGGTTTGCGCCTGGCCAATCATGTCGTGGCCGGCCATGATGATCGGGATCGATTGCTGCTGAATCGCCGAAGGTTCTTCGTAGCCGGTCGCAGTGACGGCAGCAAGAATGTTCGGGTTGAGATTAAAAGCGGCGAAGCCGCCGGTTTCCTGGGTCATGGGTCTGCCTCTAAGTGCATCCGCAAAGACCCATGCTCCAAAGCTGCGCATGCCGTGTTGAGACTCAAGAGTCGCCCTGGCTGCTTTGTCGGCGGGGATTTGCGAAAACGAATGAATGAAAAAGAACGTCGTGGAAGCATCCGTTGTGCGGACATGCAACCGAAGCTGACTTCGGGGAATTGCGCTACCTTGACGCGGCCCGGCTAAAGGCCGGCGCGCACTATACCGGAATTCGCCCGAAAAGGGAGCTTTTTTTATTGCCAGATACCGTTATGGGGCTCGTTGGCCTGGGCCTTGGGACAGCCGGCTAAAACGGTTCACCTCCAGACAACTTTGCCCTTGGTGGCGAGGGAGCTTGCTCCCGCTCGGCTGCGAAGCAGACGCCTGGGTTGATATCTGAAATCGAAGGGGGCCGCTTCGCGACCCAGCGGGAGCAAGCTCCCTCGCCACAAAAGCATTCCGGTCGATCAACCGATTTGCTCTTGAGACTGACACTGACTCGAGGCATTCCCTTAACCCACGCCGTGCCGAATTCCCCGTGGCGAGGGAGCTTGCTCCCGCTGGGGCGCGAAGCGGCCCTAGAGCCCGGCGACGCGGTGGATCAGGTTGATTGAGTGAGCTTGAGAGGGGCTGCTGCGCAGCCCAGCGGGAGCAAGCTCCCTCGCCACAGGGGAACTCACTTGTCAAAAGGTTTTGGGGCCTTTGATCAGGTCGCCGGCCGGATCGCCTTGATCAATGACTGCAACGAATACCCCAAGCGTGGCGCCAGCCCTTCGGCCCTGGCCACCAGTCCTTGCATGTCCAGCTCCTGATCCAGGTCCGCCGGCACGATCAGGATCACATTGCCCTCCTTCACCGGCAGCTCCCAATAATGCCGGTGGTACAAACCGCGCAACAGTGCCGCGCCCAATGGCTTGCCGTCGTCGGTGGCCCATTGGTTGATCACCAGCCAGCCGCCCGGGTTGAGGCGTTTCTGGCAGTTTTCCAGGAAGCCCCAGGCCAGGTGCCCGACGCCAGGACCGACATCGGTATAGAGGTCGACGAAAATCAGGTCCGCAGGCTCAGCGCTTTCAAGCAGTTCCAGTGCATCTCCAACACGGATGTACAGTCGCGGATCGTCATCCAGCCCCAGGTATTCGATGGCCAGGCGCGGCACGTCGGGGCGCAATTCGATGGCCTCGACATCTTCCAACGGCAGGAACTTGAGGCAGGCTTGGGTCAACGTACCAGCGCCCAGCCCCAGAAACAGTGCACTTTCCGGCTGCTCGTGACACAACGCGCCAATGAGCATGGCGCGGGTATAGTCATATTCGAGCCAGCTAGGATCGGCTGTGAACACGCAACTCTGCTCGATGGCATCGCCAAACTCGAGAAACCGATAATCGGCCACTTCGAATACGCGAATCATGCCGAACTCGTCGTGCACCTCGGCGAGCAAATGCTCGACGCGCTCCTCTGTCATTTCATCTCCTGATGGTGACCGTGCCGGCTTGAGCCTGCGGATACGGGACAAAGGCGCGATTGTCCGCGAAGCAACCGGAGCAGGTCACGCACTAATTTGCTGATAACATGGCCGTCCGAGCGTAAATCACCTAGAGATCACGATGAGCCAACCCTGGAGCCCTGACAGCTGGCGCGCCTTGCCGATCCAGCAACAACCCCGCTACCCCGACGCCGCGCACCTGTTGCAGGTGGAGCAGACCCTGGCCAGCTATCCGCCACTGGTGTTTGCCGGTGAAGCCCGGGAGTTGCGCCGTCAGTTCGCCGAGGTGACCCAAGGCCGGGCGTTCCTGCTGCAAGGGGGCGACTGCGCCGAAAGCTTTGCCGAGTTCTCGGCGGCCAAGATCCGCGACACCTTCAAGGTCCTTTTGCAGATGGCGATCGTCATGACCTTTGCCGCCGGCTGCCCGGTGGTCAAGGTTGGGCGCATGGCCGGGCAGTTCGCCAAGCCGCGCTCGGCCAATGATGAAACCATCGACGGCGTGACCTTGCCGGCCTACCGGGGCGACATCGTCAACGGCATCGGTTTCGACGAGAAAAGCCGCGTACCGGACCCGGAGCGGTTGCTGCAGTCCTACCACCAGTCCACCGCCACCTTGAACCTGCTGCGCGCCTTCGCCCAGGGCGGGTTCGCCGACCTGCACCAGGTGCACAAGTGGAACCTGGACTTCATCGCCAACTCGGCCCTGGCGGAAAAATACAGCCACCTGGCCGACCGCATCGACGAAACCCTGGCATTCATGCGCGCCTGCGGCATGGACAGCTCGCCGCAACTGCGTGAAACCAGCTTTTTCACTGCCCACGAAGCGTTGCTGCTCAATTACGAAGAAGCCTTCGTGCGCCGTGACAGCCTGACCAACGACTATTACGACTGCTCGGCCCACATGCTGTGGATCGGCGACCGTACCCGTCAGTTGGACGGCGCCCATGTCGAATTCCTGCGCGGGGTGAACAACCCGATCGGGGTCAAGGTCGGCCCGAGCATGGACCCTGACGACCTGATCCGCCTGATCGACGTGCTCAACCCGCAGAACGACCCCGGTCGACTGAACCTGATCGCCCGGATGGGCGCCAACAAGGTCGGCGAACACTTGCCGCCGCTATTGCGCGCCGTGCAGCGTGAAGGCAAGCAAGTGTTGTGGAGCTCCGACCCGATGCATGGCAACACCATCAAGGCCAGCAGCGGCTACAAGACCCGGGACTTTGCGCAGATCCTCGGCGAAGTGAAGCAGTTCTTCCAGGTCCACGAAGCCGAAGGCACCTATGCCGGCGGAATTCACATCGAGATGACCGGGCAAAACGTCACTGAATGCATCGGCGGCGCGCGCCCGATTACCGAGGATGGGCTATCGGACCGCTACCACACCCACTGCGACCCGCGGATGAATGCCGATCAGTCGCTGGAGCTGGCTTTCCTGATTGCCGAGACATTGAAGCAGGTTCGGCGGTAGGTTCTTCTTCGCCGGTTGGACTGCTATCGCGAGCAAGCTCGCTCCCACAAGGGGGTCCCGGGTGACCACAGGTTTTGTGTTCACAACAGATCCAATGTGGGAGCGAGCTTGCTCGCGATAGCGTCGGGTCAGTCACCACTTAACTGGGCCAATGCCACCGCCAACCGAACCCCACCCACCCGCTGACAGTTAAGCTGGACCTGCTCCAACCCCAACCAATCGGCCATGCGCCGCAGGTTCACCGCCAAGGCTTGCACCCCCTCCTCGTCCAACCCCGGCTCTTCCTCATGCACCGCATGCACCGCCAACCGGCCCAGGGCCCGCTCCGCCCGCAGGTCCACCCGAGCGGCGATGCGTTCATTGTGCAGGAACGGCAACACGTAATAGCCATACACCCGCTTGTGGACAGGCGTGTAGATCTCCAACCGGTAGCGAAAGTCGAACAACCGCTCGGTGCGGTCGCGCTCCCAGACCAGCGAGTCGAACGGCGACAACAAGGCACTGGCGGCGACTTTGCGAGGAATTTTCGCCGCGGGTCGACACCAGGCCGGTTGTTTCCAGCCCTGCACCTGGCAGCGCAGCAGCTCTCCGGCCTCCTCCAACTCAGCCAGGCGCCCGCGGCTGTCGGCCGGAGCGAGGCGAAAGTAGTCGCGCAGGTCTTTCTCTGTCGCAATGCCCAAGGCGTCGGCTGCATGCAGCAGCAAGGCGCGTTGGGCCTGGGCCTCGTCCGGCAACGGTTGCTGCAGGATCGAGGCCGGCAGTACCCGTTCGGGCAAGTCGTAGAGCCGCTCGAACCCGCGCCGCCCCGCCACCGTGACTTCGCCTGCGGCGAACAGCCACTCCAGCGCATGTTTCTCCGCACTCCAGTCCCACCAAGGCCCGGCCTTTTCCTGACGCGTAGACAAGCTGCCCGCACCCAGGGCGCCCTGCTCCTGGACCGACGCCAGAACGCGGCGGATGACATCCTGGCGTTCTTGGCCGAAACGCGCCAACTGCTGATAAATCCCTTCGCCACCCGACGCCCGATTCATGCGCCAGCGCATCAGCGGATACATCGACATCGGCAGCAGCGAGGCTTCATGCCCCCAGTACTCGAACAGCGTACGACGTCGGCCCTGGCTCCAGGCTGCTTGATCAAGCAAATCGCGATTGTAGTGACCGAGACGGGAGAACAGCGGGAGGTAATGCGCGCGCACCAACGCATTGACTGAGTCGATCTGCAGGACGCCGAGGCGTTCGATCAGACGGTTGAGGCGTGAGGGTTGCACCGAAGCTGGCGGTGAGCGCCCATCGAATCCTTGGGCGGCCAACGCCAGACGCCGGGCCTGTTTGAGGGTAAAGGACAGAGTCGCGGGCATGGAGATCTCCTTGTCTGCTCGCAACCTACCTCACCAATAAGGGGTTTGTGTAGGAAAGGATGGCTCATTTGTGCATTGGGTCGTCCCAGAATGGCCGAACCACTTCCCGCTCCACATCGGCACGACTCACGCCAATGTCCTTGAGCGCCTCGTCGCTCATTCCGGCCAGCAGTTCGCGCTCGTGGTGCAATTCGTACCAGCGGCTAAACTTGTGCAGCAGGGCGCTGACGGAAAAGCCGTGGGAGAGTTTGTCTATCAGTAGATAACCTTTTTGACCTTTCATCGTGATGTCCTCCGTTGGGGATGGATCAAGTCTCGCGCTAACGATAAGATCAATCCAACGAATGTTTCTTATGCAATACATCTCGGAGATTGATCAATTGTCGAGTTACCCGAGCATCGATACGGAAGTGCTGCGTACCTTTGTCGCCATCGCCGACCAAGGCGGTTTCACCCGGGCCGGGGAATTGGTCAATCGCACCCAGTCTGCCGTCAGCATGCAGATGAAGCGGTTGGAAGAAGACGTGTTGCAACGACGGTTGTTCGAGCGTGACGGACGCCAGGTCAAGCTCACCGCTGAAGGCCAGGTGCTGTTGGGTTACGCGCGGCGGATCCTCAAGCTGCACAGCGAAGTGTTCAATACCCTGCGTGAACCGCACATGGTTGGCACGGTGCGCATCGGCACGCCGGACGATTACGTGATGCGCTTTCTGCCAGGCATCCTGCAACGCTTCGCCCAGTTCTACCCGCTGATCGAAATTGAAGTGCACTGCGAGTCGTCCAAGCAGTTGCTGCTGCGCCAGGACCTGGACCTGTCCATCGTCACCCGCAAACCGGGGGACGAAATCGGCCAGTTGCTGCGCAAGGAACGCTTTGTCTGGGCCGAAGCCGCTTGCTTCAATGTCCATGAACAAACACCGCTGCCGCTGGCGATGTTCAACAGTGACTGTTTCTGCCGGCAATGGGCCTGCAATGCGCTGGATGCCATGGGTCGCGATTATCGCGTGGCATACAACAGCTCGAGCCTGTCGGCGCTCATGGCGGTGGTGGGCGCCGGCCTGGCAATCACGGCGCAACTGGAAAGCCTGCTGACCCCGGACATGCGCGTACTGGGCGAAGCTGAAGACCTGCCGGAACTGCCCGAGGCCAGCATCATGCTGATCCGCAACCTGCATAACCCATCGCCGATCACCGAGTGCCTGGCCGAGCACATCGTCGAAGGCTTCAAACTTTAAAGGCGAGCAGCACCGCGCACAGCACCAGGAAACCGCAAAACAGCCCGCGCAACAGCCGCTCCGGCAAGGCGTGGGCGACTTTCACCCCCCAACTGATGCTCAGCAGGCCACCGACGGCCAGCGGCAGGCCGATGCTCCAGTCCACCTCATGGTGAAACGCATAAGTGGCGAGGGTCACGCCGGTGCTGGGCAAGGCCAGTGCCAGGGATAACCCTTGGGCGACCACCTGGCTGGTGCCAAAAATGCTGGTCAGGATCGGCGTCGCGACCACGGCCCCGCCAACACCGAAAAGGCCGCCCATGGTACCGGACGCCGCCCCAAGCACGGCGAGCCATGGCCAGCCATAACGCATCTGCGCCGAAGCCGGTGCGTTGGCGGCGAACATGCGGGCCATGTTGTAGAGTGTCAGCGCGATCAGGAACGCGACGAAGCCGATCCGCATGCTGTTCGCGTCGATCCCCACGGCCCAGATCGAACCCAGCCAGGCAAAGCAGAACCCCATGGAAGCCAACGGCAGGACATGGCGCAATTCGATGCGATTGCGCTGGTGATAGCGCCACAACGCAAGCATCACATTGGGCACCACCATGACCAGCGCTGTCCCTTGGGCCATTTGCTGGTCGAGGCCGAACCAGACGCCCAGCACCGGAATGGCAATCAGGCCACCACCGATCCCGAACAATCCCCCCAAGGTGCCCAACACGGCACCAAAGACCAAGAACAGTGCAAATTCGAACACAGAAGACTCCCCTTTTCCTCAGGGCGCTTATCCTACGCAGTCGGCGCCAGCGGGGAAACGTAACATCCATCCGAAATATCAGAATTATCTGGTGCATTAAAGATTCGCCCGCTAGATTCGTATCGATCATTGATTGAAGGTTCTGCCATGAACACCCTGCGCGACACCCCCGAAGCCTGCGAAGCCCTGCTACTCGACAACCAGGTCTGTTTCGCCCTGCACTCCACATCGCTGCTGATGACCAAGGTCTATAAACCGCTGCTACAAGCCCTGGGCCTGACCTATCCGCAATACCTGGCGATGATGGTGTTGTGGGAAAAGGACGGATTGACCGTCGGTGAAATCAGCACGCGCCTACTGACAGACCCCGGCTCGCTGACGCCACTGCTCAAGCGCCTGGAGGTCGAGGGCTTGCTGAGCCGCACCCGCAGCCGTGAAGACGAACGTGTGGTGATTGTCGAACTCACCGAACAGGGCCGCGCCCTGCGCGAAAAAGCCCTCGACATTCCCCAATGCATCCTCGCCGCCAGCGGCCAGACCCTGGAGCAGTTGAAGAAGCTGCAACTTGACCTGCAGGCACTGCGCGGGCATTTGCAAGACAGCCTCTGACTGACCTCCAACTGATCCACCGCTATCGCGAGCAAGCTCGCTCCCACACTTGATGCTCAGTGGCTATAAATCTGCCTTCGACGCAAATCTAATGTGGGAGCGAGCTTGCTCGCGATGGCGGGGTCCTGCCGCTCCTTAATCTCTAACTCGCCCATCTAAATTTTTTTTGCTGCGCTGAAACGCTCTAGCTCAAGGGTTACACGCCCTTTCAGTGGCGCAAATTCAACTCACCTCAAAAATTTATCTTGCGCGCAAAATATTAGCGCTATACATTTGCCTCACACCTAATTAGCGCGCAAACATTTAGCGCGATAACTCCACCCTAGAAACGAGGCTCTCATCATGCAAACTCTCTACACCGCAATCGCAACCTCCACCGGCGGCCGTGATGGTCGTGCGATCTCCAGTGACAACATCCTCGACGTCAAACTCGCCACGCCCAAGGAACTCGGTGGTGCAGGCGGTGCGGCGACCAACCCTGAGCAACTGTTCGCCGCCGGCTACTCGGCCTGCTTCATCGGCGCACTGAAATTCGTGGCTAGCCAGAGCAAACGCAAGATCCCGGACGACGCCTCGATTACCGCCCATGTCGGTATCGGCCAGATCCCCGGCGGTTTCGGCCTCGACATCGACCTGCACATCAGCCTGCCAGGGCTGGACCAGGCCGACGCGCAAAGCCTGGTGGATGCGGCTCACCAAGTCTGCCCGTACTCCAACGCCACCCGCGGCAACGTTGATGTGCGCCTGCACGTGACCGTCTGACCACCAACCCTGGACCCGAACCTAAGGAGATGCACATGAACACGCTCAGCAAAGCCTTTGCCGGCACCCTTCTCACCCTCAGCGTCAGCAGTGCCTTCGCCGACGGCATCGTCGAACACAACACCCAGGCGTTTCTCGACGTGCTGAATGCCGGCACTGGCAAGCCCCTGGAGCAACTGTCGCCCAAGGACGCCCGCGCCGTATTGGTGGGCGCCCAGGCGGGGGTGAAACTGACTTTGCCCAAGGCCGACGTCAGCGAGAAAACCATCCAGGTCGATGGCCAGCCGATCAGCCTGACCATCGTTCGCCCGGCCGGGGTCAAGGGTGAGTTGCCCGTATTCATGTTCTTCCACGGCGGTGGCTGGGTATTGGGTGACTTCCCGACCCACGAACGCCTGGTTCGAGATCTGGTGGCGGGCTCGGGCGCTGTCGCGGTGTTCGTCAACTACACGCCCTCACCCGAGGCGCATTACCCGGTGGCGATCAACCAGGCCTACGCCGCCACGAAATGGGTGGCCGAACACGGAAAGCAGATCAACGTCGACGGCAAGCGCCTGGCCGTGGTGGGCAACAGCGTCGGCGGCAACATGGCGGCGGTCGTGGCCCTGATGGCGAAGGACAAAGGCACGCCGGCGATCCGTTTCCAGGCGTTGCTATGGCCGGTGACCGACGCCAGCTTCGAGACGGCGTCCTACAACCAGTTCGCCGAAGGGCACTTCCTCAGTAAAAACATGATGAAATGGTTCTGGGACAACTACACCACCGATGCCGGGCAACGCGGCGAGATCTATGCCTCGCCGCTGCGGGCCAGCACCGCACAACTCAAGGGCCTGCCGCCAGCACTGGTGCAGACCGCCGAGGCTGATGTCTTGCGCGATGAAGGCGAAGCCTATGCCCGCAAGCTGGACGCGGCCGGTGTACCCGTCACCGCCGTGCGCTACAACGGCATGATCCACGACTATGGCTTGCTCAACGTGGTCAGCCAGGTGCCAGCGGTGCGTTCGGCGATGTTGCAGGTGTCCGAAGAGCTCAAGCAGCACTTGAAATAACTGGGCCCCGGAGCCTTTGTGGCGAGGGAGCTTGCTCCCGCTCGGCTGCGCAGCAGTCGTAAAATGGGCAAATGCGGTATGACTGGATAATTGCGTTGTCTGGGTTTGGGGCTGCTGTACAGCCCAGCGGGAGCAAGCTCCCTCGCCACAGGGTTCTGCTGAGACACTTGAAATAAAAAAGCCCGACTCAATGGTCGGGCTTTTTCATACACAAGGCTTCGCTTATTTAGCGCGGCCTTTGTAGGAACCGCCTTCGCGGGTATCGATCTCGATCATGTCGCCGATTTCGATGAAGTCAGCGACCGACAGCTCGGTACCGTTCTTCAGTTTGGCAGGCTTCATCACCTTGCCGGAAGTGTCACCGCGAGCGGAGCCTTCGGTGTAGTCAACCTGACGCACGATGGTGGTCGGCAGTTCTACGGAAACCAGGCGTTCTTCGAAGAACACGGCTTCGCAGACGTCGGTCATGCCTTCTTCGATGAACGGCAGAACGCTTTCGATGTCTTCGGCGTTCAGCTCGTACATGGTGTAGTCAGTGGTGTCCATGAACGTGTAGGTGTCGCCGCTGATGAAGGACAGGGTCGCTTCTTTGCGGTCGAGGATCACGTCGTCCAGTTTGTCGTCGGCGCTGTAGACGATCTCGGTCTTGTAACCGGTCAGCAGGTTCTTCAGCTTGGTCTTCATGATCGCGCTGTTACGACCCGACTTGGTGAACTCAGCTTTCTGAACCAGCCAAGGATCGTTTTCGAGACGGATCACGGTCCCGGGTTTCAGTTCTTTACCAGTTTTCATTGCGAATATCCGAATTTGGATGGGATTTACAAAAATCTAGGCCGCGTATCATATCCAATTTACATAAAACTTCACCAGCGCTGCGGCAAGATCGGCTCGCGAGGCCTGTTCCAGACACCACGCCTGGGCATGTCCGGCCAGTTCCTGCTGCTGTTCACGGGTGGCTTTCCAATATTCGGTCATGTCCTGGCCGGCATTCCAGGCCCGCCAAAGACCGCTGATCGCTTTTTGCGCAGCCGGTGAAAGCCCCTGATTGTAGAGCCTGAGAAATGCCTCGAGCTTTTCCAGGTGGACGTCTTCTTCCTGCTGGTAGATATGCCAGAGCAGCGGCCGACCAGCCCATTGCGCGCGCACGAAGGAGTCTTCGCCACGCACGGCGTTGAAATCACAGCACCACAGCAACTGGTCGTACTGATCCTGGCGAACGAACGGCAGCACCTGCACCGTCAGTGCACCGCGTCGATGCAGCGCACCGACCTTCAGGCCTTCGACACCGAGCCAACACTCGACGTCGCCCAACACTCGCCCTTCGGGAACCAGCACATGAAATGCCTGGGTATCGGCTGCCATCGCGTCAAACCAACTCGCCAGCCCAGCGTTCTCGTAGGCAAACAGCGAGATCAGGCAGGCTTGCGGCGCCCGCTCCACGCCCAATCCTTGCAGGAAACTGCGTTGCGCTTCGGCATCCTGCTGAAATTGCCGGCGGCGCTCCAGCAGGCCGGCCTCGCGCAGCAAGCCACCCGTTCCCTCCCGAAAGCCGGGGAAAAAGAAATATTTCTGCACGTGCTTGTATTTGACTGACGGTAAGCCATGGCAACCGATCACCCAGTCCTCGGCGCTCAAATAATCGAGGTTCATCCACAGGGGCGTCGTCTGGCGCGCAGCCATCGCATCCATGTAGGCGCTCGGCAGTTGGCAGGCAAACGCGGCGATCACCACGTCGGCGGCTTCGGTGGGCGCCCACTCCTCGGGCCAGTGACGCACTTGCACGCCCTGCTGCCATTGCTCGGACAGGGTGATGTCGATTTCCGGGCAAATTCGTTCGAAGGCACGCAGGTCATCGACCCATAACCGCACCGCGCATCGATGCTCGGCCACCAACTGCCGAGCCAGACGCCATGTGACACCAATGTCGCCAAAGTTATCGACGACGGTGCAAAAAATATCCCAACGCACAGTCATTCCCGACTCCCTGTGGCAAAGGCCTGATTGTCCCGAATAAACCGATCACGCAGAAGAGCCGACGGCGATTAATCTTCATGCGACAATATCGCCTGCCCATGCCCATGCCCCTGCCAGGAAGCAGCCATGCCCGATCACCCGACACCCTCGCGCCTCACGGCTTTGCAATTGACCTTCAGCATCGCCCTGGGCCTGTGGCTGGGGTTCCTCGCCATCGTGTTGACGGGCTGGCTACTGTCCAGATTCCTGTTCAACGAACAACTGGCACCCGTGGCCGCCGCCGTCCATCAACTGGCGCAACCACCGGCGGTGCAACCACCTCCAGAGCCGCCCACGCCGATGTTCGAGCAGTACCAGCAGAACCTGCAGAGGAACGAACAACGCCAGGCGCTCGATCAGGCCCGCAACAATCCGCGCAACCTGTCCAACCCCAAGTGCCAGTTCTGGCTGCAACAGGACCAGAATGCGCCCAGTGAGAAAAGCCGCGCCAACGTCCTGCAATTCTGCGAATGACCATGAACAAACAGACCGTCCACCAGTTGATCCTCGACAAGCTCAAAATTGATCTCGACATCGCCGAACGCGCCGCGCAGACCGCCTACGAAACCGCGACCCACGAAGAAAACATCGCCGAGAACAAATACGACACCCTGGGCCTTGAAGCTTCTTACCTCGCTGCCGGGCAAGCCAGGCGCGTGGAAGAAATACGCCAGGCCCTCGCCCTCTGCCAGAACCTGACACTAAGGCCATACGACGAACAGCGCGGCATTCAGGTGGGCACGTTGATTGGTTTAGAGGATGAGGACGGTCGCCAGCAATGGCTGTTCCTGGGACCGGATGCGGCGGGCTTGAAGGTCTCGCTGGTGGGCCAGCCGATCACCGTCATCACCCCTCGCTCACCGCTGGGCCGCGGCCTTTTGGGCAAGTTCGAAGGGGATGAAGTAGAGATCGTGGTAGCGGGCGCCCGGCAACAGTTCGCTGTCACCGAGGCGATCTAGAAGGGTCTTAGTGCACCGGTAGCTCGACGCCGTCGAACAACTCTTCAAGTTCTTGCTTGTTGTGGCACTGGATGGCCTTGGCCATCACTTCCCGGGTCAGGTGCGGTGCAAACTTCTCGATGAAATCGCACATGAACCCCCGCAGGAAAGTGCCACGACGGAAACCGATCTTGGTCACGCTGGATTCGAACAACTCACTGGCATCCAGTACCACCAGGTCGCTGTCGAGCTTGGTATCGACGGCCATCTTCGCGACGATGCCCACACCCAGGCCCAGGCGAACGTAGGTCTTGATCACGTCGGCGTCGGCGGCGGTGAACACCACCTTGGGCGTCAGGCCACGATGGCTGAAGGCTTCGTCAAGTTTGGAACGACCCGTGAAACCGAATACGTAGGTCACGATCGGGTATTCGGCCAGGGCTTCGAGGGTCAGCTTCGGCAGCTTGGTCAACGGATGGCCCTGGGGCACGACCACGCAGCGGTTCCAGCGATAGCACGGCATCATCACCAAGTCCCCGAACAGTTCCAAGGCCTCGGTGGCAATGGCGAAGTCCACGGTACCGTCGGCGGCCATTTCGGCGATCTGCATCGGCGACCCCTGGTGCATGTGCAGCGCCACGTCCGGGTATTGCTTGATGAAGTTGCTGATCACCGGCGGCAGCGCATAACGGGCCTGGGTGTGGGTGGTGGCGATCGACAAGGTGCCTTTTTTCTCGTTGGAGAATTCCTGGGCGATCTGCTTGATGCTTTCGACCTTGCGCAGGATCTCGCCAGCGGTGGTGATGATGCGCTCACCGGCCGGCGTCACGCGGGTCAGGTGTTTGCCACTGCGGGCGAAGACTTCGACGCCCAGTTCATCTTCCAACAGGCGGATCTGCTTGCTGATGCCGGGTTGCGATGTGTAGAGGCTTTGGGCAGTAGCGGAAACGTTGAGGTCGTGGTGCGCCACTTCCCAGATGTAGCGCAGTTGTTGAAGCTTCATATGTATCCCTCAAAGCAGTTGGACGCCACGGGCATCAGCGACGGTATATAACTATATGAAAGGTTTTTGCAATAAATCTAGAACTTTTTATAAAATGCCATCGTTTCGCCTCAGGCCTCTCCCTGGCGTCGGCGCTGTACCAGCGGTACCAGATAGACAGGCACCCGGGATAACTGCAATACCCGTGCAGCGGTTCTGCCCAAGGGGGTTTCACCGCTTGCCCCTTGGCAATGACTGCCTACGATCAGCAAGTCGACGGAGAGTTTCGCAGCCTGCTCCAGGATGACTTGGGAAGGATCGCCCTGGTACACCCTGACCGACTTGATCAGTTTCAAGTCCTGCTGCCCTTCCCCCAACTCCTCGCGGAAACTGTCGAGCACCCGCTGTTCGATATTGGCCATCACCGTATTCAGACCTTGGCGGTGAAATTCGTTCAGCGCCTGCTCGTCGAGATAGCTTTGCAACACCGACTCGGCGAACAGCCCCATCGGTTCTACCGCATGCACCACATACAACTCGGCTTCAAACGTCCGTGCTAACGCCAAGGCATGCTGCATCACATAAGGGGCGTACAGGCCCAGGTCTGTGGCGTACAGCATCGAACGAATCATGTGACCTCCTCGCGTGCCAAAATGGCGGAGATTGATTCAGCTTAGCAGCGCCCAGGGGACTGCGACGTGCGGCTTGACGTCCCGGACCAAGGGCAGTCAGGGCTTCACTTCGTTACTGATACCGTGGGGCACGTGACCGGTGGCGACCACCTCCCGGGCCAGTTCGCAATGGCCGGTCTGGTCATCGAAAAAAACATCGGCGGCGAAGGCTTCGAGGAAGGCCGACTTGGTCAGGCCACCCAGGAACAACGACTCGTCCAGGCGAATATCCCACTCACGCAAGGTCCGGATGACCCGCTCGTGGGCCGGTGCCGAACGGGCCGTCACCAACGCCGTACGAATGGGGCAGGCGTCCTCGGGAAACTCACGCTGCAGTGCATTGAGCGCCGCCAGGAACCCCTTGAACGGCCCGCCTCGCAGCGGCTCGCGGGCGGCCTGTCGCTCGCTGGCCTGGAAGGCCTCCAACCCATCGGCCTGATAGACGCGTTCCGACTCATCGGAAAACAGCACGGCATCGCCGTCGAAGGCAATGCGCAGTTCCTCGCTGGCCGCGCGACTGGCACCACCCGACAGGATGGTCGCGGCGGCAAACCCGGCGTCCAGGGCACTGCGCACGTCTTCAGCGTGGGTGGACAAAAAGAGATCACAACCGAACGCCTTGAGGTACGGGTACGGGCTGCGACCGCCCACGAAAGCCGCGCGCGAGATCGCCAGCCCATAATGATGGATCGAGTTGAACACCCGAAGGCCGGTGTCGGCGCTGTTGCGCGAAACCAGGATGACTTCGACCCGGGCACGCCCCAGGTGCTCGTTAAGGCTCAGCAGCTTTTGCACCAGGGCGAAGGCGTCGCCGGGTGCCAGGACTTCGTCTTCATGCTCGATCTGGTATTGCCGATAGGCTTCGACACCACTCGACAAGTACACCTTGTGGCTTTCCCTCAGGTCGAACAGCGCCCGCGACGAAATCGCCAGCACCAGTTTGTCGTCGATGTTGCTTGCCATACCGCTCCCCTTTCGCCCGCTCAGCGGTTATATCGGTCCACGAACGCCAACGCCTGGTACAAGGCTTCGATTTTCGGCAGCTCACACCCTGCCGCTTTCGCTGCCGCCAATGGCCGGCCGTAGATCGCGTCCAGTTCCAGCACACGCTTGTGGGAATAATCGTGGTACATGCTCGGCCAGTAGTCGGGCATCTTCTCGGTCATCGTGAACAGATACTCGGCATAACCCGGCGCGATATGATGCCCGCAGGCTTGCGCACCGCGGACCACCTCCCCCATCAGTGCCTGGATCAATTCGCGGCTATGGTCGTTGGCCATCAACGGCGTGGTACTGGCGCCCAACAGGACCGAAAGCCCGTTGTACGGCACATTCCACACCAGCTTCTGCCAGCGGGCCTGTTGCAGGCCCGGCATGGCCTGGGCGTCGATACCGGCGCTGCGGAACAGCGTCGCCGCCTCTTCGACGATCACCATGCGTTGTGCCTGATCGGCGCAAGGCCCACTGTGATAACCGACGTTGACCGCGCCCAGGGCCTGGTGGGTGACGACACCAGGGCCGACGCGATGCACGCAGATCAGGCACAGGCCGCCCAACAGGTGCAACGAATCGGGCAACAAAGGGCGAAGATCGTCTTCGACATCCAGGCCGTTCTGCAGCAAAAGGACTTTTGCCCCCTCAGCGGCAGCGTGGGTAATGACCGGGGCCAGCTCGGTATTGCTGGTGGTCTTGGCGCCAACCAGCAGCCAGTCGCAGGGCGGCATGTCGGCTGCCGAGCGATACGCCTGGACGGGGTTGAGGGCCAGCGTACCGTGGACCGCGCTGTCGATCCGCAAACCGGCTTCGGCCACGGCGGCAAATTCGCTGCGCAGTAAAAAGTGCACGTCAAAACCGGCACGCGCCAGCATCACGCCGTAGAACCCACCGATCGCCCCGGTGCCGATCATCCCGATCCGCGGTTTCACGCCTGCCTGCATCTTTGCAACTCTCCTGGTAAAAGCCCCTGCACACTATCAGCGCGAGCGGCATGGCATGCAATCATCATTACATCTGCTCACGAATCTGCTGCTGAGCCATCGCCAAGGCCTTTTCCCCGCCTATAGGGCATTAAACCCGTCCCAGCCCATTGTCGAGCCCCCTCGTAACGCGATAAGGTTCGGCTCCCCGACGCGCTTAAAATCCGCTGTGCACCGCCGCGCGGGGATCGCTGGCGGCCGGCACCCGTGACCTGACGAGTAACACGATGGCTGATTTACCGATCAACGACCTTAACGTCGCCTCCAACGAGACCCTCATCACGCCTGACCAGCTCAAGCGTGATATTCCCCTGAGCGACGCTGCCCTGCGCACCGTGACCAAGGGCCGGGAAGTCATCCGCAACATCCTGGACGGCACCGATCATCGCCTGTTCGTGGTCATCGGGCCCTGCTCGATCCATGACATCAAGGCCGCCCACGAATACGCCGAGCGCCTGAAGGTGCTGGCTGCGGAAGTCTCCGACACCTTGTACCTGGTCATGCGGGTGTATTTCGAGAAGCCCCGGACCACTGTCGGCTGGAAAGGCCTGATCAACGACCCGTACCTGGATGACTCCTTCAAGATCCAGGACGGCCTGCACATCGGTCGTCAATTGCTGCTGGACCTGGCGGAAATGGGCCTGCCCACGGCCACCGAAGCCCTGGACCCGATCTCGCCGCAATACTTGCAGGACCTGATCAGCTGGTCGGCCATCGGCGCGCGCACCACAGAATCCCAGACCCACCGCGAAATGGCCTCCGGCCTGTCGTCGGCGGTGGGCTTCAAGAACGGCACCGACGGTGGCCTCACCGTGGCGATCAACGCCTTGCAGTCGGTCTCCAGCCCACACCGTTTCCTGGGCATCAACCAGGAAGGCGGCGTGTCGATCGTCACCACCAAGGGCAACGCCTATGGTCACGTGGTACTGCGCGGCGGCAACGGCAAGCCGAACTACGATTCGGTCAGCGTCGCGCTGTGTGAACAGGCGCTGAACAAAGCCAAGATCAAGCCGAACATCATGGTCGACTGCAGCCACGCCAACTCCAACAAGGACCCGGCACTGCAGCCGCTGGTGATGGAGAACGTGGCCAACCAGATCCTGGAAGGCAACCAGTCGATTATCGGCCTGATGGTCGAAAGCCACTTGAATTGGGGCTGCCAAGCCATCCCGAAAGACCTCGCCGACTTGCAGTACGGCGTCTCCATCACCGATGCCTGCATCGACTGGAGCGCCACCGAGAACACCCTGCGCAGCATGCATGCCAAGCTCAAGGATGTTCTGCCGAAGCGTCAGCGCGGTTAAAAAACATCGCAGCTTCGTTTCACTCGACAGCTCCTACACAGCTCCTGTACATATTTGGAGCGGGGATGTAGGAGCTGGCGAAGCCTGCGATCCTTTACTTTCCTCAAGGCATAAAAAAACGCCGTGCTCTTCAGCCCGGCGTTTTTTATAGGGAATCCTTTTTCTCAGAGTTTCGCCGCGTGCCGCTGGTGACGCTCCATGTAGCGCTCCACGTAGGAGCAAGATGGGATCACCGTGTAGCCCATTTCTTCGGCGTACTGCAGCGCACTTTCGGTCAACGCCGCCGCGATGCCCCGGCCGCGCAAGGCGTTGGGCACGAAGGTGCGATAGATATCCAGGGTCTGCTTGCCCAGGTCCATATAGGTCAGATAAGCACGATGACCGTCCACGTTGGTCTCGAACTGATGACCAGCCTGGTCATGGTGGATGGTAACCGCCTCGCTCATCACTACTCCTCGCGGGTCTGAATGCCGACCCCTACCTTACCGATGTTTTTCCGGCGAAGGAACATCTACGCCACCCCGTGCCTTCCTGGTCACCGAGCGCCAAAATCGATCCGCTCAAACCCGAGCACGTCGTGAATAGTAGGCACCAATGACGCAAATGCTCAAGGCACGCCTGTCATCGAAGGGGTAAACCTCGTCGGGTTTATCGATTGAGCGCCATCGTCGCGCTGTAGTCGGTCACGGTGCAATAGCTGAACATCGCCAGTTGTTGAGTCTTGAGACGAGCGCGCGTAGTTAAAGTCACCGCCAATACCAATAAAGATGCCTGGGGCATTGCACAAAAAATGTACAAAAGTGTAGGTGAATCAATAAACAACGACGTTAGCGAGGGCTGCTAGAGTTCTCCGCCGCCACGGAACTTTTTTTCGTCGACGTGCTCCAGCCAAGGGCTTTGGGCTGTATATTTTTTAAACACCCCTTAGAAAAGTTGCTCGAAAAAGAATCACCGCCTACAATTTTTTTGCTTCTTGCGCTACGTCAGTTTACTTACTACAAGTAATGGGTAGTATGTACGCCGGCTAACTCCTCAGTCTGGGGAGACAGTCACTAATAGAATGTCCTTGAAGGGGAACACGATGAACAACGTTCTGAAATTCTCTGCTCTGGCCCTGGCCGCAGTTCTGGCTACCGGTTGCAGCAGCGCATCGAAAGAAACCGAAGCACGTCTGACTGCTACCGAAGACGCAGCAGCTCGCTCCCAGGCTCGTGCAGACGAAGCTTACCGTAAAGCTGATGAAGCTCTGGCTGCTGCTCAAAAAGCACAACAGACTGCTGACGAAGCTAACGAGCGTGCTCTGCGCATGCTGGAAAAAGCTAGCCGCAAGTAATAGTCCCCCGGGATTGTTATCGAGCCGACCCATTTTTGGGTCGGCTTTTTTTTTGGATTCGAGAGCGGCTGCCCGGTGTTTTCCCAAGCAATAAAAAACCCGCCGACATCGCGAAACGTCGGCGGGTTGTTGTCGAGTCCTTTATTGCTGCAAGTCGATCGGCGCGCTCGTGACCATCGGTGCCGAGGTATTCGGAACAGCGATTTCCACCGGCATGCCATCTTCGGCCGCCACCACGTCCCGCACCACGTCCCAGTTCATGCGCAAGTTGCTGGTGATGTCTTCACGCTTGAGCATCGCGTTGATCACTGAGGTGTGCTTGTCCACCACCGACGGGTTGCCCTTGTCGTCCAGCGGTGTGTGAGCCTCCAAGTACACCTTGCCACCGCTCAACCCCAGCTTGTAGGGGTCGTTGATGATCCGCACCGATGTGCCCACCGGCACCATGCCGGCCATTTCCAGCACGTTATTGTTGAACATCCGGAAGCAGCCGTGGCTGGTGCGCATGCCGATGCCGAACTTCTTGTTCGAACCATGGATCAGGTAGCCCGGGGTGCCCAGGGTGAACTTGAAGGGCCCCAGCGGGTTATCAGGGCCGGCGGGCACGACGTTCGGCAGCGGGTCGCCGTCGGCGGCGTGTTCGGCCTTGATCGATGCCGGCGGGGTCCAGGTCGGGTTCGGCGTCTTGGCAATGATGCTGGTGTGGGCGATCGGCGATCCCCAGCCCTCACGCCCGATCCCCAGCGGAAAGGTGTAGACCACGTTCCGCCCCTTGGGGAAATAGTAGAGACGGTACTCGGCAAGGTTGATCACGATGCCTTCGCGCGGGCCCGGCGGCAGGATGAAACGGGTCGGCAGCACGATCTCGGTGCCTGCGCCCGGCAACCAGGGATCGACCCCCGGGTTGGCGGCGACCATCTCGCTGTAGCCCAGGTCATAGGTGGTGCCCAGGTCGGCGAAGGTGTCTTCGTATTTGGCCTTGATAACCTGCACCTGGCCAACGATGTCTTCACCCGGTGGTGGCAGAGGCAGCTCCAGGGCGGCAACGTGGCCCGCCATACACAGGGCGGCAAGAGACAGGCAGCGGGCGACGGCAGGCAAGCGCGGCAACATCCGGGAAATCCTTCGCAGATCGAACAAGGGGTGATGAAAACGGCGATTGTACACTGCCACCTGTTATTTCGGGGAGAGCGGCAATCAAGCGTCCGATGCACAGCATTTTGTTCGGCATCCACCCCGCGCCCTGTGGGAGCCGCGGGTCATGGCACGCGCGAAGAGATTACAACTCGAACCGCAGCTCCGGCCAGATCGGCGATGTGCCGCGCTTCTGGGATTCCAGGATCGCCCGGCACAACGAGCACAGGCGATGATCCTGGAAAATCTTGCGATCGACGCTCGACCAGCGCGGTTGGGCCGGCAGCAGGCTGCCGCAGAGAGTCCGATCGGCCGAGCCACCGAGTTCCAACTGCCGGGTCACCAGGTGCACCCGCACTTCCTGGCAGGCGAACAGATCCAGCTGCTCGTCAGGCTCGATCAGTTGGTAGGCAAACAGGGACCAGGCGGGACGCGGCATCGGGGGCTCCAAATCGGGGGCGCCACATTAGCCGAAAGCCCGCCGGTAGAAAAGCGTCAAAGCAGCGGTTTCAGTGTCGGCCATACATTTTCCAGCAACTTGCCCTGGGCCGCGACGGACGGGTGCAATCCGTCGCCTTGCATCATGGTCGGGATGCCACCGACGTCCTTGAGAAAAAACGGCACCAGGGGGACTTTTTTCTCCTCGGCCAGGGTGCTGTAGACCCGGGCAAAGGCTTCGGTGTAGCGCCGTCCGTAATTGGGTGGCAGTTGCATACCCAGCAAAAGCACCTGGGCACCGCTGGCGCGAGCGCTGTCGATCATCGCTGCAAGGTTTTGTTGCAATTGTGTTGGCGGTTGACCGCGCAAGCCATCGTTGCCGCCCAGCTCCAGGATCACCAGGTCCGGCTTATGGGCTGCAAGCAGCGCCGGCAGCCGCGCCTGGCCTCCGGCGCTGGTGTCGCCACTGATGGAGGCATTGACCACTTTATCGTCAAAACCCTCGGCCTTGAGCCGTTGTTCGAGCAACGACACCCACCCTTGCCGGGTATCCAGGCCGAAAGCCGCGCTGATACTATCGCCAACGATCAGGACTGTACCCGCCGCTGCGTTCTGGGCCATGCACATCAAGGCCAGGCCGGCACTCAAAAACCACACACGCATCGGATTCTCCATGGGCTCAAGCATTCTCACCGCGACGGACCTTAGCAAAGTGGTCTCCAGCGCGGAAGGTGAACTGACCATCCTGCACGAACTCAGCCTGGAACTGAACAAAGGCGATAGCCTGGCCATCGTCGGCGCGTCCGGTTCCGGCAAATCCACCCTCCTGGGCCTGCTGGCCGGCCTCGACCTGCCCAGCAGCGGCGAGGTGACGCTCGCCGGCCGGGCCCTCAGCACACTGGATGAAGACCAGCGTGCGCGGATCCGCGCCGAGCACGTCGGTTTCGTCTTCCAGTCGTTCCAGTTGCTCGACAGCCTCAATGCACTGGAAAACGTCATGCTGCCGCTGGAACTGGACGGGCGCAAGGATGCCCGCGAACGCGCCACGCAACTGTTGCAGCGCGTCGGCCTGGGCCAGCGCCTGACTCACTCGCCGCGCCAGCTCTCCGGCGGCGAACAGCAACGCGTGGCGATTGCCCGCGCCTTTGCCGCCGAACCCGACGTGCTGTTTGCCGACGAACCCACCGGCAACCTCGACAGCCACACCGGCGAGCGCATCAGCGACCTGCTGTTCGAATTGAACAAGGAACGCGGCACGACCCTGGTGCTGGTGACCCATGATGAACGCCTGGCCCATCGCTGCCGGCGCCTGATCCGACTTGAAGCCGGCGAGATGGTCGCCCCTCTGGAGCCTTGATGGCACGCTTGCCGCTGTTGCGCCTGTTCAGTCTCGCTGTCCGTCAATTGCTTCGCGATGCCCGCGCCGGTGAGTTGCGGGTGTTGTTCTTCGCCCTGCTGGTGGCGGTGGCGGCCAGTACCGCCATCGGTTACTTCGGTGCCCGCCTCAACGGCGCGATGATGATGCGCGCCACCGAGTTCCTCGGTGCCGACCTGCTGCTCGAAGGCAGTTCCCCCGCCCGCCCGGAGCAGATCCGCAACGGCACCGACCTGGGGCTGGAACACGCCCGGGTCGTGGAGTTCTCCAGTGTCGTGGCCACCGACAATGGCATCCAGCTGTCCAGCGTCAAGGCGGCCGATGACAGCTACCCATTGCGCGGCGAACTGAAAAGCAGCCCCGCCCCGTTCGCGCCGGAAGAAACCGGTGGACGCCCGAACCCTGGCGAGGCCTGGGTCGAAGCACGGTTGCTGACGGCACTGGACCTGAAGCTCGGCGACAGCATCGACGTTGGCAACCAAACCCTGCGGTTGGCCCGAGTGCTGACCTATGAACCGGATCGCGCCGGCAATTTCTACAGCCTCACCCCGCGAGTGCTGATCAACCTCAAGGACCTGGAGGCCACCGGCGTGGTCCAGCCGGGCAGCCGTGTCAGCTATCGCGACCTGTGGCGCGGCCCGGCATCGGCGCTGCAAACCTACCGCGACCTGGTCAAGCCTGGCCTTGAAGCCAACCAGCGCCTGCAGGATGCCCGCGACGGCAACCGGCAGATCGGTGGTGCCCTGGGCAAGGCCGAGCGCTACCTGAACATGGCCAGCCTGGTGGCCGTATTGCTGTCCGGAGTCGCCGTCGCGCTCTCGGCCAACCGCTTTGCCACCCGACGTTTCGATGCCAGTGCACTGCTGCGTTGCCTGGGCCTGTCACGCCGGGAAACCATGGTGCTGTTCAGCCTGCAATTGACGGTGCTGGGCCTGCTCGCCAGTATCAGTGGCGCCCTGCTCGGCTGGATCGCCCAACTGGGCCTGTTCGCCCTGCTGCACGACCTGCTGCCCACCACCGTTCCGCCGGGCGGCCTGCTGCCAGCAGTCGCCGGGATCGGCACTGGGCTGGTAGCCCTGGCGGGGTTCGCCCTGCCGCCATTGGCTGCACTGGGCCGGGTACCACCGTTGCGGGTGCTGCGCCGGGATATGCTGCCGATCCCCTCCAGCTCCTGGGTGATCTACGGTGCCGCGCTGGGTGCCCTGGGCCTGATCATGTGGCGCCTGAGCCTGGACCTGGTCCTCACCTTCGCACTGCTGGGCGGTGGCGTCGTTGCCGCCCTGGTGCTCGGCGGCTTGTTGTTGCTGCTGCTCCAGAGCCTGCGTCGCCTGCTGGCCCGCGCTTCCCTGCCCTGGCGGCTGGGCCTCGGCCAATTGCTGCGCCATCCCTTGGCCGCCGCCGGTCAGGCCTTGGCGTTCGGCCTGATCCTGTTGTCCATGGCGTTGATCGCGTTGTTGCGCGGTGAATTGCTGGACACCTGGCAAAACCAGTTGCCGAAAAACGCGCCGAACTATTTCGCCCTGAATATCCTGCCCAACGACAAACAGGCCTTCACCGACAAACTGCTGGAATTGTCCGCACAATCTGCCCCACTCTACCCCGTGGTCCCTGGTCGCCTCATCAGCATCAATGGCGAGCCGGCCACGGAGTTCGTCACCAAGGACTCGGCGGGTGACCGGGCGCTGCAACGTGACCTGAGCCTGACCTGGGCTGCCGAGCTGCCGGCGGGCAACGTTGTCACCGCAGGGACCTGGTGGCCGCAGCAGCCACCGGACGATATCCCGGGGGTTTCGGTGGAAGGCAAAGTGGCCGAGAACCTCAAGATCAAGCTGGGCGACCGCCTGGTATTCAGCGTGGGCGGCGTCAATCGTGAAGCGAAGGTCACCAGCCTGAGGGAGATCAACTGGGACAATTTCCAGCCCAACTTCTTCATGATCTTCCAGCCCGGCACATTGAAGGATCTGCCAGCGACTTATCTCACCAGTTTCTACCTGGCATCGGGCCACGACCAACAGATCGTCGACCTGTCCCGGGCCTTTCCGGCGGTGACGATCCTGCAAGTCGAGGCCCTGCTCGAGCAACTGCGCAGCATCCTGGCCCAAGTGACCCTGGCGGTGGAGTATGTGTTGCTGTTCGTGCTGGCAGCGGGGATGGCGGTGCTGTTTTCCGGCCTGCAGGCGACCCTCGACGAGCGCATACGCCAAGGCGCGCTATTGCGCGCACTGGGCGCCGAACGGCCCCTGCTGGTCAAGGCCCGGCGCATCGAGTTCGGCCTGCTGGGCGCGGTCAGTGGCCTGCTCGCGGCCCTGGGGTCGGAGCTGGTGAGCCTGGTGCTTTACCGGTACGCCTTCGACCTGCCCTGGCATCCGCATCCTTGGCTGTTGGTATTGCCGCTGCTGGGGGCCTTGTTGATCGGTGCGGCCGGTGTATTCGGCACCCGTCGAGCGCTCAATGCCAGCCCGCTGACAGTATTGCGCGAGGGTTGATAGACTCCCGGTTTCGCTATTACAAGAAGTTGCCATGAGCCGTTATCGCCCACCCCGCACTGCCGGCACCGCGCTGATCACCCCCGAGGGTGAAGCGCGGATGCGCGCTGAATTCCATGAGCTGTGGCATGTGCGCCGTCCACAGGTGACCCAGGCGGTCAGCGAGGCGGCGGCCCAGGGTGATCGTTCGGAAAACGCCGAATACACCTATGGCAAGAAAATGCTACGGGAAATCGACAGTCGCGTGCGCTTCCTCACCAAGCGCCTTGAAGCGCTCAAAGTGGTCAGTGAAAAACCCAGCGATCCGAACAAGGTGTATTTCGGCGCCTGGGTGACGGTCGAAGATGAGGACGGCAAGGAATCACGCTATCGCATCGTCGGCCCGGACGAACTGGACCTGAAACAGAACCTGATCAGTATCGACTCACCGTTGGCACGAGCCCTGATCGGCAAGGCCCTGGATGCCGAGGTCAGCGTCCAGACGCCTACCGGCGAAAAACGGGTCTACATCGTGGACATCTCGTATCCGTAATCCTCGCCTCAGCGGCGCGTGATCAATCCCTGCCGGGCGACACGGGTCAACTGCCGGATCATTTGAGGAGCGTCCGCCGCACTGGGGGACTGGATGACGGCCAGGTCGAAACTGTCATTGGCGAACCGCGCCAGTGACTCGCCGTCTTCGACAAACTGGATCAGGAAAGCTGCGGGCCCATGGTTACGACGCGGCCAGCCGTCGAGATAGCGCAAGAGCGTTGGCTGGTGAGTGCCGCCCAGGAGAATTTTCGGGTTGCGTTGCACAAGGTTCGCCGTGATCGGCGCAAGACGTACTAGGGGGCTGGGTGCGTTCATCGTGTCGTGTCTCTGCCTCAAAAGTCTGCATGGCAGGTGAGAGGCAACACCGAACCAGCGCTTTAGCGGTATTTCGAAGCCTTGTCTTCGGCTTCTATCGGCGACTGGGTTGAGTCACCTGGCGCCCCGCAAGTAGCTGTTTAAATCGGCGCATGAGCGGCATCCTAGAGAAGCTGACCGGCCAGTGTCAAGAATCACTTCCCATGAAAAGGCCCGTACAAGACGGGCCTCGAATTCAAATCGTGCAATCAACCCGCAATGGCGCGATCGACCGACAGCTTGCCCGCGCCTTCGATCAGCACGGCAATACTGCCCGCCAGCAACGCCAAGGCAAACTCATAACCGTTGTTGGCCATGAACAAGCCGTTACCGATGTGCACGGCGAAAATCGCCACCAGCGACAGGAAGGCCAGGCCCAGTGCAGCAGGACGCGCCAGCAGGCCGATGATCAGCGCCAGCCCGGCAAAAAACTCGGTACCGCCTGCCAGTGTCGCCATCACGTAGCCCGGGGTCAGGCCGATGCTTTCCATCCACTGCGCCGTGCCTGCAAGGCCGTAGCCACCGAACAGACCGAAGAGTTTCTGCGAGCCGTGGGCAGCGAATATGACACCAACGGCGATGCGCAGGACAGTCAGGCCGTAGCCAGCGCGGGTAGACAAGACTTTATTGATCAACGAGCTCATGCGGGTTCATCCCTAGGTGTGTGGTTGTTGGTCGCCATATTAATCAAATAAACTTGTACAAAAAGCGCAAAAAATACGAGATACAAATCGAATTTATCGATTATTTTCGCTGGGCGACCTTTTGATCTCCAGGTTCCAGCGACTCTCGTTCACGATCAAACGCCAAGTAGTACTTATTGACACTATTAACGTAGCTGACGGCGCCCATTCCCACCTGCTCCATGGCAATGCGTTCGACCTGGAAAAACCACTGGTTGGGGTTCAGTCCACGCCGTCGGGCCTCGGCTCGCATACCTTGGACGCGCTCGGGGCCCATGTTGTAAGCGGCCAGGACGAAGGCCATGCGTTCGCGCTCGTTGAGCTTGGGGCTGGCAAAGAACTTGCGGCGGATGAGGGCCAGGTACTTGGCGCCAGCCTGCACATTGGCGTCCAGGTTCTGGATGTTATCGACGCCGACCCGCTGAGCCGCCGAGGGGGTGATCTGCATCAGGCCGGTGGGGCCTGTGCCGCTGCGGGCGTTAGGTTGCAGGGCTGATTCCTTGAAGGCCAGGGCCGCCAGGTTGAGCCAGTCCATGCCTTGGGCATCGGCATGTTTTTGCAGCACCGGGCGCAGTTTTTCCAGACGCTGGCGATCAGCCCGGGCCAGCGGATAGTGGACCTGGTACAAACGCCGGTAGATACGCAGGAATGCCGCGTCCTCGTTGGCGGGCACCTTGTAGGTCGCCAGGAAGCGGTCGATGCTCGCCCGCAGCATGGCGGCGTCACGGCGAACGAACCAATACTCGTCACTCGGCTCGCCGATCAGCACCTGCCGGTCGAAGCGCAACTTGGGCAGGATCTTGCTCCAGCGCTCGGCGATGGGCTGCTCGACGATGGTCAAATGGAAAATCCCACCCTGGACCATTTCCAGGACATCCTCTACAGCCAAGGTGGGATCGACCCATTCGACCTTCACCGGCGGCAGTTTGAGCAGCGCCAGTTTCTGGTTGATCTGGCTCACCGAGTCTCCCGCAGCGCTGCCGTTGGGCAGGGCCAGGGTCTTGCCGGAAAGTTGCTCCACACGGGTGTAGCGCTTCTCGCCCTTGATACCCACCAGCAGCAACGGCACGTCGGTACGAATCGGATCGCTGGCGCTGACCGCATGGCCGGCCTGCAGTTCGAGCAACTCACCCGGTGCTACCAGATCGCCCTCCCCGCGCTGTAAAGCGCCGAGCAGTTGGTCCTTGGCCATGGGGATGATCTTGAGGGTGATTTCCTGGCCATCCCGCGCGTGGCCGTTGAGGTATTGCTCGAAGGCTCGCAACCGATGGTATTCGACGCCAATGGGTTGGCCCTGGACTTCACCGGAGCTGTTGCGGCTCTGATTGACCAAAACCTTCAACACACGGCTGCTGCGGATTTGCGCCAGGTCGCGCACCGTGCCCGGCGCCACCGCCTGCACCGGCCCGGGCAGCCGCGCCTCGGCCGGCATTGGCAACAACAGCGAACAACACAACAGTAGCAATACCTGGGGACGTGTCATTCACTCTCCGGAAGGAATACTGCGGACCGCCTCCCTTGAAAAACGAGGCTGAGTCGACAGAAACAGAGCGCCTGGGGCGCTGAAAAAGTGCGGAAGACTGGCACAGTGATGGCATTTCTACCAACCCGATGTGTCTCGCGGCCTTAACAGACAGCCTCAACTCGTTGTAGTTCTTGGCTTTTCTTATAAATCTACAGCTCTGATATGCTTTCCAGCCTTTGGGCCGAGGTAGCACCATGCAACTCATCGATATCGGCGTCAACCTGACCAACCCCAGTTTCGCCGACAAACATCAGGCAGTGCTCGAGCGCGCCTATGAATCCGGGGTCTGCCAACTGGTCTTGACCGGCACCAGTATCGAGGGCAGCGAACAGGCTCTGGAGCTGTGCCAACGCCTCGACGAAACGGGCGAGCGGCTGTTTTCCACCGCCGGCATTCATCCCCACAGCGCCAGCGACTGGACCGCCGACAGCGCCCGGCACCTCAAGGATCTGCTGATGCACAGCCGCGTGCGCGCGGTGGGCGAATGCGGGCTGGATTTCAACCGAGACTTCTCCCCCCGACCACAACAGGAAAAGGTCCTGGAAGAACACCTCGCCTTGGCGGTCCAATTGCAATTGCCGGTGTTCCTGCATGAACGCGATGCCGATCAGCGCTTGCTGGACATCCTCCGGGATTTTCGCGATCAGTTGCCAGCAGCCGTGGTGCATTGCTTTACCGGTGAAAAGAAGGCGTTGTTCAGCTATCTCGACCTGGACCTGCACATCGGCATCACTGGCTGGATCTGTGACGAACGCCGGGGCACGCACCTGCACCCGTTGGTGCGCGAAATTCCCCGCGGTCGACTGATGCTCGAAAGCGACGCGCCGTACCTGCTGCCCCGCACGCTGCGGCCCAAACCCAAGAATGGCCGCAACGAACCGGCCTACCTGACGGAGGTCCTGCGTGAAGTAGCCTTGCACCGGGGCGAAACCCAGGAAGACCTGGCAGCCCACAGCACCGCCTGCGCCCGGGCGTTCTTTGGGTTACCCACGATCTCGTGAATCCTGCAAATCCTTGCTCGCGATAGTGGCGCACCAACCTGCACATTGGCTGACTGACACACCGCTATCGCGAGCAAGCTCGCTCCCACCAGAGGACTTCGTTGTCTGTTGGCCCACATCAAAACCCAGGGACTTCGTTGCCTGTTGACCCACATCAAAATCCCGTCACCTGAGTAGCGGCAGAATAATGGCACCTTGCCAATGCTGTTTCCGCTATCAGAGAAGACCTTCCATGGGTGCCTGGCTTAGCAATATCTCGCTGAAATACAAATTCTGGGCGGTCAATGCGGTCGCCTTTGTCACCACCTTGCTGCTGGTGCTCTACGCGGTGCACCTCGAACAGCAGGCGCGTAACCACGCGGCCCAGGCGAACGCCCAGGCCCAGGCGCACCTGCTGGATGCCTGGCCTGCCGGAACGCCCTTGCCCAAGGTCGACTATCTCCTGGCATTCCCGCGCGACCAGGTCCCCGTTCTCAACGAACAACCGTTGCCTTCGCTGGCCCAGGCCAAGGGCTGGGTCGAACTCGATACCGGGCTGCTGTTTGGCGACGACCCGCTGCTGGGCGCCCAAGTGATCCATCGAGGTGAAAGCCAACGACTCGCCGTGTTGGCCCAAGGTGTGAGCCTGAGCCAAGTGTTCAGTGAACGCTTCAGTCAATACGCCGCGGCCGTGTTCGTGTTGATGCTGGCGATGCTCGGCGCTTCGCAGTTGTTGATCCGTTTTTTGCTCAGCCAGCTCAACACACTCAAAGACGTGATGCTGCACGTGGAAAAAACCGGCGACCTGTCCGCCCGCGTGCCCCTGGCCTGCGAGGACGAAGTGGGCCAGATGGCGGCGGCGTTCAACGCCATGCAGGCCGGTTATCAACGGGTGGTCGACACCGTTGCCAGCACCGCCCGGCAGTTGGACAGTGGTGCCGCGCGCCTGGCGTCGAGCATGAACGATGTTCGCCACGGCATGCTCGGCCAGCAAAGCGAAACCGATCAGGCAGCCACGGCGATCAACGAAATGTCCGCCACGGTTTATCACATCGCCCAGCATGCCGGCGCCACCCGCGACCTGTCGAAAACCGCCGACACCCTGGCCGGCAACGGTCACGACGTGGTCGCCCGGGTGCAACAGTCGATCACCGGGTTGTCTTCGGGTGTGCAGCAGACCGCCGAAATGATCCAGCGCCTGGCTGAAGACAGCCAGAAGATCAATGGCGTGGTCAGTGTGATCCACAGCATCGCCGAACAAACCAATCTGCTGGCCCTGAACGCGGCCATCGAAGCGGCGCGGGCCGGAGAAATGGGCCGAGGCTTTGCCGTGGTGGCCGACGAGGTGCGCAACCTGGCCAAGCGGGTACAGACCTCCACGGATGAAATCACCACCATGGTTTCGGCCCTGCAGGCCGGGACCCGAGACGCGGTGGACTTCATGCAGGAGAGCTCGCTCAAGGCTGACGATTGCGTGCAACAGGCCCGCGAGGCCGGCGATGCGTTGGCACAGATCACCGCTGCGGTGGCGCAAATGCGCGAGAGCAACACCCAGATCGCTGTCGCGGCCGAACAGCAAAGCCATGTCGCCGAGGAAATGAACCGGGCGGTGGTGAGTATTCGCGACGTGACCGAGAACACCGTGCGCCAAACCGTCGACTCAGCCACCACCAGCCATGAACTGGCGACGTTGGCGGGCGAGTTGAGCAAGGCGATCGGGCAGCTCAAGCTTTGAAAACGCCTTCGCGAGCAAGCTCGCTCCCACACGAGCCTGCCGGGTTCACAGCATTTGTGCCCGACTCGATCCAGTGTGTGCGAGCTTGCTCGCGAAGCGGCCAGAACAGTCAACCCAAATACAGCTTTTGAGACGCTATCGCCCCGATAACCAACCTCGATTCGCCGGCGCCCTGGGCGGCACCTATTCTTCAAGCATAAGTGCACACGAATCGAGGAACAGCATCATGGGCAAACGTCACCCCAATCTTCCGGCCTGGCAATGGCGCGCCTACCCAGACAATCATCGACACCCCACCAACCTGGTGTTGCACCTGATTGCCGTGCCGCTGTTCATCATCGCGTTTCTGCTGATTGTGTCGGGGGTGTTCAGCTTGAGCCTGGGCGATATCGCCATCGGCATCATCGGTCTGCTCGCGGCACTCGGCTTGCAACGTCACGGACACAGCCTGGAGGCCCAGGCCTCCGAACCGTTCAGCGATCGCAAGGATGCCGTGTCACGCCTGCTGGTGGAACAGTTCCTGACTTTTCCACGGTTCTTTCTCAGCGGTGGCTGGTGGCGCGCCTGGCGGGAACGCCACCGTCACAACCGCAAGCCTTGACCGAAGCAAGTCTTGATCGGAGCAGCCTTAGCCAAAGATCGTGACCGTCTGCCGGCTCAGGGCGATCAAGCGGCCATCGGCGCTCCAGAACTTCGCGGCGACATGGCCGTAGCCGTCCTGGGCATGTTCGATCTCGGCCAGGTACTTGCACCAGTCCAGTGTCGTGAGCTCCAGCAGCGGCTGGACGAACTCGATGGTCCACGTGAGCGTGCTGCCTGGGGCCATTTGCGAAAGGTGCGGCAACAAGGCTGGCGGCCAGGCATCCACCAAGGCCAGGATATGGCTTTCGTTCAGCGGCTCCTCCTGCACATCACCGCGCAAGCGCACCCAGCCGCCCATGCTCCGGGACTTGTTGCCGCTGAATGGCAAGCCGCCAACGCTCCAGCGCATCGCCAGGTGACGCATGAATTCCGGCGTAGCGCCTTTGACATAAGGCAGTTCCTGGCATTGCTCCACGCTTTTGAATTCTGGCGCGGGATCGGCCTGCACCGCCACCACGGATGAGCGCGATGCGCCGAAACTGCCTTGCACCACGGTCACCACCTGGCCGTTCTGCACCGAGCGCCCCAGCACCTGGCTCACTGCCTTGCCTTCACGCAATACGTCGACTTCGAAACTGACAGGCACATCGGGTTCGACCGGGCCGACAAAGGTGATCGCCAGCGAGCGCACCGGGCGATCCGCAGGCACTTGGGCACGCATCGCCTCATATTGCAGCGCCGCCACCAACCCGCCAAAACTGGCCCGCCCCTGGCCCCATTCAGGCGCAATGCTCACCGCACCTGGCTGCCGGCGCACGGCATCGATCAAATCGGAAAAGCGCATGACGACCTCGAAAACAGGGAAAAGGATGAAGGGATCTTAACCAGCCCGGGCTGGCGGCACAGGGCTCATTCCGGCCAAAGAGACTGACAGAAAAGCCGAGGATCTTGAATTTCCCCTGTGGGAGCGTAATGGTGTTCACTTAAGGCAATCAACAAACCCGTGGCAAGGGAGCTTGCTCCCGCTGGGCTGCGAAGCGGCCCCTGAATCTGCCAAATGCGCAGCATCAGACACACCGCACCCGCCGGTTTACGACTGCTTCGCAGCCGAGCGGGAGCAAGCTCCCTCGCCACAGGTGCATCATTTTCTTAAGTGAACAGCATTACCGCTGGGAGCGGGGATGTGCTGGGTTCAGGATTTTTCGAAGCAACTGGCAATCAGCTTGTCGAGCACCTTGTCGGACTTGGCCTCGGCCTTTTCCATCGCTGCGTGCCAGGTGGGCACACAAGCGTGCAGATCGGTTTCTTCCTTGGCCCTGGCCAGCCACTGCCAGCAATCGTGCCAGTCACCCAGCGCGGCCTGGGCGGATTTGAGCCGGGGCATGGCCGCTTCGGGCAGGCGGTCGAGTTCAGGGTAGGCTTCGATGGCGTAGCGCACGCGCTTGATCAGCAGGCGCAATCGATGGCGGTCATGGGCCGGATCGCGCAGGGCTTCGCCGAGTTTCTTCCACTGTTTTTCCAAGCGCTTTTCGATGCGTTTGCGCAAACCCTTCAGCAACCCCTCGCGCTGGGAGGCACGAATGAAGCGCGGGAAGGCATCGAGGATCATCAGCAACTGCGCCAGTTCAACACTCGCGGCCACGGCGGGGTAAGCCTCGGCCATTTGCACCTGGCGTCGCCGCGCCGCCTCGGCCTGGCCATGCTGCTCCAGGTAGGCGGCCAACACTTCCCGGTCGCGCAATGGCGTGGTCAGGCTGCCGACCGCCGAAGCAGCCGTTTCCAGCTGTTCGACGCCGGGCAAACCACGCAATGGACGAAGCAGGCTGCGCAAACGGCGTACCGTGGTCCGCAAGTCATGCAGCGCTTCGCTGTCGGTATGGGCATTCAAGCGGGCCTGACAGGCCAACAGGCGGACTTCCAGGCCCAGTATCCGGGCCACCAGCCGATCGATCATGGGGCGTACTCCGTACGCAGCTCCAAGCATCGAGCTGCAAGCTTCAAGAGAGGAGCGGTGTGCGCCCTTCACTTGTAGCTTGCAGCTCATGGCTTGTCGCTGCCGTTATCGTCCTGCGCGGGACTCACGAATGTAGAAACGCGCCTTCTCGGCTTTCTTGGCGCAGCCTTCGAACGCTTCGAATTGCTGCTGGGTCTTGGCGCCCGTCAGCAGGGACAGGGCCTTGGAGTAGCTGACGGTGCCGGCAAAACCTTCGGCCTTGGCCAGGTCCAGTTCACGCCAGGCGCTGTCGAGCTGGCTGCCACAACTGTCGCGGTAAGCGGTTTTGCCTGCGCAACCGGCCAGGGCCAAAACCATCAAAGAAGCCACCAAGGGCAGGCGGATCCGAGCTTTCATCAATAACACCTCAAGTCAGGTCAACAGTCGTGCTATTAAGACGGTGGCAACGGCGAAAAGTGCCTTGCTTGACCGCGTAAATTCAAGTGTGGCCGAGCATACGCAAATGCCGTCACGGCGTGTCAAAAAACGACGCGTGCGCCACAACGATTGAGCCAAGTCGTCGATGGGTGCATTGTTGAAATCTGTTCGACAAGAGGCCGGGTCATGACAAAACGTGTCGCATTGGTATTGGGTTCGGGTGGCGCCCGGGGCTATGCCCATATCGGGGTGATCGAAGAAATCGAACGACGTGGCTACGAGATTGCCTGCATCGCCGGTTGTTCCATGGGCGCGGTCGTGGGTGGGATCTATGCGGCGGGCAAGCTTGAGGAGTATCGCAACTGGATTGAAAGCCTGGATTATCTGGACGTCCTGCGCCTGGTAGACGTCAGTTTTCGCCTGGGGGCGATCCGTGGCGAAAAGGTCTTCGGGCAGATCCGCAAGATCGTCGGCGAAATCAACATTGAACAATTGCGTATCCCCTACACCGCCGTCGCGACCGACCTGACCAACCAGCAGGAAATCTGGTTCCAGGAAGGTTGCCTGCATCAGGCAATGCGCGCCTCGGCGGCGATTCCCAGCCTGTTCACGCCCGTGATGCAAGGCAACCGCATGTTGGTGGATGGCGGCCTGCTCAACCCATTGCCGATCGTGCCGGTGGTATCGAGCCACTGCGACCTGATCATCGCGGTCAACCTCAACGCCACCAACCAGAAACAATATCGGTTACCGGTGATCCCGCGCCCCGCCGCGTTCCGGCGGCGCTTCGACACCCTGGTCAGCTCCCTGGGATCGCGCCTGCCGTTTCGCCGCAAGCAGGCCGAGCAGCTGTTGCTGCTGGAGCAGGAAGCCTTGAAGGCCGAAGCCGCTGACATCAACCCGTGGATCGACTCGGCCGAGCCCGAAGGCCAACAACCGGCCGCCGCGCCAGAGAACGAAGGCGCACCGAAATCCGCCACCGGTTCGTTCATCATCGACAACGTCGGCCCGGCCTCGTTGCTGGACTTGATCAACCAGAGCTTCGAAGTGATGCAGACCTCGCTGGCCCAGTACAAGATCGCCGGTTACCCGCCGGACGTGCTGATCAACGTGCCTAAACGGGTGTGCCGGTTCTTTGAGTTCTACAAGGCACCGGAGTTGATCGCACTGGGGCGGGAGATTGCCAGCGATACTTTGGATCGGTATGAGAGTGACCAGAACTGAATGTGATCGAACAGCCTCCTGTGGCGAGGGGATTTATCCCCGCTGGACTGCGAAGCAGCCCTAAAACCTGAAAACTCGGTGTGTCAGGAAAAAATCATGTCTGAAACTTTTTGGGGCAGCTTCGCAGCCCAGCGGGGATAAATCCCCTCGCCACAACAGTAATGCTTTGGCTTGAAACTTTTTGGCTAAACAGCACCCTCCCCCAACAACCGATACCCCACCCCCGCCTCGGTCACAATGAACCGCGGTCGGGTCGGGTCGTCGGCCAGTTTCTGACGCAGGTGGCCGACCACGATCCGCAGGTAGTGACTGTCTTCGGTGTGGGTCGGGCCCCAGATGTCCTTGAGCAGTTGCTGCTGGGTAATGACCCGCCCCGGGTGCCGCGCCAGTTGCGCCAGCACGGCGTACTCCTTGCGAGTCAGGGACACTTCGCTGCCGTCCAGCAGCACGCGTCGATACGCCAGGTCCACCGTCAGCGGGCCGAACTTCAGCGCGGCTTCCTGCGGCTCGCCAGCCGGGGCCTGGCGCAACAAGGCGCGGATGCGGGCGAGAAATTCCTGGATGCCGAACGGCTTGGTCACGTAATCGTTGGCACCATTGTCCAACGCCTCGACCTTCTGCGCTTCGCTGGCCCGCACCGAGAGCACCAGCACCGGCACCGTCGACCATTGGCGAAACTCGCGCAACACTTGCTGGCCGTCGATGTCCGGCAGGCCCAGGTCGAGTATCAGCAGATCGGGCTTGTTCAACGCCGCTAGGGCAAGCCCTTCAGCGCCGGTGCCGGCTTCCAGCACCTTGTAACCTTGGGAACTCAGGCTGATGCGCAGGAATTTGCGGATCTGCGGTTCGTCATCGATGACCAAAAGGGTCGCGGTCTGGCTCATGGCGCTCGTTCGTTGCAATCAGGTGAAAAGGCAAGCAGGTAGGACGAGAGTAACCCAGCGCCGCTCAAGCTTCATCGTCCATGCCCGGTTGTGCCTGTAAGGGCAGGTGCAACGTGATGCAGGTGCCGAGCCCGTCGAGGCCATCGGCCACGCTGATTCGCCCGCCATGGGCACCGACCATGCCCTGGCAGATGGCCAATCCCAACCCCGTGCCCTGCCCGCCCCGATCGCCGCGCGCGGCGGTATAGAACATGTCGAAGATGTTCTCTCGCTCTTGCTCAGGGATCCCGGGCCCCTCGTCAGCCACCGCAAAAAACACTTCGCTGTCGGTCACGCCGGCGCTCAGCAGCAGTCGCCCGTGAACGGGTGAGAATCGCGCAGCGTTCTCCAGCACGTTTACCAGGGCCTGTTCGATCAACGCCGCATGGACATACAGCAAGGGCAATTCAGCGGGCACCTCGACACTGAGCGCCAGCGGTGCCAACACCGCCCGCAGGCGGTTCAGCGCGCTGCCGACGATATCGGCTGGCGACACCCAGTCTCGCGCCAGCTTCAGAGCGCCGTGGCCAAGACGGGTCATGTCCAGCAGGTTCTGGATGTAGCGATCCAGCCGCTCGGCCTCATCGCGGGTGCCTTCGAGCAGTTCACGGCGATCGGCCAGAGGGATCGCCTCCCCCAGCGCCAACAGGCTGTCGATGCTGCCGCGCATGGACGTCAGCGGCGTGCGCAAGTCATGGGACACCGAAGCCAGCAAGGCGCTGCGCAGTTGCTCGGTTTCACCGTGCAGGCGCGCCGCTTCCAGGTCCTGGGCCAGTTGCGCCCGGGCCAACGCCTGGGCCAATGGTTGACTGAGCGCCGCCAGTAAACGCCGACGCTGGCCGCTCAGCGGCTTGCCTTCGTTCGGGCACACCCCCAGCAGCCCCAGCGGCCCGCCTTCCGCCGACAGCGGCCACCACCACCAGCGTCCGGAGGGCAACGTCCCGGTGCCGGCACCGGCGGGCTGGTCATGCTGCCAAGCCCAATCGGCCGCCGCACGTTCGGCCTCGGTGAATGTCAACGGCTCGCCCGTCTCGACCTTCCAATCTCGCTGGCCGTCGCGATTGAGCAGGCAAAGCTGCAAGTCGTGCAGGCCGTTAAGGTGTTGCGCGGCGGCGCTGATCACCGCCTGGCGGTCGGTGGCGGCAGTGAGTTTGCGCGACAGGTCGAGCAGTTCGCCGGTTTCCTGCTGGGTGTCGCGCAAGGCTTGCAATTGTCGGCGCTGACGGGCCGCCAGATTGCCGGTCAGGGCCGCCATCAGCAGGAAAAAAACCAGGGTCAGCACGTCTTCTTCGCGCTGGATGGTGAAGGAAAAATTCGGCGGGATGAACAGGAAGTCATAGGCCAGGAACGACAGCGCCGCGCAGGCCAGCGCCGGACCGAGGCTGCTGCGTACCGCCACCAGCAACACTGCCATGAGGAAAACCAGGGAGATATTGGGCAGCGCCAGCCACCCTGAAATACCCCAGGCCAACGCGCTGGCCGCCACGGTCGCCATCAACGCCAGCGCATAGTCGAACCCAGTCTGGACGGCGTTCGAACGCACGCGGGCGGGACGGGGCTGTTCATCGCTGTCCAGCACGTTGATTTCCAGTCCCCGGGCATCGCGCAGCAAGCGTGAAGCCAAGCCACCGCCGAACAACCGTCGCCGCAAACGCGGCCGGGACTGGCCCACCAACAGTAGCGTGGCGCGACGTTCGGTGGCGTGCTGGATCAAGGTCTTGGCGACTTCGCCGGCCCGCAACAGCACCACTTCGCCGCCGAGACGTTCAGCCAACTGCTGGGCATTTTGCAGATACTGTCGCGATGACTCGTCGTGCGCGACGCCACTGTCTACGTGGACCAGGCTCCACGGCAGATGCCGGCGCTGGGCGACGCGGCTGGCGTGGCGCACCAGACGCTCGGCCTGCACGTCGGCGCCTACCCCCACCAGCAAGCGTCCGCGCACCGCCGGCGCGGCCTGGCCCAGTTGCCGATAACCCTGGGCCAAATCGTTGTCCACCTGGGCGGCGGCGGTCTGCATGGCCAGCTCACGCAACGCGGTCAGGTTGGTCTGGGTGAAAAACGCATCGATCGCCGCTCGCGCCTGCTCCGGCACATAGACCTTGCCATCACGCAGGCGCTCCAGCAGCTCGCGCGATGGCAGGTCGATCAACAGCAGTTCATCGGCTTCCTGCAAGACCCAGTCCGGCAGCGTCTCGCGCACCTGCACTCCGGTGATGCCGCGCACCTGGTCGTTGAGGCTTTCCAGGTGCTGGACATTGACGGTGGTGTAGACATCGATGCCGGCGGCGAGCAGTTCCTGGATGTCTTGCCAGCGTTTGGCATGACGACTGCCGGGGGCGTTGCTGTGGGCCAGTTCGTCCACCAGCACCAGGGCCGGGCGGGCCGCGAGCAGGCCGTCGAGATCCATTTCTTCGAGCATGACGCCGCGATATTCCGAACGCACCAACGGTTGCTGCACCAGACCGCCGAGCAGTGCTTCGGTTTCGGCACGACCGTGGGTTTCCACCACGCCGGCGACGACTTTCACGCCTTGACGCAGTTGGGTGTGGGCCGCTTGCAGCATGGCGTAGGTCTTGCCGACACCGGGCGCCGCGCCCAGGAAGACCTTGAGCCGGCCACGATCGTTACGGGGCAGATTGGCTAACAGTGCGTCGGCGCGGCCGGAGTCGCTCATGCTGGGGATTCTCTTGTTTCGAATAGGTTCAGCCATCCTGTGGGAGCGAGCTCGCTCGCGATAGCGGAAGGTCAGCCAACATTGAGAGCGACTGATACACGCTCATCGCTAGCAAGCTCGCTCCCACAGGTTCTACAGTTTTTCCAACGCCAGGTTCAGCGCCAGCACATTCACCACTGGCGGGCCCACCAAGGATTGCTCGGTGTTGTCGTCGAGCAGTTGCTGCAAGGTCGAGGCCGGCAGGTTGCGCGCTGCGGCGACACGCGCCAGTTGATAGGCAATCGCCGCCGGAGGCAAGTGCGGATCCAGCCCGCTGGCGGAGGTGGTCAGCAAGGCCAGCGGCACCGGGCCCTGGCCGGGCACCTGGAGTTTTTGGGCGTCATCGATCACCCGCGAGGCCAGAGCCGGATTGCTTGGGGAGAAGTTGCTGGCGCCGCTGGCAACCGTGGCGAAGGCACCGGCCGACGGCCGTGGATGAAACCACGCATCGCCGGTGAAATCCTGGGCGATCAGCGTCGAGCCACGGACCTTGCCGTCGGCATCGACGACCAGGCTGCCGTTGGCCTGGGCGGGAAACGCGACTTGCGCCACGCCGGTGACCACCAGCGGGTACGCGACACCGGTGATCAGGGTCATCAGTAGTAACAGGCTCAAGGCCGGGCGAATGAAGGTAAGCATTCAACAATTCCTCAGTTGAAAATACATCTGTGGCGAGGGGATTTATCCCCGCTGGGTTGCGCAGCAACCCCAAAACAATCGCCGTCGTTTTGCCTGACACCCCGGGGTATCAGGCCTGGGGGCTGCTCCGCAGCCCAGCGGGGATAAATCCCCTCGCCACAAAGTTCAGTAGCTACATGCACTCACACCTCAAACCAGGTGCAGCGCCGTCAGCAACATATCGATCGCCTTGATCCCCACGAACGGCACCACGATCCCGCCCAGGCCATAGATCAGCAGATTGCGTCGCAACAGCGCCGCCGCACTTGCCGCTTGCACGCGCACGCCACGCAGGGCCAGGGGGATCAGCACGACGATGATCAAGGCGTTGAAGACGATGGCCGACACAATCGCGCTCTGGGGGCTGCTCAGGTGCATCACATTCAACACGCCGAGCTGTGGATAAATCGAAGCGAACAGCGCCGGCAGGATCGCGAAGTACTTGGCGATGTCGTTGGCGATGGAAAAGGTGGTCAGTGCGCCACGGGTCACCAGCAGTTCCTTGCCGATCTGCACCACATCGAGCAACTTGGTCGGGTCGCTGTCGAGGTCGACCATGTTGGCCGCTTCCCTCGCGGCCTGGGTGCCGTCGTTCATCGCCATGCCGACATCGGCCTGGGCCAGGGCCGGGGCGTCGTTGGCACCGTCGCCGCACATGGCCACCAGCCGACCGTCATTTTGCTCATGACGGATACGCGCCAGTTTTTTCTCCGGCGTGGCCTCCGCCAGCACGTCATCGACACCGGCCTCGGCGGCAATCGCCGCAGCGGTCAATGGGTTGTCGCCGGTGACCATCACCGTGCGGATCCCCAGCTTGCGCAACTCGGCAAAGCGCTCGCGAATGCCCGGCTTGACCACGTCCTTGAGATGGATCGCGCCGAGCAACTTGCCGTCCACGCACACCAGCAACGGCGTGCCGCCACTCTGGGCGATCTTGTCGACCTCCCGCGCCAATGCCTGTGGCAACTCATTGCGTGCAAGGCCGATGAAGTCCAGCAACGAATCCACGGCGCCCTTGCGGTAGATGCGGCCCTGATAGTCGACGCCGGACAAACGGGTTTCAGCACTGAACGGCACGGCCCTCAGCGCTTCGACGCCAGGCTCGGACTGTGGATGCAAACCTCGCAGGTACTCGACGATGGACTTGCCCTCTGCGGTATCGTCAGCCAACGAGGCGAACAGCGCGCCTTCGGCCAGTTCCTTGGCGCTCACACCGGCGGCGGCATAGACCGCTGTACAGCGACGATTGCCAAAGGTGATGGTGCCGGTCTTGTCCAGCATCAACACATGCACGTCCCCCGCCGCCTCCACCGCGCGGCCGGACTTGGCGATCACGTTCAGGCGCACCAGCCGATCCATCCCGGCGATGCCGATGGCCGACAGCAGCCCGCCGATGGTGGTGGGAATCAACGTCACCAACAGCGCCACCAGAAACACCAGCGGCAGGTTGGCGTTGGCGAAATGGGCGAACGGTTGCAGCGTCACCACCACCAACAGGAAGATCAGCGTCAGACCGATCAACAGAATATCCAGCGCCACCTCGTTCGGCGTTTTCTGGCGCTTGGCACCTTCGACCAAGGCGATCATGCGGTCCAGGGTGGACTCGCCGGGATTGCTGGTGATGCGTATCAGCAACCAGTCGGAGACCAGCCGCGTGTTGCCGGTGACGGCCGAGCGATCGCCGCCGGACTCGCGGATGACCGGCGCCGATTCGCCGGTGATCGCCGCCTCGTTGACCGCGGCGATGCCTTCGATCACCTCACCGTCGCCGGGAATCATGTCGCCGGCCTCGACGCGCACCACGTCGCCTTTGCGCAGCCGGGTGGCGGGGATGATTTCAAAGCCGCTGGCGGTCTGGCGACGTGCGTTGAGACCTTCGCTGCCGGCCTTGAGGCTGTCGGCCCGGGCTTTGCCGCGGCCTTCGGCCAAGGCTTCGGCGAAGTTGGCGAACAGCACGGTGAACCACAGCCACAACGCAATTTGCGCAGCCACAAATGTCGGCACGGCGCTGTCGGGGATGAAGCACAACACAGTGGTGAGGATCGCGGTCAGTTCCACCACCAGCATCACCGGCGCGCGGTGCAACTGGCGTGGATCGAGCTTGACGAAGGCTTGCACCAGCGCCGGCCGCCAAAGGGCCGACAGGTGGGTCTTCGGTTGTTCCGGTGCCTTGGCGGCGACGGTTTTGCTCATCGGCATATTCATCATCAGGTCCTCAGAAGCCCATGCTCAGGTGTTCGGCAATCGGCCCCAGCGCCAGGGTCGGCAAGAAGGTCAAGCCGCCCACCAACAGAATGGTCACGGTCAACAAGGTCACGAACAGCGGGCCGTGAGTGGGGAAGCTGTTCTGGCCAATCGGCGCGGTCTTCTTCAAGGCCAGGCTGCCGGCCAACGCCAGCACCGGCAGGATGTAGCCGAACCGACCGATCAACATGCCCAGGCCCAGCATCAGGTTGTGGAAAGGTGTGTTGGCGCCGAACCCGGCGAATGCCGAACCGTTGTTCGCTCCCGCCGAGGTGTAGGCGTACAACAACTGGCTGAAACCGTGGGCACCCGGGTTGCTCACCGCTGCGGCCGGCCCCGGCAGACTCGCGGCGACGGCACCCAACACCAGCACACTCACGGGCATCACCAGCAGGGTTGCCACCAACAGCTGCACCTCCCGGGCGCCCAGCTTCTTGCCCAGGTATTCCGGGGTGCGACCGATCATCAAGCCGGCCAGGAATACTGCGATCAGTACGTTCAACAGCATCCCGTAGAGCCCGGCCCCGACGCCGCCGAAGATCACCTCGCCGACCATCATGTTCACCAGCGACACCATGCCGCTGAGCGGGCTGAGGCTGTCGTGCATGGCGTTGACCGAGCCGTTGGACGCTGCCGTGGTGGTCACCGACCACAGCACCGTGGCCGTGGTGCCGAAGCGTGCTTCCTTGCCTTCCAGCGGCGCGGCTTGCTCGACGGCCGGGTTGTCCAAGGCAGGGTTGGGCTGGTATTCGGCCCACAGCGACGTGGCGCCGCCAATCAGGAACAAAGCAAGCATGCAGGCGATGATCGCCCGGCTCTGGCGCAAGTCCTTGACGTAATGGCCGAAGGTGAACACCAGCGCGGCGGGAATCAGGATGATCGAGGCGACTTCGAACAGGTTGCTCCAGGCCGTCGGGTTTTCGAACGGATGCGCCGAGTTGACGCCGAAGAAACCGCCACCGTTGGTGCCCAGTTGCTTGATCGCGATCTGGCTGGCGGCCGGCCCCAACGGGATGACCTGGTCGGCGCCCTGCAGCGTGACCCCGTGCACATAGTGCGCAAAGGTCTGCGGCACGCCCTGCCAGACCAGGAACAATGCCAGCAGCAGGCACAGCGGCAACAGCCCATAGAGGGTGGCGCGGGTCATGTCGACCCAGAAGTTACCCAGCGTTGCGGCGGACTTGCGCCCGATACCGCGACACAGCGCCACCAGCACGGCCAGTCCCGTTGCGGCGCTGACAAAGTTCTGCACGGTCAGGCCGACCATCTGGCTCAGGTAGCTCAGGGACGCTTCACCGCTGTAGGACTGCCAGTTGGTGTTGGTCATGAAACTCACGGCCGTGTTGAAAGCCTGGGTCCACTCCATGCCGGGCAATTGTTCTGTATTGAGCGGCAGATATCCCTGCAGCAGCAGAATGGCGAACAGCAAGAAAAAACCCGCCAGGTTGAACGCGAGCAGGGCCAGGGTGTATTTCTGCCAGCTCTGCTCAGCGGTGGAATCGACACCGGCCAGGCGATAGCAACCGCGCTCCACCGGACCGAGGATCGGTGAAAGCCAAGTGCGCTGGCCCTCCATCACCTGGTAGTAAAAACTCCCCAGAAACGGTGCCGGAATCAGCACCAGGGCGAAAAAGCCGAGGATCAGCCCGTAGTCATAACCGTGCATAGCCGCTCCTAGTTCCGATCGGCGCGCAACAGCGCAACCAGCAGATAAATGAACAGCGCCCCTGCCAGCAGCAGCGACACCCCGTCCAGAACATTCATGGGATTTCTCCGTGGTACGGCGTCGTGCCGTGTGTGGAGTGATTGTCGGCAGGGAGGCTGTAAAGGAACGAGATCTAGAGATCGGTTGGGGGATAAAGAATCTGTAAAAAAATCGGCTGGATGATTGGCTGGGCGGGCCCCTTCGCGAGCAAGCCCGCTCCCACAGGAGGTCGCGGTGTGAGCTCACCGCAAGTCCAGTGTGGGAGCGGGCTTGCTCGCGAAGGCGGCATTACCAGCGCCAACGCCCCCAACTGGCGCACAACAGGGGCACATCAAGCAAGGAACATCCCCGATACGACACGATTTCACCCATTACGACCGCCCCCGCCACCCTGGCACGCCCACTGCACTGCCCTCCCCAGCGCTTTTGCTATGGATCGAGGGGAGCCACCGATGAACACACAACTCAAACCCACCCTGGGCACCCTGCATTTATGGGGTATTGCCGTCGGCCTGGTGATTTCCGGCGAGTATTTCGGCTGGAGCTATGGCTGGGGCGTGGCCGGGACACTGGGCTTTTTGGTGACGTCCTTCATGGTGGCGGCCATGTACACCTGCTTCATTTTCAGCTTCACCGAGCTGACCACCGCCATTCCCCATGCCGGCGGGCCGTTTGCCTACAGCCGTCGCGCCTTCGGCGAGAAAGGCGGGTTGATTGCCGGCCTGGCGACACTGATCGAATTCGTCTTCGCCCCGCCAGCCATTGCCCTGGCCATCGGCGCCTACCTGAACGTGCAGTTCCCGGCCCTGGACCCGAAACACGCAGCGGTCGGCGCCTACATCGTGTTCATGGGCCTGAACATCCTCGGGGTCAAACTGGCCGCGACCTTCGAGCTGATTGTTTGCGTCCTGGCGGTGGCCGAACTGCTGGTGTTCATGGGCGTCGTGGCCCCGGCGTTCAGTTTCAGCAGCTTTGCCCTGAACGGCTGGGCCGGTTCCGATGTGTTCGGCGCACCGGCCATCGCCGGCATGTTTGCCGCGATCCCCTTCGCCATCTGGTTCTTCCTGGCCATCGAGGGCGCGGCCATGGCCGCCGAAGAAGCCAAGGACCCGAAACGCACGATTCCCAAGGCCTACATCAGCGGCATCCTGACCCTGGTAATCCTGGCGATGGGCGTGATGTTCTTTGCCGGTGGCGTCGGCGACTGGCGCACCCTGTCGAACATCAACGATCCCCTGCCCCAAGCCATGAAAACCGTGGTTGGCGAAAGCTCCGGCTGGCTGCACATGCTGGTGTGGATCGGCCTGTTCGGCCTGGTGGCGAGTTTCCACGGCATCATCCTTGGCTACTCGCGCCAGTTCTTCGCCCTGGCCCGCGCCGGTTACCTGCCCGCCTCCCTGGCCAAGCTGTCACGCTTCCAGACGCCGCACCGGGCGATCATCGCCGGTGGGCTGATCGGCATCGCGGCGATCTACAGCGACGGCCTGATCAACCTCGGCGGCATGACCCTGACTGCGGCGATGATCACCATGGCCGTGTTCGGTGCCATCGTCATGTACATCATGAGCATGCTCAGCCTGTTCAAACTGCGTAAAACCGAACCCAACCTGGAACGCACCTTCCGCGCACCGGGCTATCCGCTGGTACCCGGCATCGCCCTGGTATTGGCCGTGGTGTGCCTGGTGGCGATGGCCTGGTTCAACGCGCTGATCGGGCTGATCTTCCTTGGCTTCATGGTGGTGGGTTTCGTCTACTTCATCCTCACCGCACAGTTGCGTGCAGACGCTCCCGCCGATGCGATGCTGACCGGGCTTTGAGGTGAAGCCGACCGAACGGGCGTAGTATTGAACCACTGCGAGCAACCTTCGCTCATAAGTGGTAGGTGCGATGGACCGGCGAAATGTTCGTCCGTCCATCGCCCCCTCAAGGAGAGCCCTATGCCCTGGTATGCCTGGTTGATTCTGATTGTTGCAATCGGCTCGATCGTTGGTGGTCTGATGATGCTGCGCGACACCGCCCACAAGGTCGAGTTGACCGATGAGCAACGCAAGCGCGTTGCCGAGCGCAATGCGGAAATGGATGCGAAGGAGGCCAAGGATCGTTAACCGCTGCCTCACACACCACTCTTGTGGTGAGGAAGCTTCACACTCCGTACCCGTGGCGAGGGAGCTTGCTCCCGCTGGGGCGCGAAGCGCCCCCTCAAACCTGCCGACGCGGTGCGCCAGGCTGATTGAGTCATGATTTGGGGGCTGCTGCGCAGCCCAGCGGGAGCAAGCTCCCTCGCCACAAGAGCCCCTGCCGCCTTACTTCTCCCAATCCGCCTTGGCAATCTGCAAGCCATGCAACCCTTTGTATGCCGCCCGCTCAGGTTGGCTCCAGCCCTCCAGCAATGAATCCTCCAACCGATAGATCTCCACCCCCAGAGGACGACAGACGCTAAGGGGATCCTGCGCATCCGGCCCCCACATCGCCAGCGACAAGTCACCACCCGGGCAGGTGGACAGGGCGCACAACAGATCGATCTCGGCAAAAAACTCCAGGTAATCGCCCTTCTGCGCCGGACAGGCCTTCATGAAGTACATGTCGTCATGATTAAGCCCGGTGCACTGGAAGATATTCAGCACGTCGTGCACATCGAACTCAGTCAGGCCGTGAGGCAACACCGCACGGGTCAGGTTCGAGTGACAGTGATGATGAAAATCCTCCCCCGTCAGCATCTTGTTCACATAGGGATCACAGCGCGTACCCAGCAGATCGTGCAGTCGGCCACCATGCTCATCGATGCCATAACCGGCCAGACTGTCATCGGTGATGGTCACCAATGGCCGCAGGAATGGCAGGTTCGACCACAACCGATCATGGGTACTGACGTGGGCGCCCTGAAGCTGACGCGTGCGCGCCGCCCACAGGCGTTCCCGTGGATCGTGGGCGTTCCAGACGTTGAAGTCTCCTACCTGCGGGCCCACCGGAGTCGTGACTCGGAACACATGACCGGCGGGTACGTGCCAGGCCTTACCGGTACGGATCGGCACTTCGAACTGCTCGATCAGGGCGCGCTTGTCCTGCTGGGTGCGGATGCGGTCGTAGAAGGGTTTGTCCACCTGCAGGGCTGAACCTTTGCTGACCTGGTAGGCGGCTGGGTAGTCTTTGTACATGGCGCGGGTCCTTGATCAGGGGTGATGGGTGGGCGTCAGCAGTTGCAGAAGCAGTTGCTCGGAATCGTCGAGGTAAAGACTCATGGCTTCGTGGGCCGCAAGCTTGTCGCCCTCGGCCAGGCAATCGTGGATATAGCGGTCACGGGTCAGCCACGGCGCTTGGAAACGAGCCTCATCGGGCGCGGAGCTAAATACCAGGCGCAGTTGTGCAACCACATTGGTGAAAAACTCATCAAGTAATGGGCTGCGCATCAATCCGACGATGTGCTGATGGAACGCCAGGCCATGGGTGCCGACCGAACGCCAGTCTTCACGTTCCCGAGCCAAATCCGCCGCTTCGAGGGCCTCGAGCATCCGGTCAGATTGATACTCGCGCAGTGGCTGACTGCCCATGATGGCTTGCAGCTCCAGAGTGCGACGGACCTTGAACAGATCTCCCACGTCATCGACACCTAACCTGCGGACCATCACCCCTTTGTTGCGCACGTAACGGGTCAACCCTTCCTGGCCCAGGCGGTGTAAGGCTTCACGGATGGTGTTGCGCGAGGCGCTGTAGGCCGAGACCAGGTTGTTTTCCACCAGCGCCATGCCTGGCAGCAAGCGGCCACCGATGATGTCGGCGCGTAGCTCCAGCGTGATCTGGTCGGCCAAGGAAAGCGTATGGATCATGGAAGGAAGGCCTCAGATTGTTGAACAATCGGTTGGCTGTAGGTAATCATTATTTATGCCAACAGCGGGATGCCTCCAGAGTGCGTGCAAAAATGTGCATCCGCCAGACAGCAAAAAGGCCAGTCAATACGACCGGCCTCCTTCAATTACAAACTCAATTCACTTCCAGCTTGTCACGGTTCCTGTCGAGAATCGCCTTGCCGATTCCCTTGACCTCCAGCAACTCCTCCACCGAAGAGAACGGCCCATTATTCTCCCGATACGCAACAATCGCCTCGGCCTTGCCCTTCCCTATCCCTGACAGCTCGCGCTGCAGCGTGGCAGCATCCGCCCCGTTCAAATCCACCTTGGTACTCTGCGTTTTGGCTGGCTGCTCCACTGCTTGCGGCGTAGCAACCACCTCAGGCTTGACCGCCGGGGCGGCGATAGCAGCAATCGAGGCGGTGGTGAGAAAGGCAAAAACCAGAGAGTAGAAATAGCCTGTACGCATAAATGACGCTCCATGACATCGTTAAGAGAGAAGCAGCTTTTCCGAAGCTGCTTCTCAAACTTAGGCGATGAGGTGTCGCTGTCAAAAATGTGTACGTTACAGCGTATGTAACAATCAGGGTTCGAGACGACGTTGCTGGTAGATCCAGTCGACAATCTCGCCGTCTGGAGCGTAACCACTGACAGTGTCCCGAAGCAGCTGGCGGACCCTGGTGTAGTCATCGCGCTCGATGGCGGCCAGCAACTCAGCTAGCTTGATCTTGAGCGTGTCCCAAGACAGATGGTCCTCATTGGCACTCATGATCATCGGGTGCTGGGTGGCGACGACATTGTCGCCAATCAGCAATTCTTCGTAAAGCTTCTCGCCTGGACGCAGGCCAGTGAACTCGATTGCAATGTCGCCGTGGGGGTTCTTTTCCGAACGGACGCTCAAGCCAGACAGGTGAATCATCTTTTCCGCCAGCTCGACGATCTTTACCGGTTCGCCCATGTCCAGCACAAACACGTCTCCACCCAACCCCATGGACCCCGCCTGTATGACCAACTGAGCGGCCTCGGGAATGGTCATGAAGTAACGCGTGATTTTTGGGTGCGTGACGGTCAACGGCCCGCCGGACTTGATCTGTTTGTGGAACAGAGGAATAACCGAACCGGATGACCCCAATACATTGCCAAACCGAACCATGGTGAAACGGGTTTTATTGACCCTTGAAACGTTGGCCTTGTCACCGAATAACACGGGGGCCAGTTCGCGGCTAAGGGCCTGCAAGGTCAGTTCTGCAAGCCGCTTGGTGCTGCCCATTACATTGGTTGGGCGCACCGCTTTATCCGTGGAGATCAGCACGAAGTTCGATACGCCTGCCTGCAACGCAGCCTGTGCCGTATTCAACGTCCCGATCACATTGTTCAGGACGCCTTCGGCAATGTTGTGTTCGACCATCGGGACATGCTTATAAGCGGCGGCGTGATAGACCGTGTCGACATTCCAGGTCTTCATCACGTCCAGCAGTTTGTCCTGATCTCGTACCGATCCAAGGATAGGCAGCAACCGAACCGACAGCGACTCCCGAACCACTCGAGGCTCAAGCTCAGACAGGATGCTATAGAGATTGAATTCGCTATGCTCATACAGCAGCAGCGTAGTCGGCTTCAGTGCCAGTATTTGCCGACAAAGCTCGGAGCCGATCGAGCCACCGGCTCCAGTGACCAGGACCGACTGGCCAGTGATGCAATGCTCCAGCAGGTCAGGTTGTGCGGGAACCGGATCGCGTCCTAGAAGGTCGGCGATGTCCACTTCCTGGATGTCATCTACCTTGACCCGGCCGCTGGCCAGGTCCATGAACCCAGGGACGCTACGGACATGCAGGGGGAAGCCTTCAAGCAGCGTCAAGATCTCCCGACGGCGCCCACGTGACGAGGAAGGCACCGCCAGCAGAATTTCCTGCGCGCCGGTTGTGTCGATCATTTTCTGGATATGCTTGGGCGCGTAGACCTGTAGTCCAGCGATCACGCGGTCAGCGATGCTGTTGTCATCATCGATGAACGCGACCGGTCGCATCACCCGCCCCATGCGCAGCGCGGCCACGAGCTGGTTACCTGCGGCCCCGGCACCATAAATAGCAACCTTGGGCAGACCGTCGTCACGGTTGGTAAAGGGCACATGCTGGGCTGCGGTAAACCAGTCCCCCAGGAAGTACTGCCGCATCATCAGGCGCAAGCCCCCAATCATGATCAGGCTCAGCCACCAGTAGTTGAAGATGATGGAGCGTGGCACTACGGTTTTATGGTTGCTGTACCAATACACCACCAAAGCCAGCAGCAAGGCCGAAAGGCTGACCGCCTTGCAAATCGTGATCAGCGCGTCGTTACCGAAATAGCGCATGACCGCGCGATACATGCCAAAGCGGATGAAGATTGGAATAGCGATCAAAGGAGCCGATGCGAAAAGCCAAAGGTGCGTTTCAATTGGGCTGGCCAATGCTTCGACGCCCAGGCGAACGACGAACGCCAGCCATAGGGCGACCCAGACAAGTACAACGTCCGTTGCCAGCTGGATTGCGCGTTTATGACGCCTTGGCAAGCCCAGCAAAGCCGATCGTATTTTATCCATAACCCCTTCACGCACCTCGGTCTGCTCCTAAAACTAATCCATTCCTAAGCACGCAATTACATTCGCTGCGTTAGACAACTAACAAACAAAAAAAGCGAGCCTTAACCTGAAATCAGACCTTCTCCAACTCGCCAGCATGAAACCCGACGGCAAGCATTACCAACGGAATATAGGCCACAATCAAAGCCAATGCGCCATCCACATTCCACAACACGACACCTGCAGCCAGAGGCAGAAGCCAGAACAAGTTGATCACCGCCACAGCCAATGTTACTGGCAAATGCCGACCATAATGGCGCGAAGCGAATTGGTACGCATGACTGCGATGAGCCTCATACACCTTATCACCTCGTAGCATGCGTCGTAGCAAGGTGACGGTTGCATCCACGATGAAGACACCCAACAAAATCAGCCAGACCCAAAACAGTTTGGGTGAAGCCCAGGCGGCCTGCAACGACATTAGACCTAGGATGATGCCAAGGAATCCACTTCCTGCATCCCCCATGAAAATTCGCGCTGGAGGGAAGTTCCAGTACAGGAAACCTGCAACTGACATCGCCAGTGCCAAGGGGACAACTATCAAACTGTCAAAACCAGCCAACCAGTACAACAAAGAAGCGCCAAGGCAGGCGCAAATGGCCTCGACACTTGCAATACCGTCGATACCGTCCATGAAGTTATAGAGATTGAGCATCCATACCAAGTAAAAAACGGCAAGGATGTGTCCCAACCAAGCCAATTCAAGCTCGACACCAAATAACGTAAGGGCCGGTAAGCCACCTAACCAGAACAACGCCCACATCGATGCAGCAAAGTGCCCAAGTAAACGCCAACGGGCCGCGATGTGCCCATGATCGTCTAGAAACCCGAGAACTGCGATAGCCGAGCCGGAAACGAGCAGCGCCCACACTGTAGGCCAAATTATAAAATTGTAAAAAGCCAGTATAGGTAACGCCAACAAAAAACTAATGACTATCGCTACACCACCTCCGCGGGGAGTTGGACTTGTATGAGAACTACGCGCGTTAGGAACATCAATAATATTTTTGAACAATGCATAACTTCGCAGCCCGTAGGTCAGCACGCAAGACGACACAAAGACTACAAATATAAACAAGCTAAAAATCATTATGTTTCCGCCATGAAAAAACTCAACATTTGCGCGTCTTGAATCGACGACCTGCTTCAATTAAGCATTGGATAGCATTATAAGGCGGTTCCCAGCCCAAGAGCCGCTGCGCTTTACTGGAATCGACGACCAACGAACCACAAAGCTGCATATACATAGACTTTTTACCGACAACAGACATAAGCCGCCGCATGACCGGATTTGGGATAGGCAACATGAGTATTTTTTTTCGCATCCCTTGCGCCAAATACTTTACTACCTCCGGTGTTGAGACGTCACACCGATCAGACACCAAAAAAATTTCGTTAGCCGCTGACTTATGAGTCAAGCAAACCTTTATAAAGTCTATTAAATTTTCAAGCGCAATCATGCTTCGAGAATTTTTTACTGCTCCGAGAGGAAGCGGTATACCTAACGACACCAGCCTTAGCAGGCGAGAGAAATTCCCCGGTGCATTATAAGAATAGACAAGCGGCGGTCGAACAACAACCAAGTCCATACTGCTATTCGAAACAAGTTCCCTTAAAGAAATCTCAGCTTCATATTTCGTAATCGAATATGCGGCGGTCGGCTGAGGAGTCGACATCTCACTAAATGGACACCCAGAAGTGCTGGCGCCATTTACTCCTATAGAACTGATAAAAACAAATCTTTTAATACCAGCTTCAATGGCCGCCTTAGCCACGCGCACCGCTATATTTTTATTGGCATCACGGAAAGATTCAATTTCAAAAACCTCACCGCGACCGACTATATGCGCCTTACCTGCCAAGTGCACAACACAATCATACCCAGCGAATAATTCAACGAGACTGTCGCCTTGTAAATCAGAGCACTTGTAATTAAAACCGACAGGCGCGACCAGTGCAGAACGCCCAACTCCCAAGACCTCATCTTTTTTTCCAAGCTCACGACATAACTCGCGACCGATGTATCCTGAAGCTCCCGTCACAAGCACTTTCATAGATTTATACCCGCACCAACATGGCGCCAATAGCGTATTTAAAAAGATAATAAATTGAAGATAACAACCCAAGCCCCATCTTATCTTTATAAATACGAAAGGTCCAAAGTAAAGCTTTAAATTTATTGGCTGACAGAGATGAGTTTAAAACCCGATAACGGGCCAGTACCTCAGGAACCCTTTTAGCGACTACACCCCGCCGAAATATCTGCAACCACATTAGGTAATCTTCATGACCAATGGACTCCTGATAAACCTTACCTAAGGTCCTCGTATTGTAAGCTCCCGTGAGGTTCCCTATACAGTTACCGCTCAACATTTTTTTGAAGTCTACAAAGTCAGGCGAACAGACCGTTTTTTCATGCCCATCTTCATAAAAACGGATAAAATCTGAATAAACAACATCAGCACCATTTGAAAAAAACTCGTTCTGCCTGAGCAGCTTGTCCCTCATCCAAACATCATCCGCATCAAGAAAGGCAATATAACTGCCCTCAGAACACTTTATTGCTGCATTTCGCGCATTTGCGACACCGGAGTTACGCTCAAGGAAAACAGTCCGAATCCGATTATCCATCTCCGCAAAAAGCTTAATAGATTCACGACTACCATCTACGGAGCAATCATCTACAATTATTAACTCGAAATCTGTGAACGTCTGATCAAGCACACTAAGTACGGATTCATTTAATGTCCTTACGGCATTAAAAACCGGCATAATTATGCTAAAAGTCACGCTAGACATAGTTACCCACCAAAAACTTTATTTAGCCATTCTTGACGTATAGTCTCGTGTCCGAAACGCTCATTAGACTTTAATCCAGCGGCAACCATTTCGGAGCACATCACAGGATTCTCGATTAATTCGATCATTTTTTCGGCTAGTTTTTTGCAGCTTCCATTTTCAACCAAAAAACCGTTTACCTCATTAAAAATTATCTCGGAAGGCCCCCTTGGACAATCAAAAGACACTACAGGCAAACCATGTGCTTGGGCCTCGACTATTACCAAACCGAACCCTTCAAATCTAGAGGACAGAACAAAAAAATCAGCACTTGCGTAGGCTTCAGAAATATTTTTCGTCGCCCCTTTTAAGGTCACAGCCCCTTCAAGATCGAACTCGAGAATAAGCCGAAGCAAAATATCGCGCTGACTACCATCTCCATATATTTCAAGACAAGCGTCGGGATAAATAGTAGACACTCGCTTAAAAGCCTTAATTAAAATATCAAATCCTTTCTGCTCTTCAAGACGACCAACCGCGACAAATTTAGTCCCCTGCCGCTTAGACATCTTCAAAACCTCCACAGTCAAAGGATTGAAAATTTTTACAGCTTTTGCCCCAATCTTTTTATATTCATCCAGATCCTGTTCAGTTAGGCAGACCACCCTATATGCAGTTCGATATACTAACCATCTTAAAAACCTCCAGAGCTTTGAGGGTTGATCAAAATGCATATGCTCCACACACACAACACGCACACTAAAAGGCCACGCCGCAAACAAAGCAAAACAGTTTATCGATGTCCAATTAGACACTAAGTAATCAGGCCTTTCTTTCAGAATAAAAACAATCATTTTCAGAAAAGCTTTAAATGCCCGCCCCCCCAAATAGCTAATACCCTGCTGTTTTTTATCATCCGCAACAAAGCCAAGGTCAGCACGTTTAATCAAAGGAGACAAGTCAAAATAATCATCGCTGCGCGCTTTCATGGTTAAAAACACAACATCTTGCTCGCCTTCATTAGAGAATATCTTAGATAACTCCACAGCTACTCGATCAGTCCCCCCCATCTCAAGGGCATAATTAAATACAGTTATTTTCAACCCTTGGACTCCTTCGACCATTTCGCAAACTCTCAAATATAACAACAAAGAAAAGAAGCGACATAAGATTATACGGGGAAATAGCATTTTCTGTAAAGTTAGACAAGAGAAACACAATCATGGTAATCAACACACCACCTCGGCGCTCATTGACAATCGCAGCCAGAGACAAACCGAGCAAAATATAATATAAAATCACTCCAAAATAACCCAAAAAATTTATAAACCCCGGATCAATAGTTAAAAAGTCCGCACTGGGGATATAATTGAGTCCACCAGGACTTTCAAACGCCAACTTAATTACATTAAGCCTATCACTCAATAGTGCATTAGCATCGACACCAAATACATAATAGTTTGCGCCATTCAACACCCACAAAACAAGCACCGGAAAGAGTGCAATAGCTCCTATCAGGGAAATATAAATAAACCTTAGAAAACGGATCTCCTGCCTAACAAAAAACAACAAAAAAGCAACTACAGAAACCATTATATAAGTCCTAGAACCCAGCCATCCTTGAAAGAACCAAAAAATCAACAACCAGAAAAAAAACAATAACCGCCTATCAAAGGCTACAAAAATCATAACGCAAGCCAGTAACAAAAGGCTTGCAGGATTAGGATTATAAAAACCAAGACCGCTCCTTACTTCAAAGGCAAAACCTAAAGTATTAACAAAAATCTTCCCTTCGATAACATCCAAAAAACTCAACACAAATATAAAACATATTAAACAGGAGCATAAAAAAGCCGCTCGCAAAAATAACTTCTGCACTTGCTCTTCTTTTTGCTCAGAGAGCGCAAATGAAAACACAACCAAAACCAAGTACGAAAGATGCTCTCTCTCACCCAGAAAATAAAAAACGAAAGTCAAGCTAAGGAAGAATATATAAGGTAGTACATTTTTGCTAAAGCATAAACACACCAAACAAAAAGCTAGCAAAAACCCCCATCTAACAAAGAGCAGCCCGAGCACCCAATCTGAGCGAATCTGAACTTCATAAGTGTACGCGATGACACTAAACAAAAAGAACAGAACAAAACAAAGCCTTAATAATGACGCCTTAGAAACTGTCAAGCTCATTGTACTACCCGACTATGCACAAGCCATTAATACACATAAAAATTTAACAGGCCTTCTTCTCTAACAAACAGGCCAATCGATCATAATATTCGGGCTCTTTATTCTTCCAACTACTTATCCTCAAATCCCCTTCATATGTAAAACGATAGTAAGCAATCACGTGCAAAGCAACTAAATCTTCATCAACTTCGACTCGATCAAGACAGCTTGGAATATCTGAAAAACCATTTAGCTTTACAACTCCAGGAAAGTCCTGATAAAAAACTCGACCTAATAAATAAACTGGCTTACCCAAAATCAAGGCCTCCAATCCCGCAGTACTGTTTACAGTTATCAACCCCTGAGACTTAAGAATAAGTTTTTTGATATTCTGCGAAGGCCTAATCAACCTAACGCCCGGCAAAGCAGACACCTTACGATAAAATTCAGCAGTCTGATACCCATAGGCGCTCATATGATCCTTCACATATAACCTCACACCAAAGGGCAGACAATTAGATATATTCAAGATATTATTAAATTCATTTGTATACAGAGGGGACAACACGGATGTTGACGACTCCGGATGAAAATGTATCGGGTAAACATAATATTTTTCTTTCTGCGCGGACTGATCAACTGTTATATCGGAGTTAAAATATCTCAATGATCGAATTGCGGAAATTTTTCTTCTTAAGTTAATCCGCCCCCCCTTTATTATCGCACGCATAGGGCTACCAAATTGATAGTCGTAAAAATGATCAACTTCCCAATAGGATTTCAACAGTTTTACCACATGAAACAATTTGTTTGGAGATAGAAGCTTCACCAAGCTAATTTTATCTAAATTATTATAAAACATATAATCAGGCAAAGTATTTACTATATTCCCCTTATATGCCGCATACCACTCCAACTCATCAAGACTTGGTTCTAACAAAGCCAGCTCTTTGATTCTTCCCACTTCATCGTCTAAAATTGAAGTTTGGACCTCGAATCTACCAGGCAGTCTTGACGCCATTAACCCCAAGTATTTTTTATTATTATTCCGTGCGGTTTTATACGCAAAGAAAGCAAAACTATTTGAAATATTCTCATAAATCACAGCATCAATATTCAAACCCTTTACTAAGTTTTCGAAAAACAAATCCAAACATTGCTTTGTTTTTTCCCAATATTCTCTTGGCTTATCTAGATTGAAATCGTGAGTTAGAAATCGATCGAACTCTGAAAAAAAACACTCCCCCCAAGTTACGTCACTGCATATTGACGACGAAACAAGCTCATAATTTTCCTTTAAATACTCATCAAAAAAGAAGGTATTATCCCCGTCATCTAACTCGGCCAACGGTTCTAGAACACAGGAACGTTTCGAATCTACAGCATAATAAACACTATGCCCTAATCTTCCGAGCGCAGCCCCAATCTGAAAATAAAAGTACTTATATTGGGGTGCTGAATTTATCAAAATGAGAAAATTCATTATATCTCCGCATGCAAAACTCTTAGTCCTTAGACAACCTACAACAACATTAAAAACTTGAAGCCTATCTCAAACTGCCACACTCTTACTCAAAAAAACGCCACGCTACCGGTGTGTTTTTCGCCACATCAAACTGAATAATCTTCCCCAGAATTTTATTCATTTCTTTCGGAGCAAGACCATATCCAGGCCTAACGCTCCTAATGTCCCCATTTGAAATAACGCTACCCGCCTTTAAATCTTTAACAAAATACAATGAGCGACGAAATTTCACATTTCCCTGTTCACTCGATTTACGTCCATAGTCAACCGTCCCCAAGGCAGTCCAAGCCGTCTTGCTATCCCGACATAAGGCAATCAACTCTGCTGGCTCAAGCGAAAAGGCATCATCGGGGCCTCCACCATTCCGATCGAGAGTAAAATGTTTTTCAATGATAGATGCCCCCAGCGCAACACTCGTTATCGCCGTAGTATTGTCCAGTGTGTGGTCAGATAAACCAGTTACCAAGCCATGGCGCTGGATCATATCGGGTATTGTACGCAGGTTATAGTCATGGGCAGGGGCAGGATAACCACTGACACAATGAAGTATTGCCAGTTGCCTACACCCCCCCTCACGAGCAGCCTCAATAGCCTCTGCTATCTCTTCGGCGTCCGCCATTCCGGTGGAAATAATCATAGGCTTACCGGTACCGGCTACATATTTTATGAGCTCCAAATCAACGGCTTCGAATGAAGCGATCTTATAAGCTGGTGCATTCAAATCCTCAAGCAAATCAACTGCCGTATTGTCGAAGGGTGAACTGAAAATTGTCAGATCTAATTTTCGGGCGTAATCGAAAAGCGGTCCGTGCCATTCCCAAGGAGTGTGAGCCCACTCATAAAGCTCATACAGGGTCTTGCCATCCCACAAGCCTCCCTTGATCTGAAAGTCTGGAGCATCAGAGTTTAGCGTAATGGTATCGGGGCGGTAGGTTTGAATTTTTAAAGCATCAGCACCAGCTCTCTTTGCAGCCTCGATAATTTTGAAGGCAATATCCTTACTACCGTTATGATTTGCCGACATTTCCGCGATGATATAAGGAGGAAAATCAGCCCCGATTTTTCGGCCATTAATCGAAATAATTTTATTCATTTCTTAATTTTCTCTATCGTCAACTTATAGGTATGGCCGTGCATATTAAAAAATGCAGGAAATCGATCAGGATCACTCACCCGAATTAAATCAAACTGACTAGCGATGCTACCCTCTGGATCCAATTCGCTATCTTTCGGCTCCCGCCGAGAATAATATGTAGAAGCCATATCGGGTTGCGGAGCAGGCTTTACCCACTGGAATTGCTCCACAGCAAAGCTCATCAATTCATATTCAGCGGCAAACAACGATTCATTTATTTCATGACACAGAGCATGCTTTGGCACCTCAACGTTTATCTTCTTCCATATATGGCCACTATCTACCTTATCTTCCGCCTCTAACAGAGTTACGGTTATTTCGTCAGCGCCTTCAATGATAGCCCATATATGAGGACTCCATCCACGGCCTTTCGGCAAATCACTCGCATGAATTACTAATACCTTTTGAAACTTATCACGTTCTTCTGACCCAATTATTTCACCGCAAGAAACAAGAAATAAGATATCGCCACCGATTAACTCAGACTTACTCCTTGCTAAAATAATGTCGTGTTGTTCAGTATAGCTTTGAATCCAACGCGCCAACATAAAATTGACCGGATGCTTTTCCGAATTGCAGAGAATGGTAATCTTCATAGTCAACTTCTTTCTTTGATACGACTAACTACAGCCGTACACCCAGTGCCATCAGCAATATCAGCAGCCGCAGAGCTGATACGCGCTTGCATTTCTTTATTTCCAGCCAAAACTTCAACTGTCTTTTTTACATTCGCACAAAAATCAATATCGTCAGGCCGTCCTAATAAAATAGCAGCACCACTGTTATGCAAAGCCTCTCCAATTCCAGATTGATTGTCGGCAAGAACAACCATCAAACTTGGCAACCCTAGGCAACACCGCTCCCAAGATGTACTACCGGCAGCACCAATCGCTAAGTCGCTGACTGCCATCCTTCTAGCCATATCACTAACATTAAATACGACCTCCGTTGGATAAGGAATTTGCTTTGCTAGATATTGAACATCAGCCAACCAAGGTGCAGCCGCCCCCATTACGACGGTTATATGGACGTCTTCAGGCAATAGAGTTACTTGTAAAGCATTCAGAACCAGGCCTGTTGCGTTGTTTTCATCAACGCCTCCCATTGTGATCAACAATTTTTTAAGGTTTGGTGAAGTACGACGCTCCAAACTATAACTTCGCAGCTCAGAAAACTCGGAGCGCAGCAAGGCAAAGGCAGGGCCAGTTAACAGTTCACACCCCAAAGGAACATGACGAGCGTAGTCTGAGGGTAGTCGCCCCAAGTTCTGATCAAGCAATAAATCACAGACGTGTTGACGATCAGCCAAGTCATCAATAACCATAAGTTTCCGACAAAATTGCCGAGCCTTTTTCTCCCAGCATGCATTTAGTGCGTAGTGGTCAACGATGAGCCAATCTGGTCTTAGCCATTCCAATATCGACCTACTCGCAATTGCATCTTGTTCTTGCGTAGCGCCTAACCAATGACTATGCATCGGACTTTCACTTATTTTTTTTTCTTCGTCGTGTCTAACATCTTTCTGAACTTGCAATTTATGAGCAATAAAACCTTTATCGCTAATAAAATCTAGCAAATGCCCCGTGTGCTCCCGACAAATAAAGTGACACTCAGCCCCCTCAGCCCGAAGAGCGTCAGCCAACGTCAGGCAACGCATGATGTGTCCACTGCCAATTTGCAGCGAAGCATCGGCCCGGAATACAACCGTCATTCCTTTCACTGCTGACTTGACTCAGCTTGAAATGCTTTGTACAGCCATTCGGCACGAACCCAGTCTTCGGGAGTATCGATATCCTGTACACGGTGACGCGGCAATAAAACCGCACAGGATTCAGGGCTGAAGATAATTTTCCCTCCCAACCAGGCGCTTGCCTGTCCCCAGTAGAATTGGCCGGCATCGTGGTAGCTTTCTTCAAGGTCTTGAGAACGGGCGTTGAAATGTTCAGGGTTGAACATTTCAACGTGCCCCGCTTCCGTCAGGCGAATCGCCCGTTGTATCGGAAATGCGTAGCTGGTCACCGAAAAGGCGTACTGGCTACCGGTTTTTTCAAGGATATCCAAGCCACGACACAAATCTTCCGGGCTAACGAACGGTGCGGTTGCATACAAACAGCATACTTGGCGGACATCAAACCCATCAGCCCGGCACCATTCGATGGCCTGCTGAATTACCGGTATAGTTCCGGTGTAATCATCAGACAGTTCAGCAGGACGCATGAACGGAACACTGGCTCCGTATTGGCGAGCTACTTCAGCAATTTCCTGATCATCGGTCGAGACAATGACTTGATCAAAGCAGCCACTTTGCAATGCGGCTTCAATTGACCAGGCGATCATCGGCTTACCGCAAAACGCCTTGATGTTTTTTCGCGGTATTCGCTTGCTGCCTCCCCGGGCAGGAATGACGGCCAGTTTCATCGTTGCAAAGCCTTGGTGATGGCGGTAACTACTTGGTCCTGCTGTTCATTGCTCATCGTCTGGAACATCGGGATGCTAATTGCCTCGCGGTAGTAAGCTTGCGACATCGGAAAATCCTCAGGCTTGAAGCCCATCTGCGCGTAGTAAGGCTGGGTGTGAACCGGAATGTAATGCAGGTTCACGCCAATCCCTTGCTCACGTAGCGATTCAAACACCTGGCGATGAGTCTTGCTGATTTTATCCAGTTGCAAACGAATCACATAAAGATGTAAGCCTGAGTAGCTGTCGGCGTGTTGCCAAGGGACAGTGACAGGTAAAGTCGCCAATAGGTCGTTGTAACGCGCAGCCAACTGATGACGGCGAGCGACGTATTGATCCAGACGCTCCATCTGACTAACGCCCAAGGCAGCTTGCAGTTCAGTCATTCGGTAGTTGAAACCCAGATCAATCTGCTGGTAATACCAGGGACCATCCGACTCATGAGTCATCTGTTGCGCATCCCGGGTAATGCCGTGGCTACGCAGCAGAGCCATTTTATTGGCTAGCTCGACGTCGTTGGTCAAAGCCATGCCGCCTTCAGCGGTGGTAATGATCTTTACCGGGTGGAAACTGAATACCGTAATGTCACTGTACTTTCCGTTCCCGATAAATTCGCCTTGGTATTTGCCGCCGATGGCGTGGGAGGCATCCTCTATGACTTTGAACCCATAGCGCTGGGCTAACCCGTGGATCGCTTGCATGTCGCAGGGCTGACCGCAGAGATGGACCACCACGACCACTTTGGGCAACGCATTTGCTCGTTCGGCCTGCTCCAACTTGCGCTCCAGCGCCAGGGGGCAAAGATTGTAGGTACGTGGATCTATATCCACGAAATCAACCTGCGCTCCGCAGTACAATCCGCAGTTGGCAGAAGCCACAAAGGTAATGGGGCTTGTCCACAAACGGTCACCTGGGCCGAGCCCCAGTGCAAGACAAGCGATATGCAGCGCAGACGTTGCGCTGTTCACTGCCAGCGCATGGCTGGCACCCACATGCTGAGCAACTTGCTGTTCGAAGCGGGGCACCATAGGGCCCTGGGTGAGGAAGTCGGATTGCAACACCCCAATCACCGCATCAATGTCAGCTTGAGTTATGTCCTGGCGACCGTAGGGGATCATGTATCAGATACTCCCGATCTTGGCTTCGTTGAGGGTGATCCAGCTTTTCAGATCCTCGTCACTCATCCACTCAGTGTTATTGTCACTGGCGTAAACGAAGCCTTCTGCGACCTTCTTGCCGTCTTTAATACGTTTAGGGCAGGTGGCCCACTCGTTGATAACCGGCAGAATTTTAAAGTGCTCAGGGTATTCGTACGTGTAGTAGGAATCTTCGGCGCTGATCATCTGCTCATGCAATTTTTCGCCAGGACGAATGCCGACGATCTTTTGAGTGGCCTCTGGTGCGACAACGCGAGCAAGGTCTGTCACTTTCATCGACGGAATTTTCTTCACATAGATCTCACCGCCTTCCATGTCTTCGAAAGCATGCCAGACCAGTTCGACGCCCTCTTCCAGGGAGATCATGAAACGGGTCATGCGTTCATCGGTGATCGGTAATTCACCTTTGTCCTTGATCGACATGAAGAAGGGGATGACTGAACCGCGCGATCCCATCACGTTGCCATAACGTACTACTGCCATGCGGGTTTCGTGACCGCCGGCGTAGGAGTTACCGGCAACAAACAGCTTATCGGACGCCAACTTGGTGGCACCGTAGAGGTTGATCGGGCTGCTGGCCTTGTCGGTGGACAATGCGACAACGCGCTTGATGCCTTTGTCGATGCAGGCATCGATCAGGTTCATCGCGCCGTTGATGTTGGTCTTGATGCACTCGAAGGGGTTGTATTCCGCGGTTGGCACGATCTTGGTCGCCGCTGCGTGAACCACATAATCAACACCATCCAATGCCCGGTACAAGCGCTCCTTGTCGCGGACGTCGCCGATGAAGAATCGAACGCGGGAATCACCCTCGAATTTTTTCGCCATGTCCCATTGCTTCATTTCATCTCGGGAAAAGATGATGATCTTTTTCGGGTTGTATTTGGCCAGGGTCATCGGCACAAACGTGTTACCAAAAGAGCCGGTACCGCCGGTGATGAGAATGGTTTTATTGGTGAACATTAACGCGTCCCTTGGTTGCTTCCTGTACAGAGTCAGGATTGAAATAAACGGTAAGGTGCCGGAGTGAGGCGAAAGAAGCTCCACGATTTCCAGCACAAAACGACAAAAAAGCTGACGCACAGCCCCAGCGGTACTGCGAGAAGAGGCCAAGACTGCGCAAAACTCAAGGTTGCCAGAACGAAAATGATCAAACTGGCTATATGACTATGAATGATTGGTCGATCACGACCTTGGGCATATAACCCATAGTGGGGAATCATGCCCAGTGCGTATAGCACCGTAGCAATAAGGATCCAGACGAAAAGCCCCTCCTGCTCACTGTAAAGCGGCTTGCCCAGCCAAGCCAGCAATGGGCCTATCGTAACCAGTGCGACTACCGAAAAAGCGACGCAAAGACCAACGGTCTGCAGCAACAACCTGCGTATACCTTGATGAAAACCGACTGGATCTCGCTGCTGGTAGGCGCTGATCAGCCCTGGATAAGTAAATGCAAATACACCAGCATCCAGAAATGATATCAACGCCATACTGATGCCCATGAACAAGACATAGGCACCAAGTACGTCCAATCCCGCCAGATCTTGGAGCCAATAACGGTCCAAAGTGAAAACCCCACGAATGGCCAAGGTCGCAATCAGCAATGCGGACGCTACCCTTAATCCTTTGATGACCCAGGTCCAGTCGACATCTTGCCGCCAACCAGATAGCGCCATACGCTTGATACGGTGTATACCCAGCAGAAGAGCTGTCGCCGATCCCAACGTCCAAGCGCCAAATACCATGTCCAGATTTCGCGTACCAGGCTCAACGAACATCAATGCCGTGATCAGCACAGCCCAGACCCCCGAGCGTAAAAACAGTATCAGGCTCGCAAATAGTTGATCCGAAACCGCGATCAGTAAGCGACCCAGTTCCTGAGTAAAATGCTCAAGTATCAGTAAAACAAAGAACCAGCCGATAACCTTCATCGGGAGCAAACCTTTTATAAAAACCAGGCTTAGCAGCGGTAGAAAAATGAGGTAGAGCACTAACGTCAGCGCTCCTTGGGCCTTGAGTAGTCCTCCCCACTCGTGACGCTCACGCTTAAGCAGTTCACGAGTACTATAGGTATAGAAATCGAAGCCAAGAAAATACAGCGAATAGCCAACAGTCGCTGCCAAAAGACCATAGATACCTAGTTCGACCGGCTCTAGAAAACGGGCAAGAAAAAAAATCAGCAAAAATTTGCTGAGAAGTGTCAAGCCACGAATTGCGACATTGGAAAGCTGTAAAAAATTTCGAGCGAGCATCAAATTGGTCTATTCACGTTCGTACCTGCTAACTGCTTGCATAAGAAAGCGCTTTTCATCCTTGCGTTCAGCCTTTGGCACTTTACCTTACAATTTTACCGCCTCCCTCCTAAGAACGCATCCACTCGGATGCCTATCGCTTCTCCTGAGTTGCTAACGATGCGCCGATTCCTTTGGAGTCTTGAGTTGCGTCGCCTAGCTTACCCTCTCCGCTCTCACCCCTGGCGATTGCTTGCTCCACTCAATCCATCTGGCTCAAAGACAGCGACCGTCAACTTGCCCCCTGCTCGATACAGTAGTCAGCAACCACGCAGGAGACACTCTCAGTCTGCGCGCATTATGCCTCATCTTGTAAAAAATCCGGTCAGGGGCAACCATGCACGGGGCCCGCTTCGTTAGGCATCCATCCTTTTTTTATACAAAACATTACCGCTGAAGCGACCAATAAACCGAAGTCAAGACCTGTCGTAAGATGATAAATCGCTTGGTGACACCAAGAAAAATCAGTCAGCCATAGCTGAGCTATCAATTGCCAGCCCTGACGCCGAGGCGCTTTCCTTGGGCACTAGAAAGCCCGTCGGCACTGGGAAACACCCAGCGCCGACGGGCTCAAAAAAAATCAATCAGAACACTGCTCACCATGCATTATAGCTACCAATAACGGATGATGGAATGGCATCTAACCACGACTAACTTGTCTACTCCGTTGCTCTTCTTGATTGCGCTTAAATACATATCGGATCAAGGCGATAAATCCGCCCGATAGAAGCCCCGCCAAGACGCCCAACACCAAGATTAAGCTCTTTCTTGGTTTTATCGGACTCCCGGGCACCTCAACACTACCATCCTGTCTGTAAACCGCAATACGCTCAGAGTCAATGTTCAACTTACGATAGAAGTTATAACGCATCTGCAACGTCCGCAAATCCGATATAAATGCGTCATCGGAGGCCCTCGCCTCCAGAGTACTGACTTCAGCAGCCAACGCCTTGCTCCCCCTCTGATAATCCATCTTATTACCAGTATCTACAGTAATATCCACCGCAGCAGAAGAGTTTACGGTTGGTGAAGTCAAGCCAATCGCCTCGGCAATTTTCAGTGCTTCACGCAGTTGTTGAATACGATCCTCACGTATCCGCTGCGCGGTTTCGCGTAAGCTAATAATGCGCTGCTCAAGGTTGCGAGCTCTTACGGAAGCCTCGGTCGTTACGTTCTTAATCAGCTCCGATTCGGCCGCCTCGCTGGCGCGCGCCACATAGGCCTTTACCCACTCAGCGGCCTTTATTGGATCGCCGCTTTGGACAGTCACGGAGAACCGGTCCGGTGTATCCTTACCTGGCCCCTTGATTACCAGCTCCCGTGAGAATTGTTCATACAAACGGTCGAGAGCCCCCTTTCGCCGGGATTCATCAAGTGACGGGAGATAAATTTCATTGAAGAAGTTTTGGCGAAGAGATTCACCTTGCAGATTACGAGCAAACACATCGTATACATGCTTGATGGAATAAGTTTCGAGTTCGGTACTTTTCCCACGACCGTAGTTCAACTCAGCAATACCGTTCTGAGTGGGCGGTATGATAAAAAGTTTTGCTTCATAGATAGGTTTGCTGAGAAATGCGTAAGCGGCAGCACTGGCAGTGACTATAAGGGTAATGACTAAGATCAGCCATTTTTGAGCCCAAAGCCCCTGAGCAAGCTCAACCAGATCAATCTCCTCTGCGTCACGCGCATCAATGCGATCATTTCGCATAAGAAGCCTCGCTTTGCATCAAGCCCGTAGACACATCGAACGTATTCAAAGGCAAGACGGGCAAGGCCGTGTCGGATATAGCGGCAAACTGAGCTAGATTAAATACGAACAAAACGCACCCAAAGTCAGAAAAATTGCAGATAGTGATCCTTACCAAGACTTCCGGGCCACACATCCATTTATTTAAAGCGCCTACGCACCCCTAAAAACCACGCAAGCGACGGCCCGACTATCATACCAGCGAGAAGCGCCAGGATCACGAAAACCGAGACAGGAAGCTGCGGAGCTGACCAACCCAGAAACAGCAATGCCACTGGCTGGTTGTTTTCAAGCACGAACAGGACGATAGCTGAGGCCACGAGCAGCGCAAGTACGACAAGGGTCAAGCGTTTAAAGTTCCGCATGTGAACTCCTCTGTTTTAGGGCTCCGTCAGAGCTCATCCCCCTCCTCCTCATTCACACGATCCCTAAGCTCTTTGCCTGGTTTGAAATGAGGAACGAATTTTCCATCAAGGCTGACGGACTGGCCCGTTTTGGGGTTGCGCCCAACCCGCGGAGCGCGGTAGTGCAGGGAGAAGCTGCCGAAACCGCGGATCTCGATGCGATCCCCCGTAGCCAGGCACTGGGACATTTGTTCAAGCATGGTCTTGATGGCTAGCTCCACATCCTTGGATGAGAGTAGCCCTTGATGGGTGACAATTCGTTCGATCAACTCCGACTTCGTCATATTTTTCCCTTCTTTTTCAAGCAGCTAGGAAAATCGCTTGAAAAGGTTTTAGCATGACCGGAGGGATTTGAACAGCCCAAGTATTGACATTCTTCTTGACTCCCCTACCGCCTCTTTGTGCGCAAGCAGGGAGATGCTATCGACAGATGACCAGCATCGTACGAGTCAGATAGCCAGCCGGATTGAAACCAAAGGGGTACTGATCTTCATCCTTCGCGTCGTCGGATCGGGTAATCACCTTGTAGCCAGCCCCCTTACACTCTCTTGCGGCCCTCTTGTGGCACTTCTCCCAACCGGAACCCAACCCCGAGCAGTCGACCTCGATACCACTGACACCACGCACTGCGTGGGTCTTGGCGCTTGTAGAGCAAGCGGCCAGCACCAAGATACTCAACACCAGAAAGAGCTTGTTCATTCAGTTCCTTTAGACAGAGGTCCGGATCGATCATTTATACAAGTCGGAGCCACGCCCTGAATAGATTATTGATCCGCTTCATAAAAGAGACAGCTGGGTTGATGGGTTGGTTTCGCAGCGTCCCGAATGAACTCTGCCATCGGCAGCAGCTTGCAGAGAATCTTGACATTTCGCAGGCACAAAAAAGGGCGACCGAAGTCGCCCTTTTTCTATGGTCTGACAGAACTCAGTTCTGTTTTTCCATTTGTGCACGCAACAGGTCGCCCAGAGTGGTAGGACCAGCAGCAATGTCAGAGGTAGCTGGCTTGTCGCGCAGGCTCTGGATTGCTTCTTTCTCTTCAGCATCGTCTTTCGACTTGATGGAGAGCTGGATTACGCGGCTCTTGCGGTCAACGCTGATGATCTTGGCTTCTACTTCTTCGCCTTCTTTCAGAACGTTGCGCGCGTCTTCAACGCGGTCACGGCTGATTTCGGAGGCTTTCAGAGTCGCTTCGATATCGTCGGCCAGAGTGATGATGGCGCCTTTGGCGTCAACTTCTTTCACGATGCCCTTAACGATTGCGCCTTTGTCGTTCTCTTGAACGTACTCGGAGAACGGATCGCTTTCCAATTGCTTGATGCCCAGGGAGATGCGCTCGCGCTCTGGGTCAACCGACAGGATAACGGTGTCCAGCTCGTCGCCCTTCTTGAAACGGCGTACGGCTTCTTCGCCCACTTCGTTCCAGGAGATGTCGGACAGGTGAACCAGACCGTCGATGCCGCCGTCCAGACCAATGAAGATACCGAAATCGGTGATCGACTTGATGGTGCCGGAGATTTTATCGCCCTTGTTGAACTGGCCAGAGAAGTCTTCCCATGGGTTGGACTTGCACTGCTTGATGCCGAGGGAGATACGACGACGCTCTTCGTCGATGTCCAGAACCATGACTTCCACTTCGTCGCCGACTTGTACGACTTTCGAAGGATGGATGTTCTTGTTGGTCCAGTCCATTTCGGAAACGTGTACCAGGCCTTCAACGCCTTCTTCCAGCTCAGCGAAGCAGCCGTAGTCGGTCAGGTTGGTAACACGAGCGGTGACGCGGGTGCTTTCTGGGTAACGGGCTTTGATAGCGACCCATGGATCTTCACCCAGTTGCTTGAGGCCCAGGGAAACACGATTGCGCTCGCGATCGTACTTCAGAACCTTGACATCGATCTCGTCGCCAACGTTGACGATTTCCGAAGGATGCTTGATACGCTTCCAGGCCATGTCGGTGATGTGCAGCAGGCCATCGACGCCACCCAGATCGACGAATGCGCCGTAATCGGTGAGGTTCTTGACGATACCCTTGACCTGTTGGCCTTCCTGCAGCGATTCCAGCAGAGCTTCACGCTCGGCGGAGTTCTCGGCTTCCAGGACACTGCGACGGGAAACGACAACGTTGTTGCGCTTCTGGTCCAGCTTGATGACCTTGAATTCCAGCTCTTTGCCTTCCAGGTGCGTGGTATCGCGCACTGGACGGACGTCAACCAGGGAACCTGGCAGGAACGCACGGATGCCGTTAACGTCGACAGTGAAGCCGCCTTTAACCTTACCGTTGATAACGCCCTTGACCACTTCCTCAGCTGCGAAGGCCGCTTCCAGAACGATCCAGCATTCAGCGCGCTTGGCTTTTTCACGGGACAGCTTGGTTTCACCGAAACCATCTTCAACCGAGTCCAGCGCAACGTGAACTTCGTCACCGACGTTGATGTTCAGTTCGCCAGCGTCGTTGTAGAACTGCTCAAGCGGGATCAGCGCTTCAGACTTCAGACCAGCGTGAACGGTTACCCAGCGAGCTTGGTAATCGATATCAACGATAACGCCGGTGATGATGGAGCCTGCCTGAAGGTTCAGGGTTTTCAAGCTTTCTTCAAAGAGTTCCGCAAAGCTTTCGCTCATTTTAATTCCTGTTGATTAGGGCGAAGTAAACGCCCATCTCCACACCCCAGACGATGTGGGTTAGTTTCATATAAAAGAAGCGCCGCAGGACTATGACTGGTCCCCTGCGGAGCTTCCTGTCACCCGGCGATATCGCGAATGGCGATCTCGCTCATGATGCGTTGCAGCACCTGATCGATGGACAACTCCGTGGAATCCAGCTGTATCGCGTCGGCCGCCGGCTTGAGCGGGGCTACTGCGCGCTGGGTGTCACGCTCATCGCGTGCACGGATCTCATCTAGCAGACTCGACAGACTAACATCCTCGCCTTTGCCCTTCAACTGCAAATATCGGCGACGCGCCCTCTCCTCTGCACTGGCGGTGAGGAAAATCTTCAGCGGCGCGTCAGGAAAGACCACCGTGCCCATGTCACGACCATCGGCCACCAGCCCCGGCGGCTCCTGGAAGGCACGCTGGCGTTGCAGCAAGGCTTCGCGTACCGCCGGCAGCGCGGCGACCTGGGAGGCCCCGGCCCCCACGCTTTCGGTACGAATGACGTCGCTGACTTCGTCACCTTCCAGAATGATGCGCTGGAGCTGACCGTCGGTCGCGGCAATGAATTGCACGTCCAGATGAGCCGCCAGCGCCTTGAGCAACTCTTCGTTGGTCAGGTCGACGCCATGGTTCGCGGCAGCGAACGCCAATAGACGATACAGGGCACCCGAATCGAGCAGGTTCCAGCCCAACTGCCTGGCCAGGATCCCGGCGACGGTGCCCTTGCCCGAACCGCTTGGGCCATCGATGGTGATGACCGGTGCCTTGATGTTCACGACTGCGCCTCTTGTGCTACTCGGATACCGACCTGCGCGCACAGCGCCAGGAAGTTCGGGAACGACGTCGCGACGTTGGCGCAATCATGGATGCGAATCGGCGCGCTGGCGCGCAAAGACGCAACACTGAAGGCCATGGCGATACGATGGTCACCGTGACCATGGACTTCGCCGCCGCCGATCTGGCCGCCGTCGATGATGATGCCGTCCGGCGTTGGCTGGCACTTGACGCCCAGGGCGAGCAAGCCATCAGCCATCACCTGGATGCGATCCGACTCCTTGACCCGCAGCTCTTCGGCGCCCGTCAATACGGTGCGCCCTTCTGCACAGGCGGCCGCCACGAACAGCACCGGGAATTCATCGATAGCCAGCGGAACCAACGCCTCGGGAATCTCGATACCCTTGAGTTTAGCTGCTCGTACGCGCAAGTCCGCCACGGGCTCGCCGCCGACTTCACGCTGGTTTTCCAGGGTGATGTCAGCGCCCATCAGGCGCAGGATGTCAATAACGCCGGTGCGGGTCGGGTTGATGCCGACATGTTCGAGCACCAGGTCGGAACCTTCGGCAATCGAAGCGGCCACCAGGAAGAATGCCGACGAGGAGATGTCACCCGGCACTTCGATGTGGGTAGCGGTCAGCTTGCTGCCAGACTCGACGGACGCCGTGGCGCCATCGACCGTGACCGGGTAGCCGAAGCCGCGCAGCATGCGCTCGGTATGGTCGCGGGTCGGGGCCGGTTCGGTGACGGTGGTCTTGCCTTCGGCGTAGAGACCCGCCAGCAGCAGGCAGGATTTTACCTGGGCGCTGGCCATCGGCATGGTGTAGGTCAGGCCCTTGAGCTTGTTGCCACCACGAATGATCATCGGCGGACGACCGTCGGCGGCCGTCTCGATGACCGCGCCCATTTCCCGCAACGGATTGGCGACGCGATTCATCGGGCGCTTGGACAGCGAGGCGTCACCGGTCAGGGTGCTGTCGAAGTCTTGCGCGGCCAGCAGGCCGGACAACAGACGCATCGAGGTCCCGGAGTTACCCAGGTAGATGGGCCCCGGAGCAGGTTTGAGGCCGTGCAGGCCGACACCATGGATGGTCACGCGACCGTGGTGCGGACCTTCGATGACCACCCCCATGTCGCGAAACGCTTGCAGCGTCGCCAAGGCGTCTTCGCCCTCGAGGAAACCTTCCACTTCGGTCACACCTTCGGCCAGGGAGCCGAGCATGATCGAACGGTGGGAAATCGATTTATCGCCCGGTACACGAATACGCCCGCTCAGGGAGCCACCAGGTTGTGCCAGGAAAATCAGATCGTTGGAGTTCATAGCGTCCACATAGGCCCGACGGGCCAGGATTTTACTGAAATGCTCGCGGGCCACCCTGGCGCGTGTGAAAACGCCCAGCAATTGGTGCCCGTCCCCTGCATCGACCGCGTCGCGCAAGGCGTCGAGGTCGCTGCGAAATGTATCGAGTGTGCGCAAGACAGCTTCGCGGTTGGCGAGGAAGATGTCGTGCCACATGACCGGGTCGCTTCCTGCGATTCTCGTGAAATCGCGGAAACCGCCGGCAGCGTAACGGAAGATCTCAAGATTTTCATTGCGTTTGGCCAACGAATCCACCAGGCCGAACGCCAACAGGTGCGGCAAGTGGCTGGTGGCCGCCAACACTTCATCGTGACGCTCGACCTGCATGTGCTCGACATCGGCGCCCAGTTCGCGCCACAAACGGTCCACCATCGCCAGCGCGGCTGGATCCGTCTGGTCCAGCGGCGTGAGGATCACTTTGTGGCGACGAAACAGTTCGGCGTTGGAGGCTTCCACCCCGCTCTGCTCGGAACCGGCAATCGGATGGCCGGGCACGAAGCGCGCCGGCATCCCGCCGAAGGCCTCGGTGGCCGCACGCACGACGTTGCCCTTGGCGCTGCCGACGTCGGTCAGGATCGCTTGCCCCAGGTTCATGGTCGCCAGACGCGCCAGCAGTTTTTCCATGGCCAGGATCGGCACCGCCAATTGGATCACGTCCGCGCCCTGACAAGCGATCGCCAGGTCATCCTCGCAGCGATCGACCACCCCCAGCTCCACGGCCAGCTTGCGCGACTGCGGATCCAGGTCGACACCGACCACCTCGCGGCACAGACCGCTTTCACGCAAGCCCTTGGCAAACGAACCGCCAATCAACCCCAGGCCGACCACCACCAGGCGACCGATCATAGGGGCAGCAGGTTGCAGCGAAGTGACATCAACCACGAGCCAAAACCTTGCTCAACGCCTCAAGGAAACGGTTGTTTTCCGCCGGTAGGCCGATGGTGACGCGCAGGTGGTTCGGCATGCCGTAGTTAGCCACCGGACGCACGATCACGCCTTCGCGCAGCAGCCCCTGGTACACCGGCGCAGCGACACGCCCCAGGTCGACGCAGATGAAGTTACCTTTGGATGGAATCCAGCTCAAGCCCAGCTCACGGAACCCCGCTTCCAACTGCTGCATACCGGCCGCGTTCAGGCGACGGCTTTCGGCCAGGTAGGCCTCATCCTGCAAGGCGGCACAGGCGGCTGCCAGGGCGAAGCTGTTGACGTTGAATGGCTGGCGCACGCGGTTCAGCACGTCGGCCACCACGGCGGTGGACAAGCCGTAGCCAACCCGCAGCGAGGCCAGGCCGTAGGCTTTCGAGAAGGTGCGCGAAACCAGCAGGTTCGGGTAGGCCGCGAGGAAATCCAGGCCATCGGGCAAATCGCTGCCTTCGGCGTATTCGATGTAGGCCTCGTCCAACACCACGAGCACGTGCGCGGGCACGTCTTGCAGGAAGTCGTCCAAGGCCTGGGCGTCGAACCAGGTGCCGGTCGGGTTGTTCGGGTTGGCAATGAAGACCACCCGCGTGTTGGCATCGATGGCGGCCAGCATGGCCGGCAGATCGTGCCCCCAGTCCTTGGCCGGAACCACATGGGCATCCGCGCCCACGGCCTGGGTCGCGATCGGGTAGACCGCAAACGCGTGCTCGCTGAACACAGCGTTGAGACCCGGTGCCAGGTACGCACGGGCGACCAACTCAAGAATGTCGTTGGAGCCATTGCCCAGCGTCACCTGGTTCAGCTCGACGCCACAGCGCTCGGCCAGCAGGCTTTTCAACGCAAACCCATTGCCATCGGGGTAACGGGTCAACTCGGCCAGTTCGTCGCGGATCGCCGCCAGTGCCTTGGGGCTCGCGCCCAACGGATTTTCGTTGCTCGCCAACTTGACGATGTTGGCCGGATCCAGGTCCAGCTCGCGGGCCAGTTCGTCGACGGGCTTGCCCGGAACGTAAGGCGAGAGTTGTTGCACGCCTGGCTGAGCCAGAGCGAGGAAGTTGCCACTCATTTGCTATCCGCCCTTAAAGAACTGCCTTGGGGTAGGAACCCAGCACCTTGAGTGCCACTGCTTCCTGACTGATTTTCTCCAGCACACCTTTTACCAGCGGATCGCGGTGGTGGCCGACGAAATCGATGAAGAACACGTAGGTCCATTTACCACTGCGCGACGGACGGGTCTCGATCCGCGTCAGGTCGATACCGTTGTCGTGGAACGGCACCAGCAGTTCATGGAGCGCGCCGGGCTTGTTGCTCATGGAGACGATGATCGAGGTCTTGTCGTCGCCGGTCGGCGGTACTTCCTGGCTGCCGATCATCAGGAACCGCGTGGAGTTGTCCGGGCGATCCTCGATTTTCTCGGCCAGGCGCGTCAGCCCGTAGAGGCCGGCCGCCATATCACCAGCGATCGCCGCCGAGTTCCACTCACCCTTGACCCGCTTGGCCGCTTCGGCGTTGCTCGATACCGCTACGCGCTCGACGTTCGGGTAATGGGCGTCCAGCCACTTGCGGCACTGGGCCAACGATTGGGCGTGGGAATAGATCCGGCTGATGCTGTCGGTCTTGGTGTTCTCGCCGACCAACAGGTGATGGTGGATACGCAGCTCGACTTCGCCGCAGATCACCATGTCATGCTCGAGGAAGCTGTCCAGCGTGTGGTTGACCGCGCCTTCGGTAGAGTTTTCCACCGGCACCACGCCAAAATTCACCGCGCCGGCCGCCACTTCGCGGAAGACTTCGTCGATGGCCGCCATTGGCTTGCTGATCACGGCGTGACCAAAGTGCTTCATGGCGGCGGCCTGGGTGAAGGTCCCTTCCGGCCCCAGGTAGGCGACTTTCAGCGGCTGCTCGAGCGCCAGGCACGAGGACATGATTTCACGGAACAACCGCGCCATCTCTTCGTTGCCCAGCGGCCCCTTGTTGCGCTCCATGACACGCTTGAGCACCTGGGCTTCACGCTCAGGACGATAGAACACCGGCACTTCGCCTTCGGCCAGGGAGGCCATCTTCACCCGGGCGACTTCCTGGGCGCAGCGCGCACGCTCGCTGATCAGCTCCAGGACCTTTTCGTCCAGGGCATCGATGCGCAGGCGCAGCGCCTTGAGTTCTTGCTCAGACATCAGCCATGTTCCTTCTCGAACTCTGCCATGTAGGCGATCAACGCATTGACGGCGTTGATGTCGACGGCGTTGTAGATGGAGGCACGCATGCCACCGACCGAACGGTGGCCCTTGAGGTTCAGCAGTCCACGCTCGTCGGCACCGGCCAGGAACGGCTTGTCCAGACGGTCGTCGGCCAGGCGGAACGGCACGTTCATCCACGAACGATCGGTCTTGTTGATCGGGTTGCTGTAGAGGCCGCTGGCGTCGATGAAGTCATACAGCGTGCGCTGCTTGACTTCGTTGAGCTTGCCGATGGCCTCGACACCGCCCTGCTCCTTCAGCCATTCGAATACCAGGCCAGAGAGGTACCAGGCCAGGGTCGGCGGGGTGTTGTACATCGAGCCGTTGTCGGCCGCGACCTTGTAGTTGAGCATGGTCGGGCACAGGGAGCGGGCACGCCCCAGCAGGTCTTCACGAATGATGCTGACCAGGATGCCGCTAGGGCCGATGTTTTTCTGGGCGCCGGCGTAGATCATGCCGAAACGGGAGATATCCACAGGGCGCGAGAGAATGTCCGAGGACATGTCGGCCACCAATGGCACGTCGCCGGTTTCCGGGATCCAGTTGAATTCCAGGCCACCGATGGTTTCGTTCGGCGCGTAGTGAACGTAGGCCGCGTCCTTGGACAGGTTCCATTCGTTCTGGCCGGGAATCGCAAAATAGTCGTAGGGCTTGGCGGTGGCAGCCACGTTGACGTGACCGTAGCGCGAAGCTTCTTCGATGGCTTTCTGCGACCAGATACCGGTGTCGATGTAGTCGGCCTTGCCACTTTCCGGCAGCAGGTTCAACGGGATCTGGGCGAACTGCTGGCTGGCGCCGCCCTGCAGGAACAGCACCTTGTAATTGGACGGGATGTTCAGCAGATCACGCAGGTCCTGCTCGGCCTTGGTGGCAATGGACACGAACTCATCGCTGCGATGGCTCATTTCCATGACCGACAGGCCCTTGCCGTGCCAGTCGAGAAGTTCACCCTGGGCACGCTTCAGGACCGCTTCAGGCAACGCCGCCGGGCCGGCACAGAAGTTATAGGCTCTCTTGCTCACATCCAATCTCGCTCTGATCTGGTGGTCACTTAAATCTTCATTCACCCATCACCCGATGGTAGCTACCGCTCATGTAAGGATTGCCCTGAACCTGTGGCGAGGGAGCTTGCTCCCGCTGGGCTGCGCAGCAGACCCATTCTATGGGCGCTTCGCACCCAAGCGGGAGCAAGCTCCCTCGCCACAATGAATCAAACAAACCTTAAGTGAGCAGCATCAGCCCCACAGGAGAATGTGCAGTGTCGCAAATTTTCAAACGAGACAAACAACAAGGGGGCGAATCTTCATCCGCCCCCCGCGTGTCCGCTTAGTCCTGCGGTTCTTCTTCGTCTGCGGCAGCGTCGAGCGGTTGGTCACCGGTCATGTCGTCGACATCGGCACCCAGGGTGCCGTCGAACGCCACGCCTTCCTCGCCTTCCAGCTCCTCGCCTTCCAGCTCCTCGCCTTCGACTTCCGATGGCTCCTGCACCCGCTCAAGCCCTACCAGCGTTTCGTCGCTGGCCAGCTTGATCAGCGTCACGCCCTGGGTGTTACGACCCAGGCTCGAGACTTCGGCGACCCGCGTACGCACCAGGGTACCCTGGTCAGAGATCAACATGATCTCCTCGCCATCAAGCACCTGGACAGCGCCAACCAGACGGCCGTTACGCTCGTTGCTGACCATGGCGATCACGCCCTGGCCGCCACGCTTGTACTCAGGGAACTCGCTGATGGCCGTGCGCTTGCCATAACCACGCGCCGAAGCGGTGAGGATCTGGCTGCCCTCTTCTGGGATCAGCATGGAAATCAGCTTCTGGCCTTCCGGCAGGCGCATGCCGCGCACACCGCGGGCGGTACGGCCCATGGCGCGAACGTCGGATTCCTTGAAGCGAGTGACCTTGCCGCCGTCGGAGAACAGCATGACTTCACGCTCGCCGTCGGTGATGGCGGCGGAAATCAGCACGTCGCCTTCGTCCAGCTCCAGGGCAATCAGGCCGACGCTACGCTGGCGACTGAAGGATTCCAGCGGGGTCTTCTTCACGGTGCCGTTGGCGGTCGCCATGAAGATGTAGTGACCTTCGGTGTATTCCTCCACCGGCAGCATGGTGGTGATGTATTCACCGTCGTCCAGCGGCAGCAGGTTGACCAGCGGACGACCACGGGCTGCGCGGGACGCTTCGGGGATTTCGTAGGTCTTGAGCCAGTACACCTTGCCCTTGCTGGAGAACAGCAACAGCGTGGTGTGGCTGTTGGCGACCAGCAGGTGAGCGATGTAGTCCTCGTCCTTGACGCCGGTCGCCGACTTGCCTTTGCCGCCGCGACGCTGGGCCTGGTAGGCGGCCAACGGCTGGGTCTTGGCGTAGCCGCCGTGGGAAATGGTCACCACGCGCTCTTCTTCCGGGATCATGTCGCCCAGGGTCAGGTCGAGGCGCGCATCGAGAATCTCGGTGCGACGCACGTCGCCGTACTCGGCGCGGATCACTTCCAGCTCTTCGCGGATCACTTCCATCAGGCGCGTGGCGCTGTTGAGGATGCGGATCAGTTCGCCGATCTGGTTGAGGATCTCCTGGTACTCGGCCAGCAGCTTCTCGTGTTCCAGGCCGGTCAGGCGGTGCAGGCGCAGTTCCAGGATGGCTTGCGCCTGTTCCGGGGACAGGAAGTACTTGCCTTCGCGCAGGCCGTATTGCGGGTCGAGGTTCTCCGGACGGCACGAATCGGCACCGGCACGCTCCACCATCGCCACCACCGCGCTGGACTCCCAAGGCGTGCTGATCAGCGCTTCCTTGGCTTCCGACGGCGTTGGCGAGGCCTTGATCAGGGCGATCACCGGGTCGATGTTCGACAGGGCAACGGCCTGGCCTTCAAGAATGTGGCCACGCTCGCGAGCCTTGCGCAGTTCGAACACGGTGCGGCGGGTAACCACTTCGCGACGGTGACGTACGAAAGCTTCCAGCAGGTCCTTGAGGTTCAGGATCCGCGGACGGCCGTCGATCAGCGCAACGATGTTGATGCCGAACACACTTTGCAGTTGGGTCTGGGCGTAGAGGTTGTTGAGGATCACCTCAGGCACTTCACCACGACGCAACTCGATCACGACGCGCATGCCGTCCTTGTCGGACTCGTCACGCAGCTCGGTGATGCCTTCGAGCTTCTTCTCTTTCACCAGCTCGGCGATCTTCTCGATCAGGCGAGCCTTGTTCAGTTGGTACGGCAGCTCGGTGATGACGATCTGCTGGCGGCCGCCAACCTTGTCGATGTCTTCGACGGTGGAACGGGCGCGCATGTAAATGCGGCCACGGCCGGTGCGGTAGGCTTCGATGATGCCGGCGCGACCGTTGATGATCGCGGCGGTCGGGAAGTCCGGACCCGGGATGTATTGCATCAGCTCATCGACAGTCAGCTCGGGATTGTCGATGAGGGCCAGGCAACCGTCGATGACTTCACCGAGGTTGTGCGGCGGGATGTTGGTCGCCATGCCCACGGCGATACCGCTGGAGCCGTTGACGAGCAGGTTCGGGATACGGGTCGGCATGACCGCCGGGATCATTTCGGTGCCGTCGTAGTTCGGCACCCAGTCCACGGTTTCCTTGTGCAGGTCGGCCAGCAGTTCGTGGGCCAGCTTGGTCATGCGCACTTCGGTGTATCGCATGGCCGCGGCGTTGTCGCCGTCCACGGAACCGAAGTTGCCCTGGCCGTCTACCAGCAGGTAGCGCAAGGAGAATGGCTGCGCCATACGAACGATGGTGTCGTACACGGCAGTGTCGCCGTGGGGGTGATACTTACCGATCACGTCGCCGACGACACGGGCAGATTTCTTGTACGGCTTGTTGAAGTCGTTGCCCAGTTCGCTCATCGCGAACAGCACGCGCCGGTGCACGGGCTTCAAGCCATCGCGCGCATCCGGCAGCGCCCGCCCGACGATTACGCTCATTGCGTAGTCGAGGTAGGACTGTTTCAGCTCGTCTTCGATATTGACCGGGAGGATTTCTTTGGCCAGTTCGCCCATGAGAAGCCTGATTCCTTTTTCTGGTGAAACCTCGTCACATCCAGATGGGACGAACGAAGCTCGCCGCTGCAGAACAAGTGCCGTGCAGCGACTTACGACAAATCAACGAGTTATGCCATGGATCTGCGCAGTAAAGGCCACCTCGCGAGGCAGCCTTGGAAACCGCCGGATGTTATCACAAGAGCCGCCACGCACCTATCCCCCAGATGCGCATGGTGCGTAGTTAGTTGACCGGTGACAGGCTGATATGGGACCAGAGGGGCTTAGAAGCGCTGCGGATGGAGAATCAGGGCGAAAATGCAAGGCATTTGTTGCCTTTGAGGACCTCATCGCGAGCAAGCTCGCTCCCACAAGGACTCTTATGTCAGAAATTTCAGACATGCCCTGTCCACTGTGGGAGCGAGCTTGCCCGCGATGGCGGCAGATCACCCTCTGGAAATCGTCAGTGCAACCGCTTGCGGCACATCAACTGCGCCAGCTTGGCGGTGTCCGGACGCTCGATGATGCCCTTCTCCGTGACGATGACGTCGATCAAATCCGCCGGGGTGATATCGAACGTCGGGTTGAAGGCGTCCACCTCCGCACCGAGCCTCTTGCCGCCGATTTCCAGCAGTTCACGTCCATCGCGCTCCTCGACCGGAACGTCATCACCGCAGGCCAGGCTCATATCGATGGTCGAACTCGGCGCCACCACCATGAAACGCACGCCATGGTGCATGGCACAGACCGCCAGTTGATAGGTACCGATCTTGTTCGCCACATCGCCATTGGCGGTGATGCAGTCGGCACCGACAATCACCCAGGTCACACCTTTCGTCTTCATGATGTGGGCGGCGGCGGAATCGGCGTTGAGGGTCACCGGGATGCTCTCACGGGCCAGCTCCCACGCCGTCAGGCGCGAGCCTTGCAGCGATGGACGGGTTTCGTCGGCATAGACGCGCTCCACCATGCCTTCGATATACGCGCCACGGATGACACCCAAGGCCGTGCCGAAGCCACCGCTCGCCAGGGCGCCGGTGTTGCCGTGGGTGAGGATGGCCTGGGCGTTGCCCTGGTGCTTGCGGATCAGGTCGACACCGAGCTGGGTCATGGTCAGGTTGGCTTCGCGGTCACTTTCGTGGATCGCGATGGCTTCAGCCTCAAGTACCGCCAGCGGCTCGGCGTGCTCTTTCAAGCGCCCCAACCGGTCGCGCATCCGATCCAGCGCCCAGAAGAGGTTCGCCGCTGTCGGCCGGGCCTCGGCCAGCAAGGCAAAATCAGCCTCCAGGGCCGATTGCCAGTCACCGCCCTCGACCACCCTGGTCCGCGCCGCCAGCACGACACCATAAGCCGCGCTGATGCCGATGGCCTGCGCGCCGCGCACCACCAGCGAGCCAATGGCCTCGGCCACATCGGCGGCACAGGTGCAGGCGATCCAGTTTTCCTCGAACGGCAAGACACGCAGGTCCAACAGGTACAGGACGCCATCACGCCAATCGATGGCCTTCACCTTCTCCGCAGCCAATAGTCGATCGCGCATCCTTCACCCCGTACTCATGAACAAAAGCCGCCGATTATAGCGATCCCTCCGCGAAGACGCTCGGGTATACTTCGCCATCCTTTATACCCCATGGAACCGTTCCACGATGCCCAAGCCTGCCGTTGCGCTCGACTTATTATTGCTGCCGACCTGGTTGGTGCCTGTCGAACCCGCCGGTGTAGTGCTCAAGGATCATGGCCTGGGCATTCGCGACGGCTGCATCGCGTTCATCGGTCCACGGGCAGAAGCCCTCCGGTGTGACGCCGCCCAGGTCCGTGAGCTGCCCGGCATGCTGCTCAGCCCCGGCCTGATCAATGCCCATGGCCACGCAGCCATGACCCTGTTCCGCGGCCTGGCCGACGACCTGCCCTTGATGACCTGGCTCGAACAGCACATCTGGCCGGCGGAAGCCAAATGGGTCGATGAGCATTTCGTACGCGACGGCACCGACCTGGCCATCGCCGAGCAGATCAAGGGCGGCATCACCTGCTTCTCCGACATGTATTTCTACCCCAAGATCGCCAGCGAGTGTGTCCACGACAGCGGTATTCGTGCGCAAATCGCGATTCCAATCCTCGATTTCCCGATCCCCGGTGCCGCCAGCGCCGACGAAGCCATTCGTCAGGGCATCGAATTGTTTGGCGACCTCAAGCACCACCCACGGATCAAAGTCGCATTCGGCCCGCACGCCCCCTACACCGTGGGCGACGAGAACCTGGAGAAAATCCGCGTGATCGCCGAGGAACTGGACGCGGCCATTCATATGCACGTTCACGAAACCGCCTTCGAAGTGCAGCAGGCTGTGGATAACACCGCGGAGCGACCGCTGGCGCGCCTGGGACGACTTGGCCTGCTGGGGCCACGCTTTCAGGCCGTGCACATGACTCAAATCAGCGACGAAGACCAGGCCTTGCTGGTAGAAAGCAATTGCAGCGTGATCCACTGCCCGGAATCGAACCTGAAGCTGGCCAGCGGTTTCTGCCCAGTGGAGCGCCTGTGGCAGGCCGGCGTCAATGTGGCGCTCGGCACTGACGGTGCGGCGAGCAACAACGACCTGGATCTGCTGGGCGAAACCCGCACCGCGGCCCTGCTGGCCAAGGCCGTCGCCGGCTCGGCCACGGCCCTGGATGCCCACCGGGCGCTGCGCATGGCCACGCTCAATGGCGCCCGGGCGCTGGGCATCGAGGCGATTGTCGGCTCGCTGGAAGTGGGCAAGGCCGCCGACCTGGTGGCCTTCGATCTGTCGGGCCTGGCCCAGCAGCCGATCTACGACCCGGTGTCGCAGTTGATCTATGCCACCGGTCGCGATTGCGTAAAACACCTGTGGGTGGGCGGCAAGCCGTTATTGGAGGATGGCCGACTGACCCGCATGGACGAATCAAGACTGATCGCCACGGCCCAGGCCTGGGGTCGGCGCATCAGCGGCCACAACGAATAACCACGCCCCTTGAGCCACGGCTCGGGGCACCTGATTTTTCAAGCTTTTCGAGGATCTGCACATGAGCAACGTCGACCACGCCGAAATCGCCAAGTTCGAAGCCCTGGCCCATCGCTGGTGGGACCGTGAAAGCGAATTCAAGCCGCTGCACGACATCAACCCGCTGCGGGTCAACTGGATTGACGAACGGGTCAACCTGGCTGGCAAGAAGGTGCTCGACGTCGGTTGTGGCGGCGGCATCCTCAGCGAAGCCATGGCCCAGCGCGGGGCGACGGTGATGGGCATCGACATGGGCGAAGCGCCACTGGCCGTGGCGCAACTGCATCAATTGGAGTCGGGCGTCAGCGTGGAATACCGGCAGATCACCGCCGAAGCCCTGGCCGAAGAAATGCCCGGCCAATTCGACGTGGTCACCTGCCTGGAAATGCTCGAGCACGTGCCGGATCCGTCGTCGGTCATCCGCGCCTGCTTCCGTATGGTCAAGCCCGGCGGCCAGGTGTTCTTCTCCACCATCAACCGCAACCCGAAGGCCTACCTGTTCGCCATCATCGGCGCCGAATACATCATGAAGCTGCTGCCGCGCGGCACTCACGACTTCAAGAAATTCATCCGCCCTTCCGAACTGGGCGCCTGGAGCCGCGCGGCCGGGCTGACCGTCAAGGACATCATCGGCCTGACCTACAATCCGCTGACCAAGCACTACAAGCTGGCCGCCGACGTTGACGTCAACTACATGATCCAGACCCTGCGCGAGGAGTAAGTCGATGCGTCTCAAAGCGGTTCTCTTCGACATGGACGGCACGCTGCTCGACACCGCGCCGGACTTCATCGCCATCTGCCAGGCCATGCGCGCCGACCGTGGCTTGCCACCGATGAACACGCAGCACATTCGCGACGAGATTTCCGGCGGTGCCCGGGCGATGGTCGCGGTGACCTTTTCCATGGACCCTGAATCACCGGGGTTCGAGGAACTGCGCCAGGAGTTCCTCGACCGCTACCTCAAGGGATGCGCGGTCCACAGTCATTTGTTCGACGGCATGGCCGAGGTGCTGGCCGATATCGAAGCGGCCAACCTGATCTGGGGCGTGGTCACCAACAAGCCGGTGCGTTTCGCCGAGCCGATCATGCAGCAACTGGGCCTGGCCGAGCGCTCGAAAGTGCTGATCTGCCCTGATCACGTGAAGAACAGCAAGCCAGACCCGGAACCGCTGACCCTGGCCTGCAAGATGCTCGACCTGGATCCGGCCAGCGTGCTGTTCGTGGGCGATGACCTGCGGGACATCGAGTCCGGACGCAGCGCCGGTACCAAGACCTGCGCGGTGACCTACGGCTACATCCACCCGGACGACAACCCGAGGCACTGGGGCGCGGACGTCGTGATCGACCACCCTTCGGCGCTGCGTGAAGTGCTGGATAACGCGTTGTGCAGTTGCTGAACTGAGCCCTTGTGGCGAGGGAGCTTGCTCCCGCTGGAGCGCGAAGCGGTCCCCTGGACGACGGCTGCGCCGCCGAGCGGGAGCAAGCTCCCTCGCCACAAAAGCCTCTTTGCCACAAAAGCTTCCTCGTCACCGGTACTGTGCTGCTCTAATTGTTGAGGTTTTTTATGTTTGATTATTCCGCCCGCCCCGACCTGCTCAATGGCCGGGTGATTCTGGTCACCGGCGCCGGTCGCGGTATCGGTGCCGCAGCGGCGAAAGCCTATGCCGCCCATGGCGCCACCGTGCTGCTGCTGGGCAAGACCGAAGCCAACCTGACCCAGGTCTACGATGAAATCGAGGCGGCCGGTCATCCGCAGCCAGCGGTGATCCCGTTCAACCTCGAAACCGCACTGCCTCATCAGTACGATGAACTGGCGGCCATGATCGAAACCGAGTTCGGTCACCTGGACGGCCTGCTGCACAACGCCTCGATCATCGGCCCGCGTACACCGCTGGAACAGTTGTCCGGTGAGAATTTCATGCGGGTGATGCACGTCAACGTCAACGCGATGTTCATGCTTACCAGCACCTTGCTGCCCCTGCTCAAGCTGTCCCAGGATGCGTCCGTGGTGTTCACCTCCAGCAGCGTCGGGCGCAAGGGCCGGGCGTACTGGGGCGCCTATGGCGTGTCCAAGTTCGCCACCGAGGGGCTGATGCAGACCCTGGCCGACGAAGTCGACACCGTCGCCGCCGTGCGCGCCAACAGCATCAACCCCGGTGCCACCCGCACCAGCATGCGAGCCCAGGCCTACCCGGGGGAAAACCCGCTCAACAATCCGACGCCCGAGGAGATCATGCCGGTCTACCTGTACCTCATGGGCCCGGACAGCACCGGCGTCAATGGCCAGGCGTTCAACGCGCAATAATGGCCACGGCCTGCATCGCGACGACTTACCGTCGCGATGCAGGCTCCATTCGATGCCCAACCAAGCGAACCGCCAAACCCACGTCGCTGGAAATATCCCTATTTGCCGCCAATAAATTGATTCCTAAGCGGTTTTTATTGAAGTGAACCGAATGGCACGACTTTCGCTCTAAACTTCCTCAAACATGCCATGTTCGGCAAGTAGTGGACGTTGAGACGAGACTTATGCCTGCCAGGGAAAGCAGACTAAACTCAAATCAGTGTCCTACGGGACTGAAGGACCAGTACGACGCGCAGCCCAAAGCCGCCACACCCAACCTGCCAGGACAGATTTAGCTTAGGGGCTAACGCCATATGAAAACGCCCACCCAGATCAACGCGATTGACTTCGACAGCGCCAAATTGCAGCGTCTGGGTCTTGGCCAGCCATCGCCGCTCGCGGCACGCTCCATCAGTCTTTCGCAATTGCGCCAGCAACTGAGCCAACAGCTGCAGACCAGCCTGGAGCCACAGCGAATCCTCGGCCTGTTTTTCCGGGAAATCCAGCGGCTGGTGCCCCTGGATGCGCTGGCTTACCAGCACAAAGCCAGTGATTTGCGCCTGGAGTTCGGGCAACGCGGGCATCACACCCTCAGCTATAACCTCAGCCATGAAGGCGAACACCTGGGCGAACTGGTATTCCGTCGCAACCAGCGCTTCACCGAAGCCGAACAAAGCGACCTTGAATCCAGCATGTCGGCGCTGCTGTATCCACTGCGCAACGCGTTGCTCTATCGGGCCGCCACCCAGAGCGCCCTGCGCGATCCGCTGACAGGTACCGGCAACCGCATTGCCATGGACCAGACGCTGATGCGTGAAATCGACATGGCCAAGCGTCATTCGCAACCCTTGTCGGTGCTGATGCTCGACATCGACCATTTCAAGCGCATCAACGATAGCCATGGTCACGGCGTTGGCGACGAAGTGCTCAAGGCCGTGGCCGAGTCGATCAAGGGCCAACTGCGCAACGTGGACATGGTGTTCAGGTTCGGCGGTGAAGAGTTTCTGATCCTGCTGGCCAATACCAGCCGGGATGCTGCGGCCATGGTCGGGGAACGACTGCGCTACGCCGCCCAGGCCCAGGATTATTTCGCCGCGAGCACAAGGATCGAGCTGACGGTCAGCCTGGGTTGCGCCACCCTGCTACCGGGGGAATCATCGGAAAGCCTGCTGCGCAGGGCTGACAGCGCACTGTACGTGGCCAAGCGCGAAGGCCGTAATCGACTGGCGATGGCTGGCTGAAAACCTCTGTGCAAGCGAGATTGTGTGGGAGCGAGCTTGCTCGCGATAGCGGTCTTGCAGTCAACCTCCCCGTCGACTGTCCAGACCTCTTCGCGAGCAGGCTCGCTCCCACAGGTTGTGGCTATCTGTAGCGGTAGTAATCAGCTCCCGGCCAGTGCCAGGCGCTCACGGGTGGATGAGGACTTGCTCACCGTCTCCGACTGCTCCAGTTGCATGCAACGCTCCAGGAACAGGTACATGTAGTCATAGCTCTTGCAGACGGCCTGGCGCAGCTCCGTTTGCAGGGCTTTGCTTGGGTTCATCCCCGCCAGCGTACAGATGATTTCCAGGGCTTCCCAAGGATGGGCATCGTCGTACTGGGCATGCATCTTCAGCCATTTCATCGCCCGCTTGCGGTCTTCCTCGGCGAAAGCGGCCGCGTAGACACCGCTGGAACACACGAGCGCCGACCACTCACCCGTGGCCCCCTCAATGGCATAGTTGGTCGCGGCGATGGCCACGATCAGCGAATCCGAGGAACTGGTGTGCCAGCACCAGTGGCTCAAGGCATGCAGCTCAGGCGGCACATGCTGGGCTTGCAGGTCTTCCAGGGTCACGCCGTGGGCGGCGCTCCAGTTGACCCAGTAGTCGGCATGGTTGAGTTCGACACGAATGTTGCGCATCAGCCAGCGACGCGCCATGTCCTCACCGGGGTGGCGGGCAAAGCGGGTCTTGGTGAGGTTCTGTGCCATGTATAAAGCGAACTGTTCGACGACCGGCCAACCACCAATGAGGTAGTGGCGCATGGTCCTGGCGCTGAGCTTGTTGTCGCGCATGCGCTGGTACAGTTCGTGTTCGACAACCCGGCGCTTGCTCTCGCTGCAATCGGTAATGAGCTGCTGTGCCCATTTCGGATAGCTCGTGGCGTCCATGAGCGGGCCTGTTCGGTTGAATGTGTCGATCACTGTCGGGCTCCTTTTGATTGTGATTTTCCAGATCAGCAAGAGTTTCAGCGGAACGTGCCGGGGGCCTTGAATAACAACGGCTGCGGCCGGGCCGGCCGACATTGCAACGTGTCACAGGTAAACAATTGCGGGCGTTCGATCACATACCCCTGAGCGTAATCCACCCCTATCTCCAGCAATGCCTGCTCGATCTGGGCGGTCTCAACAAACTCGGCAATCGTGCGCTTACCCATGACGTGGCCGATGTGATTGATCACTTCGACCATTGCTCGGTTAATCGGGTCGTCCAGCATATCCTTTACGAAACTCCCGTCGATCTTCAGGAAGTCTACAGGTAAATGTTTCAGGTAGGCGAATGAAGACATTCCGGCGCAAAAGTCATCCAGCGAGAAGTAACATCCCAAGCTCTTGAGTTCATTGATAAAGCGGATCGCACTGCCCAAATTCGAAATAGCGCTGGTTTCTGTAATTTCAAAACAAATCATTTCCGGCGGAATCGAGTAGGCCACGAACTGTTTACGCAGGAAATCGAGGAATGCCTGGTCTCCAATCGTTGTGCCTGACAGATTGATCGCACACATCGCCATAGGCCCCTGTCGCGAATCATTCAGGCACTGGCGGATGATCTTGAAGACATTCTCCACCACCCAACGGTCCAGGGAGGTCATCAGGCCGTAGCGTTCCGCCGCGGGAATGAAGCTGTCCGGCAGGATCATCCGCCCGGCTTCGTCATGCAGGCGCAACAGGATCTCAATATGCCCGCCGCCATGGTCGCCCGGGCCCAACGCGGCGATTTCCTGGGCGTAGAGGCAGAAGCGATTTTCCTCCAAAGCCATGTGCAAGCGCTGGACCCAGGCCATTTCGCCAAAACGCAGGGACAGCTCCGAGTCGTCGGCATGATAGACCTGGACCCGGTTGCGGCCCTTTTCCTTGGCCATGTAGCAGGCCATGTCGGCAGCCCGCAGGGACGCCTCGAGGGTCGTCGGTGTCTGGGCGATATGCACCAGGCCGATGCTCACGGTGGTCACGAACGGCCGGCCCTTCCAGACAAAGTGCAGGTTCTGCACGGTCTGGCGCAGCCCTTCGGCAATTTTTTCCGCCGCTTCCGGCGAACAGTTCTCCAGCAAGATCCCGAACTCATCCCCGCCCAGCCGGGCCAGGGTGTCGTTTTCCCGTAGCCCCGATTGCAGCAAGGCGCAGATATGGCGCAACAATTCGTCACCCGCTGCATGGCCGCAGGTGTCGTTGACCAGCTTGAACTGATCCAGGTCGAGAAACATCAAGGCATGACGCCCGACCTGGCGAGTGAGGTTGTGCAAGGCCTGCTCGAGGCGATACTCGAATTCCCGGCGGTTCGCCAGGCCAGTCAGGGCATCATGAGTAGCCTGCCACGACAGGTTGGCGATGTATTGGCGCTCCTGGGTCATGTCATGCAACACCAGCACGGCGCCGCTGACCTTGCCCGCATGACGGATTGGCGCGCCCACCAGGGTGACCGACACGGTACTGCCATCCAGGCGCTGGATCAGCTTGGAATGTTCGCTGGCACCGCTGAGCCGACCGCTGAGGATGTGCTCGATCAGGGTCAGTCCCTCGGTCTGGGCATTGTCATCGAGCAAATTGAACAACGCGGCCAAGGGCAAGCCCGTCGCATGTTCAGCCTTCCAATGGGTCATCGCTTCGGCAGCGGGGTTCATGTAGGCGATGGCACCTTCGACGTCGGTGGTGATGACCCCGTCGCCAATGGATTGCAGGGTGATCTGCGCCCGCTCTTTCTCCATCTGCAGCGCGTTGGCGAACACCTGCCGCTGGGCGAGCAATTTATGGGTCCGCAACAACGCCAGGACGATCAGTCCCAGGGCGGTGGCGAAATTGGTCACCAACAAAAGCTGCAGGATGAAACGCGAGCCCTCGCCCAATGCGTCGCTGAAGGCCTTGGCAGCCGGGGTAACGGAATCGTTGATCGCAAAGATCTGGGCCTTCCAGCCGCGGATATCCACCTCCGACGCCTGGCCTGCGGTAATGCTGTTGTGCATCTGCCGGGCGACGTTATCCAGCTCGATCAGGTAGCCGTCGCCCACCGTCCAGAGATCGATGGCTTCCTCCAGGTAACTGAAGTGACGAAAATTGAGGTACAACCAGATCAAGCTGGAAACGTCATCCGGATGGTTGCCACCTTGGAGAATCCCGGCCCGTGCAGCTTCGAGATCCGGCGGTTCGCGATCCAGCGCCACGCGCAGTTCATGGCCGCCCTCGGGGACGGCGATGGCTTGCTGGTATTTGCGGAAAATCGCCTCGTCGCGGCTGTCGGCGTAGAGGTTGAGATAATAGATGGCGTCTTTCTGGCCCTTGGACCAGAGACTCTCCCCCGCCACATAGCCGCGAACGGCAGACAGCACGTAAAGGCTGACGCCGCCAAGCAATGCCTGAAATAGCACGACGGCAATAAAGGGCCAGACGATGCCTAGCAGCCGTGGTGTTCCGAGAGTCTGCTTTTGCTTCATGAGGTCCCTTGCACAGGTATTGCCAGACGAACACCCGCCAGAATTCCGCTCCTGACTCAATAGCCTAGGCTAGTTTTCAACCTTTCGAATGAATGGATGAACAGATCGACAGACTTTGCGTGGAATTCAGAAAAATCGGCGTGTTTGCCTGCTTTTTTTCCGATACTAAGCGCAGAAAAGCGCTAGAAACTCAAGGCTGCTGAATCTGTTGCAAATGACCATAGAGTCGCGCGTACAGGCCACCTTCGGCAATCAGCTGCAAATGGTCGCCGTCTTCGGCGATTTGCCCACCGTCGAACACCAATACCCGATCGGCCTGCTTCACCGCCGAGAGCCGGTGGGCGATGATCAGCGTGGTGCGTGCGCTCAAAAAACGCGCCAGTGCCTGATGAAGGTTGTACTCGGTCGCCGCGTCCAGTGCCGAGGTGGCTTCGTCGAGAATCACCACCCGTGGGTCGGCCAATACCATGCGAGCGATGGCCAGCCGTTGACGCTGTCCGCCCGACAGCCGCACCCCGGAACGCCCAACGACGCTCTCCAGGCCCTGGGGCAGCGCCCGTACGGTGGCATCGAGCTGGGCGATTTCCAGAGCACGCCAGCAGTCGTCGTCACTGCACTCACGGCCCATGGCGAGGTTTGCCCGCACCGTATCGTTGAACAGCGCCGGATGTTGCAACACCACTGCAACATTCTCCCGGATGGTCTCCAGGCCGATCTCCTGTTGCGTGGCGCCACCGAAACGAATGCTGCCTGACTGTGGCGTGTACAGCCCCAGTAACAACTGCACCAGGGTGCTCTTGCCACCGCCGCTGGCCCCGACGATGGCGACTTTCTCGCCCGGCGAGATGGACAGGTTCAACTGGTTGAGCACCAGTTCCTCGCCGTAGCCGAAACTCAACCCCTGGATCTCGATGCCCACCGTGTCACGGCCCTTGAACGGATCGACGACGCCCGTGTACTGGGGCTCGTCGGCCCGGGCCAGCAGTTCATTGATCCGGTTCAAGGCACCGCCGGCGGCGTAATAGGCGTACTGCAGGTTCAACAGTTGCTCGACCGGACCGATCATGAACCAGAGATAGCTGAACACCGCCAGCATCTGGCCGATGGACAGGTCGGAAAACACCACGGTGAGCATGGCCGCCGCGCGAAAAATATCGATGCCGAACTGGAACAGCAAACCACTGGCGCGGTTCGAGGCATCGGTTTTCCACTGCGAACTCACGGCGTAATCGCGGACCTCCTTGGCGCGCATCCCCAAGCGGCCAAGAAAATACCCCTGGCGGTTACCGGCGCGCACTTCCTGGATGGCATCCAGGGTTTCGGTCAAGGCCTGGGTGAAGCGCGAGGTGCTGTCGTTCTCCAGCTTCTTGAGGTGCTTGACCCGCTTGCCCAACTGCACCGTGGCGTAGATCACCAACGGATTGAACAGCAGGATCAGCAGCGCCAGCTCCCAGTGCATCCACACCAGGATCCCGGCGGTGCCCACCAGGGTCAGCATCGCCACCAGGAAACGACTGAGGGTTTCGCCGATGAATTTGTCCAGGGTGTCCAGGTCGGTGACCAGATGGGCCGCCACGGTACCGCTGCCCAGGCTTTCGTATTCGCCCAGGGAAATTCGCTTGAGACGTTCGATCAAGCGGATGCGAATGCGATAGACGATGTCCTTGGCCAAGCGGGCGAACAAGCGCGCCTGCAGCACGTTGAACAACAATGCGCCACAGCGCAGGGCCAGGGTTACCAGCAACATCAGTCCAATGTAGCCGGCCGCGCGCTGCCAGCCCATGGGCAACGCCTGGTTCATGACTTTCAGGGCCGTATCGCCATGCCCCAGCAGGACTTCATCCACCAGCAACGGCAATAGCAACGGGATCGGTACGCTGCACAGCGTGGCCAGCACGGCCACGCCATTGGCGATCCACAGGGCTTTTTTATGCTTGAGGGCCAGGCGACGGATTTCCGCCCAACTCAACCGGTCGATGCGCTGCGAGGCCGATGTATCTGGTGGCCGGTCAGGCACAGGTCGCGCGCTCCAGCCAGCGGCCAAGCAAAGGCGACAGTTGGCTCAGGGGCTGGTAACCGTTGGTCAGCAAGGCCAACTGGCCATCGCGCTCGGCCAACAGTGTGGGGAACCCGGCAATGCCCAGGTCCTGTACCCAGGTGAAATCCGCAGCCGTGGCCGCATGTTGATCGGCGCGATCGAAGGCCGCGGCGAATTCGATGCGTGGCAGCCCGGCCTGTTCGGCCAGCTCCACCAGCACGCTGGCGTGGGTCACGTCGCGGCCTTGCACATAAAAAGCCTGCTGGATCAGCTTCACCAACTTCCAGGCCAGGTCCGGAGCCAGGCTGCGGGCCGTGACCAGTGCCCGGCAGGCAGGCTCGGTGTCGTAGACGAAACCATCCGGCAACGCGCCTTCAAGCTTGAAGGGCTGGCCGGTGGCCTGGGTAACGGCCTGCCAGTGTTCAAGAATGTAGCGCCGGGTGGTCGGCTCCAGCGCCGAACCGCTGCCGGTGCGCAAGCCGCCCACCACCAGGTGCAACTCCACCCCCGCGGCCTGCGCCTGCTCTACCAGCGCCTCGGCCACCGGCGCAAAACCCCAGCACCAGGAACACATCGGGTCCATCACATAGAGCAGGCGTGACGCCATGGTTCAAGCCTCGGAAGATGATTGCTTGTAGTTGTAGCCGATCGGGTGCGGCATGTTGCGAGCCTTGGCCAACTCGATCTGCTTTTGCCGGTCGATGGCACTGCGACGGGTCTTCTCGCTCAGTTTGTCCCAGCAGTGCGGGCAACTGATGCCAGGCACATAGTGCTCCGAGGCGCGGTCTTCTACGCTTACCGGAGTACGACAAGCGTGACATTGATCGTAGTCCCCTTCGCTGAGGTCGTGGCGGACGGTTACGCGGTTGTCGAACACGAAGCAGTCGCCGCGCCACTTGGTTTCTTCCTGGGGGACCTCTTCGAGGTATTTCAGGATGCCACCCTTGAGGTGATAGACCTCGTCGAAACCCTGGCCAAGCATGTAGCTGGAGGCTTTTTCACAACGAATGCCGCCGGTGCAGAACATCGCGACTTTCTTGTGCCTGGCCGGGTCGAAGTTGGCCTTGATGTATTCAGGGAATTCGCGAAAGCTGGTGGTCTTGGGGTCGATGGCGCCCTCGAAGGTGCCAATGGACACTTCGTAATCGTTACGGGTGTCGATCAACAACACTTCCGGATCGCTGATCAGTGCGTTCCAGTCCTGTGGTTCGACATAGGTGCCGACCTGCTTGTTAGGATCCACGCCTTCGACGCCGAGGGTGACGATTTCTTTTTTGAGCTTGACCTTGGTGCGGTAGAACGGCTGTTCATCGCAGTACGACTCTTTATGGTCGATGTCGATCATGCGCGGATCATTCTTGAGCCAGGCCAGCAGGCCATCGATGCCTTCGCGAGTGCCGGAAACCGTGCCGTTGATGCCTTCTTCGGCGATCAGCAACGTGCCTTTGATGCCGTTGTCGAGCATGGCCTTGAGCAAGGGCTCACGCAGCTCGACGTAATCTTCAAGGGTGACGAACTTATACAGTGCCGCCACGACAATGGGTTGTGCCATGGGTGTTTCTCCAGGTGGCTACCCTCGTAAAGGGTGAACCGGATGCGAAAAAAAACGCGCCGGGTGAGCGGCGCGTTGCGGATTCTAGCAAAAACACGGTGGCTTTAGGAGCTGCACGCGCCTGTGAGCCGGACCATTGTGGCGAGGGAGCTTGCTCCCGCTCGGCGGCGAAGCCGTCGTCTGGATCAGTTTCCAGGGGACCGCTTCGCGGTCCAGCGGGAGCAAGCTCCCTCGCCACAACAAACATCCGCGCGACAAACAACCACTTTCAGTGCTTGCTGCCGCCGGCACACGTCGGCGAAGCCGGGGCCGCGTCGATCTGGGCCCATTCTTCAGGGGTGTAGGTGTGCAGCGCCAACGCATGGAATTCGCCCATCAGCTCGCCCAGCGTGCCGTAGACCTTCTGGTGACGCTTGACACGATTGAGCCCTTCGAACTGCTGGCTGACCACCACGGCCTTGAAGTGGGTCTGCAGGCCACGGCTGTGCATGTGGCTTTCATCCAGCACTTGCAAGTGCTCGGGCTGCAAGAGCCCGAGTGTCGATTCGATGCGTTGTTGCATGCTCATACCAGGCTCCGCTTACGGCTTTTTCTTGGCAGGGGCGGCGGCTTTTGGCTCGAGCTCGGCCGTCATGTCCGCCAGCAGCTTGTTGACCACCGGCACCGCGCTTTCAAGCTTGGCCTGGGTCAGTTGGGCTGATTGCTGGGTCAGTTGCGGCATTTTTTCCAGGACTTTCTTGCCCAGTGGCGATTGATAGAAAGCGACCAGGTCCTTGAGCTCCGATTCGCTGAAGTTGCTGGTGTAGAGCTTGACCATGTCCGGCTTGAGCTTGTTCCAGCCGATAGCTTGGTCCAACGCGGCATTGGCCTTGGCCTGGTAGGTTTCCAGGGTGGCTTTTTTCGACTCAGGGGCCTTGGTCTGTTCAAAGCGCTGGGCAAACATCTGCTGCACTTGCATGTATACCGGAGTGCCCAGTTTGTCAGCGTGCGCCAGGGTCAGGAACGCTTCGGCGCTGGCGTTGTGGCTGGCGGTATCGGCGAAAACAGGGCCGCTGGCACACACCAGAGCAACTGCGGTACAGATGGCACGAAGACGGGTCATCGAGTTTCCTTTCATTACAGGCGAGGTAGAACCCCAAGGGCGACCATTCTGCGCCTAAAAAACGCTGGGCCTCAACCCCGATGCTTGCCGGGTCCGATTGACGGGCCGAACCCACCGCTCCTGGATTGAAGGATGATTGAGGGAACCGGTGCCGCCCATCTGGGCCTAAACTGCGCATTCAGCCCTTAAGGAGTTTGACCCGATGAGCCGTATCGAAACCGACAGCCTTGGCCAGGTTGAAGTCCCGGACGACGCCTACTGGGGCGCCCAGACGCAGCGTTCCATGATCAACTTCGCCATTGGCAACGAACGCATGCCACTGTCGGTGTTGCACGCCTTGGCACTGATCAAGAAAGCCGCCGCACGGGTCAATGATCGCAATGGCGACCTCCCCGCCGACATCGCCCGCCTGATCGAACAGGCCGCCGACGAAGTGCTGGCCGGCCAGCATGACGACCAGTTCCCGCTGGTGGTCTGGCAGACCGGCAGCGGCACCCAGAGCAACATGAACGTCAACGAGGTGATCGCCGGGCGCGCCAACGAACTGGCCGGCAACCCCCGCGGTGGCAAGAGCCCCGTGCACCCCAACGATCACGTCAACCGCTCGCAGAGCTCCAACGACTGCTTCCCCACCGCGATGCACATTGCCGCTGCCCAGGCCGTCCACCAGCAATTGTTCCCGGCCATCAGTGAGCTGTCCGGCGGCCTGGCGGAACTGGCGGCGCGCCACATGAAACTGGTCAAGACTGGCCGTACCCACATGATGGATGCCACGCCAATCACCTTTGGCCAGGAACTGTCGGCGTTCATTGCTCAACTCGATTACGCCGAACGAGCGATCCGCGCCGCGCTACCGGCGGTCTGCGAACTGGCCCAAGGCGGCACGGCGGTCGGCACCGGGCTCAATTCGCCCCATGGTTTCGGCGAAGCGATTGCCGCTGAACTGGCGGCGCTGTCGGGCCTGCCATTCGTCACCGCGCCGAACAAGTTTGCCGCGCTGGCCGGCCATGAACCCTTGACCGCCTTGTCCGGCGCCCTGAAAACCCTCGCCGTGACCCTGATGAAAATCGCCAACGACCTGCGCCTGCTGGGTTCCGGGCCGCGGGCGGGGTTTGCCGAAGTGAAATTGCCGGCCAACGAACCGGGCAGTTCCATCATGCCCGGCAAGGTCAACCCGACCCAGTGCGAAGCCTTGTCGATGCTGGCCTGCCAGGTCATGGGCAACGACGTGACCATCGGCTTTGCCGCCAGTCAGGGGCATTTGCAGTTGAACGTGTTCAAACCGGTGATCATCCACAACCTGCTGCAATCGATCCGGCTGCTGGCCGATGGCTGCAGCAACTTCCAGCAGCACTGCATCGCCGGGCTCGAGCCGGATGCCGAGCAGATGGCCGCGCACCTGGAACGCGGGTTGATGCTGGTGACCGCGCTGAACCCGCACATCGGCTACGACAAATCCGCCGAGATCGCCAAGAAAGCCTACGGCGAAGGGCTGACCTTGCGTGAAGCGGCACTGCAACTGGGGTACCTGACCGATGAAGAGTTCGATGCCTGGGTGCGACCGGAGAATATGCTGGAGGCCGGTAGCCAGGGCTGAAGATTTGCGGTGACCGATAACCTGTCTTCGCGAGCAAGCCCGCTCCCACAATGGATTGGGGTCGGATACACAACCTGTGTCCGATGAGATCGAATGTGGGGGCTTGCTCGCGAAGAACGATAACGCGGTCTATCGCTCTACAACCATCCGCTGCCGCCGGGCCTTGAGCCCGGCGATCAGCGAGGGCCCCAGGGCGACCAACGCCGAACCCAGCACCACCAGCACCGCCCCGCCATACCCCAGCAAATTGATCTGCTCGGCATGGACATAATCAGGCCACCACCAGGCCGCCATCGCCACCGCGGCGAACGTCACCAGCGGCGTGATCGCCAAGGTCGCACTGACCCGCGACGCCTCCCAATGGGCCAAGGCTTCGGCAAACGCGCCATAGGCAATCAACGTGTTGAGGCAGCAAGCGAGCAACAACCAGCCTTGCAACGGACTCAATTGCAGCGCCTCCAACGGGTGCACCCAGGGGGTGAGCAGCAACGCGCAGAACAGGTAGATCACCATCATCACCTGCAACGAATTCCACACCGTCAACAGTTGCTTCTGGCCCAAGGCATAGAAGGTCCAGACCGTCGACGCCAGCAACACCATCAGCACCCCGGCGGTGTAGTCGCTCAGGGACGTCAGCAACTCACCCAGGCGCTGGTTGAAAAACAGCGTAAAACCGATCAGCAACACCAGCAGGCCGATGCCCTGCCCCACGCTGAAGCGCTCCTTGAACACGAACAGGCTGGCGACCAGCAACATGATCGGCCCCATCTGCACCACCAGTTGCGCGGTGCCGGGGCTCAAGCGATTCAGGCCCATCAGGTACAACACGTAGTTGCCCACCAGCCCGAGCACCGCCATCGCCACCAGCCAGCCTCCGCGCGGGCCAAGGACCTTGTGACTGGGCAGACGCCGGGTGGCCGCCAAATAGATGAACAGCAAACCGCCGGACACCAGCAAGCGAAACCAGGTCACGGTGACCGGGTCCATCACTTGCAGCACTTGCTTGAGCTTGATCGGCAGGATTCCCCAGAGCAGGGCAGTCAGCAGGGCGAGGAACAGGCCGTAGACCCAGCGACCGGACGATATGTGCATGCAACCCTCGAAGCCCAAGACAAAGGACGTCCATTCTAGGCGTCTATTGCGTCACGACACAGGGACAGTTGGGCAGAGGCCGCCCACGGGATTGTATGGGTCGTAGCCGTCGATCGGCTGGGCAGGCGGGAATCAGGGACAACACATATGCTCATTTGAAACAGACCTTGCTGCACTCTGGAGACCCGACATGCTTGGAAAACGCGCCTTGGATCCCGCCCCTACGACTATTTTTCGCAGTGACCGGATCTGCCGGGTCAACGGCGAGTTTTATTTCAATACACGTGAGGGCACCCAGGAGGGTCCGTTCGCCACCCGCGAGGCGGCAGAGCGGGAAATAGAGGCGTATATCGGCCGGATGCTACAGCTGACGCAGGTTGCCAGCTAGGCAGGATGTGGCGAGGGAGCTTGCTCCCGCTGGGCCGCGAAGCGGCCCCTGTTCAATCAGCACGGTACTGATAAGCCGGCGACTGCTTCGCAGCCGAGCGGGAGCAAGCTCCCTCGCCACAGATTGCCCCCCCAACCTCTTCGGCAAACGGTTAACGAACCACCTCAAACAACCCCGTAGCCCCCATCCCACCGCCCACGCACATGGTTACGACACCGTAGCGCAGGTTGCGTCGCTGCAGCTCGCGCACCAGGTGCCCCACTTGCCGCGAGCCGGTCATGCCGAATGGATGGCCGATGGAGATCGAGCCGCCGTTGACGTTGTATTTCCCGGGATCGATTTCCAGTCGGTTGCGGCTGTACAGGCACTGGGAAGCAAAGGCTTCGTTGAGTTCCCACAGATCGATATCGGCGATCTGCAAGCCCTTGGCCTTGAGCAGCTTGGGCACTGAAAACACCGGGCCGATGCCCATCTCGTCCGGCTCGCAACCGGCCACGGCGAAGCCGCGAAAAAACGCCTTGGGCTTGAGCCCCAGCGCCAGGGCTTTTTCCAGGCTCATCACCAAGGTCATCGAAGCCCCGTCGGACAACTGCGACGAGTTGCCCGCCGTCACCGAACCGTCTTCGGCGAACACCGGTTTCAGGCCTGCCAGGCTTTCATAGGTGGTGTCCGGGCGATTGCAATCGTCGCGATCGACCACACCGTCGAGGACCTGCACAGCGCCAGTGTTCTTGTCCTCGACCCGGTACTTGACCGCCATCGGGATGATTTCGTCATCGAACAACCCGGCCGCCTGGGCCTTGGCGGTGCGCTGCTGGCTCTGCAAGGCGTAGCGGTCCTGTTCCTCGCGGCTGACCTGGTAACGACGGGCAACGATCTCGGCCGTCTGGCCCATGGGGAAATAGATCCCGGGCACCTGCTCCTTGAGCAGCGGGTTGATCAGGTGGTCGGTGTTGACGCTTTTCATCGTCAGGCTGATGGACTCCACGCCGCCCGCCACGATGATGTCGCTGCAACCGGAAGCGATCTGGTTGGCGGCGATGGCAATGGCTTGCAGGCCCGAGGAACAGAAGCGGTTGAGGGTCATGCCGGCGGTGCCGGTGCCCAATCGCGAGAGCACCGCCACGTTACGCCCGATGTTGTAGCCCTGGGCGCCTTCATTGGACCCGGCCCCGACGATGCAGTCCTCGACACTGGCGGGGTTGATGTCGTTGCGCGCCAGCAAGGCATCGACACAATGGGCCGCCATGTCGTCTGGACGGGTCATGTTGAACTTGCCGCGAAAGGACTTGGCCAGGCCGGTCCGTACGCTGTCGACGATCACCACTTCACGCATGGCTGTACCTCATTGTTGTAGTCGGTTGAGAGTGAATCGAGCATAAATCCACTGCATAACCGACTGCGACAATCATTCACCTCGCGTATGCGCCTCCATCGCCCTAGCCCTTCTTTTTCTTGCGAGCCTGCTTTGCACTCCGCTCGAAAGCCGCTTCCAGCGCCTGGTTGAGGGTGCGCAACACCTTGACCCGCGCCCAGCGCTTGTCGTTGGCTTCCACCAAGGTCCAGGGGGAAATCTCGGTGCTGGTGCGGTCGACCATGTCGCACACCGCGGCCCGGTAAGCGTCCCACTTGTCGCGGTTGCGCCAGTCATCCTCGGTGATCTTGAAGCGCTTGAACGGAATATCCTCGCGCTCCTGGAAACGCTCCAGCTGGGTTTGCTTGTCGATGGCCAGCCAGAACTTGACCACCACCACGCCGGCGTCGGCGAGCTGTTCCTCGAAATCGTTGATTTCCCCGTAGGCCCGCAGCCAGTCGGCCTGGCTGCAAAACCCTTCGACCCGCTCCACCAGCACCCGACCGTACCAGGAGCGGTCGAACATGGTGAACTTGCCGCGTGCGGGAATATGCCGCCAGAAGCGCCACATGTAGGGGTGGGCGCGCTCTTCTTCCGTGGGCGCGGCAATGGGCACGATGCTGTATTGGCGCGGGTCCAGGGCCGCCGTGACCCGCCGGATAGCCCCGCCCTTGCCCGCCGCGTCATTGCCTTCGAACACCGCTACCAGGGCATGCTGGCGCATGCGCTTGTCCCGCAGCAGGCCAGAGAAGCGCGCCTGCTCGGTGATCAATTGTTCTTCGTAGTCGGCTTTGTCCAGGCGCCGGGTCATGTCCAGGCTGTCGAGCAACGTGATCTGGCCATCCAACTCGGGCAGCGGCGCCACGCTGACCTTTTGCGGCCTGATCTTCGGCCGGTCCAGGGCCTGGCGCAAACCGTCGAGCAAGATCCGCCCGACGGTGAGGCTGCGATAATAGCTGTCCATGCCTTCGATCACATGCCACGGCGCGTAATCGCGACTGGTGCGGCGCAGCACACGCTCGCCGTATTTGACGAACTTGTCATAGGTCTGGGATTGCTGCCAGTCCAGCGGGCTGATGCGCCAGCTGTGCAGCGGGTCATCCTTGAGCCCCTTGAGCCGGGCCTTCATCTGCTTCTTGGACAGGTGGAACCAGAACTTGAAGATCAGCGCGCCTTCGTCGCAGAGCATTTTTTCCAGGCGCTCGGCACCGGCAATCGCCTGGTCGAGCCGTGGGTCCTTGAACTCGCCATGGACCCGGCCCTGCAGCATCTGGCTGTACCAGTTGCCGAAGAAAATTCCCATGCGCCCCTTGGCCGGCAGCATTCGCCAATAGCGCCACGCCGGAGGCCGCGCCAATTCCTCGTCGGTCTGTTGGTCAAAGGTGCGCACTTCGATCAGCCGCGGATCCATCCATTCGTTGAGCAACTTCACCGTCTCGCCCTTGCCCGCGCCTTCGATGCCGTTGATCAACACGATGACCGGAAACCGACCCTGCTGCTGCAACTCGAACTGCGCTTCCAGCAGTGCTTCACGCAGGGCCGGCACCTCGGCTTCAAAGGTTTCTTTATCGATGACGTGACCGATTTCAGCGGATTCGAACATGGACAGCTCCTTCCAGGGATTGGGGCAAGACTAGCGGATTGGATGCGGCCCTGTGCAGCAGATTCCATCAAGAACAACGCTGTGTTGCGATGGGTCAAGCAAGCCGATACCGATCGGCTAGAATGGCCGCTCAGTTTCGACCGAGCCTGCCATGACGCCTGTACAGCACCACGCCCAACTCGACTGGGACGACCAGGGTCGCCCGCGCTCGCGGGTATTCGACGACGTGTATTTCTCCGATCAGTCCGGGCTGGAAGAAACCCGTTACGTGTTCCTCGAGCAGAACAACCTGGCCGAGCGCTTTGCCGCGCTGCCCGCCGACGGGCGCCTGGTGATCGGCGAAACCGGCTTTGGCACCGGCTTGAACTTCCTCTGCGCCTGGCAGTTGTTCGAACAATGCGCGCCGACCGGGGCGCGGCTGCATTTCGTCAGCGTCGAGAAGTACCCATTGACCCCGCAGGACCTGTGTCGGGCCCTGGCCCTCTGGCCGCAGCTCGCCCTCCAGACCGAGCAACTGCTTAAGCAATACGTGGCGATACATCAGGGTTTCCAGCGCCTGGTCCTGGCCAATGGGCGGGTGACGCTGACCCTGTTGATCGGCGATGCCCTGGAGCAATTGCCGCAGTTGGACGGGCAGATCGACGCCTGGTTCCTGGACGGTTTCGCACCGGCCCGAAACCCAGAGATGTGGACCGCCGAGCTGTTCGCCGAACTGGCCCGGCTGGCCGCTCCCGACGCCACCCTCAGCACCTTCACCAGCACCGGTTGGGTCAGGCGTTTGCTGAACGCGGCGGGCTTCAAGATGAAGCGCACGCCGGGCATCGGCCATAAGTGGGAAATCCTGCGCGGTGTGTTTCTTGGCTGGCCGGAGCAGACACCGGCGCCGGCCTCGGCAAAACCCTGGTATGCCCGCCCCTTGCCGCCCATCGGCGAGCGCCGGGCCCTGGTGATCGGCGGCGGCCTGGCCGGTTGTGCCAGCGCTGCCAGCCTCGCCGCGCGTGGCTGGCAGGTGACGCTGCTGGAGCGTCATGCCGGCTTGGCCGAGGAAGCCTCCGGCAACCCCCAGGGCGTGCTGTATCTCAAGCTATCGGCCCACGGCACGGCGTTGTCGCAGATGATCCTCAGCGGTTTCGGCTACACCCGGCGCGTGTTGGAACAACTGCAACGCGGCATTGACTGGGACGCCTGCGGGGTCTTGCAACTGGCCTTCAACAGCAAGGAAGCCGAGCGTCAGGCACAACTGGCCGAGGCGTTCCCAAGGGATTTGCTGCACCCCCTCGATCAGTGCGAGGCGCAAGTGCGGTCCGGCATCGGCCTGGCCTGTGGTGGTCTGTTTTATCCCGAGGGCGGCTGGGTGCATCCACCGGCCTTGTGTCGCTGGCAAGCCTCAGGCACGGCGATCGACGTGCAGCCCCATCATGAAGTGCTGCAATTGCGCCGCGTGGACGGCCAGTGGCAGGCATGGGACGGCGAACGATGCCTGGCCAGCGCACCGGTGGCGATCCTCGCCAGCGCCGCCGAAATCAAACGTTTCGAACCGGCCGCCGACTTGCCGCTCAAGCGTATTCGCGGGCAAATCACCCGGTTGCCGCAAACCACCCGCAGCCAGAGCCTGGCGACCGTGGTTTGCGCCGAAGGCTATGTGGCCCCGTCGCGGCTGGGCGAGCACACCCTGGGCGCCAGTTTCGATTTCAACAGCGACGACCTGACGCCCACCGCCGCCGAGCACGCCGGCAACCTGCAGATGCTCGAAGAAATCTCCCAAGACCTGGTGGATCGCCTGAACGCCGGCAGCCTGGACCCGGAACGCCTCGAAGGCCGTGCGGCATTCCGTTGCACCAGCCCGGATTACTTGCCGATTGTCGGACCGTTGGCGGATAGGCAGGCGTTCAGCGAGGCCTATTCGGCCCTGGGCAAAGACGCCCGCCAAGTGCCAGACACCCCCTGCCCGTGGTCCGAGGGTTTGTACATCAACAGCGGCCATGGCTCCCGTGGCCTGATCACTGCACCGCTGTCGGGCGAACTGATCGCCGCCTGGCTGGACAACGAGCCTTTGCCGCTGCCCCGCAGCGTGGCCGAGGCCTGCCATCCGAACCGATTTGCGTTGCGGGCATTGATTCGGGGCAAGGCCTGACACCCTTTAATGGTGTGCCCCAATCCCTTGTGGGAGCGAGCTTGCTCGCGATGGCGGTGGATCAGTTGGCATCTGAGTTGACTGCCCCACTGCTATCGCGAGCAAGCTCGCTTCCACAGGTTCCTCTTATCCCGTGAGGCATGGGGCACCCCCTACCCGCCGGCTTATAACGCATCGATCTAAAACTCACAGCAATCCCTCCGGTCAGTTTCAGGGTACCCGCCCTTTTGGTGGGTGCGGCTTGACCCCTCCCCAACGGAAAAACCGGTAAGGACTTATGTGCGGATTAGCTGGAGAGTTACGTTTCGATCAACAACCTGCGGACCTTGCGGCCGTAGAGCGAATCACCCATCACCTGGCCCCTCGCGGCCCCGACGCCTGGGGTTTTCATAGCCAGGGACCCATTGCCCTTGGGCATCGGCGCCTGAAAATCATGGACCTGTCGGACGGCTCGGCCCAGCCGATGATCGACAATCAGCTGGGCCTGTCCCTGGCCTTCAACGGCGCGATCTACAACTACCCGGAGCTGCGCAGCGAACTCGAAGGCCTGGGCTACACCTTCCATTCCGGTGGCGACACCGAAGTGCTGCTCAAGGGCTATCACGCCTGGGGCGAAGCGCTGCTGCCCAAGCTCAACGGCATGTTCGCCTTCGCCATCTGGGAACGCGATGCCAAGCGCCTGTTCATCGCCCGCGACCGCCTCGGCGTGAAGCCGCTGTACCTGTCGCGCACCGGCCAACGGCTACGTTTCGCCTCGGCATTGCCGGCGCTGCTCAAGGGCGGCGATATCAACCCGATGCTCGACCCGGTGGCCCTCAACCATTACCTGAATTTCCACGCGGTGGTCCCGGCGCCCCGCACCTTGCTGGCGGGTGTTGAAAAACTGCCGCCCGCGACCTGGATGCGCATCGAAGCCGACGGCAGCACCGAGCAGAAAACCTGGTGGACCCTGCCCTACGGACCACGGGCCGACGAACTGCACCTGAACCTGGAAGACTGGATCGAGCGCGTGCTCGACAGCACCCGTGAAGCGGTCGCCATTCGCCAACGCGCCGCCGTGGATGTCGGCGTACTGCTTTCCGGTGGCGTGGATTCAAGCATGCTCGTGGGCCTGCTGCGGGAAGTCGGCGTAGAGGACCTGTCGACCTTCTCTATCGGTTTCCAGGATGCCGGTGGCGAGCGCGGTGACGAGTTCCAGTATTCGGACCTGATCGCCAAGCACTACGGCACCCGCCACCACCAACTGCGTATCGACGAAAAAGAGATCATCGAGCAACTGCCGGCAGCGTTCCGTGCCATGAGCGAACCGATGGTCAGCCACGACTGCATCGCCTTCTATCTACTGTCGCGGGAAGTGGCCAAGCACTGCAAAGTGGTGCAAAGCGGCCAGGGCGCCGACGAGCTGTTCGCCGGTTACCATTGGTACCCGCAGGTCGATGGTGCCAGCGATCCCTACGCGGCCTATCGCGCCGCGTTCTTCGACCGCAGCCATGAAGAATATGCCGCCACCGTGCAGCCCAAATGGCTGACGGCCAACGACGCCGCCGGCGACTTCGTCAAGGAACATTTCGCCCAGCCCGGGGCCGATGCCGCGGTAGACAAGGCCCTGCGCCTGGACAGCACCGTGATGCTGGTGGACGACCCGGTCAAGCGCGTCGACAACATGACCATGGCCTGGGGCCTGGAAGCGCGCACACCCTTCCTGGACTACCGCCTGGTGGAACTCTCGGCCAGGGTCCCCGCGAAGTTCAAGCTACCCGATGGCGGCAAACAGGTACTCAAGGAAGCCGCCCGGCGGGTGATCCCCGGCGAGGTCATCGACCGCAAAAAAGGCTATTTCCCGGTACCAGGCCTCAAGCACCTGGAAGGCAACACCCTGGCCTGGGTTCGCGAACTGCTGCTGGATCCGAGCCAGGACCGCGGCCTGTTCAACCCGGCCATGCTCGACCGCCTGCTGACCGACCCCAACGGCCAGCTCACGCCATTGCGCGGCTCACGACTGTGGCAACTGGCGGCGCTGAACCTGTGGCTCAGCGAGCAAGGAATCTGATCGATGAAACCTCATGCAACGGTTCACAACCAACGCCTCTTGCGCGGCCAGGCGCCCTCCTACGAACGCCTGCAGGCACGCCTGGCCGAAGACGGCAGCGAATTGGGCGCCGACCCGATCGCGGTGCATTGCGGCTGGGGCCGACTTTTGATCGGCCACACCTTCCCGGACCCGGCAAGCCTGGCCCGGGAACTGCTCAACGAACACCCCGGCGAAAGGGACATTGCCTTATACGTGGCCGCGCCCCAGCAAGTGCTGGGGCTGGAACCGGCCCAACTGTTCCTCGATCCGTCCGACACCTTGCGCCTGTGGTTCAGCGACTATCGCCAGGCCACGCGGGTGTTTCGCGGCTTTCGGATTCGCCGGGCCCAAGGCGAGACCGACTGGCAGGCCATCAACCAGCTCTACCAAGCCCGGGGCATGTTGCCCATCGACCCACTGCGCCTGACCCCGCGCCATGAGGGTGGCCCGGTCTACTGGCTGGCCGAAGATGACGACACCGGTGCGGTGATCGGCAGCGTCATGGGCCTGAATCACCAGAAGGCCTTCAACGACCCGGAAAACGGCAGCAGCCTCTGGTGCCTGGCCGTGGACCCGCAATGTCCGCGGCCCGGTGTTGGCGAAGTGCTGGTGCGTCACCTCATCGAGCATTTCATGAGCCGTGGCTTGAGTTACCTCGACCTGTCGGTGTTGCACGACAATCGCCTGGCGAAAAACCTCTACGCCAAACTCGGTTTTCGCAATCTCTCGACCTTCGCCATTAAACGCAAGAACGGCATCAACCAGCCGTTGTTCCTGGGGCCAGGCCCCGAAGCGCAGTTCAATCCTTATGCGCGCATCATTGTCGAAGAAGCTCACCGCCGAGGCATCGACGTACAGGTAGACGATGCCGAAGCCGGCTTGTTCACCCTGGTCCATGGCAGCCGCCGGGTCCGATGCCGCGAATCCTTGAGCGACCTGACCAGCGCCATCAGCATGACGCTGTGCCAGAACAAAAGCCTGACCCACAAAGTGCTGAAAAGCGCCGGCCTGAACCTGCCGGCCCAACAGTTGGCGGGCAATGCCGATGACAACCTGGCGTTTCTCGACGAGCACGAACGGGTGGTGGTCAAGCCGCTGGACGGCGAACAGGGCCAAGGCGTGGCGGTGGATTTGCGCACCATCGAGGAGGTGCAGAGCGCCATCGAAGCGGCCCGGCAATTCGATAGCCAGGTCTTGCTGGAAAGTTTCCACGAGGGTCTGGACCTGCGCATCCTGGTGATCGGTTTTGAAGTGGTGGCGGCGGCGATCCGGCGCCCGGCGGAGGTGATCGGCGATGGCCGGCACACCATCGGCGCGTTGATCGAAGCCCAGAGCCGCCGACGCCAAGCGGCCACGGGCGGCGAAAGTAAAATCCCGATGGATGGCGAGACCTTGCGCACACTCAACGCGGCGGGGTTCGACTACGACAGCGTGCTGCCCGCTGGGGAGCACCTGTTCGTACGGCGTACGGCGAACCTGCATACCGGCGGCGTGCTGGAGGATGTCACCGGGATCCTGCATCCGACCCTGGTCGATGCGGCGGTGCGCGCCGCACGGGCGCTGGACATCCCCATGGTCGGCCTCGACCTGCTGGTACCGGCGGCCGATCAACCCGAGTACGTGTTCATCGAAGCCAACGAACGCGCAGGCTTGGCCAACCACGAACCACAACCCACCGCCGAGCGCTTTGTGGATCTGTTGTTTCCCCATAGCCAGGCGGTGGCCTAGCCCTTCTTCTGTGGCTAGGGAGCTTGCTCCCGCTGGGCTGCGAAGCAGCCCTTCTCCGTTGCCCTCCGGGTCTGTGCATTGACCTGGAGCTCAAAGGGGACCGCTCGCGGTCCAGCGGGAGCAAGCTCCCTCGCCACAAGGTTCCCCTAATTCAACTTAATGTTCCGTGAGGAGTTTCCATGATCAGCAAAATTCCAGAACCGGATCTCGAATACCTGCAGAAAGTCCTGCTGGAAATGCTCGCCATTCCCAGCCCTACCGGCTTTACCGACACCATCGTGCGTTATGTCGCCGAGCGGCTCGAAGAGCTGGGGATCGCTTTTGAAATGACCCGCCGTGGCACAATCCGCGCCACGCTCAAGGGGCGCAAGAGCAGCCCCGACCGGGCCGTGTCGGCGCACTTGGATACCATCGGTGCCTCAGTGCGGGCCATCAAGGACAACGGCCGCCTGACCCTGGCCCCGGTGGGTTGCTGGTCCAGCCGATTTGCCGAAGGCAGCCGGGTCAGCCTGTTTACCGACACCGGCGTGATCCGTGGCAGCGTGCTGCCGTTGATGGCGTCCGGGCACGCGTTCAATACCGCCGTGGATGAACTGCCCATCAGTTGGGACCACATCGAGCTGCGCCTGGACGCCTACTGCGCCACGCGCGCCGATTGCGAAACCCTGGGGGTGGGCATCGGTGATTACGTCGCCTTCGATCCCCTGCCGGAATTCACCGAAAGCGGCCACATCAGCGCCCGGCACCTGGACGACAAAGCCGGGGTCGCAGCCCTGTTGGCGGCGCTCAAGGCGATTGTCGAGAGCGGCGAAGAACTGCTGATCGATTGTCACCCACTGTTTACCATCACCGAGGAAACCGGCAGCGGTGCAGCGGCAGCACTGCCCTGGGATGTCAGCGAATTTGTCGGCATCGACATCGCGCCCGTCGCCCCTGGCCAGCACTCGAGCGAACATTCGGTCAGCGTGGCGATGCAGGACTCCGGAGGCCCCTACGACTATCATCTGTCGCGGCACTTGCTGAAACTGGCCAAGGAGAACGAGGTACCGGCACGCCGCGACCTGTTCCGCTACTACTTCAGCGACGCTCATTCGGCCATCACCGCCGGCCACGACATCCGTACCGCCCTGCTCGCCTTCGGCTGCGACGCCACCCATGGCTACGAACGCACCCACATCGACAGCCTGGCCGCCCTCAGTCGCCTGCTCGGCGCCTACATCCTCAGCCCGCCGGTGTTCGCCAGCGACGCGCAACCAGCCCAAGGCTCACTGGACCGCTTCAGTCATCAGATCGAACACGATACCCAGATGGAAAGCGATACCCGGGTGCCATCGGTGGATAGCCTGGTGGGGCAGCGCTCCGATAGCTGATCCAACATTCACTGTCTGGGCTATTACCATCGCGAACAAGCTCGCTCCCACACTTGAAATGCATTCCTGTGGTAGCGAGCTTGCTCACGATGAGGCCAGAACGGCCCCACAAACCCAAGGCTAGCCGCAAAAGCCCATTGGCCGTAGCATCGTCCCATTGTCTAGCCGAGGTACCCCATGCTCATCCCCCACGACCAACTCGAAGTCGACACGCTCACCCGCCTGATCGAGGATTTCGTGACCCGCGACGGCACCGACAATGGTGACGACACCCCCCTGGAAACGCGGGTTCTGCGGGTCAGGCAAGCCCTGACCAAAGGCCAGGCGTTGATCGTCTTCGACCCCGAAAGTGAACAGTGTCAACTGATGCTCAAGCACGACGTGCCAAAACACCTATTCGACTGAACAGGCCTTGCGAGTGGCCTGGGCCTTTTTCTTCTGGATCTTGTCGTAGATTTCGGAGCGATGGACATCGACGTGCCTTGGCGCTTCCACGCCGAAACGCACCGTGCCGCCGCTGACCGACAGCACACGGACGGAAATATCGTCACCAATGGAAATCAACTCACCTACAGCGCGGCTTAATACAAGCATGGTTCTTGTCCTTAAGAATGTCTGGACCCTGACCATGCCCGGCCTGTTCCCCGTTCTCAAGACACCCGCGAGAATTCAGTAAGGCCCTACAAGCAAAGTTCTTGCGACTGACGGAAACTTCCTGCAAAACCCTGTCGGACTACCGGTTATTTCAGGGTGCCGAGAACCGCGGGCCGAATAGAATCACACTCGCCCCCAAGACGCAGAGTGCCACGCCAATCCAGTCGGACCCCAGTGGCCGCACCCGCTCAACCACCGCCAGCCAGCCGATCGACGCAATGATATAGAGGCCGCCATAAGCGGCGTAGGCGCGCCCGGCGTACGTCGCTTCGACGCGGGTCAACAACAGGGCGAACAACGTGAGACTGAGCAACGCCGGGGCGATCCACCAGGCACTCTTGCCCTGGCGCAACCACATCCAGAAGGCGTAGCAGCCCGCGATCTCAAACAGGGCGGCGAGAAAAAACCACAGGTAATTGAGCATGCAGATGTCCATCAGGAAGGCCGAATGGCGCCATCCTGAGGACATCGGGCACCCAGGTCAATTGAGGTTTTGCCGGGCCTTGGCGCGCATCTTGTCAGCCATGACGGTCATTTCGTCGTACAGCAACTGTGGGTTCTTCTGCTTGAGGGCCCAAGCCATGCGTCCCTGTTCGTGGGGCAGGATCATGAACTGGCCCTGGGCGACCTGCTGATAGATGTAGTCGGCAATATCCGTGGCGCTGATCGGTGAGCTTTCCAGCAACTTGCCGACCTGGGCTTTCATGGCCGGGGTCGGGCCACGGAAGGAGTCCAACAGATTGGTCTGGAAGAACGACGGACACACTACGTGTACACCCACTTCCTGCTGCGCCAGCTCCACCAGCAGGCTTTCCGACAGCGCCACGACACCCGCCTTGGCCACGTTGTAGTTGCTCATGGCCGGGCCCTGCATCAGGGCTGCCATGGAGGCGATGTTGATGATCTTGCCACGGCTTTTTTCCAGCAGCGGCAAGAACGCCTTGCAGCCCTTGACCACACCCATGAGGTTGATCGCGATCTGCCAGTCCCAATCCTCCAGGGAAAGCTCGCTGAAGAAGCCGCCCGAGGCCACGCCGGCATTGTTGACGATGATATCGATACCGCCGAATTTCTCTTCGCAGGCCTGGGCGAACGCAGTCAATTGGCTGTAGTCGCGCACATCGCAGCGCTGGATGAAGCCGTCGCCACCGGCACCACGCACTAGCTTGAGGGTTTCCACGAGGCCCGGTTCGCTGACATCCGATAAGGCCAGGCGCCATCCTTCGCGGGCCCAGCGCAGCGCGATTTCGCGACCCAGGCCAGAGCCGGCACCAGTGATCATCATGCGATTTTGCATAGCAGACAGCCTTGTTGTTCCGGGAGAGATAGGCCGAGTGTAGCGAAGGCGTTCAACGGACCCACGCTCCATCAGAGTGCTGAATGGCGAGGGCAAACCGTAGGCGCTACAAAAACTTTGAATTTTCTACAAGGCGCAACGGTCGGACTTATTAAGCCGCCCGGATTTAACGCATGCGCGCTGGTAGTTGGAAGTTGTATCACTCCAGAACTGACCAATAAGGAAATCTACAATGGGCACAATACTTATCATTATCCTGATCCTCCTGCTGATCGGTGGTCTTCCCGTCTTCCCGCACTCAAGAAGTTGGGGTTACGGCCCGTCCGGTATCATCGGTGTGGTGTTGGTAGTGCTGTTGATCCTGCTACTACTGGGCAAGATATAAACCACTCAGTAAGCGCAAAAAAAAAGAGGCCTTGGCAGGCCTCTTTTTTATGTGCGCCGTTTATCAGTCCGGCTTGCCGTCAACAACGCCGGCGGTGTTATCCAGCAGGCTCTTGGTCGCGGTTTGCAGGAAAGATTCGAGCTTGAGTTTCATCGGCGCGGTGTCCGGTGCATTCGGGATGATTTCCGCACCTGGGTTGGCGCCCAGTTCATAGCGATACATCTTCGGTTCCATTTCCTTTTCCTTCGGCAGGACCAGGATATGGTCATCGCGGATGATCGCCGTGGTCTGCTCGCTGCCCGACGGCTTGATCACACCAAAACCGGGATCGCCTTGCGGCAGGTTCAACAGGTCGCGGCCCCAGCACTGGTTCCGTACTTGCCCACCGATCCGGCCCATGATGGTCGGCACGATGTCGACCTGAGTACCTACGGTGTGATTACGCTGGCCAAATTTCTCCTGGACGCCCGGGCCGATCAACAGCATCGGCACGTTGAAACGGCCCAGGTCCATCTCGGTGATCTGGCGTTCGTTGCCAAAGCCATGGTCGCCGACCACGACGAACAGGGTTTCCTTGAAGTAAGGCTCCTTGCGGGCCTTCTCGAAGAACTGGCCCAGGGCCCAGTCGGAGTAGCGCATGGCGGTCAGGTGTTCGTTCAGCCGACCACGGTCGGTGACCGGCTCGACCGGCAACGGCGTCGGCAATGCATAAGGGGTGTGGTTGGACAGGGTTTGCAGCAAGGCATAGAACGGCTTGCCGTTTTCCCGCGCCTTGAGCTCGATCAGGCCACGGTCGAACATGTCTTGGTCGGACACACCCCAGGTGGGATCGGAAAACACCGGGTTCACATAGTCGTTACGCCCGATGAAGTTGGTCATGCCCTGGCTGCTGAAGAACCCCGACTGGTTGTCCCAGGCGAAATCGCCGTTGTAGACATACACGTCGTCGTAGTCACGGGCGCTGAGCAGTTGCGGCAGGCCTGACAGCTTGTGGCTGCCCTCCGGCGTCTGCATCAGGTATTCGAAACCCGGCAGGTTCGGGAAGCACGCCATGGTGGCGAACATGCCCTGGTGGGTGTGGGTGCCGTTGGAGAAGAAACGGTCGAACAGCAGGCCTTCCTTGGCCAGTTTGTCCAGGTAAGGCGTGATGTTGCCCGGCGCGCCCAAGGCGCCCACCGAGTGACCGGCCATGCTTTCCATGAGGATCACGACCACATTCTTGATCGGCAGGGTCTTGTCCGCCGGTGGCGTGTAGTCGCGGCGCACGGCGGCTGTCGCGGTGTCCACCAGTTTATCGTCAGGCATCACCAGCATGTCGCGCACGGTCTGCTGCGCCAGCGGTTGCTCAAGGGTGGCTTTCCAGATGTTGTCGCGGTCTTCGGACATCCGGCTCTTGGCCGCCGCCACCAGCGACAAGGTGCCGTTGAGGCCCAACTGGTTGGCGAAGTTCGAATCGGTGGTGTAGACGTCGCCCCAGCGCAGGGGCGGCCCTTGGCGCAAGGTGCCGCGCGCGGCGGTCACGGCGACCAGCAGGCAAACGACAAACACCGCGACACGCCCATACCACGGGGCGATCTGCCGAGTGCCAATGGTGCCGCCACTGAACGGCCCGCGGGGACGCGTGGCGCGGTCGGCACCCTTGAACGCCAGGCTGAGGATAATGGTGCCGCCGGCCCACGCCAGCAGGTAGCGCACCACCGGGAAACCGTACCAGAGCATGCTCATCACGGTTTTCGGGTCTTCCTTTACATACTGGAAGACCAGGCCGTTGAGGCGCTGGTGGAATTCACGGTAGAAATCCATCTCCATCAAGCCCAGGAACAGCGCGATGCTGGAAGTGACAGTCAGCCAGAAACGAAAGAACCCACGGGCCGCCATGGCCCTTGCGCTGAACAACGCCAGCAACAACGGGATGCAGAGGTAGACCACCAGGCGCAAGTCGAAACGCAGGCCGTTGACGAAGGCTTCAACGAAGGTCGAAGCCGGCGTGTCGAGGATCATCTCGCGGTTATAAACCAGCAGCGCCACGCGCAGCAGGCTGAACATGACCATCATCACCAAGGCACAAAGCAACGTGTAGGCCAGGTGCGATTTGACAGTCGGTTGCAGCAGGCGATGCGTAGTACGCTGCTGACTCAGGGCGTCCGGGATTGCCATGTCGTTTAAGGACCCTATCGGAATTGGAGTGACAAAAAGAAACAACGGCGCGCCCTCTGTTGGCCAAAGCCTGGCCCCGGGGCTTGCGCGAGTGCGCAAATGTTGCACGAACGGCTATGGCATTGCCATTAAATAACCGACGGCGATATGAGCGCGGGGGATTGTCCGCAAGATTTAGTGAAAATTTCGTTCAAAGAATATCCAGAAACACAAAATCCCCGGTCTGCTGATGAAGTTGAGCCGAACGCTGTTGTGGAGAGGGGATTTATCCCCGTTGGGTCGCGAAGCGACCCCATCACTGTGGATTCAATCTGCCTGACATACCGAGTCATCAGGTTTCAGGGCTGCTTCGCAGCCCAGCGGGGATAAATCCCCTCGCCACAGGGACCTTAATGAAACTGGCGTCCAAGACCCGCCGGCACGCCTTCGATGGTGGTGTCTTCCCATGGGCCATTCGGGCTGACGGAACGGCTCCAACCATTGTTCCAGCGGTAATAGGTTCGCTGGCGATAGAACGTGTTCGTCTGGTTGTCCAGCACATAGACCCCAAGCTTGGCGTCCCAATGGCTGTTGCCACCCGGCGGCGGGGCGAAGCTGGCGGATGTACGCGGCAGCGGTTTGGCCGGTTTGTTCGGGATGACAGGTTTGCCCGGCGGTGTGGACGGGGCCGGTTTGCTGGTCGGGGTCGACGGCGGGATCGGTGGCAGCGGCGCCGAGGGCTCCGACGGACGCTGGACCGCACAAGCGCTCAGGCCCATGACGAGCGTGAGCAGGGTGATACGAGCGATGGCGGTCATGGTGCGAATTCCTGTTATTTGTCCGGACTGTCGATGGTCAATTGTTGCTGCGCCGTGGTGCTGCTCGCCAGGGGCTGGCTGCGGCCGATCCACTCACCCGCGGTCGGCTGGCCGGCCCGGGAGATGCGCGCCACCAGTTGGACTTCGGGGAAGTTCGACAGTTTCAACTGCGGCATCATGGCGTCCGCGTCGCCCAGTTCCACCGTGACCGGCAGATCGGCGACCGTCAGGCGCTTGGCGGCCAGCGGCGCAGGTGGGCCGGAAACGGCGCGAGCGAAGATGAATACACTGTCGCCCGGCTGCACCTTAGCCTTGAGTGCCGGCGCCAGGTCGACGCGCACCTTGAGCAATGCCGCAGCCTTGGCGATAGGCGCCTGGGCGACCTTGCCGCCACTGCCCTGCAGCTTCTCGGTGGCACGGGTAATGCCGCCCTGCAGCGCCTCCCGGGACTTGTCGCCCTCCGGCAGTTGCGCGAGCAGACGCCCCCAGTAGTCGATCGCATCCTGATAACGCTCGCCTTCAAACGCGGCGATGCCCAACAGGCCGAGGCTGGTGACTTCCTTCGGATCGAGCTTGAGCGCTTCGTCGGTCAAGGCCTGGACTTTATCCGACCATTTCTTGCCATCGGCGAAATACTGCGCCTGGGCCCACTGGCCCAACAGTTCCGGTTGACGACCGGCGACGGCCACGGTGCGCTCGAAGAGCTTCGCCGCGTCCGCCGGCCGATCCTGCGCCATGTAGGTTCGCCCGAGGAAGTACAGCCCCTCGGCATTATCCGGCTGCGCCGCCACGGCGCGTTCCAGGCGCAGGGTCATCTCTTCCATCGACTGCGGCGCCTGGGCGAATTCACGGGTCAGCTCGACCTTGTCACTGGCACCGAAATGCAGGTACAGCGCCAGGCCCAACAACGGTACCAGCACGGCGGCGAGCAACGGCAACGGCTTGCCCAACCGGGATTCGCGCGGTGTGTCGGCGCCCTCGGTGTCGGCGAGCAGTTCACGGGCGGCTTCGGCGCGACCGGTGTCCAGTTGCGCCGCGTTGAGCACACCCTCCTCCCGCTCGGTCTGCAATTCGGCGACACGTTCCTGATACAACGCCACGTTGAGTGCGGTACGGTCCTCCTCCAGTTGGGCGCGGCGACCGCGCAGCACAGGGATCAACAGAAAACTCAGGGCAACCAGAAGAAGCAGACCTGCGGCGAGCCAGAAATCAATCATGCTTGGTTTTATCCAACAGTTGGTCGAGGCGCTGGCGCTCTTCGACAGAAAGCGTGTCCGGGGCGGCGGTGCGCTGGACCCGGCGGCGGCGCACGATCACTGCAATGACAACGAAACCACCAAACAACAGCCCGGCGGGGCCGAACCAGAGCAGCGCCGTCTTGGAGGACAGGGCGGGGTTGTAGCGCACGAACTCACCGTAGCGATCGACCATGAAATCGATGATCTGCTGGTTGTCCTTGCCCTCACCGAGCATGCGGAAGATTTCCTTGCGCAGGTCGGCGGCAATTGGCGCGTTGGAGTCGGCGATGTCCTGGTTCTGGCACTTGGGGCAGCGCAGTTCCTTGGTCAGTTCGCGAAATCGCTCGCGCTCGCCGTCGTTGGCGAATTCGTAGGTATCAATGGCGGCATGGGCCACACCGGCAAGGCTCAGGCCGAGGATGGCGGCAGCTAACCAGCGCTTCATGGCTTGGCCTCGTCCACCAGTGCCTGATACTTGGCGGCCAGTTTCTCGCGCCAGACCTGCTCGTCGATCACGCCGACGAACTTGTCGCGGATGATGCCCTTGGCATCGATGAAGAACGTTTCCGGCGCGCCGTAGACACCCAGGTTCAGGCCCAGGGAGCCGTCTTCATCGCGAATGTCCAGTTGATACGGATTGTGGAACTCGGCCAGCCATTTCAAGGCGTCGGCATTGACGTCCTTGTAATTGACGCCGTAGATCACCACCCCGTTCTGGGCCAGCTTGTTCAACACCGGGTGCTCGACCCGGCAGGAGATGCACCAGGTGCCCCACACGTTGACCAGCGCCGGCTTGCCCAGCAGGTCGGCGCGGGTCAAGGTCTTGTCGCCCTGCACCGATGGCAGGGAAAAATCCGGGAACGGCTTGCCGATCATCGCCGAGGGCAACTCGCTCGGGTTCAGGTACAGCCCGCGGTACAAAAACACCGCCATCAACAGGAACAGCGCCAGCGGCACCAACATCAACCAACGTTTCATGCAGTGGCTCCCGTCATGCCCAGGGTCTCACGCACCCGGGTTTTCACCTTGACTCGATAACGACGATCCAGCGCCGCCAACACCCCACCCAGGCCGGTGAGCAAGCCACCGAACCAGATCCAGCGTACGAACGGCTTGACGTGGACCCGTACCGCCCACGCGCCGTCGCCCAGGGACTCGCCCAGCGCCACGTAGAGATCGCGGGTGAAACCGGCATCGATGCCAGCTTCGGTCATGACCGAGTTCTGCACCGTGTAGAGACGTTTTTCCGGGTGCAGCACGGTGATTTCCTGGCCGTTGCGAATGACCCGTACAGTGCCTTTGTCGGACGTGAAGTTCGGGCCCTCGAAATGTTTGGCGCCCTCGAAAACGAACTGATAGCCGGCCAGGTCCATGGACTCACCCGGCGCCAGGCGCAGGTCGCGCTCGGCGCTGTTCTGGCTGGACAGCACCACGCCCAGGGCGCAGACGGCGATGCCCAGGTGGGCGACCTGCATGCCCCAGTAACTGCGGGTCAGGGTCGGCAGGCCCTTGATCAGGCCTTTGTGCCGGGTCTTGTCGAAGATGTCCCGCACACCCGCCAGCAATACCCAGGCCGCCAGCACGAACGTCGCCAACACCGCCCAGTTGAAATCGCCATACGCCACGCCGGCCACCACGGCCAGAGCGGCCGTGCCCAGCAGCACCGGGGTCAACATGCCCAGCAGCCACTTGACCGGGGTGTCTTTCCAGCGCACCAGCACACCGATGGCCATCACCACCATCAGGATCGCCATCAGCGGGATGAACAACGCATTGAAGTACGGCGGCCCCACCGACAGCTTGGCGCCGGACAACGCATCGAGCACCAGTGGGTACAACGTCCCCAGCAGGATCATCGACGCGGCCACCACCAACACCAGGTTATTGCCCAGCAACAGGGTTTCCCGTGACCAGAGGTTGAAGCCGACCTGGCTCTTGACCACCGGCGCACGCAGGGCGAACAGCGTCAGCGAACCGCCGACCACGAACAGCAGGAACATCAGGATGAACACACCGCGCTCGGGGTCAGAGGCAAAGGCGTGCACCGACGTGAGTACGCCGGAACGCACCAGGAAGGTCCCCAGCAGGCTCAGCGAGAACGCCGCGATGGCCAGCAACACGGTCCAGCTCTTGAACACCCCGCGTTTTTCCGTGACGGCCAGGGAGTGAATCAGCGCCGTGCCCACCAGCCAGGGCATGAAGGACGCGTTTTCCACCGGGTCCCAGAACCACCAGCCGCCCCAGCCGAGCTCGTAGTAGGCCCACCACGAGCCAAGGGTGATGCCGATGCCGAGGAAGGCCCAGGCGACGATGGTCCACGGACGCGACCAGCGTGCCCACGCGGCATCGAGGCGCCCACCGAGCAACGCGGCGATAGCGAAGGCGAAGGCCACGGAGAAGCCGACGTAGCCCATGTAGAGCATTGGCGGGTGAACGATCAGGCCGATGTCTTGCAGCAATGGGTTGAGGTCGCGACCATCCGTCGGCATCTGCGGCAGGATGCGCTCGAACGGGTTGGAGGTGACGATCAAGAACAGCAGGAAACCGGTGCTGATCATGCCCATCACCGCCAGCACCCGGGCCAGCATCACTTGGGGCAACTGTCGGGAAAACACCGAGACGGCGAAGGTCCAGCCGGCAAGGATCAACGCCCAGAGCAACAGCGACCCCTCATGGGCGCCCCACACCGCGCTGAACTTGTAGTACCAGGGCAAGGCGCTGTTGGAGTTGCTGGCGACGTACGCCACCGAAAAATCGTCAGCCATGAAGGCATAGGTCAGGCAACCGAAGGCAAACAGCATGAAGGCGAACTGGCCCCATGCCGCCGGCTGGGCCAGGCTCATCCACAAACGGTCGCCGCGCCAGGCACCGAGCAACGGCACCACGGCCTGCACCAGGGAAAAACACAGGGCCAGGATCATCGCCAGGTGGCCCAACTCGGGAATAAAGATGCCAGCAGTCATCGATCAGCCCTCCTTCACGGGAGCGGGCGCCGACTGGCCGCTGTCTTTCAGCGCCTTGGTCACTTCCGGCGGCATGTATTTTTCGTCGTGCTTGGCCAGCACTTCATCGGCCACCACCACGCCGTCGGCGTTGAGCTTGCCCAGGGCGACGATGCCCTGCCCTTCGCGGAACAGGTCCGGGAGGATGCCGCGATAGGTGATGGTCACGGTCTTGTTGAAGTCGGTGACATTGAACTTCACATCCAGTGAATCCCCGGAGCGCTCCAGCGAGCCTTTTTCCACCATACCGCCAGCGCGGATGCGGGTGTCCTTGGGTGCTTCACCGTTGGCGATCTGGGTCGGGGTGTAGAACAGGTTGATGTTCTGCTTCAGGGCGCTCAGGGCCAGGGCGACCGCGACACCGACACCCACCAGGATCGCAAGGATGATGACAAGACGTTTTTTGCGCAGCGGATTCACTGACCGTTCTCCCGGCGCAGACGACGCGCCTCTTGTTGCAGATACCGCTTGCGGGCCAGGATCGGCACCGCCACGTTGAGGGCCAGCACCACCAGGCAAATGCCATAGGCTGACCAGACATACAGGCCATGATGGCCCATGGCGAGGAAATCGCCGAATGAAGCGAAACTCATCGAACGGCCTCCAGACTGTTCTGCACTTCGGCCTTCACCCAACTGGCCCGGGACTCGCGCTTGAGCACTTCCAGACGCATGCGCAGCAACAGCACCGCGCCGAAGAAACAGTAGAAACCCAACACCGTCAGCAACAGCGGCAGCCACATTTCGACGGGCATCGCCGGTTTTTCGGTAAGGGTGAAGGTTGCGCCCTGGTGCAGGGTGTTCCACCACTCCACCGAGTACTTGATGATCGGGATGTTGATCACGCCGACAATCGCCAGCACTGCGCAGGCCTTGGCGGCACTGTCACGATTGCTGATGGCGTTGCCCAGCGCAATAAGACCGAAGTACAGGAACAGCAGGATCAGCATCGATGTCAGTCGCGCATCCCAGACCCACCATGAGCCCCAGGTCGGCTTGCCCCAGATGGCCCCGGTGACCAGCGCCACGGCCGTCATCCAGGCACCGATGGGCGCGGCGCATTGCAGGGCTACGTCGGCCAGCTTCATCTTCCACACCAGCCCGACCACACCGCACACCGCCAGCATCACGTAGACGGACTGGGCCAGCAGCGCCGTGGGCACGTGGATGTAGATGATGCGAAAGCTGTTGCCTTGCTGGTAGTCCGGCGGTGCGAAGGCCAGGCCCCAGACCACGCCAGAACCAATCAACAACAATGCAGCGATGCTCAACCATGGGAGCAGTTTGCCGCTGATGCCGTAGAACCACTTGGGTGAGCCGAGCTTGTGAAACCAGGTCCAGTTCATTGTTGTTTCCATCACGGTTGCGGCTCGCCGTCACGAACCGCCGGGGCAGCCTTTACTTCCAAAGAAGTGGTCAATTTTTGACCAGGCCTCGTTATTATTCGCCGACGCTGATCTTCAGGCCAGCGGCTATTGCAAAGGGTGTCAGGGTTATCGCCAGGGCGGTCAGGCTCCCAAGCCACAGCAGATAACCGGTCGCGGGCATGCCTTGCAGCGCCGCTTGCAAGGCACCACTGCCCAGGATCAGGACCGGGATATACAACGGCAGGATCAGCAGCGCCAGCAATAGGCCGCCGCGCTTCAACCCCACCGTCAACGCCGCGCCCACCGCACCGAGCAGGCTCAACACCGGCGTGCCCAGCAGCAGCGACACCAGCAGCACCGGCATGCACGCGCCGGGCAGCCCCAGCATCATTGCCAGCAATGGCGAGAGTAATACCAGTGCCAGCCCGGAAAAAACCCAGTGTGCCAGTACCTTGGCCAAAACCAGAAGGGCCAGGGGGTGCGACGAAAGGACCCACTGTTCCAGCGAGCCGTCTTCGAAATCACTGCGGAAAAGCCCGTCCAGCGAGAGCAGGACCGATAAAAGCGCGGCGACCCAGACCAGTCCCGGAGACAAGGTTTGCAACAATTGAGTCTCCGGCCCGACCGCCAACGGGAACAATGCAATGACAATCGCGAAGAACACCAGCGGATTGGCCAATTCGGCCGGACGACGGAACAGCAGGCGCGCCTCGCGGGCAAGCAACAGGCCAAACACACTCATACGGCCCAGTTCCCCAGATCAATGTTGCGATAACCGGCCGGCATCCGCGCCAGCGTGTGGTGGGTGGTCAAGAGCACCATGCCACCGTTTTCACAGTGCTGGGCCAAGTGTTCCTCGAGTTGCGCGACGCCCTGCTTGTCCAGGGCGGTGAATGGCTCGTCGAGAATCCACAGCGGCGGGCTGTCCAGGTACAGCCGGGCCAGCGCCACGCGGCGTTGCTGGCCGGCAGACAGGGTGTGGCTCGGCACGTCTTCAAAGCCGCGCAGCCCTACCGCCGCCAACGCCTGCCAGATCGCTTCGCGGCCGACCGGCGTATGCAATGCGCAGAGCCAACTGAGATTTTCTTCGGGGGTCAGCAAATCCTTGATACCGGCGGCATGGCCGATCCAGAGCAGATTGCGGGCCAGCTCGCTACGCTGGCCGTGCAAGGGCTGTCCATTGAGCAACACCTGGCCGGCGGTGGGCTGCATCAATCCGGCGAGCAGGCGCAGCAGGCTGGTCTTGCCGCTGCCGTTGGGACCACTGATCTGCACCATATCGCCGGGCGAGAGTCTCAATTCGAGATTTTCGAAAAGCAGCCGCAAGTCTCGCTCACAGGCGAGGCCAACGGTTTGCAGGAGAGGACTGGTCAAGGGATCGCGGGCCTTATACGGTTCAAGTCGGCGGTGCAGCGGCCGTTAAAGAGGTGCAGCATAGATGCTTTGACGGCCTGTTCCACAGAGCTGCGTCAAACAATTGCAAGGTTTTCGCCACTCCCTGAAAGACGGGCGGCATTATACATGTGATGCCCTACTCTCAAGAGGGCTTATTTTCCCCAGGGTAAGACCGCAGATGACAGGCGACATCAACATCCTGCCGCTGCCCCAGGCCACGGCAACGACGCGTATGCCAGCGGTGACGGGCGAGCTGCTCAAATTGCTGGCACCGGCCGAAGGGCTGATCGGCCCCGGCCAGACCGCCCAGGCCGAAGTGCTGTCGCTCAAGCAGGCGGACCAGACCTTCCAGTTGCTGCTCAAGGTCACATTGGAAAGCGGCCGCCAGACCACCGTGCAGGCCAGCAGCACCCAGCCGTTGCCACAGGGCACCAGCCTGGCCGTGACCCAACCGTCCGCCAGCAACCTGGCCATCACCGTGCAACAGGCCGTCGCTTCCAGCGTCGCCACCCTGACCCGGATCGACACCGCACAGTTGCCGGTCGGTACCCTGCTGCAAGGCAAGGTGCTGACCAGCCAGGCCCTGCCGCAATTGCCGGGGCAACCGGCGGTGTATCGCTCGTTGGTGAGCCTGCTCAACACCGCCCAGGCCGGCAGCACCCTGGACATCGACAGCCCGCAACCGCTGCGAATCGGCACGCTGTTGAGTGCCCAGGTGCAAGATGCCCAGACGCTGAAGTTCGTTCCGCTGAGCAACCGCCACGAGCAATTGGCGGTGAGCCAGCAATTGGTCACGCAAATGAGCCAGCAGGGCTCGCTGGACAATCTGATCACCGTCCTGCAAAACCTTCCGGCCAACGATGACACCGGTGCCGAGCTGCGCGCCGCGGTGACACGCCTGTTGGCCAGCCTGCCGGATGTCCAGCAACTGAGCACGCCCAAGGGGCTGGCCCAGGCCATGGTCGCCAGCGGTGTGTTCCTGGAAAGCAAGTTACTCGCAGGACAGCCGCCGGGGCCGGCACCCGACCTCAAAGGCGACCTGCTCAAGCTGATCGCCCAACTGACGCCAGCCCTGCCCGCATCCACCAACCTCACGGCCATCATTGCCGCCAACACCCTGGCCCAAGTACTGCCCAGTTTTGTCCGCAACGCCCTGGGAACCCTCGGCCAGGTCAGCGCCAAGCCGCAACCCACCAGCTTCCCCCTGCCCTCGCGCCAGACGAAAGGCCAGGACGAAGAAGGCGACCTCGAACACCTGCTGCGCCTGGCCGCTGCCGCCGTGTCGCGCCTGCAAAGCCATCAATTGTCGAGCCTGGAGCAAACTGGCCTGACTGACGACGGTCGGCTGATGAGCACCTGGCAATTGGAAATCCCGATGCGCAATCTGCAGGACATCGTGTCCTTGCAGGTCAAGTTCCAGCGCGAGGAAACCCCGCCCCGGGAGCAACCAGACGAACGCCGTGAAGAACGCGAGCCGAAACAGCAGCTCTGGCGGGTGGAATTGGCGTTCGACATGGAACCGCTGGGGCCGCTGCAGGTTCAGGCGCAATTGCTCAGCGGCAGCCTGTCGAGCCAGCTGTGGGCCGAACGGCCGTACACCGCGAGCCTGATCGAAAGCAACCTGACAGCGCTGCGTGAGCGCCTGGTGACCTGTGGCCTGAACGTCGGCGACCTGGACTGCCACCTCGGCACTCCGCCCCAAGGCCCCAAGACTCGTCTGGAACAACGCTGGGTGGACGAAACCGCATGACAACCCACACCGAACCCCGCCAGGCCATCGCCCTCAAGTACGACGGCCACCACGCCCCGACCCTCACCGCCAAGGGCGACGAAGCCCTGGCCGAGGAAATCCTGCGGATCGCCCGGGAAAGCGAAGTACCGATTTATGAAAACGCTGAGTTGGTGAAGCTGTTGGCCCGGATGGAATTGGGCGACAGCATTCCGGAGGAGCTGTACCGCACGATTGCCGAGATCATTGCGTTTGCCTGGAACCTCAAGGGCAAGTTTCCCCAGGGCTACGACCCGAATGCGCCGAGTGCCGAGAAGGACGTGACGGACCGCGGCGAGGATTACTGATTACAGCAACGCTGTTCCCGTGGCGAGGGAGCTTGCTCCCGCTCGGTTGCGCAGCAACCGCAAAAAGATGGGGCCGCTGCGCGACCCAGCGGGAGCAAGCTCCCTCGCCACAGGGGCTGTTTGTTGGCTGGACTTTAGGGGAACGCCAGAAAAACCTGTGGGAGCGAGCTTGCTCGCGATGGCGGGCGCACAGTTGTGTTGACTGTTACACCGCTATCGCGAGCAAGCTCGCTCCCACATTGGATTGGGGTGAAGGCGATCAGCCGCCCTTGTGCAGCTTACTCATCAACTCCGCCTCGGCCTGGGTCAGGCCGCAAGCTTGGGTCAGTTCGTCGACGCTGGCGCCCATGCCCACCAGGCGGGCAGCCTGGGCGAAGGACAGGCTGGAGGGGTCGCGCTGTTCCAACTGGGCGAGTTTATCCGGCAACGGCGCGACCACGGCACGCAGCTCATGGAGCGCTTCGCCCATGCGCACGGTGCCGTTCTGGTAATCATCGACGCGCTTGGCCAGGTCCTTGATGCGCTGGTCGCGCAGCGCATCGCCCTGGGCCTGCTGAGCGGCGATCTGCCGCTGGCCACGTATATACGCCAAGAACATCGCCAGCGTGCCTGCCCAGAAAAGGAACAGGACAATGACTGCTACCTCAAGAATCAAATCAGATACTCTCCAGTTCCGACCACTCTTCTTCGCTCATCATCTTGTCCAGTTCAACCAGAATCAGCAACTCGTTGTTCTTGTTGCACACGCCCTGAATGAACTTGGCGGATTCTTCGTTACCCACGTTCGGCGCAGTCTCGATTTCCGACTGACGCAGGTAAACCACTTCAGCGACGCTGTCGACCATGATGCCAACCACTTGCTTGTCGGCTTCGATGATGACGATCCGGGTGTTGTCGCTGATCTCGGCATTCATCAGGCCGAAGCGCTGGCGGGTATCTATCACTGTAACCACGTTGCCACGCAGGTTGATGATGCCCAGCACATAGCTCGGCGCACCCGGTACCGGGGCGATCTCGGTATAGCGCAGCACTTCCTGAACGCGCATCACGTTGATGCCGTAGGTTTCGTTATCGAGCTTGAAGGTTACCCATTGCAGAATCGGATCTTCAGAACCCTTTTGAGACGACGCCTTATCATTCATACCCTGACCCCTCGAAAAACCGCCTGTGGCGGCGTGTATTCTGTCCGGCGACGCTGTGCGCCGCCGGTTGTCTTATTTCGGTTTCTGGACCGGCTTCTTGCTGCCGCCCAAGTGTTTTGCCCCGCCGCTGGCGATCAGCTCCGCCAGCTCGGAAACGTCCAGCAAGGCGCACATATGCTCAATCACCGTACCGGCCAGCCATGGCCGTTGCCCTCGATGGCTGCGCCACTTGATCTCGTTCGGGTCCAGGCGCAGCGAACGGCTGACCTGATGCACCGCCAAACCCCACTCGTAACCTTGCACCGAAATCACGTATTGCAGGCCCTGGCGAAAATCATCGCGATAACGGTCCGGCATGACCCAGCGCGCGGTATCCAGCACCTTCAGGTTGCCGGCCTGGCTCGGCAGGATCCCGAGGAACCATTCCGGCTGGCCAAACAACGGCGTCAATTCCTGCCCGGCCAGGGAATAAATCGATCCCAGGCATACCAGCGGCACCGCCAGGGTCAACCCGGCCACATCGAACAACAAACACTCGAACGGCTCGGCGGCCCAGGCCGGACGGTCGTCGCCCGGCACCGGCGGAGGCGGGCTGCTCGGCGGCAGGTGGATTTCCACCACCGGCGTCACCAGGCCTTGCAGCAACGGGGCAACGGTCGAGACCGGCGCCAGGATCGGCGCAGGCGCGTCCATGATCGCCACCTGAGGCTTGATGAACGGTGCCTCGACCGCCGCAGCCACTACTGATTTCTGTGCATCACGGGCCTGCTCTTCGAGCACGGCCGCCTGAAACTCATCCAGCACACCCTTGGCTTCGACATTCTCGGGCAACGCCTCGATCAGGCTGGGCTGTGGTGGCAATTCTTCGGTCGCTTCCTGCAACAGCCCATCCAGATAGGATTGCAGGGCCATTTGCGGACGCGAAGTTGTCTTTATCGGGCGGCTCATAGGAACAGTGCGCCACTTGAAGAGGTTATCGGCATGAATGCGGTAGGACTTGAGCGTTCGCAAGCGAACGCAGTGCCAGTGGAAAGCCTCGTCACCTTAAGCCACCTGCTGTGGAACAAGCTGCTGGGCCAACAGGTGCTTGAGCAGCGCCCGGTAGGCCAGCACGCCACGGCTCTTGCCATCGAATTGCGAGGGCGTCACACCCGCGCGGCTGGCGTCCCGCAAGCGGGTATCGACGGGGATATAGCCTTGCCAGATGTCCTCCGGGTACATGTCCCGCAACACCCGCAGGGTGCCCAGGGACGCCTGGGTGCGACGATCGAACAAGGTCGGCACGATGTTGAAGGCCAGCGTCTGCTTGCGCGAGCGGTTGACCATCGCCAGTGTATTGACCATGCGCTCCAGGCCCTTGACGGCCAAGTGCTCGGTCTGCACCGGGATCACCAACTGCTGGCTGGCAGCCAAGGCATTGACCATCAGCAAACCCAGCAACGGCGGGCTGTCGATGATCGCGTAATCGAAATCCTGCCACAGCTGCGCCAGACTCTTGGCGATCACCAAGCCCAGCCCGCTCTGCCCGGGCGACTGTCGCTCCAGGGTGGCGAGAGCGGTGCTCGATGGCAGCAGGGAAATCCGCTCGTCGCTGGTGGACAACAGCAACTGCCCCGGCAGGCCCTCGGGCACAACGCCCTTGTGCAGGAACAGGTCGTAGTTGCTGTGCTCCAGGCTATCGGGATCGTAGCCGAAATAGCTGGTCATCGAGCCATGGGGGTCCAGATCGACGATGACCACGCGCTTGCCCGCCTCGGCCAGCAACCCGGCTAAAGCGATGGAAGATGTGGTCTTGCCCACACCACCTTTTTGATTGGCGACTGCCCAGACTCTCATTCGGATCGTTCCTCCCGGCCGAAACAGGCTCGACCGAGAAATAGCTCGGTTATAAAGCGGGTGACGGAGAATTGACGGCACTCTGTCTTCCCGGCGACTTGACCGGAGCCGGTGCAGTTTGTGTGCCAGCCCGCTTCAAGGCGGCGTCCGGTTTTGCATTGGCCGTGCCGGTACCGGTCAGGCTGCGGCGCACATCGAGGTTACGCGACACGACCAACACCACGCGCCGGTTACGCGCGCGCCCCTCGGCCGTGGCGTTATTGGCCACCGGCTGGAACTCGCCATAGCCCACCGACGCCAGGCGACCGGGGTTCACGCCCTGCATGGCCAACATGCGCACGATGCTTGCCGAACGGGCCGAGGACAGCTCCCAGTTGGTCGGGTACTGTGCGGTACGAATCGGCTGGTCATCGGTGAAGCCCTCGACATGGATCGGGTTGTCGAACGGTTTCAGGATCGCCGCCACCTTATCGATGATATTGAATGCCATATCACTGGGCATGGCGTCGCCGCTGCCGAACAACAGGCTGGAGTTGAGCTCGATCTCGACCCACAGCTCATTGCCACGCACGGTCATCTGGTTCGAGCTGATGAGGTCACCGAACGCCGCGCTGATGTCATCAGCGATGCTTTTCAGCGGATCGCTGCCACCGGCGATACCGGCATCGACCTGCTCGGCATCCCTGACCAGCGGCTTGGCCGGCGTCGTGGTCTTGGGTCGCTCATCACCTATGGGGATGGGCTTGAGGGCGCGGTCGGAGTCGGAAAAGACCCCAATCAACGCCTCGGAAATCACTTTGTACTTGCCTTCGTTGACCGACGAAATCGAGTACATGACCACGAAAAAGGCGAACAGCAGCGTAATGAAGTCGGCATAGGAAACCAGCCAGCGTTCATGGTTGACGTGTTCTTCATGATGCCTGCGACGAGCCATTTTCCATGTCTCCCATCAGTCCATGAAGCCCTGGAGCTTCAACTCAATGGAGCGCGGGTTTTCGCCTTCGGCGATCGACAGGATCCCTTCCAGCAGCATTTCGCGATAGCGCGACTGGCGCAACGCGATGGACTTGAGCTTGGCGGCGATCGGCAACAGCACCAGGTTCGCGCTGGCCACGCCATAGATCGTGGCGACGAACGCCACGGCGATGCCGCTGCCCAGTTGCGATGGATCGGCCAGGTTGCCCATTACATGGATCAGGCCCATCACCGCACCGATGATGCCGATGGTCGGCGCGTAGCCGCCCATGCTTTCGAATACCTTGGCCGCCTCGATATCGCGACTTTCCTGGGTGTAGAAATCCACTTCCAGAATGCTGCGGATGGCTTCCGGCTCGGCGCCGTCCACCAACAATTGCAGGCCTTTGCGTGAGTAGCTGTCAGGTTCGGCATCGGCCACCCCTTCCAGGCCCAGCAAGCCTTCCTTGCGCGCGGTCAGGCTCCAGTTCACCACCCGGTCGATACCACCGGCCAAGTCGACACGGGGCGGGAACAGAATCCAGATCAGCACCTGCATGGCGCGTTTGAAAGCGCTCATGGGCGACTGCAACAGCGCCGCGCCAATGGTGCCACCGAGCACGATCAACGCCGCCGGGCCGTTGGCCAGCGCGCCCAGATGCCCACCTTCCAGATAATTGCCGCCAATGATGGCGACGAACGCCATGACGATGCCGATCAGGCTGAGCACATCCATTACAGGCAGGCCTCGACCAGGTGTCTACCGATGTCGTCCAGCCCGTACACCGCGTCGGCGAGGTCCGCCTTCACGATGGCCATCGGCATGCCGTAGATCACGCAGCTGGCTTCGTCCTGGGCCCAGATCGCACTGCCGCCTTGCTTGAGCAGGCGCGCACCTTCACGACCGTCGGCGCCCATGCCGGTGAGCACCACCGCCAGAACTTTGTCACCGTAGGACTTGGCCGCGGAACCGAAGGTAATGTCCACGCAAGGCTTGTAGTTCAGACGCTCGTCACCGGGCAGGATTTTCACCGCGCCCCGACCATCGATCATCATCTGCTTGCCACCGGGTGCCAACAACGCCAGGCCGGGGCGCAGGATGTCGCCATCCTCGGCTTCCTTGACGCTGATGTTGCACAGCTTGTCCAGACGCTCCGCGAAAGCCTTGGTGAACGCCGCCGGCATGTGCTGGATCAACACGATGGGGGCCGGGAAGTTGGCCGGCAACTGGGTCAGGACCCGTTGCAGTGCCACCGGGCCACCCGTGGACGTACCGATAGCGACCAGCTTGTAGGCTTTGCGCTTGGGTGCCGGCGACGTTGCACTGGCGGGTGCCGAACGCGTCGGCGCAGGTGCCGGCGCGCTGCGTACCGGGGCCGGATTGAAACTGCTCGATGCCGTCGGCGCTGGCGCAGGGCTTGGTGCCGCAACCGGGGCTGGCGCCGGTGCGCTGTAGGCACCGACACGGCGATTGCTGCGGGAAATGCTGTGGACCTTTTCGCACAGCAACTGCCGGACCTTGTCGGGGTTGCGCGAAATGTCTTCGAAATTCTTCGGCAGGAAATCCACCGCCCCGGCGTCCAGCGCATCGAGGGTCACCCGAGCGCCTTCATGGGTCAGGGACGAGAACATCAATACCGGGGTCGGGCAGCGCTGCATGATATGCCGCACGGCCGTGATGCCGTCCATCATCGGCATCTCGTAGTCCATGGTGATCACGTCCGGCTTGAGCGCCAGGGCCTGATCAATCGCCTCTTTGCCATTGGTCGCGGTACCGACGACCTGAATACTCGTGTCCGCCGAAAGAATTTCCGAGACGCGGCGGCGGAAAAACCCCGAATCGTCCACCACCAGGACTTTAACTACCATAAACACTCCGTTAGACGAGGCGCGGCCCTGGGCCACGCCCCTCCAGAATCAAATACGCCGAGCGGCGTAACGCTTGAGCATGCTTGGCACATCGAGGATCAACGCGATGCGGCCGTCGCCGGTGATGGTGGCGCCGGACATGCCCGGGGTGCCCTGGAGCATCTTGCCCAACGGCTTGATGACCACTTCTTCCTGGCCCACCAACTGGTCGACAACGAAGCCGATCCGCTGGGTGCCCACCGAAAGGATCACCACATGGCCTTCGCCCTGCTCCACATGAGCGGCGGAGCTGACCAGCCAGCGCTTGAGGTAGAACAGCGGCAGTGCCTTGTCCCGTACGATCACCACTTCCTGGCCGTCCACCACGTTGGTGCGCGACAGGTCGAGGTGGAAAATCTCGTTGACGTTGACCAGCGGGAAGGCGAACGCCTGGTTGCCCAGCATCACCATCAGGGTCGGCATGATCGCCAGGGTCAGCGGGACCTTGATGACGATCTTCGAGCCCTGGCCCTTGGTCGAGTAGATGTTGATCGAACCGTTGAGCTGGGAAATCTTGGTTTTCACCACGTCCATGCCCACGCCACGGCCCGACACGTCGGAAATCTCGGTCTTGGTCGAGAAACCCGGGGCGAAGATCAGGTTGTAGCACTCGGTGTCGCTCAGGCGGTCAGCGGCATCCTTGTCCATCACACCGCGTTTCACCGCGATGGAACGCAGCACGTTAGGGTCCATGCCTTTGCCGTCGTCGGAGATCGACAGCAGGATGTGGTCGCCTTCCTGCTCGGCGGCCAGGATCACCTTGCCGCTGCGGACCTTGCCCGAGGCTTCGCGTTCTTCCGGCGACTCGATGCCGTGGTCGACCGCGTTGCGCACCAAGTGGACCAGCGGGTCGGCCAGGGCCTCGACAAGGTTCTTGTCGAGGTCGGTTTCTTCACCCACCAGTTCCAGGTTGATTTCTTTCTTGAGCTGGCGAGCCAGGTCGCGAACCAGGCGCGGGAAGCGCCCGAAGACTTTCTTGATCGGCTGCATCCGGGTCTTCATGACCGCGGTCTGCAGGTCCGCCGTGACCACGTCGAGGTTCGACACGGCCTTGGACATGGCTTCATCCTGGCTGTTGAGGCCCAGGCGCACCAGACGGTTACGCACCAGCACCAGTTCGCCGACCATGTTCATGATCTCGTCCAGGCGCGCGGTATCGACCCGAACAGTGGTCTCGGCTTCGCTGGCCGGTTTTTCCGCTGGCGCAGCCGCCGCAGCACGGGCGGGCGCCGGAGCAGCAGCGGCAGGCTTGGCGGGTTCGGCCTTCGGTTCCGGTGCCTTGGCAGCGGGTTTGGGCGCAGCCTTGGCCGCCGGTGCAGCCGCTGCGGCAGCGGCAGCAGGCGCAGCAGGCGCAGCAGAAGCGGTACCGACTTCGCTGAACTTGCCCTTGCCATGCAACTCGTCGAGCAGTGATTCGAATTCGTGATCGCTGATCAGGTCGCTGCCCGCGGTAGCAGCGGCAGGCTTGGCCGGTGTCGGCGCCGAAGCGATGGCTGAATCCAGCGCGTCAACGGCAAAGGTGCCCTTGCCATGCAACTGATCGAGCAAGGCTTCGAATTCGTCGTCGGTGATGTCCGAGCTGTCGCCCGCGGCTTTCGGGGCGGCCGGAGCCGCCGGCGGCACGACCGCATCCGGCGCGAACTGGCCCTTGCCGTGGAGCTGGTCGAGCAGTGACTCGAACTCGGCATCGGTGATTTCATCGCTGGCCACCCCATCGGCGACCGGTGCAGCAGGTGCAGCCGGAGCGACCGGCGCCTCGGCCTGGGCCTTGACGGTATTCAGGGAGTCCAGCAGTTGTTCGAATTCGTTATCGGTGATGTCGCCCGATGCCTCGGCGACCGGTTCTTCAACCGCAGCCTCGGCAACCGGAGCCGCTTCATCAGCCGATTGCGGCTCGGCCAGGCGCGCCAGCGCAGCGAGCAGTTCGGGGGTGGCAGCGGTGATCGGCGAGCGCTCACGCACTTCGCTGAACATGCTGTTGACCGCATCCAGCGCTTCAAGCACCACGTCCATCAGTTCCGAATCAACGCGACGCTCACCCTTGCGCAGGATGTCGAACACGTTTTCGGCAATGTGACAGCACTCCACCAACTCGTTGAGCTGGAGGAAGCCGGCGCCTCCTTTTACAGTGTGGAAACCGCGAAAAATTGCATTGAGCAGATCCGCATCATCTGGTCGGCTTTCCAGCTCGACCAGCTGTTCAGACAGTTGCTCTAGAATCTCGCCGGCCTCAACCAGGAAATCCTGAAGGATCTCTTCATCGGCGCCGAAGCTCATTAATGGCTGCTCCTAAAACAGGGCTAAAACTCAGAATCCAAGGCTGGACAGCAAATCGTCCACATCGTCCTGACCGGACATAACGTCTTCTCTTTTATCGGCATGAATCTGCGGACCTTCACCCTGAGAGAGATGTTTTTGTGGATCTTTTTCAGCGAGCATCGCTTCACGGTCGTGTTCGATGCCTGCAAAGCGGTCGACCTGGCTGGCCATCAACACCAGTTTGAGCAGGTTGCTTTCGACTTCGGTGACCAACTGGGTCACGCGCTTGATCACCTGGCCGGTCAGGTCTTGATAGTCCTGAGCCAGCAGGATGTCGTTGAGGTTACTGGCCACGGCGCGGTTCTCGTTGCTGCTGCGCGTCAGGAAACCGTCGACCCGACGGGCCAGCTCCCGAAACTCTTCGGCGCCGACTTCGCGCCGCATGAACCGACCCCAGTCGGTGCTCAAGGCCTGGGCTTCGTCGCTCAGGCCATTGACCAGGGGCGTTGCGCTTTCCACCAGGTCCATGGTGCGGTTGGCCGCAGCCTCGGTCAGCTTGACCACATAACCCAGACGCTCGGTGGCGTCGGTGATCTGCGAGACTTCCTCGGCCTGCGGCATATTCGGGTCGATCTGGAAATTGACAATCGCGCTGTGCAATTCACGCGTGAGCTTGCCCACCTCCTGATACAGACCGCGGTCACGGGTCTGGTTGAGCTCATGGATCATTTGAACCGCATCGCCAAAGCGACCTTTTTCAAGGCTGTCGACCAGTTCGCGGGCATGTTTTTTCAGGGTCGATTCGAAATCGCCCATTGAAGATTCGTTATCCATAGCTCCCCCGTGGCGCCGTTAACCGATGCGTTCGAAGATTTTTTCGATCTTCTCTTTCAACGCCTGGGCCGTGAAGGGTTTGACCACATAGCCGTTTACACCGGCCTGGGCCGCTTCGATGATCTGCTCGCGCTTGGCTTCGGCAGTGACCATCAGCACCGGCAGATGCTTGAGTTTTTCGTCGGCACGCACCTGGCGCAACAGGTCGATACCGGTCATGCCCGGCATGTTCCAGTCGGTGACCAGGAAATCGAAGTTGCCACTGTGCAACATCGGGAGCGCAGTGGTCCCGTCATCTGCTTCGGCCGTGTTGGTGAACCCAAGGTCACGCAACAGGTTTTTTATGATCCGCCGCATCGTTGAGAAGTCATCAACGATGAGGATTTTCATGTTCTTGTCCAATTCGACCTCCAAGCAGTCTTAAACGCGCCCAGCACCTGGACGCGCCATTTCAATCAATCCGGCACAACACTCGACAACGGTCTGGAGCACAACGGATGGAGACTGGTACAGCACCTGCCAGGCCAGCCTCGTTCGCAGTGTCCCCACACTGCCTGTCAACGCGCTCGCCACTCCCCCAAACGCCCCCGCAAACGGGCCGCGCACTGGCTGTGTAACTGGCTGACCCGCGATTCGCTGACCCCCAGGACCTCACCGATTTCCTTGAGGTTCAGCTCTTCGTCGTAGTACAGCGCCAAGACCAGCCGCTCACGCTCCGGCAGATTGGCAATCGCATCCGCCAGCGCGCTCTGGAAACGTTCATCTTCCAGGTCACGCGACGGCTCCATGTGAGCACTTGCATTATCCTCGTGCAGCCCTTCATGCTCGCCGTCCTGCAACAGGTCGTCGAAACTGAACAGGCGACTGCCCAAGGTATCGTTCAAAATCCCGTAATAATCGTCGAGACTCAACTGGAGTTCGGCCGCAACCTCGTGATCTTTAGCGTCACGCCCGGTTTTAGCTTCAATTGCCCGAATTGCATCACTGACCATGCGGGTATTGCGGTGTACCGAACGCGGCGCCCAATCGCCCTTGCGGACTTCATCGAGCATCGCACCGCGAATGCGAATACCGGCATACGTCTCGAAACTCGCGCCCTTGCTCGCGTCGTATTTGTTCGACACTTCGAGCAGGCCGATCATGCCCGCCTGGATCAAGTCCTCGACCTGGACACTGGCCGGCAACCGCGCCAGCAAGTGATAGGCGATACGCTTGACCAGTGGCGCGTAACGCTCGATCAATTCGTATTGGGCGTCCCGTGCCGATTTTTTGTAGAGATGGTTGTAACCGCTGGCTGTCATAGCACGGGCCCTGCTGTTTGTTGCACAAGACGCTCGACGAAAAATTCCAGATGCCCGCGAGGGTTGGCCGGCAGTGGCCAGGTATCGACCTTCTGGGCGATTGCCTTGAACGCCAGCGCGCATTTGGAACGTGGAAAGGCTTCATAAACGGCACGTTGCTTCTGGACGGCCTTGCGTACGCTTTCGTCGTAAGGCACTGCGCCGACGTATTGTAGGGCGACGTCCAGGAAACGATCCGTGACCTTTGTCAACTTGGCGAACAGGTTGCGTCCTTCCTGCGGGCTCTGGGCCATGTTGGCCAGGACGCGGAAGCGGTTCATGCCATAGTCGCGGTTAAGCAACTTGATCAGGGCATAGGCGTCGGTGATGGACGTCGGTTCGTCGCAGACCACCAGCAGCACTTCCTGGGCCGCGCGGACAAAACTGACGACCGAGTCACCGATACCGGCTGCGGTGTCGATCACCAGCACATCGAGGTTGTCGCCGATGTCGCTGAAAGCCTGGATCAGGCCCGCGTGCTGGGCCGGGGTCAGGTGAACCATGCTCTGGGTGCCTGAGGCAGCCGGCACGATGCGAATCCCGCCCGGCCCCTGCAACAATACGTCACGCAGCTCACAGCGCCCTTCAATCACGTCCGCCAGCGTGCGTTTGGGTGTAAGCCCCAACAACACGTCGACGTTCGCCAGGCCCAGGTCGGCGTCCAGCAGCATGACCCGTCGGCCAAGCTCTGCCAGAGCCAGGGACAAGTTCACTGACACGTTAGTCTTCCCGACGCCACCTTTGCCGCCGGTCACCGCGATCACCTGTACGGGATGCATGCTGCCCATGTTCGTTCTTTACCTTGTCTTACTTAGACGGAGGCCACATTACTGGCTGCGCGTTCACATACGGAACAATGCATGGCAGACCATCGATGTAGGTACAAAAAATATTCATGATTACCTCAGCCGACCTGCTTGGTCGGGCTGTGGTAGATATCAGCGAACATATCAGCCATGGCTTCTTCGCTGGGTTCTTCCTGCATTTGCACACTCACGGCACGACTGACCAGTTGATGACGGCGCGGCAGATGCAAATCATCCGGGATCCGCGGCCCGTCGGTCAGGTAGGCCACCGGTAATTCATGACCGATCGCCAGGCTCAACACCTCGCCCAGGCTTGCCGTTTCGTCCAGCTTAGTCAGGATGCAGCCGGCCAGCCCGCAGCGTTTGTAGCTGTGGTATGCGGCGGTTAGAACCTGTTTCTGGCTGGTGGTTGCCAATACGAGATAATTTTTTGACTTGATACCGCGTCCGGCCAGGCTTTCGAGCTGCATGCGCAGGGCTGGATCGCTGGCTTGCAGGCCTGCGGTATCGATCAGCACGACGCGTTTGCGCAGCAGCGGCTCCAGCGCCTGGGCCAGGGACTGACCCGGATCCACATGGGTCACCGACACATTGAGGATCCGGCCGAGGGTCTTGAGTTGTTCCTGGGCGCCGATACGGAAACTGTCCATGCTCACCAGGGCAATGCTCTGGGCGCCGTACTTGAGTACATAACGGGCGGCGAGCTTGGCCAGGGTGGTGGTCTTGCCCATGCCGGCAGGACCGACCATGGCGATTACCCCGCCTTCTTCCAACGGCTCGACTTCCGGGGTCGCGATCATCCGCGCCAAGTGCGCCAGCAACATGCGCCAGGCCTGACGAGGCTCCTCGATATCATTGATCAGCGCCAGCAGGTCCCGGGACAACGGGCCGGACAGGCCGATGCGTTGCAGGCGACGCCACAGGTTGGCCTGGGCTGGACGGCTGCCTTGCAGCTGGTTCCAGGCCAGGGAGCCGAGCTGGACTTCCATCAGCTCACGCAGGCTGTTGAGTTCAAAGCGCATCGAATCCAGGGCCCGCGGATCGACACCCCGGGCAGGCGCTGCGGGCGCTGGCTCAGGACGACGCGGTTCGGCGTGGGCCTGCTCGATCAGCGGTTCGGCAGCAGTCAAAGGCAGGCCGGCCGTCAGCGGCTGACCGGCAAACAATTGACGATTGGTGCCTGCCGCGCCCTCGCCTTCGCTGCTGCGCAGGCTCAGCTCGGCCTGGGCGCTGGCGATGCGCGATTGGGTCTTGCGCAGCTCGTCTTCAAGTTCCATGTTCGGAACCCGGGGAGCCAGCGCCGACAATTTATAATCCAGCGCAGCCGTCAGTTCGACACCGCCAGCGATCCGGCGATTACCGATGATGGCCGCTTCAGCGCCCAGCTCGTCACGAACCAGCTTCATGGCCTGACGCATATCGGCGGCGAAAAAACGCTTCACTTGCATAAACCACTACCTCAGCCGTTGGGCCCTACTGTCGCAACGATGGTCACTTGCTTGTTGTCCGGTATTTCCTGGTACGCCAGCACATGCAGCCCCGGAACCGCGAGGCGCCCGAATCGCGAGAGCATCGCGCGAATCGGACCGGCCACCAGCAGGATCACCGGTTGGCCTTGCATCTCTTGCCGCTGGGCTGCTTCGATCAGCGAACGCTGCAGCTTCTCGGCCATGCTTGGCTCCAGCAGAACACCCTCTTCCGAGCCTTGTCCTGCCTTCTGCAGACTATTGAGCAATATCTGTTCCAACCTTGGCTCCAAGGTGATCACAGGCAGCTCAGACTCAGTGCCTACAATGCTTTGGACGATTGCACGGGACACGCCGACCCGAACCGCAGCCACCAGGGCGGCGGTATCTTGACTCTTGGAAGCGTTGTTGGCGATAGCCTCGGCAATACTGCGTATGTCGCGCACGGGCACCTGTTCGGCCAACAGCGCCTGCAGCACCTTGAGCAACTGCGACAACGAAACCACGCCCGGCACCAGCTCTTCGGCCAGCTTCGGCGAGCCTTTGGCCAGTACTTGCAGGAGTTGCTGGACTTCTTCGTGGCCGATCAGCTCGCTGGAGTGTTTGTACAGGATCTGGTTCAAGTGGGTCGCCACCACCGTACTGGCGTCCACCACGGTATAGCCGAGGGACTGCGCCTGGGCCCGCTGGCTGATTTCGATCCACACCGCTTCCAGGCCAAAAGCCGGATCCTTGGCGGTGATGCCGTTGAGGCTGCCGTAGACCTGCCCCGGGTTGATCGCCAACTCGCGGTCGGGGTAGATCTCGGCTTCGGCCAGGATCACCCCCATCAGCGTCAGACGGTAGGCACTCGGCGCCAGATCGAGGTTGTCGCGGATATGCACGGTGGGCATCAGGAAGCCCAGGTCCTGGGAGAGCTTCTTGCGCACCCCCTTTATCCGCGCCAGCAACTGACCACCCTGGTTGCGGTCGACCAATGGAATCAGGCGATAACCGACTTCCAGGCCGATCATGTCGATAGGCGTCACGTCATCCCAGCCCAGTTCCTTGGTTTCCATGGCGCGGGCCGGCGACGGCAGCAGCTCCTGCTGACGCTTGACCTCTTGCAGGGCCTGGACTTTCTGCACGTTCTGCTTTTTCCAGAACAGGTAGGCGCCACCGGCAGCCATGGCAGCCATGGTCAGAAAGGAAAAGTGCGGCATTCCCGGCACGATCCCCATCACCGCCATCAAGCCTGCGGCCACGGCCAAGGCCTTGGGCGAGGCGAACATCTGACGACCAATTTGCTTGCCCATGTCTTCGGAGCCCGAAGCGCGGGTCACCATGATCGCAGCAGCTGTGGATAGCAACAGTGATGGCAATTGCGCCACCAAACCGTCACCGATGGTCAGCAGGGCGTACACCTTACCGGCGTCGCCAAAAGTCATGCCGTGCTGGAAGATACCGACGGCCATACCGCCGATCAGGTTAATGAACAGAATCAGCAAACCGGCGATGGCGTCACCGCGCACGAATTTGCTGGCACCGTCCATGGAACCGTAGAACTCGGCCTCCTGGGCCACTTCCAGACGACGCAGCTTGGCCTGGCCCTGGTCGATCAAGCCGGCGTTGAGGTCGGCGTCGATCGCCATTTGCTTGCCAGGCATCGCATCGAGGGTAAAACGCGCGCTCACCTCGGAAATCCGTCCGGCACCCTTGGTCACCACGACGAAGTTGATGATCATCAAAATGGCGAAGACCACGATACCGACCACATAGTTGCCGCCGATCACCACCTCACCGAACGCCTGGATCACCTTACCGGCGGCAGCGTGCCCTTCATGCCCGTGGATCATCACGACCCGGGTGGAGGCCACGTTCAACGCCAGGCGCATCAACGTGGCTACCAGCAGGATGGTGGGGAATACTGCGAAATCCAATGGCCGCAAGGCGTAGACACAAACGAGCAGCACCACGATCGACAGCGCGATGTTGAACGTGAAGAACACGTCCAGCAGGAACGGCGGCACCGGCAGCATCATCATGGCGAGCATGACCAGCAGCAACAGCGGCACACCCAGGTTACCCCGGCTGAGGTCTGCTACGTTGCTGCGAGCGGTGCTGAGTAACTGAGAGCGATCCACCAATAATCCCCGTGCCTGTAAAGCAAACTTTTGACGCCCCGGACGGGCGCAGACGGGGTATTGCAAGAAGCCTTCCAACTTTGGCCGCAGGTAGGAACGGAGGGCGCTACAGGAAAAATCATGCCCCGCCGAACGCAGAACCTGTAGTGAGGGGATTTATCCCCGACGGGCTGCGAAGCGGCCCCTGAATCTGGGATATTCAGGTATGCCTGGGGAATTGAGTGGGTCTGGTTTGGGGCCGCTTCGCAGCCCAGCGGGAGCAAGCTCCCTCGCCACAGGTCCACCGTGTCCCCGCTCCAAACAGTTCTGCACCTGGTTCAACGCCTGCAATAGCCAGACTCAGGAATCCCGTCGCAAATCCGGCGGAATCGGCAAATCCTTGAGTGGCTCGGGGCGCTTGCCCTTGCCGGCGCGGTGTTGGCGGATCTGGTAGACGTAGGCCAGTACCTGGGCCACGGCCAGGTACAGGCCGCCAGGGATTTCCTGATCGAGTTCGGTGGAGTAGTAAATCGATCGCGCCAGGGCCGGGGATTCGAGCAACATCACTTCATTGGCCACGGCGATTTCACGGATTTTCAGCGCCAGGAAGTCACTGCCCTTGGCCAGCAACACCGGAGCGTTGCCTTTTTCGGGGTCGTACTTGAGGGCTACGGCGTAGTGAGTCGGGTTGGTGATAACCACATCGGCGTCGGGGATCGCCGCCATCATCCGCCGCTGGGACACCTCGCGCTGCAACTGGCGAATCCGCTGCTTGACCTCCGGCTTGCCCTCCTGGTCCTTGTGCTCGTCGCGTATCTCCTGCTTGGTCATCATCAACTTCTGCTTGCTCTGATACAGCTGGATTGGCACATCGATGGCAGCGATCAGGATCAGGCCGCAGGCCATCCACAATGTGCTCCAGCCCACCAACTGCACACTATGGATAATGGCCTGCTCCAGAGGCTCATGGGCGATGCGCAACAGGTCGTCAATGTCGGACTGCAAGACGGTGAGCGCCACAAACAGAATCAGCAGGAATTTCCCAAAAGCCTTGAGCAGCTCCATCAGCGCCGTAGTAGAGAACATACGTTTGATGCCGGCGGCCGGATTCATCCGGCTGAATTTAGGGGCCAAGCTCTTGCCGGCGAACAGCCAGCCACCGAGGGAAATCGGGCCAATGATGGCAGCCAACAACAAGAAGAGCAGGACTGGCTGTACCGACAGAATCGCAATTTTTCCCGAGTGCAGCAGATACTGCCCCATCGCTCCCGGACTCAGCAGCACTTCACGGGGCAGGGAGAAATTCAGCCGCATGATTTCCAGCAAGTCCAAGGCCAACCCACCACCATAAATCAGCAACCCGCCCGCCCCGGCCAGCATCACCGCCAGGGTATTGAGTTCCTTGGAGCGAGCGATCTCACCCTTTTCCCGGGACTCCCTCTTGCGCTTATCCGTGGGGTCTTCTGTCTTGTCCTGACCACTCTCGCTCTCGGCCATGGTTCAGCGCGCCTGTGCCATGTCGCGTAAAAGCTGCAAGGCCTGGGTAGCCAGCGGCTGATACTGATTGAGGATATCCCCCAGGCTGACCCAGAAAATCACCATGCCCAGCACAAGGGTGAGCGGGAAACCAATGGAGAAAATATTCAACTGCGGCGCCGCGCGGGTCATCACGCCAAACGCGATGTTGACTATCAGCAACGCGGTGATCGCCGGCAATACCAGCACCATCGCCGCACCCAGGACCCAGCCGAGCTTGCCGGCGATTTCCCAGAAATGATTGACCAGCAACGCACTGCCCACCGGCATCGTGGTGAAACTCTCGGTCAACACCTCGAACACCACCAGATGCCCGTTCATGGCGAGGAACAACAGAGTCACCAGCATCGTCAGGAACTGACCGATCACCGCCGTGTTGACGCCGTTGGTAGGGTCGATCATGGACGCGAAGGCCATGCCCATCTGGATCGAGATGATTTGCCCGGCCACCACGAAGGCCTGGAAGAACAGCTGCAGCGAAAACCCCATCAAGGCGCCGATGAGGATCTGCTCGGCGATCAACATCAGGCCGCTGAGATCCAAGGCATTGACCGGCGGCATCGGTGGTAACCCAGGCGCAATGACCACCGTGATGGCCAAGGCGAAATACAGCCGCACGCGGGTCGGCACCAGGGTCGTACCGAAGACCGGCATGCTCATCAGCACCGCGGTGACGCGAAACAGCGGCAGGATGAACGACGCCACCCAGGTACTGATCTGGGTGTCCGTCAGCGCGAGCATCGACATGGGGTCAGCCGATCAACTGCGGAATACTGCCATACAGCTGCAGGATGTATTCCATGAAGGTTTGTACCAGCCAGGGGCCAGCAACGATCAGCGTCACCAGCATCACCAGCAGGCGCGGCAGGAAGCTCAAGGTCTGTTCGTTGATCTGGGTCGCGGCCTGGAACATTGCCACCAGCAACCCCACCAGCAGACTGGGGATCACCAGGATGGCAACCATTATGGTCGTCAGCCAGAGTGCTTCACGGAACAGGTCTACCGCTACTTCAGGCGTCATATCGCCCTCCCCGCACAAAAGGCCTAAACACCGCCGAAACTGCCCGCCAGGGTACCGATGATCAGCGCCCAGCCATCCACCAACACAAACAGCATGATCTTGAACGGCAAGGAAATGATCAGCGGAGAGAGCATCATCATGCCCATGGCCATCAGGATACTGGCGACCACCAGGTCAATGATCAGGAACGGGATGAAAATCATGAAGCCGATCTGGAACGCGGTCTTGAGTTCAGAGGTCACGAACGCTGGCACCAGGATGGTCAGCGGCGCCTGGTCGGCACTGGGGATATCGGTGCGCTTGGACAGGCGCATGAACAGCTCCAGGTCGCTGCTGCGAGTCTGGGCCAGCATGAAATCCTTGATCGGCACTTCAGCCTTGGCCACGGCATCCTGGGCGGTGATTTTTTCTGCCAGGTAGGGTTGCAGCGCATCCTGGTTCACCCGGTCGAACACCGGCGCCATGATGAACATGGTCAAAAACAGCGCCATACCGGTGAGGATCTGGTTCGAGGGGGTCTGTTGCAGGCCCAGGGCCTGGCGCAGGATCGAAAAGACAATGATGATCCGGGTGAAGCTGGTCATCAGCATGACGAACGCCGGGATGAAACTCAGCGCGGTCATGATCAGCAGGATCTGCAGGCTGACCGAGTATTCCTGGGCCCCTTCGGCGTTGGTTCCGAGGGTGATCGCCGGGATCGACAGCGGATCGGCGGCGAACGCCAACGGTGCGGCCAGCATCAAGGCCAATGCCAACAGAATGCGCAATGGCATTACTTTTTATCCTTCTGGTCTTTACCCAACAGTTCCATGAGGCGCTGGGCAAATTCGGGGCTGGCCTGCTCGGCGGAGGGCACCTGCACCGGCTCCTTGAGGACGTGCAAGGCGGTGATGGTGCCCGGGCTCAAGCCGAGCAGGATCTGCTCGTTACCGACCTGTACCAGCACCAGCCGGTCGCGTGGCCCGAGCGCGCGCGAACCGACGATGTCGATGACCTGCCCCTTGCCAGCCGGCCCCGCCTGCTGCACACGCCGCAATAACCAGGCGAGAAAGAAGATCAAGCCCAGAACCAGCAGCAAGCCGAGCACCAACTGCGCCAATTGCCCGGCGATACCACTGCCTGCTACCGGCGCAGCGGCGGCCGTGGCAACCGGTTCGGCCGCCAGCACACTCAATGGCAGCATCGCGGCTGCAGCGAAGAAACCTTTCACTCAGCGCAACTTCTTGATGCGTTCGCTCGGGCTGATCACGTCCGTCAGGCGAATGCCGAACTTCTCGTTGACCACCACCACTTCGCCATGGGCGATCAAGGTACCGTTGACCAGTACGTCGAGCGGCTCGCCGGCCAGGCGGTCCAGTTCGATCACCGAACCCTGGTTGAGCTGCAGCAGGTTGCGGATGTTGATGTCGGTGCTGCCCACTTCCATGGAGATCGACACCGGGATATCGAGGATCACATCCAGGTTCGGACCATCGAGCGTCACCGGCTCATGACTCTTCGGCACGCTGCCAAATTCTTCCATCTGCAGGCGACTGGACGCATGGGCGCCAGTATCGGCCGCCAGCAAGGCGTCGATGTCGGCTTGCCCGGCATCGCCGGTTTCTTCCAGGGCCGCGGCCCATTCGTCGGCCAGCGCCTGGTCATCCTGGGTATTCATATCGTCAGCCATCATGTTTCCTCGGCGGGCAAAAATTCAGTTAGAAGCAAAAAACCGTTACAAACTTAAGGCGTTCGACACCGCTCAGCGGCGTTCGATCGGCTCGATCACCTGCAACGCCAGGTTGCCTTTGTGAGAGCCCATCTTGACCTTGAAGGCCGGCACGCCATTGGCGCGCATGATCATGTCTTCCGGCATCTCTACGGGGATGATGTCCCCCGGCTGCATGTGCAGGATGTCCCGCAGGCGCAGTTGCCGGCGAGCGACCGTCGCACCGATCGGCACGTCGACATCTAGCACGTCCTGGCGCAAGGCATTGATCCAGCGCTCGTCCTGATCGTCGAGGTCCGACTGGAAACCGGCGTCGAGCATTTCACGCACCGGCTCGATCATCGAGTACGGCATGGTCACGTGCAGATCGCCGCCACCGCCATCGAGTTCGATGTGGAAGGTCGAGACCACAATGGCCTCGCTCGGGCCGACAATGTTGGCCATGGCCGGGTTCACTTCCGAGTTGATGTACTCGAAGTTCACTTCCATGATCGCCTGCCAGGCTTCCTTCAGGTCGACGAAGGCCTGCTCCAGCACCATGCGCACCACCCGCAACTCGGTTGGGGTGAATTCCCGACCTTCGATCTTGGCGTGACGGCCGTCACCACCGAAGAAGTTGTCCACCAGCTTGAACACCAACTTGGCGTCAAGGATGAACAACGCGGTGCCGCGCAACGGCTTGATCTTCACCAGGTTGAGACTGGTGGGCACGTACAGCGAGTGCACGTACTCGCCGAACTTCATCACCTGCACGCCACCGACGGCCACATCGGCCGAACGGCGCAGCATGTTGAACATGCTGATGCGGGTGTAGCGGGCGAAACGTTCGTTGATCATTTCCAGGGTCGGCATGCGTCCGCGAACGATGCGATCCTGGCTGGTCAGGTCGTAGCTTTTGACGCTGCCCGGTTCAGCAGCGTTTTCGGTCTGTACCAGACCGTCGTCGACACCATGCAACAGCGCATCGATTTCGTCCTGGGACAGCAGGTCCTGCACGGCCATGTCGTGTTCCTACTGCAATACGAAGTTAGTGAAGAGCAACTGTTCGATCACCACTTTGCCAAGCTCTTTCTGAGCGACTTCCTGCACGCTGGCCGTGGCTTTCTGACGCAACATTTCCTGGCCGACCGGGGTGGCCAGGGTGTCGAAATTCTGTCCGGAAAACAGCATCACCAGATTATTGCGGATCAGGGGCATATGCACCCGCAGCGCCTCCAGGTCAGCCTGGTTGCGACCCAGCAGGGTAATGCTCACCTGCATGTAGCGTTGACGACCGTTCTGGGTGTAGTTGGCCACGAAGGCTGGCGCCATCGGTTCGAAAATCGCCGGCTGCTTGCCCACTGGCGCAGCTTCGACCGCCACTGCCGGCTTGCTTTGAGCGCTGTGCATGAAATACCAGGTCGCGCCCACAGATACACCGATCGCCAGGAGCAAACCCACTACGATCATGATGATCAGCTTGAGTTTGCCTTTGGTTGCAGGGTCTTTTACAGCTGCTGCTTCACTCTTCGCCATGCCAATAATCCGTCACTAATCGGGGTTTTCACTGTTGCACGGCAAGGCTGGAGCAAGTGTTATGCCAGAAGTGGCAAGAGAGAAGATGGCTGGGCGGATGCAATCTTTGATCGCCCTGAAACCAATGTGGGAGCGAGCTTGCTCGCGATAGCGAAGGATCAGTTACCTGCAAGGTAACTGACAAGCCGCTATCGCGAGCAAGCTCGCTCCCACTGAGGGGGGGCTGACATCAGGCGTAGTAGTCGACCGCACTGGAGCCAATGACGCTGGTGGTACTGGCCGCCACTTCCGCAACGCTGGCCGGCAGGTGTTCATCCGCTGAGTCCACTCGCCCACCGGACGACGTCGTGCGCCCGGCCTGGGCTTGCTGCTGGGCCTGCTGCCCCTGGTTCTGCGAGCCTCGGGATTGATCGGACACGCTGACATCGACCTGGCCCATGCCCTGCTGGGCGAAACTGTCCCGCAGGCGATGCATCTGCCCCTCGAGAGCTTCGCGAACGCCGGAATGGGCACTCATGAACGTGACCTGGGTCTGCTGGTCCGGAACCATGTTCACCCGGATATCCAGGCGTCCGAGTTCGGCGGGTTGCAGCTGGATGTCGGCCGCCTTGAGATTGACGCTGGACAGGTACATCACCCGGTTGACCACCTCTTCGGTCCAACCGCTCTGATTCATCGCGATAGGTTGATTGACCGGCACCGCGTTGGCGGTCTTGGGCGTAGCAGCCTGGGTCAGTGCGGCCAGGCGGTTGGCGAAATCGTCCACGCGAGTATCACTGGAAGCGGCGCTCAAGTCCTTGAGACCCTCGCTGATCAAGCCGCCGAATGCCTTGTCACCGCCCTGCTGGCTACCAGAATCGGTACTGTTCTGGTCGGCCTGCACGGTGAGCATGCTCGCCATGCCTGCGGCGAAGGTCTGCGCCGAAGTCGGCTCACCGTCGAGCGACGCCGAGGCAGCAGTCTTGGATTGCGCCTGGCTGGAGGCGGAAACATGACCGCCCTGTTCCATCGCCAACCGCAAGGCGGGCAATGCGTCGAGCGGGTCGGCTTCAGGGTCAAAGGCTGGGTCGACCTCCGGGACCACCGCAGCCTGGGCTGGCGCCACCAGCGGGGCAAGCGGTGCCGCGACGGCTGTGGTGACCTGAGTCTCGGTCGTGGCCACAGGCGCAGATTCCGGCGCGATTGTCGCCACCGGCACCGTCACGTCGGGTAGCAATCCTGGATCAAGGCTCGGATCGACGGGTGCAGCATCCGCCACTGGCGTCTCAGCCGAGTCGGCGTTGTCGTCACTGGCAGTCTCGTCGTCGGCGCTAACCGGTTTGTCCGCGGGCAAGGGTTTGCCGCTATCGGCAACTGTCGGTTCCGAGGTGGCAGGGGTTTGGTTGCCGGTGTCTTTTTTGACGGTGTTACTGGAAGCGTTGTCGCGCGCCGATTTCACTGGTGGCTCAGGGGCCGCCGCAGCCTTGTCAGGCGCCTGCTTGGCGAAGACTTGAGCGAAGCTGGAGGCTCTATCCCCGAGATCCGGGGCCGCTGCCGGTGAATTGACGGCGGCCTTGGGCTTGGCCTGGACAGAGGCCTGAAGCAGTGTATTGGGGGTAACGGGCATAAAAAGGTCTCCGCTGCACTGGAATCATAGGTACAGTCGAGACTAGGCAATGCAAGGCACGGGCCAACGTCTGCCCGACCGTCAAATCTCAGCAGTGAAAGCCTTCGCGCTCTTCCCTGCAAAGCTTGCGAACATAAGCAAATTCGCTGTCGATTTCGTTGACCAGTTTCTCGATACCGCCCAATGACGGCTGCTTGGCACGTTGCTCCAGTTCGCCACACAGCTCGGCCAGGCGGATAGCGCCCATGTTGCTGCTGCTGCCCTTGAAGCTGTGGGCCGTGGCGCTCAGTTTTTCAGCGTCCCGTGCCTCATGCAGCACGCGCAAGCGAGCCTCCGAATCATTGAGAAACGTATCCAGCAACTCCAGATACCCCTCCTCCATGACTTCCTTCAGCGTGCTGAGCACGTCGCGGTCCAGATGAATCTCGTTCACTTGTTCGCTCCCTGATCAAGAATGGCGCCGATTATGCCGGAGCCTCCCAGAAAAACTCCACGCGCGCACTACGACCATCGTCTGACCAACTGGCTTGGTGGCTCAACTGGCGTACCAGGCTCACCCCACGCCCCGACAACCGATCAGTGTCCACAGGACGCGCCAGCACCCTGGCGACGTCAAAACCCTCGCCACTGTCCTCGACCTCTATGGCCAGGCGACCACCCTCGCCGCTTGGCGAGACATGCAAGTGCACCCGCACATAGCCGTCGCTCAGCTCATCCAGGCGCGTATTGCGCTCTCTGTAATAGCGGGCAAAACCCACCGCGTCACGCTTGAGGCTGGAGTCAAGCCCCAGCACCCCATGATCCAGGGCATTGGAATACAGCTCCGACATGACGCTGTAAAGGGCGCCACTTTGCACCCTGAGCCCATGGACCTCAAGTAACAACTGCAGCAAATAGGGCATCGGATTGAAGCGCTTGAGCGTCTGCGCCCGGAATTCGAAGCTCACCGACCAATCCAGAGGGCTGGACTGGCCGCTATCGGAATAGACCGGTGGCGGCGGATTGAGTTGCGTCGGGGCGACCAGTCGCAACTCGACCATGCTGAAGTCATCCCGCGACTCACCGCGAAAATCTCGCAAGGCCTGCTGGATGTCTTCAAACAGCAGGTCGGGTTCACGGTTGGCGGCAAACACCTGTTGCAGCCGTTCAACGCCAAACAGTTGCTCGTCTTCGTCAGTGGTATCGATCACGCCATCGGACAACAGGAACACCCGGTCACCCAGCGACATGGTATGCACCTCGGTGCGGTCATCGAATAATTGAGGGGTGAGCACGCCCAATGGCAGGTGACGCGCCGGCAATGGCGTACGCACGCCGCTGAGGCTGTCATGCAGGTATCCATCGGGCATGCCGCCGTTCCAGATCTCTACCGTGCAACGCTGGAAGCTCAGGCATAACAACGTCGCGCAACAAAACATGTCCACGGGCAGGATGCGTTTGAGCTTGGCATTCATCTCTCGCAGGATCTGCGCCAGGCCATAGCCTTTGGCAGTCATCCCGTAGAACACTTCCGCCAGCGGCATCGCGCCGACCGCCGCCGGCAAACCGTGGCCGGTGAAATCCCCCAGCAGGACGTGCATGTCGCCAGCCGGATTGAACGCTGCCAACAGCAGGTCACCGTTGAACAAGGCATAAGGCGATTGCAAGTAACGGATGTTCGGCGCACTCAGGCAGCCGGAGTGGGCGATCTTGTCGAACACGGCCTTGGCGACCCGTTGCTCGTTGAGCAAGTAGTCATGGTGCCGGGCAATCTGGTCGCGCTGCTCCACCACCGTGGCCTGCAACCGACGCAAACGGTCCATGGCCTTGATCTTGGCCGCCAGGATCACTTGGTTGTAGGGTTTGGCCAGGAAATCGTCGCCGCCCGCCTCCAGGCAACGGGCCAAGGCTTCGCTCTCGGTCAACGAGGTGAGGAAAATGATCGGGACCAACTGGTCCCCGGCCAACTGCTTGATTTTCTGCGCGGCTTCGAAGCCGTCCATTACCGGCATCATTGCGTCCATCAGCACCAGGTGCGGACGCTTTTCCAGATAGACCTCGACCGCTTCGGCGCCATCGGCCGCAGTGAGCACATGATGCCCCTGGCGGCGGACGATGGTCGACAACAGCAGTCGATCAGCGGCACTGTCTTCGGCAATCAGGACCGTCAGTGGCTCCGACGACGATTGCATGGCGATCAACTGATGTCGAACAGCTTGTCAAAATTGGAGATCGCAAGGATTTTCTTGACGTCGCTGCTGCTGTTGACGACCCGGATGTCCGACTCGTCGCCACCGGCATGATCACGTAACAGCAAGAGCATGCCCAAGGCGGAACTGTCGAGATAGGTGGCTTTCTTCAAATCCACCACAATGGACTCGGGCTTGTTATTGAGTCTCTCGTAAGACTCGCGAAACTCCTGGTGCCGTCCGAAATCGAATCGACCTTCGATCGAAATCGTCAATTTCTTCCCATCTTGGGATACTTCTGTAACGACTGACATGTTCAGCTTCCCTGTCATGGACATACGTGTACAAGGTGTAGCATCAGGTAGAGGTCTGAGCAAGGTTTTGCCTCGATCATCCGACAAAATCCTGGTTTCTCATCAATAGGGATTCTGACGCGGCAGGCGCTGGGACAACTCATCCAGCAGTTTCTGTTCGCGCTTGTCTTCCAGTTGCCGCGCCTCATCAATATAGCGCTGCACCAGTTTGCGCAACCCTTCGACCCGGGCAAACGCCTCTTGCCAGCTCTGACGGGCCTTTTCCAGGTTGTTCTGGTGCCAGACCAGGCTTTGACGCTGTTGGTCGATAGCGGTACCCAACTGCGCGAGGAATCCTTGGTAACCCAACAACCACTGCCCGGAAACCCCATGGGCGCCACGGGCGATCCACTGTTCCTGGTATTCGAGTCGAAAGTTTTCGAGGTCAGCCAGCTTGCTTTCGGCGACTTTGACCTGGCCCTGGAAATAGGCCAGTCGCTGGACGGCGGTCTTCTCGGCCTTTTCGGCCATGTCCACCACTGGCGCCAGGCGTGCCGCACGACTCGTGGCCATGGCCGGTTACGTGCCTGAGACCGGGGCGAAAATAGTCTGCAAGTGCGCTTCGCTGGCGCCCATGCCGATGTTGTCGTTCAGGCTCTGGCGCAGATAAACGGCCATGGACGGGTAAAGACTGATGGCGGTGTCGGTCTCGCGATCACCGCCGGGGACATAGGCGCCGACGCTGATCAGGTCGCGGCTTTGCTGGTAGCGCGACCAGTACTGCTTGAACTGCTGGGCTCGCTTCATGTGTTCGGCACTGATCACCGACGGCATGACCCGACTGATGGACGCCTCGATGTCGATGGCCGGGTAATGCCCTTCTTCGGCCAGGCGCCTGGACAGCACGATGTGCCCGTCGAGTACGCCCCGGGCCGAGTCGGCGATGGGGTCCTGCTGGTCGTCGCCTTCGGACAGCACGGTATAGAACGCGGTGATGGAACCGCCGCCCTTTTCCGCATTGCCTGCGCGTTCCACCAGTTTCGGCAGCTTGGCGAATACCGAAGGCGGATAACCCTTGGTGGCCGGCGGCTCGCCGATGGCCAAGGCGATTTCCCGCTGAGCCTGGGCGAAACGGGTCAGAGAATCCATCAGCAACAGGACGTTCTTGCCTTTGTCGCGAAAGTACTCGGCAATGCGCGTGCAGTACATGGCTGCCCGCAGGCGCATCAATGGCGCATCGTCCGCTGGCGAAGCCACCACCACCGAACGCTTGAGCCCTTCCTCGCCAAGAATGTGCTCGATGAATTCCTTCACCTCACGACCCCGCTCGCCGATCAGTCCCACCACGATGATGTCGGCCTCGGTGAAACGGGTCATCATGCCCAGCAGCACACTCTTGCCCACCCCGGTACCGGCAAACAGGCCCAGGCGCTGGCCGCGTCCGACCGTCAATAAACCGTTGATGCAGCGGATGCCCACGTCCAACGGTACGCTGATGGGGTCGCGCTTGAGGGGGTTGATCGTCGGGCCGTCCATCGGCACCCAATCTTCGGCCTTCATGCCGCCCTTGCCATCCAGGGCACGCCCGGCCCCGTCCAACACGCGCCCGAGCATGCTCATGCCCATGGGCAGGCGACCGTTATCGGCCAGGGGCACCACGCGCGCGCCGGGCGCGATACCGGCGACACTGCCCACCGGCATCAAGAAAACCTTGCTGCCGGAAAATCCCATGACTTCGGCTTCGACCTGCACCGGGTGGTAGCTGTCGTCGTTGATCACCATGCAACGGCTGCCCATGGCGGCACGCAGGCCCTCGGCTTCGAGGGTCAAGCCGACCATGCGCAGCAGGCGACCTTCCAGGATCGGTTGGCCGGCCAGCTCACTGGCCTCGGCGTAGCTGCCCAGGCGCTTGCCGAAGCTGGTTCGCTCAAGGCGCATCGCGGCTGTCCAGTGCAGAAGCGTCCAATTCAGGTACATCCAAGCCAGCATCGGCCGGCGCGGTATCAGCGCTGATCAGGGGTTCGTCCGGCAACTCCAGGCTCAGGTCGGGAGCGGCCGGATGCAGGGCCTGTTCGTGCAACTGGTCGAACAATTTGGCCATGATCTGGCTGATGCGGGTTTCAACGGTTGCGTCGATGCGGCTGTGTTCGGTTTCCACACGGCAACCGCCGGGCAGCAGCGAAGCGTCCTCGACGATACGCCAGGTTTCTTCATGGCGTTCGCGCAGGGCCTTGACCAGCTCGAAGTCCTGGGGATTGATGTACAGCCGCACATTGCCCACGCCCAATGGCAACAACTTGAGCGCTTCGCGCATGACATGTTCGATCTGGGTCGAATCGATGGCCAGTTCACGCTGGATGACTTGCCGGGCAATGTGTTGCACCAGCCCGACCAGGGATTTCTCGATCTGGGTGTCCTGCTCGGCGATGGGGTCGAACAGGTTGAGCATCAGCGATTCCAGCGCACGTAGCTTGGCCGTCAGCGCCACGTCGGCTTCCTGGCGGACCTTGAGCGTGGTGCTGTGGAAGCCTTCCTTTTCACCCACGGCAAAGCCTTCGTTGTAGGCCTCCTGGCGAATGCTCTCGACTTCCTCGAGGGTCAGTGGCTGGACTTCTTCCAGCGGCACTTCCTCCGGTTCCGGCAGCTCTTCCACCGGTTCCGGCTCAGGCTCGGGAACATGGGGGTCGAAGCTGGGCAGCGACCAGACGTCGAAACCACCGACGTCACGGGCGCGGATCAGGTCGCTGGGTGCTTCATCACTCTTGGCAGACATAACGACCTTAGATCATCTCTTCGCCGCCCTTGCCACCGAGAACGATCTCCCCGGCTTCGGCCATGCGGCGGGCGATGGTGAGGATTTCCTTCTGTGCGGTTTCCACGTCGCTGACGCGTACCGGGCCCTTGGCCTCGAGATCGTCGCGCAACAGTTCGGCCGCCCGCTTGGACATGTTCTTGAAGATCTTTTCCTTGACGCCTTCGTCCGAGCCCTTGAGGGCCAGTACCAGCACGTCGGACGACACTTCGCGCAACAGCGCCTGGATGCCACGATCGTCGACATCGGACAGGTTGTTGAACACGAACATGAGATCTTCGATCTGACCGGACAGGTCTTCGTCGAACTCGCGAATCGAGTCCATCAACTGACCTTCGATCGAACTGTCGAGGAAGTTCATGATGTCCGCCGCGCGCTTGATGCCGCCCAGGGTGGTGCGCGAGGCATTGGAGTTGCCCGAGAACTGCTTCTCGAGGATCTGGTTCAATTCTTTCAGCGCCGCCGGCTGCACGGTGTTGAGCGAAGACACCCGCAGGATGATGTCCAGGCGCACCTTGTGGTCGAAATTACCCAGCACTTCACCGGCCTGGTCCGGGTCGAGGTAAGCCACCACGATCGCCTGGATCTGCGGGTGCTCGTAACGGATCACGTCGGCAACCGCCCGCGGTTCCATCCACTTGAGGCTGTCCAGGCCACTGGTGTTGCCGCCCAGCAGGATCCGGTCGATCAGGCCATTGGCCTTGTCCTCGCCCAGTGCCTGGGTGAGCATCTTGCGCACATAGTCGTCGGAACCGACGCCCAGGCTGGTCTGATCGCCGACGATGTCGACGAACTCACTCATCACCTGCTCGACCTGCTCACGGTGCACGTTACCCATCTGCGCCATGGCCACGCCCACGCGCTGGACCTCCTTGGGCCCCATGTGGCGCAGCACCTGGGCAGCGTCGGTCGAACCCAGGGACAGCAGCAGGATCGCGGCTTTGTCGACCCGGGACAATTTGGCAACAGCGGCTCGATTATCACTCATCTGCGTTAATCCACTCTTTCACGACCTGGGCCACACGACCCGGATCTTCTGCCACCAGACTCTTGATAGCGTTCAACTGAGCGTCATAGCCTTCGCTCGGGCTTGGCAGCAGAATGCTCTGCGGACCGCCGAGGCTGACGCGATCGTTGGCCAATTCGCCATCCAGGCCGCCCATGCCTCCCAGCTCGACATCGCCGAAAGCTGCCAACTGCTTGTTCTTGCCGCCACCGGTGATGTTGTTGAGCACCGGACGCAGCACGCCAAACACCAGCACCAGGATAAACAGCACACCCAGTACTTGCTTGACCACATCCCAGAACCAGGGTTGCGAATAAAACGGAATATCGGCGATCACTTCACCGCGCTCCAGGGAGAACGGCACGTTGATCACGCTGACGCTGTCGCCGCGGCTGGCGTCGAAACCGACGGCGTCCTGCACCAGGCGAGTAAAGCGCGCCAATTCGTCGGCGCTCCATGGCGCACGACTGGTTTCGCCGTTGGCCGCGTTGACCTTGACCTGATCGTCCACCACCACGGCGACCGACAGGCGGGTCAAACGGCCCTGCTGCTGCTTGGTGTGGCTGATGGAGCGGTCAAGCTCGAAGTTCTTGGTCGACTGCTGACGCTTGTCGGCCGGATACGGCGCCAGCATCGGCTGGCCGGTGGCCGGATCCATGATCTGCTGGCCATTGGCATCGATCAGCGGCTGCCCAGGCTGCACCATGCCGGCGGCCGCGGTGGCGCCACCGGTGGTCTGCGGCGCGCTGGCCGGCGATGGCGGCTGGTTGCTCAGGGCACCCGGTACGCCTTGCGGGCCATTGCTGGCGGTACGCTGTTCATTCACCGACTGTTCGCTGCGCAACGCCGGTTGGTCCGGGTTGAACTGCTCGGAAGTGGACTCGACGGCGCTGAAATCCACATCGGCCGACACTTCGGCTTTGTAGCGATCGTTACCCAGGATCGGTTGCAGGATGTTGTGCACCCGCTGGGTCAGCATGCCTTCCATGCGGCGGCTGTAATCGAATTGCTTGCCGGCCATGGTCAGTTCGGAGTTTTCCGCCTGATCGGACAACAGGTTGCCTTTCTGGTCGACCACGGTGATCTGCGATTTGCTCAGTTCGGGTACGCTGGTCGCCACCAGATTGACGATGGCCACGACCTGGCCTGGCTCCAGGGAACGGCCCGAATACAGCTCGACCAATACCGAAGCGCTGGGCTTGCGTTCATCGCGCACGAACACCGAGCTTTTCGGAATCGCCAGGTGCACACGGGCGCCCTTGACGTTGTTCAGGCTGGAAATGGTCCGCGCCAGCTCACCTTCCAGGCCGCGACGATAACGGGTCGCTTCCATGAATTGGCTGGTGCCCAGGCCCTGGTCCTTGTCCAGGATCTCGAAACCGATGTTGCCATCGGTAGGCGTCACGCCAGCGGCGGCGAGCTTGAGGCGCGCACGGGCAACGTCATCAGCCTTGACCAGCAACGCGCCGGAATTGGGTTCGACGGTGTAAGGAATGTCGGCGGAAGCCAGGGTTTCCATGACTTGCTTGGCGTCCATGCCCGCCAAGCTGCCATACAGCGGCCGGTAGTCCGGCTGCTGGGACCACAGCACCACGGCAAAACCAATCGCCACGCTGGCAGCCAGGCCGACCAACAGGCCCACCTGACGCAGCATGGTCATCTCGGAGAGATTTTCCAGGAAGGACAGACCGAACAGCGGCGGTTTGCCGTCTACCGGAGTGGCCTTGGCCGGAACGTTATCAACGGCTGCTTCTGCCATGACTCAATAATTTCCTTAAACCGGCATCTGCATGATGTCTTGGTAGGCTTGAACCAGTTTGTTACGAACCTGGGTCAACGCCTGAAACGAGACACTGGCTTTCTGCGAGGAGATCATTACGTCCGTCAGGTCGACGCCACTTTTGCCAATCTCGAAAGCACTGGCCAACTGGTTCGATGCCTGCTGGGTATCGTTCACTTTATTGACGGCCTGACCGAGCATGTCGGAAAAGCTGCTGCCACCCACCTGGGGGACCGCGACCGATTTAGGCTGGGCCATGGCGTCCATTTGCATGGCCCGCATGTCCAACATCAACCGATTAAATTCAATACCTTGGCTCATGGTCTACTCTCTCTGGCGGCCCGCATTTTTTTGACACTTACTCAGCGGGTATTCAGGTATTAGCAACAAGGGTGCCAGCTCCATGGCGATGGAAAACAAATGCGCGCACTGCCTCATTGTGGGAGCGAACTTGCCCATCACATCACTGACCCGCCGCTATCGCGAGCAAGCTCGCTCCCACAGCGGGGTCTTATGCTTATTCAACTGGCGAACAGATAAGCCTCGACATCCATGCCGGCGTCGCGCATTTGCGCCAGCTTGTAGCGAAGGGTGCGCGGGCTGATCCCCAGGCGTTCGGCGGCCTCCTTGCGACGACCGCGTTCGGCGCGCAGGGTGTCGATGATCATCTGGAACTCGCGACGACGCAGGTCGTCTCCCAAGGCGCCGGCCGACTCGCCTTCCACTTCCACCGAGGGGGCAAAGGCCGCTGCTGGCACCGGCGACAGCGCAGGCAACGGCGCGCAGGCCACCGGCCCCGCCAGGCAGAAATCCTCCGGCTGGATCAAGCCACCCTGCTGCAGGATCAAGGCCCGCTGGATGGCGTTATCGAGCTCTCGGACATTCCCCGGCCACGGGTAGGCAACCAGACAAGCCCGGGCTTCGGCTGAAAGCCGGGCCGCCGCGTGCTTCATTTTATTGACGTGCTTGTTCAGCAACCGCTCGGCCAGCGGCAGGATATCGGCGGTGCGCTCGCGCAACGGACGCCAAGCCAGCGGGAATACCGACAAGCGGTAATAGAGGTCCTCACGAAACCGTCCCGCCGCCACTTCGCTGGCCAGATCGCGGTTGGTGGTTGCCACCACGCGGATATCCAGGCTGATGGGCTTGCGCGCGCCGACCCGCTCCACTTCCCGCTCCTGCAACACCCGCAGCAACTTGGCCTGCAAGCCCATCGGCATTTCGGAAATTTCATCGAGCAGGATCGTGCCACCGTCGGCCTGCTCGAACTTGCCGGCCTGGGCCGCGATGGCGCCGGTGAACGAGCCCTTTTCGTGACCGAATAGTGTCGCCTCGAGCATGTTGTCGGGAATCGCCGCGCAATTGATGGCAATGAACGGTTCGCTGGCGCGCCGGGACTGCTGGTGGATATAGCGCGCCAGCACTTCCTTGCCCGTACCGGACTCGCCGGAAATCAACACGGTTGAATCGCTACGCGCCACCCGCGCGGCCAATTCCAGCAGTTGCGCACTGGCCGGTTCGATGGCCACCGGGCCTTCGCCCTCGACCGCGAGGCTGCCCAAGGCATGGCGTGCGACCAGGTCCAGCAGTGCTTTTGGCTCGAACGGCTTGACCAGGTAATCCGCGGCGCCCTGGCGCATGGCGTCCACCGCGCGCTCGACGGCGCCGTGAGCGGTCATCAGCAAGACGGGCAGTTGCGGCTGACGGGCACGTAACAGGCCGAGCAATTGATGGCCGTCCATGCCCGGCATATTGACGTCACTGACCACCAGGCTGAACGCTTCGCGCCCCACCGCCAGCAGCGCCTCTTCCGCCGAACCGACGGCGGCGTAGTCGTGCCCGGCCAGCACCAGGGTATCGGCCAGCGCCTCGCGCAGGGCCCGGTCATCCTCAACCAGTAACACCTTGATCGCCATTGCTTTCACTCCACCCCTGGCGCATTGGAAAACAGCGGCAAGCACACCGTCGCACAGGTGCCACGGCCCAGCCGCGAGCGCAGTTGCAATTCTCCCTGATGGGCACGTGCCACAGCCTTGACCACGGTCAGGCCCAGGCCGGTGCCAGTGGTCTTGGTGGTGAAGAATGGCTCGCCCAAGCGCGCCAGCACGACCGGCTCGATACCACTGCCGTTGTCGCTGACACACAGGCGCAAGGTGTGATCGCGTGTATATAAGTGCACTTTCAGCCGGACGTCGCCGCCGCTGGCCTGGATCGCGTTTTCAATGAGGTTCAACACCGCGCCCACCAACGTGTCGCGGTTACACAACACTTCGCCGACGTGACTGTCGCACTGCCAGCGGATCGGCAGCTCCTGTACATGGGTCAACGCCGCGGCCTGCAGTGATTGCAGCAAGGCCTTGGGGGTGACACGGTCGGTCAACGGCAACTCGCCGCGAGCGAATACCAGCATGTCCCGCACCTGGTGCTCCAGTTCGTGCAGGCGCTCTTTCAAGCGTCCGGCGAAGCGTTGCTGGGTTTCCATCGGCAATTGCTGTTCAGTCAGATGACTGGCATAGAGCAGCGCGGCAGAAAGCGGCGTACGAATCTGATGGGCCAGCGACGCTACCATCCGCCCCAGGGAAGACAAGCGCTCGTGGCGAGCCAACTGGTCTTGCAGGTGCCGGGTTTCAGTCAAGTCATTGAGTAGCACCAATTGCCCAGGCTCGGCGTCCAGCGAGCGCGTCGAGATGGACAGGCGCCGACCGTCCTTGAGGGAGACCTCATGACCATCGTCGTCCCGGGGCGCAAAGCAGCGGGCGATGACGTGCCGCCACAGCTCGCCTTCCAGGGGCAGGCCGAGCAACTCGCAGGCCGCCGGGTTGGCTTCGCGCACACGGCCGTGGGCGTCGATGACGATCACGCCACCAGGCAACAGGTCGAGGAGATTTTGCAGACGATTGGCCAGGCGCTCCTTTTCCGCCAGCTCCTGCATGCGCTGGGCGCTGACCACGGCCAGCTCACCCTTGAGCTCGGTGACCCGGGCTTCAAGCAGGCTGTAGGAATCCGTCAGTTGGCTGGACATCTGGCTGAACAGCGAAAATGCCTGCTCAAGTCCAAGCCGGCTTGCCTGCTCGGCGGAGGGCATGTGTCCCGGCTCGGGGACAGGAGACATCTGGGCGACTTGGGTCATCGTGCTCTCTCGCTTGGCTGACCGTCAGTTAAACGGAACGTTGCGAGGGCTATAGCAATACCCGTGCCGAAAAAAAACCGCCTGAAAATCAGGCGGTTGGAAAACAGGCGTCAATCATCCGCCTGTTCATCTCCTTCGCGACGGCTCATGCCGTACTTGCGCATCTTCTCCACCAGGGTGGTGCGACGGATGCGCAGGCGTTCTGCGGCGCGGGCCACGATGCCGTTGGCATCGTCCAGCGCCTGCTGGATCAGCCCTTGTTCAAGGCCTCCCAGGTAATCCTTGAGATCCAGGCCTTCGGGCGGCAGCAAGGCATTGGCGGTAAAGTCCGGCGTGTGACCGTTGATGGCCACCCGCTCCTCCAGGTCGCTGCGCAGGCTGTCGACCATTTGCTCGTCTTCGTCGTCGACGTAGCGGAATTTCTTCGGCAGTTCGTTCACGCCAATCACCCCGTACGGGTGCATGATCGCCATGCGCTCCACCAGGTTGGCCAGCTCACGGACGTTACCCGGCCAGCCATGGCGACAGAGGGACATGATCGCCGCCGAGTTGAAGCGGATCGAACCGCGTTTCTCGTGCTCCATGCGCGAGATCAGTTCGTTCATCAGCAACGGGATGTCTTCGACCCGCTCACGCAGCGGCGCCATTTCGATCGGGAAAACGTTAAGACGGTAATAGAGGTCTTCGCGGAAACTGCCAACCTCGATCATGCTCTCGAGGTTCTTGTGCGTAGCGGCAATGATGCGCACATCAACGCTCTGGGTCTTGTTGCTGCCTACGCGCTCGAAGGTGCGCTCCTGCAGGACCCGCAACAGCTTGACCTGCATCGGCAGCGGCATGTCGCCGATTTCATCGAGAAACAGCGTACCGCCGTTGGCCAGTTCGAAACGCCCGGCGCGGCTGGTGATCGCGCCGGTGAAGGCGCCTTTCTCATGGCCGAACAGTTCGCTTTCCAGCAACTCGGCCGGGATCGCGCCACAGTTGACTGGCACGAACGGCGCTTCGCGGCGCTTGGAGTGGTAATGCAGGTTGCGCGCGACCACTTCCTTGCCGGTGCCCGACTCGCCGAGAATCAATACGCTGGCGTCGGTATCGGCGACCTGCTGCATCATCTGGCGCACGTGCTGGATCGCCCGGCTGGTGCCGACGAGGCTACGGAAGAGATTGGGTTCGCGATGCCTGCCACGCTCGCGGGCCTGGTCATACATCTCGCGATAAACCTGCGCGCGATGCAGAGAATCCAGCAGCTTGCTGTAGCTGGGCGGCATTTCGAGCGTGGAAAGTACCCGGCGGCGCTGGTCTTCAGGCAAGTCAAGGGAAGAATTTTCGCCCATTAACAAAACCGGAAGGAACTCATCCCAGGTTGAGAGTGTCTTTAGCAAGCCCAAAAGCGTTGCGGGAGCATTTACGGTCCCGATAAGGACACAGATGACTTCACGACTGGACGACAATGAGCCGACAGCCTGCTGCCAGTCATGGCTTCCGCAGGGTAAATTTTCTTCACCAAGAAAATTTAGGATCACCGCCAGGTCGCGGCGGCGGACGCTATCGTCATCGATCAGGAGAATTTTGGTTTCACGCCACATGCAATAGCAACTTCCCTAGTCAACCCAATGCCCGAAATTAGGGGCAAGCTAGACGCTTGCAGACTTGTCATGCCTGTAGACGCCTTAAATCTGTAAACAGCTACTAGTTAAGTCAAAAAACCGTGCACAGTCAAATTTATGGCGCAACGGGCTCGGATTAACTGAGCATTAACCGAACAGATGGTAAACCTTTGCGGCGTTCTGTGCTTGATGGATCTGTTGCATCTCGTCGACGATCGCCTGACGCTCTCCCGTCGCAGCCTCCAGCAATTGCCGATAGACCCCTAGCAATTCCTCAAGATTGATCCGCAACGCCGCCTCGTCCACCTGAGGCTCACCCAGGACGTCTTCCATGCAGGAACGGCACGCCAGGTCCAACTGACCGATGGCCTCCCAGTTACGCGCTGCCAAAGCATCGACCAGGGCGTCACGGGTTTGTTCTATTCGCTGCAAGACAAGACTCATGAGCGTACTCCTTAGAATTGCGGACCAGGTGGCGCAATGCCGTCCCAGCCTTCCTTGACCGTGCGAAGCAGATCGGCGACTTCGTCGAGGATCTTCGGATCGGTCTTGGCATTGGCTTCGGCCAGGCGCTTCATCATGTAGGTGTAGAGAGCATCCAGTTCGGCTACCGACTCAGCCTGGTTCTCCAGGTCCAGGCCTTCACGCAAGCCGCCAACGATACCGATAGCCTTGCTGATCAGTACGCCTTTGTTGGCAATATCCTTGCGTTCCATCGCACCCTTGGCCTGGGCGATACGGTCCAACCCGCCCTCCATGAGCATCTGCACGAGACGATGGGGACTTGCTTCGGAGGTTTGCGCCTGGGCGCCAATCTTCTGGTATTGGCGAAGGGCTAACATCGGATTCATGTTCTACCTCATCAAAAAACTTCGGTTCGTATAAACAGCGTATCGACACTGCGTCAAAAAACTTTAGGTCGAAAAGCCGAAAGCCCGGAGCGCTGTCAAATCGCTGCCGGGCTTTTTGCATCGGTCGAAAATCAGCTGTTCTTCTGTTGTGCCGTCAATGCTTCGAACATGGAAGTGATGTTGCTGGCGGTGGCTTTCAGCTTGCCGACCAAGGTATCCATGTCGTTGTACTTTTTGGTCAGCACAGCAGTCAGGGTCTCGATCCGACGGTCCAAGGCCAACTGATCTTCGCCCAATTTCGCCTTGAGGATTTCAAGATTTTTGGAGCGTGCCGTCAGGATGTTATCGACAGGCTTGCCGTTGGAATCTTTTTTGCCAGTCTCAGTGTAAGGCTTGAGCGCGTTCTGCATACGCTCGATCAAACCGTTTTCACCGGTGAACAGCGTCTGGACCTCTCCCCCCAACTGCTTGGTGTTCAAGGCTTCGGTGAATTTCGCGCTGTTGAAATCAAGCGCACCCGTTGTCTGGTTGGTGGTGATACCCAACTGAGACAGTACGGTGAGCTTGTCGCCCGCTCCTGTTTCGGACAAAGGCGCACGAATGGCCGCCAACAGAGAACGCGGCAACGAGTCGCCCGTCAGCGCTGCCGGGACCGAATTACCATTAGCGTCCGTCGAAGGCTTGGTCAACGAGGTGACTGCCTTGGCAATGGCATTATAAGCATCGACGAATTTTTGGATCGAAGCTTTCAGGCCATCGGCGTTGGTGGCGACGGTGACAGTCGTCGGTCCGGAACCGGCGACGAGCAATGTCATATTCAAACCAGAAATAACATTATCCAACTTGTTGGTTGGACTGGTCATCGACAGCCCATCGACCGTAAAAACCGCGTCCTTGGCGAGGCCGATTGATCCCGAAGAGGTTGCACTAGGCGTCCCCATCTCCACGGAGCCGTTGGCAGCCAGGCTGGCAATACCGCTGAGCGAAATATCACTGCCTGCGCCAGTTTTTGTCGATCCCACCACTAAACGGGAACCAAAATTGTCCGTGACGATGTTGGCAGTCAAACCACTGGAAGAATACTTGCTATTGATCGCGTCTCGAACCGACTGCAGCGTCGCGTCGGCCGGAATATCAAGCGTGTAATCCTTACCACTTTGACTAATGGTCAGCGTGCCAGCCTCTACGGCACTGGAAGCGCCACCGGCGAACGCGGCGGTGGCGACTTTTGATGACGTCGCCAACTGAGTGACGTTTACCGCGTAAGTGCCGCTTACCGCCGAGTTGCCGGCCGTCACCGTCAAGGCACTGTTGTTGGCCGACGTGGCAGCAACTCCGGTGAACTGAGGGGTGGTCGTGCTACCCAGGCTTTCAAGCGCGGACTGAAAGGTAGCCAGCAACGACTTCAGGGTGCCGATCCCTGAAATATTGGCCGTGTTGGTTTTGGTGGCGCGGTCGATCTGACCTTGCTTGGCCGCCTTGTCAGAATCAACCAGTGCCTTGACGATAGCAGTGGTATCAAGGCCGGAGCCTAAACCCAAGCCAGGTAGAATTGGACTTGCCATGTGAGACTCCCTTCAGTGTGTCGCCGGTCTTTTGACCCTTACAACGCCCAAAAGAACATAACAACAAAATTCGTGCCGGTTGTCAGGCTTCTGCGCTGAACAACAAGCTGTTTGCATCATTCAAACTATTGGCCAGTTTCAGAACTTCTTCATTCGGGATCTGGCGAATCACTTCACCGGAACCACTGGCGATCACTTTAACGACTACTTTGCCTGAAGGCTCATCGATCGAGAACTCCAGGTTGCGCTTGACCGACTGAACGAACTTCTCGATTTCCTGAACGGCCTTCTTCAGTTTGTCCTGCTCAGCAGCAGCATCCTTAGGGGCTTCTTTGACCGGAGCTACCACCGCAACCTCGGCCCGAGGCTTCTCCACGGGCTTATCGGCCACACTGGGCGCCGGTTTCACCGCCGGATAAGACAAGTTCAGCTTCACGCTCATATCCATGTCCATCACCTCTTGAACGGAAAAAGCGAGAGAGTACGCAAGCGCACTCCCCCGCTAAAACTCATCCAGCTATTACTGAAGCAGCTTCAGTACAGCGGATGGCAACTGGTTGGCCTGGGCCAGAACCGAAGTGGAAGCCTGTTGCAGAGTCTGCTGCTTGGTCAGCTGGGCAGTTTCAGCAGCGAAGTCGGTGTCTTGTACGCGACCCAGTGCAGCGGCGGCGTTTTCGTTGACGTTCTGCAGGTTGGAGATGGTGCTGGTCAGACGGTTTTGTGCAGCACCGAGGTCAGCACGGCTGGCGTTGATGGTTGCCAGAGCGGCATCGATCGCGTCCATTGCAGCAGAGGTGCTGGCTTCGGCGGTGGCGCTGTCGTTACCAGTGATGGTAACAGTTGCAGAATCAACGCTCAGGGTCGCTGCGTCGAAGCCGCTATCGAGGGTCAGGGTGATCTGGTTGGTGGCACCAGTGTTGGAACCGACCTGGAAAGTCATAGTGCCAGCGGAACCGTCGATCAGGTTCTTGCCGTTCAGGTTGGTCGACTCGGCGATACGGGTCAGTTCGTCCGACATCTGAGCAAATTCTTTGTTCAGAGCTTCACGGTCAGCGGTACCGTTGGAGTCGTTTCGTGCCTGGACAGCCAGTTCACGCATACGCTGCAGGATGTTGGTGGATTCCTGCAGAGCACCTTCAGCGGTCTGAGCGATGGAGATACCGTCGTTGGCGTTTTTGATCGCAACAGTCTGACCGCGAATTTGCGAAGTCATACGGGTAGCGATTTGCAGGCCGGCGGCGTCGTCTTTGGCGCTGTTGATTTTCAGGCCGGAAGACAGACGGGTCATCGAAGTGGACAGTGCATCGGAAGCCTTGTTCAGGTTCTTTTGAACGTTCAACGATGTGACGTTGGTGTTTACTGTTAAAGCCATGACGAATTCCTCGTTGGTTGGGTACTGCGGCTTCCGGCCCTGGCAACCGCCGGGTGTGGCCTAGAGAACCTTCGTAATAGTTATCGTCGTAATCGGAACTTGCTTTAGCAGAATTTTCAAAATTTTTGCCATCAGGGTGCCACCCCTCATAAATCAAGGACTTGGCCGCCGTGCAAAGGTAGAAAAATGGCGTCAGGGAAACGCCGCCGATGTCGCTGGAGATGAATGGCAGCGGTGCGGTGGCAAAAAAATCATAACGACTGATCAGCGGTCAGCAGTTGGACCCACTCGTACTCCAGATAATCGGCCAAGGAGATCCAGTTCTGCGCCTGCTGATCACCCAGCATCAAGGCAAGTAGCGTGTTCCATGACGAGGGGACATCGCCCGGCATCGATTCAACCAAGGGCTGAGCCGATTCGATCAACACGACCATTGCCAATCCCGCCTCAATGTCCCTTCCGAGACGAAACAGGCGTGCGCATTCGCGGGCGTCATCAACCACCCCTTGAAGCGGGTTCATTGCACATACTCCGGGTGGAAATCAGTGCCCGCAATCATAGCCCCGTCCCGACTGCTGTTATGGAAACGCACCTGGGGGTTACCGGCAATAAAACGCTCCAGCTCGCAGAGGTAACCGCGGAAGTTGAGCTGGGTCTTGACTCGCCGGCCATACCCATCGAACACCCAATGCCTGGACGCGGCCAACTGCGGTCCCAAGTCACCGTCCCCCCAACCTGCATGAGTCTTGTCATGGGGAAAGGCAAAATCAGCACCGAAGAGCGTGACCTGCGCAGCCCCCATTTTCACCGCCAGATCGACAGCCGGATGAATCACGCTGCCGCCTACATGGAGTTCGGCCCGGCGCAACAGTCCCCGCATCTGAAGGTAGATGGGACTCGAAGAGTAACCGGCGTAACGCGGCCCCTGCCAAGCCCCGATCACCAACGGGTCGGCCATCGGCAGATAGACCAGGGCAATGGCGTCCGTACTTTCGGATGGAAGATGACGCGCCGAGATACGCTGGTCGATGCTGACCACGATATCCGGGGTAATGCCACGATCGATCAACGGTCGGTAAGCAGTATCGACACAAATCAGCAACGGTCGCTCGGTTTGTTTGCTCAGACGACGCAGTTTCTCGAAGTGCTGTTCGAGACTGGGGCCGGTAGCAACGACAAACGCCTCACGCCCGTTCAAGGTGCCGAACAGCTCGGCAACGTCACGATCTTCACGCACAAGACTGAAAGTCGACTGCAAGCGCTCGACAATCTCAGGGGACTGCGGATCGAACGCGCGGTTAGTGAAGTCCAGATGAATTTCACTGATCAACCGATCACGAATCTTGGCGCTGTAATCATCGGCCAGCACCAATTCGGCGGGAAGAGCGAAAAATGGCAGTTGGATTTCCGCCAGATCACCGGCATAGAGCAGCACCACTCTCGGATCGGCAAGCCAAGGAGATTGATCCAGCACCTGCAGCACCAGGGCGAATACCGCACCGTTGAGGACATGCACAAATAACCGTTCAAGTCCGGCCCGCTCCAGCAAGCGATTCTGCAGATCGCCGAGCCCGGTACCATAGACATGCACAATGGAGGCATCTAACGCCACACTGGCGGCTTGCTGGTCCGCCTCGGCGAGACGGTCATGCCGGCTGGTCAGTTGGATACCATTGACGCTCAACGTCGACCCAAGCCCCTCTACCAGATCGACTTGCAATCCACCGACATCCTCCATCGACAAGCGCTCAGCCAAGACTGGCCAACGCTGCTGGATTATTTGGAGATTGCGCTCGAAGAACTCGCTCATGGTGTCTCGCTTTCGCGTCAGGCAAAAAAATAGCGTTCAAGGTTACACCTTGGACGCCATTTTTGTGCCTGGGTTTTATTGGCTCACGGGCGATAGATGATCGCCGAGCCCCATGACAGGCCCACACCGAAACCGCTCAAGGCCACGCGCTTCCAATCGGAATCGAGCACATGCTTCTCCAGCAGCAGTGGAATGCTCGACGACACGGTGTTGCCGGTCTCGACCATGTCCTTGATGAACTTCTCCGGCTCGCCTTCGAAGCGCCGCGCCACGGCATCGACAATCGCCGCGCTGCCCTGGTGAATGCAAAACGCATCGATATCACTGGGCTGCAGGTTGGATTCGGACAGTAGCTCATGCAAATGAGCCGGCACCTTGAGCAACGCAAAGTTGAACACCTGGCGACCGTTCATGAAGAACACACCGTCGCTGACCTTGAGGTGCGGCGCACCGGAACCGTCAGTGCCAAACTTGGCCTTGCCCAGTTGCCACGGCGCATCTTCACCCATCCAGGTGGCGGTGGCGGCGTCGCCAAACAGCATCGTGGTGTTGCGGTCTTCCGGGTCGACGATCTTCGAATACGGGTCGGCGGTCACCAGCAAGCCATTCTTCAGGCCAGCGGCCTCCATGAAGCCCTTGATGGCGTAGATGCCATAGACATAACCCGAGCAACCCAGGGAAATATCGAACGCCGCCACCGTAGTGGGCAGGCCGAGCTTGTCCTGGACGATGGCGGCCGTGTGCGGCAAGCCTTCTTCATCGCCGTTCTGCGTAACGACGATCAGCACGTCGATGGATTCGCGTTTCAGGCCGGGATTGTTGGCAAACAGCGCATTGGCCGCTTCTACACACAGGTCCGAGGTTTCCTGCCCGTCATCCTTGCGTGGCAAGAAGGCCGAACCAATCTTGCCAAGGATGAATTCTTCATCCTTCTCAAATTTTGCACCTTGTGCGTAATTGTCCACGCCGGCTACAGGAACGTAGCTCGCAATGCTTTTTATGCCAATCATTACGGCTTCCCAATCAAAAACAGCCCAATACCACCGCTCGCAAGGAATCGAGGGGCGCCGACAAGCGGGAAGTGTAAAGGGCTATCACTGGTCCTGATAAGGGCCAGGCGCCATCTTCCCGGTCAATACAATACAGTGAAGATGCGCGTTATGACTCGCAGGTCACGCGATTTTGCTGATTAAGCTCGATCATAAAGCTAGTGCACCAGCGACCAGGCCAGAGGTGTACCCCGCGTGATCGCCTGGCGAGCGCGACGGCCCATCAGGGATTCGGCATGTTTGGGCGCCAGCCCCAAGCCCGGGCGAATGGCCCGGACGTTCTGCGGTGTAAACACATCGCCAGGGCTCATGTCCTGCGTTACGTACAACGAACGACGGAAAACCAGCGATTTGCGCTCAGCCTCCGTCACGCCATAATGCACCTGCCCAAGCGCCTGCCAGGCGCGCTCGGTTTCAATCACCAGCGCCGCGAGTTCCGCCGGTTCCAGGGAGAAACTGGCGTCGACTCCGCCAGCGGCGCGGTCAAGGGTGAAATGTTTTTCCACCACAGTCGCCCCCAACGCCACGGCGGCGACAGACACCCCAACGCCCATGGAATGGTCCGACAAGCCCACTTCACAGCCGAACAACTCTCGCAAATGAGCGATGGTGCGCACATTGCTGTTGACTGGCGTGGCCGGATAAGTGCTGGTGCATTTAAGCAGCACCAGATCCTTGCAGCCGGCTTGGCGGGCAGCACGCACGGTGTCGTCGAGCTCGGCGATGCTTGCCATGCCGGTAGAAATAATCAACGGCTTACCGGTGGCAGCGACCCGGCGGATCAGCGGCAAGTCCGTGTTCTCGAAACTGGCGATCTTGTAGGCCGGCACCTCCAGGCTCTCAAGGAAATCCACGGCTGTCTCGTCAAACGGGGTCGAGAACGCCAGCATGCCCAGCGCCTTTGCCCGGGCGAAAATTGGCGCATGCCACTCCCACGGTGTATGAGCCTTTTCGTACAAGTCATAAAGCGAGGTCCCGGCCCACAGGCTGTTGGGGTCCTTGATGAAGAACTCACCTTCGCTCAAATCCAGCGTCATGGTATCGGCGGTGTAGGTCTGCAGTTTCAAGGCGTGGGCACCGGCTCGGGCGGCGGCCTCGACGATCTGCAACGCCACCTCCAAGGACTGGTTATGGTTGCCGCTCATCTCGGCAATGATGAACGGTGGCACCTGCGCCCCGATGCTGCGGTGGCCAATCTTGAAACTACTCATGGGGGTGATCCTTCAATACACGCGTAAACACGCAGGTACCTTGAATAAAACCGGCCTGTCGAAACAGGTTCAGGGATGCTGGGTTGCCGGGTAATATTTGCGCAGTGAGAGTCCGTAGTTGAGGCCAATGGGTGGTGACAAAGGCTTCGCCATGGGCCAGTAGCGCCCTGCCCCAACCAAACCCCAGGCGACTTTCGAACAGATAAATCGACACCAGCGCCTCGCTGCCTTGCAAGTCATACCGTAAGGCGCCCACGGGCCCGTCCGTGGATTCGCCGATCAGTAACAGACGCTGTGCGTTGACCAGGCTTGCTTGTAGCCATTGGCAATGGCGGTCCCAGTCAATGATCGACGTATCCAGCGATACGCGGCGCACGGCCTCGGCGTTACGACCGTCAAAAAGCAGCTGGGCGTCGGCTTGCGTGGCCGGGCGAATCTGGAGCAAGGCACCGGCCAGCGTCGCGGCGACCCTTTTTGCGCCCAAGCCATCGACCAATTGCCGTGAGCGCTGGGCCAAACTACAGCGCATGCCGTGATTGTCCGCAACGAACCCAATGGCCTGGCGCAACTGCTCGACGCTGACCGCTTCCCGAGGACCGAGATACACGTGTGCGCCGAACGTCGCCATCACCTCGCCATTGGCCTGTTGATTGTTCGACACCGCAATGCAAATTGTCGGCAGCCCCATTACGGCGCGTTCCCAACTGGTACCATCACCGGCGCCAATGAACAGGTCGGCCTCGAACATGAGCTGATGAAAGTTACGCACGAAGCTGTGCAACCGCCAGCGCGGCCGACTCGCCACCATCGCCTGCATCTGAGCCCAGGCCGGGTTGTCGGCTCCGGCGACAAAATCGACGTCAAGATTATGAAAATCCACCATCGCCCGCATGGCGTGATGGGTTTGCATCGCTGCATCAAACCCGCCGAAGTTAACCAATACCCTTCTGACCTTGGGTTTTGGCTCAATCGCCCGAGCACAAAACTCATCACGCAACAACGCGTACCGCGGCCCCAGCAGTGTCTGGCAATGCTCCGGCAATAGCCCTGCGTAGGCGGCCCGGGTGCCGGACAGGTTCTGATTGAGCAGTAGATCGACGCTAGGGATGCGTTGCCAGGTCGTCCAGGGCCATGATCCTGGGCGCAAAGCGCCGTGCGGCGGTTTGCCAATGATGATCCAGGCCGTAGTGGTCGACGATGATCCAGTCGAAACCCCGCTGACCGCTCAAGGCCTGTTCCAACGCAGTGATATCCGCCTGCCAGGGCAGCAACGACTCGATCGCCTGTAGCGGATCCTCGTCGGGATAGAGATCCGGCAAGGCAAAGGTTTCGAAGCCTTCGGTTGCCAATGCCTGTAATCGATGCCCTGACAGCAAGCGACAGGCAAACGCGACATGCGCCCCCTGCCCGCGCAACTCGCGAGCCAGCGTCAGGCAGCGAGCAATGTGCCCGCTGCCAATGGTTGGCGAAGCGTCCGCGCGAATCAGTACCCTCATTGCAGCTCCCCGCCTGCTTTCAAGGCCGCGTAGAGATATTCAGCCCGCTTCCAGTCTTCAGGGGTATCAATGTCTTGCACCAGATGGCGGGGCAGGATCACCGGCAAACTCTTGGACGAAAATAGCACGTCCCCCCGTAACCATGCCTCCCGGCGCCCCCAGTAGAATTGGCCGGCGTCCTGAAACGCTTGGGGCAGGTCCTGGGAGCGAGTGTCGCGAAACTGCGGATAGAGCGGGGTCAGCGCGCCCTGCTCATCCAGGGTCAAGGCCCGTTGTACGGGAAAACCAAAACCGGACACTGAAAACGCGAACGACTTGTCAGGGTGCTCGCGCAGCAACTCAAATCCCTCACGCAGGAAACGCATCTGCAACAGCGGCGCGGTGCCATAGATACAACAGGCAAAATCGAACGACTGCTCGCGCAACTCGCCCACCGCATGGGCGATCACCGCTGCCGTCCCGGTGAAATCATCAGCCAGCGCGGACGGACGCATAAACGGTACCCTCGCGCCGTGAACCTGCGCCAGCTCGGCGATTTCTTCGTCGTCGGTGCTGACGATCACCTCATCGAACAGCCGCGACGCCAGGGCCGTGCGAATCGAGTGGACAATAATGGGTACGTCAGCGAACAGCTTCAGGTTCTTGCGCGCAATCCGCTTGCTGCCGCCCCGGGCGGGAATGATCGCGATGGCGTTCACCTCGTTACTCCTCAAGCAATCGGCGCAGTTGCTCGACCACATAGTCCTGCTGTTCATCACTGAGGGAAGGAAACATGGGCAAGCTGATGGCTTCGCTGTAATAACGTTCGGCCTGGGGAAAATCACCTGTGGCGAATCCCAGGTCACGGTAATACGGTTGCAAATGAACCGGAACGTAATGCAGGTTTACGCCAATCCCGGCCGCACGCAAGCCCTCGAACACCTGAAGATGGTTGAGGGTAATGGCATCGAGTTGCAAGCGCACCACATACAAATGCCAGGCCGACTCCGCGTCAGGCTGTAAGCCGGGCAAGGTCAATGGCAAACCGCCCAGCAAACGATGGTATCGCGCTGCCAGCTCACGGCGCCGTGCGATAAACCCATCCAGCTTGTTCAACTGCGAGAGCCCCAGCGCGGCCTGCAGGTCTGTCATGCGGTAATTGAAACCCAACTCGACTTGCTGGTAATACCACGGTCCATGGCTGGGCTCGGTCATTTGTCCGGCGTCGCGGGTCATTCCGTGGCTGCGCAGGCGTTGCAGGCGCTGTGCCAGGTCCGGGCGATTGGTCAGGACCATGCCGCCTTCGGCGCTGGTGATGATTTTCACCGGGTGGAAACTGAACACGGTCATGTCCGCGAACTCGCCGCAGCCCACCGGCCGGCCCGCATAAGACGCCCCCACGGCATGGGAAGCATCCTCTATCACTGTAAAGCCGTATCGCTCGGATAGCTGACCGATTCTGCGCATGTCACAGCTTTGTCCCGAGAACGCCACCGCCACCAGCACCTTGGGCAGCCTCCCATCGCGCTCGGCCTCTTCAAGTTTTGTGGCAAGGGCAGCGGCATCGAGATTCCAGGTCGGTGGATCTATATCAACAAAATCGACCTGCGCACCGCAGTAACGCCCGCAGTTGGCCGAGGCCAAGAAGGTGTTGGGGGTGGTCCATAAACGATCACCTGGCCCAAGCCCCGCCGCCACGCAGGCAATGTGCAGCGCAGCGGTCGCATTGCACACCGCCACGGCGTGAGCGGCCTGGCAACGCAAGGCCATGGCCTGCTCGAAACGCTCAAGAGTCGGCCCCTGGGTCAGCCAATCGGAGTGCAATACCGCGATCACTGCATCGATATCAGCCTGATCGAGACTTTGCCGCCCGTAGGGGATCATGTCGGCAACCGGGCATGAAGGTCGGCAATCTGATCCACCGACAAAAAGTGCGGATTGGTGTCGGAGCGATATTCGAAGTCCTCCGCCACAGGCTTGCCGCGCTCACCCAGGTTGTCCTGTGCGAAATCCACATCCACGCTGGTGAAACGAATCGACGGCTGGATAGTGTAGTGATCGGCAAACTCGATGGTCATGCGCATCATCGAGCGGCACCATCAGCTCATGGAGTTTTTCGCCAGGACGAATACCGACGTTCTGGTGAGGTAAATGCCCAGCCATGCCCAACGCCAGATCGACGATACGAATCGACGGAATCTTCGGCACGAATACTTCACCGCCGTGCATGCGGGCAAAGCTGTCGAGCACAAATTGCACGCCGTGATCAAGGGTGATCCAGAAGCGGGTCATGCGCTCATCGGTAATCGGTAGCTGCGTGGCGCCTTCTGCAATAAGCTTGCTGAAAAATGGCACCACCGAGCCTCGTGAGCCGGCGACGTTACCGTAACGCACCACGGCGAAACGGGTCTGCTGTTCACCGGCGATATTGTTGGCCGCCACGAACAGTTTATCCGACAGCAACTTGGTCGCGCCGTATAGATTGATCGGGCTGGCCGCTTTGTCGGTGGACAGCGCAACGACCTTTTTCACACCATTGTCGATGGCTGAGGCAATAATGTTCTCGGCGCCATTGACGTTGGTGCGTATGCATTCGGTGGGGTTGTATTCCGCTGCTGGCACTTGCTTGAGGGCCGCCGCATGCACCACGTAGTCAATCCCGCGTATGGCCTGACGCAAACGGTCAGCGTCACGTACGTCCCCCAAAAAATAACGCATGCAAGGGGCGTTGAACGTCTGCTGCATTTCGTATTGCTTGAGCTCATCGCGGGAAAATACCACCACGCGCTTGGGCTGGTATTGCTCCAGCAACCGGCGGATGAAATTGCGCCCGAACGAACCGGTGCCACCGGAAATAAAAATCGATTTACCGTTGAACATGCTTTGAATCCTTTTGCCTGACAGCCAGGCCTATGCCAACAACCGCGCCCAGTCCACCGCCGTGGCGGTGCCCAGCGCGAAGCCCGTACCGGTCAAGGCCAGGTTGGGGTTACGGGCCGCGTCGTGTTCGAAGCGCGCCTGCCATTTGTCCTGAAGAGCGTCGGCAGCCTGTGGCGCTTCGGCGAGTGTGCCGGGGTGCAGCATCTGGGCCTGAGGGGTCCAGACGGTGAGATAACCCGCATCGGCCGCTTTGAGGCACAGGTCGATATCGGCAAACGCTTCAGCGAAGTGCTCCTCGTCCAGGCCGCCCACGGCTTCGAACAAGTCCTTGCGGATCATCAGGCAAACGCCCGACACCGCCGAATAGTTCTGCTCCACCTGATGGCCGTTGAGGTAGCCCTTGGCGTCCTTGCGCTCGCCGACAAACACCGAGGCCACCTGACCATCGGGCTTGAGCACCAGACCGGCCTGAGTGGTGATACCGCGAATGTCCATCTGTTTGCTGCCAACGATCCCCACTTCAGGCCGCTGGGCCTGGTTGAGCAAACTGTCGAGCCAGTTGGCATTGACCACTTGCGACTGGGCCGACAGCATCACCAGATAATCCCCTTTGGCCTCGGTACTGGCCCAGTTGTACAACGCCGAAGTGCTCAGACGTCGGTCGCTGCGCAGAATGCGAATCCGCTCGCCCTTGCCTTCCAGACTGTCCAACCACTGGGCCAGTTCCACGGATTGGCTGTGGTTGTCCGCGATCACTATTTCATGACGATGGTAGCGCGTACGTTGCAGCACGCTGACCAACGCCTGTTGGATGTACTCGAAGTTGTCGCGACTCTCGAGAATGATCGACACCAGAGGCCGCTCGGCGTGCTGGTAATCGATCTGATAGCTCAGCGGTTGGGCCGAAGTGACCTGAGCGCGATAGCCCCTGGCAGCCAAGTGACGAGTCAGCACCTGACGCTCTTGAGGGTTTTCCTCCTGCGATGGCGCATTGCAGATCAACAACGGTTCGGCCAAATGCGCCAGACCGGCCAGCCCTTCGTCTTCGATCAGACGCAACAGCAGGTCAAGCTCCAAGGCTTGGGTGTATTGCGCGGTAAAGCCACCGGTCTGGGTCAGCACCTCACGGCGAATCAGCCAGTGTCGCGCCATCAACGACGGCACCGACTGCAACAGATCAAGGTTGACCCCCGGACGGAATACGTCAGTGAGACTGCCATCAGCCTTGCGCTGGATTTCATCCATGGCCACGGCGCGCACACCTTCGGCACCGATCAGTTCGAGGCTGGCGCGCAGCAGCCCGCTCGGAGTGAACTGGTCACCGGCCTCGGCCAGCAGCAGCCAGTCGGCGGCAGATTGCCCGATGATCTGGTTGATGAAGTCGATGTAATTGGTCGTGCTGACTTTGACGAAATGCACGGTGTCACGCGCCGTGGTTGTAGCCGGTAGGTCACCGGTGGTGAACACCACTATGTTGAACGCTTTGCAATAGCTGTTGACCAGGCTGTCGAAGGTGGCCTGCAACTTGAACATGTCAGCGTCCAGATCCAGCAGCAGGATGCCGAACCGCGGCCCGCCCTGATGCTCGGCCAAATGGGCAGCGATCGACTTGAGTTGTTGCGCATCGGGGTTACGCGCTTCGAGCCAGTTCAACAGGCGACCAGAAGGCAAGTTTTTTAACAGTTCGTCGCCTGCTTGTCCCGGCAACGAATCCAGTCGCTCGGCCCAGACCTGCAACTTGAGCCCCTCTTGGTATTCCTCGGTGCCCTGAAGCGACTCGGCCAGACGTTTGACCACCGAGCGATTGAATACGTTTAGGCCTAGTGCCTCCCACAGGCGAGCCCGGATAGTGCGTTCGTTGTCGTTGGGATGGACGCGCATCAACTCATGCTGGCGCACCAAAATGCCTTCCAGTTCCTGAAGCTGCAGGCGGCCAGCCGGCATCGCATGCAACATGAACTCTAAATCCTGAAGCAGATCGAAGAACGGCTTGTTATAAAACGGAAGCTCTAGGTACTGATTGGGTCGAAACTGGCGTAGCGGCTCTTGGAAAGCATTACGCCAATAGGAATTAACAATAACCTCAAGCGTCAATGACCGACGTCCCAGCAAGCCATCTCTCATGGCCGTAAAGCTGTCGAGTGCAGTTTGTCGGCGCTGTGCCGCGTTCCCTTCGACACCGATGGGTAAAGAAGCAAGAAACTCAGCGAACTGTTCACGCTCCTGCACAGATTTTGCGTCGCTATTTGCAAGCACAGTCAACACGTTAGTACTGTGCTCTGAATAGCCGTAATTGACTTCACGCAATGAATAGGGGATGGGCAGCAAGCGAGCTTTAGCACGCCCCAACAAATAATAAGCATGACCGATTTCTTGCCATTCAAAACGAGTTCCATCCGGTAGTACCTTATACCAATCACGTAGCAGATCGGTTCGAGTAACCGCGTAGAACGGTGGCAAAAACTGCCCCAAATAACTTTGCACTCGCTCAGCAGCACTGGGTGAGCAATAATCCTCGCAAACAATCTTATCCCGACGGTAAAAATCAACCGAAGTAGCATGTGCCAAGTACATCATGCCATAACCATGACACAGCCCGTAATCGCTATTCGCCTTAAGAAACTCAAGGGATTGGGTAATACCGTCAAATAAAATGAAATCGTCGTCAGCGGCAAAAACCATAAACTCAGTGGTGACTCGGCTTACCCCATAGACGAGTTTTGACTGAATACCCCAATAGCCAAATTGAGGAAGATGCTGATAATCAATATTCGGGTAGAGTCTGGCAAGTTCAACACACGCCTCATCCGACGAGTCGAGCACCATAATCGAGCAGGGATACGCGCTGTAATAATGCAATGCCCTACGCAGGAAAGCAGGTCGATTGTGGGTCATCAATACGATGGTAAACCGCTCTTCTGATGAAAGCCTTTGTCCCGAACCATTACTGCCTAGCATAAATCCTCCCCACAACCGACCAAACCAACGCTGATGATTTTAACTTAACTAATCCGACGCAGATAGCCATCGGGAGCAACTGTAATTAGCAACTTGCTTTGAATTTTTTCGTCAACTTCGAAATCGTGATTTTCCTGAAGGTAAGCCCACACCGCAGTTTTAGGATTGTTGCCTTTACTCCACGGACGATCTGGAAAGGAGTCAGCAGGCATATCTTCCACTACCGTATCCATCACTACACAATAACCGCCTACCGACACCAATGGTGCATAAAGACGCAGTTCGGCCAGTACATGTTCGTGTGTATGGTTTGAATCAAGGACCACCAATACTTTCTTACCGGCTACCCGTGCGCGGACCTGATCAACAATGGCCTCGTCGATACTGGAGCCTTGGATCATATGGATACGACGCTTCATCGGATGTGCTTCGATCGCCTCACGATTGTGTTGACGAATATCGACATCAATCCCAATCACCTCCCCCTTTCCGATCAACTCAAGCAGTGAAGCGTAATACACAATTGAACCGCCGTGGGCAATGCCGGTTTCGATGATGACATCCGGCTGCAAGGACCAGATGATTTCTTGCATGGCAATCATGTCCTGAGGGAACTGGATAATCGGACGGCCCATCCAGCTAAAGTTGTAGGTGTATTTGTGTTTGGCGGTATCGCATACCCAAGCCAAAGATGCGGCTTGCACGGCTTCGTCGTGTTTCAAACCTTCAATATTTGAAGCCACTTCTTCGCGAAACTGTTCCTGAGGATTCATTTTAAACTCTCCAAAAAACGCTAGGATCACTTGAGAACTTGGGCATCCTGATAAGGAACATCCTGAATTCTTAGAATTTTTCCGGGATTACCTACAACAACCGCGTAATCCGGGACATCTTTATTAATAACCGCACCCGCACCAATTGTTGCCCAGCGGCCGATGCGAACGCGAGGCAGAATACTTGCATTAGTTCCAACAAAAGAACCGTCGCCAATTTCACAACAACCGGAAACACTGACCCCGTGAGCAATAAATACCGAATTTCCGATACGGCTCTCATGACCGATCAGCGTGCCCATGTGAATGCTGCTATTATTTCCAATTGAAACCTCGGCCTGCACCATCACTCCATCTTGCAGGTAGTTACCCAAACCTATTTCGGTCATCGTCAGATCAATATTGGGGTGCAGGAAGTTACCTAGGGTTGCACCAGCCTCTACCAGCCGACACGTAGTTTCATAACGCGTGACAGTGTTACCGGTTATCAAATTGACGAAACGCACATCATCACCCTTGAGTTCACCCACTCGATCCAGACCTCCCACAACGGGAACACCATAAAATAAAGTGCCCTGCTTGGCCGGATCGTTATCTAGAAACGCGAACTCCAAGTTTGGCGTAGCGCGCCGCACTGCTTGGATCATACGAATCGACTCGGGATTAGCCGCACCCAACAAATAAACTTTCATAATTTTTCCTTATGCTCAAGAACCGCTCGCACAACATCAATGACCCTGTGCTGATCGGCATAGGTCATGTCGTGATAGCTCGGCAAATTAATCGCACGCCCCGGCAGCGAATTGGAAACTGGCGTGTCGACCGTCTTACCACAGAACATCGGCAACGAGGAGAGCGGCCAAAAGAACACTCGGGCATCAATGTTTTCGGCCTGGAATGCGCCAATTAGATGCTCCCGATCAATACCAGTGGACTCGTCGAAAACCACAGTAGGCATCCAATAGCCGTTACGGGAATGCGCCGGTTCAGGATTCATGTACAGGCCCGGCAAACAAGTCAATGCTTGGGCATAAACATCAAATATCACGCGCTTGCGCTGAATGAGCTCCTCTATCCGCTCGACCTGGGCACAACCCACCGCCGCTTGCAAATTGCTCATTTTATATTTATAGCCAATAAAATCCGGCCAGAATTGTCGGACGCTACCAGCAACACGACCATGGTTGGACAGGGTAAGAACTCGCTCATACAATCCCTTATCCGAAGTAACGAAAATCCCCCCCTCGCCGGTAGTCATGGTCTTTGTGCCATGAAAAGAAAACGCACCAAATGCTCCCAAGGATCCCGCAGCTTTACCACGCCATTGCGAACCAATCGCCTCAGCAGCATCTTCGATTACCGGTATGCCGTGCTCGCGGCCGATTGCCAGCAGAGCATCCATGTCACATAGGTTGCCGTAAAGGTGCACCGCCAGAATTGCTTTAGTTCGCGAAGTAATTGCACGTCGGACCTGTTCCGGGTCCAGGCACCAACTATCTGGCAGTACGTCAACGAACACCGGCGTGGCGTTCAGGTAAGTTATGGGGGCCGCGGACGCGATCCAATTGGTATTGGCGAGGATTACCTCATCACCGATGCCAATATCCAGGGCCGCCATACCCATGTGCAACGCCCCGGTACAACTGGAGGTTGCGATGGCATAAGTCACTCCAAGGTGCTCAGCAAAACCGCGCTCGAAACGGTTCAGGTACTCGTAGCAACGCTCCCCCCAACCGTTCTTCACTGCGTCAAGTGCGTACCGCGCTTCCAGTTCGCCGATGCTCGGTTTGGTGTAATGAATTCTGCTCATTGAATACTCAACTCCGGGACCGCCACAACGAACTGTGCGCCCCAACTGTTAATCGAGGCAAACTGACCTGTGATCTCTGCCAGTAGGTTCCAAGGCAGTACCAACACGTAATCAGGTTCCTCCTGAGCGATACGCTCCGGCGAGACGATAGGAATCCGGCTACCTGGCAGGTATTTACCCTGCTTGTGCGGATTAGCGTCCGCCACCCAGGCTAAAAGATCGGATTTGACCCCGGCATAGTTGAGCAACGTATTGCCTTTGGCGGCCGCGCCATAACCGACCACATGCTTGCCATCAGCCTTGGCCTGCAACAGGAAACGCAGCAAACCATGCTTGATGGCCTCGGCGGCCGGCGCCAGGGTGGCGTAATATGCGGAAGTTTTCACACCGGCATCAAGCTCAGCCTGCAGTTGCTGTTGCACCGTGGCCTGCACCGGACGACGCACGCCATCGGTACGCTGGACGAACACCCGCAACGAACCGCCGTGGGTCGACAGTTGGCTGACATCGAAAACTTCCAGCCCGTTGCGCTCGCACAGTGTTTGCACGGCCGTCAGCGACAGGTAGGAAAAATGTTCGTGATACAGGGTGTCGAACTGCTGCCCGGCCATTAGCGTGAGCAATTGCGGAAACTCAAACGTCGCTACGCCCGTAGGCTTCAGCAGCGTGGCGAAACCGGCGAGGAAATCATTGATGTCAGGCACATGGGCGAGCACGTTATTGGCCGCCATCAAGTCGGCTGCCCAACCCTCCCCCATGAGTTGCGACGCGGTATCGCGGCCAAAGAATAGCTCGCGAATTTCCAGGCCTTTTTCACGGGCAGCCTTGGCGGTGCTGCGAGTTGGCTCGACACCCAGGCACGCAATCCCGCGCTTGGCCACGTACTGCAACAGGTAACCGTCGTTGGCGGCAATCTCCACCACGCGGCTGTTCGGGGTCAAATCGAAGCGTTCGACCATCTCGGCCACATAGCGCTCGGCATGGGCCAGCCAGGTACTGGAGAACGAACTGAAATAGGCATACTCGGCGTCGAACAAACTGTCGGCGCGGGTGTAATCCTCGGTCTGTACCAGCCAGCACTGCTGACATACAGCAACCTTGAGCGGGACCCACTGCTCGGCCTGCTCCAGTTGGTCGGCCCGCACGTATGCATTGGACGGCGGCGACGTGCCAAGGTCAATCAGTGGCAACACCAGGGCAGTCCCGCAACCTCGGCAATTCATACACGCACTCCAGCGAAACGCTCATCGAGCAAGGGATGACTGCTGTCCCGGGTCGACAGATTATTGACAGGCAGCGGCCAGGCAATCGCCAGCCGCGGATCACTCACCGACAGGCCGCCCTCGTGCTCCGGGGCGTAATCGGCGCTGTGCAGATAAAGCAGCTCGGCATCGTCGGTCAGGGTCTGGAACCCATGGGCGAACCCAGCCGGGATCAACAGGCTGCGGCCATCACCGGCCTTCAGGTGCTCGGCGTGCCAATGCAGGAAAGTCTCGGAGTCGGGACGCAAATCCACAGCCACATCCCAGACTTCGCCACGCAGACAGGTAATCAGCTTGGCTTCCGGTTGTGCCGCGTTCTGATAGTGCAACCCACGCACGCTACCGCGCTCATGGGTACAAGAATGATTGATCTGACGGATATGGAATGGCTGGCCGAACGCGCTCAGGCTGCCTTCGCAGAACAGCCGGGCGAAATGCCCGCGCTGGTCTTCGAAGCGCTTGTGCTGGACGGTGAACAAACCGGCCAACGGTAATGCCTTCATTGAAAACTCGCTCACAACGTGCCTCGGTACAGGTTCAACTGCCCCAGCGTGACTTGGCGCATGTCGTCGCCGTTCTGCCAGGCAAGGTGCCAATCGAGGGTCTGGGCCAGGCATTGCTGCAGCGACCAGCGCGGCTGCCAGCCCAGCAATTGCCGGGCGCGGCTGCTGTCCAGGCGCAGCAGGCCGGCTTCATGCAGATCACTCGGCTCGATGCGCAGGCCCGGCGCTTGCGGCCAGCGCTCGGCCAGCAACTGGACGACGTCACCGACACTGCACATATCCGCTTCGCCGGGGCCAAAGTTCCAGGCGCCGGCAAATTCCGGCCCCTGCTCATGAAGGCCTGCGGCCAACTGTAAATAACCGGCCAGCGGTTCCAGGGCGTGCTGCCACGGGCGTACGGCTTGTGGATAACGCAGCGTCACCGGCTCGTCCGCCGACCAGGCCTTGAGCACGTCCGGAATCAGGCGCTCAGGGGCAAAATCACCGCCGCCCAATACGTTGCCAGCCCGCGCCGTGGCCAAGGCCAGGCCGTGCTCAGCGAATCGCTCGGCCGAAAAGAACGACGCGGCATAAGACTGCGCCAGCAATTCGCAGCAGGCCTTGCTGCTGCTGTAGGGGTCGTGGCCGCCCAAGGGTTCATTTTCGCGATAGGGCCACAGCCACTCCTGGTTGGCGTAGACCTTATCTGTGGTCACCAATACGCAGGCGCGCACGCCGCCAACCTGACGGATTGCTTCGAGCAGGTTCAGGGTGCCCATGACATTGCTGGAATAGGTCCCCAACGGGTCGCGATAACCCTCGCGTACCAGCGGCTGGGCCGCCAGGTGCAGGACGATCTGAGGCTGCACGTCGGCAAGCACTTCCAGCAAGGCGCCAAGGTCGCGCAAATCAGCGCGCCGATCATCGATGCCCTCGCCGACCCGGGCCAGTTCGAACAGGTTCGGTTGAGTGGTCGGGTCCAGGGAAAAACCACTGACCTGTGCGCCCAGGCTCTGCAGCCACAGCGTCAACCAGCTGCCTTTGAAACCGGTGTGACCGGTAACCAGCACCCGCTTGCCGCGCCAGAACTCGGGGCTCAGTCCCACTGCTTCCATGGGGCCTCCCCGCTTTGCCACAGGGCTTCGAGGTGATTTTTATCCCGCAGGGTGTCCATCGGCTGCCAAAAGCCATCGTGCTGGAACGCCATCAACTGGCCTTGCGCGGCAAGGCCGTCCAGAGGACCGGATTCCCATGAAGTTGCATCGTTTTCGATCAACGGCAACACCTTGGGCGACAATACGAAGAAACCGCCGTTAATCCAGCCACCATCCCCCCGTGGTTTTTCGGTGAAACCCAATACTTGGTCGTTATCCCTGTCCAGAGCCCCGTAACGGCCTGGCGGTTGGACGGCCGTCACCGTGGCCAGCTTGCCGTGCGAAAAGTGAAATTCCACCAGCGCGCCAATATTGAGATCCGACACGCCGTCGCCATAGGTAAAACAGAACGCTTCTTCATTTTCCAGATAACGCGCCGCCCGACGCAGCCGGCCGCCGGTCATGGTGTCTTCACCAGTGTCGATCAGGGTCACGCGCCACGGCTCGCTGTAGTTCTGGTGAACGTCCATGCGGTTGTTGCACATGTCGAAAGTGACGTCGGAGGTGTGCAGAAAGTAGTTGGCGAAAAAATCCTTGATGGCGTAGCCCTTGTAACCCAGGCAAATGACGAAGTCGTGGATTCCATGGGCGGAATACTGCTTCATGATGTGCCAAAGAATTGGCTTGCCACCGATCTCGATCATCGGCTTGGGCTTGAGGTGCGACTCCTCGCTGATCCGTGTGCCGAGACCACCTGCCAAGATAACTGCCTTCATCGTCTCCCCTCTTGTCCATCACCGGGCTCAGCCAAGCGTTGTTTCGCTCTGCTGGCGCGGGGATTACACCTTCAATGCCGATCCGGGCGCTGCGATGGTCCGCGAGCGCTCGTTTTATGGCGATATGAGGGGGGCTTGCAGGAAACGCGCCAGCAAATCCTGATATCGAAAGCTCTAGCGTTCATAACCTCGCCAAGCCATTCAACGTTAAAAACTAGCCCTCTCTGAATGCTCGCTGGGCATGGTCGCTGATTGGTTTGAGCAAGTAAGACATGACGTTTCTGGAGCCGGTCTGGATCATCGACTCAACCGGCATTCCCGGCACCAGGGCTAGCCCTTGCAGCTTCGCCAATTCGCTTTGAGGAATTTTGATACCCGCCCGATAGAACCCCGCCCCTGTGCGCTCATCCTGAATCAGATCTGCTGACAGTCGCACCACGGTGCCGGTCAGTTCGGGCGTGGTGCTGCGGTTGAACGCGCTCAAGCGCAAGGTCGCGGATTGCCCGACCGTTAGCTGGTCAATGTCTTGGGCACTGATTTTCGCCTCCACCAGCAGTTCATCGTCGGCGGGTACGATCTGCATGAGCCCCTCGGCCGGTGAGATGACGCCACCGATTGTGTGGACGGCCAATTGCTGCACGCGTCCGGCAATAGGCGAGGTGATGTCGATGCGTTTGAGCTGATCGCTGGCAGTGATTTCCCGCTCGATCAATTCGCCCTGACGGGCCAGCAAATCTCTCAGTTCCTGGGACACTTCACTGCGGAAAGTCTGGTCAACCTGGAGTCGTTGCAACTCGGTTTCGGCGATCTTGCCCCGAGCCTCGGCAATGGACGCCATCAACTGTCCCCTCTCTCCGCGCAAGCGGGCAATACCTCGAGCCAGGGCATTGACCCGATCGAGAGTCATCATGCCTTTGTCGAACAGTTTCTTGACGGCCTGGTATTCGCTATCGATCAGTTCGATTTCTTCCAGCTTGGTTTTCTGCTGGATGTCGTGACCGGCAATGGTTTCGTTGAGTTGCTGGACACGCTCGCGCAGTTGCTTCTTCTGGCCTTCGCGGGAAGCGCGCCGGTCAAGAAACAGTTGCTGCTCTATAGCCATGACCGACTCGGCCTCCTCCAGGCTCATGCGGGACAGCAACTCCGTTGGTACCACTACCTCGCTGGCATCGTCCCGCTCGGCCTCCAGGCGAGCCAGACGCGCCCAAGCCTGGTTCAAGGATTTACTGACAATGGCCTGGCTGGCGGCGGGCAATGTGGCATCGAGGCGCAACAGCACGTCCCCTGCCGCGACTGTCTGCCCTTCCTTGATCAGTAATTCGGCCACCACACCTCCGGTAGGATGCTGAATCGTCTTGACGCTGCCCTCCACGGCCACTACCCCCGAGGCAATGACTGCACCAGACAGGTTGGTCAACATCGCCCAAGTCAGGCTTCCACCGAGCAGCAGCACCAATGACACCGCCCCCCAACGCAGATGACGGGATAAAGAATCGGTCAGATTGGCTTCTTGATCGGCCTGCATCAGTTGGGCACTCCCAATTCCACGACATTGTTGGCGGGCCTGGGAGCTGGTGCAGGCGGCCTTTTAAGGACGACATCCTTGGGACCGAAAGCTGCCTGCATGCCGTTTTCGAGAATCAGCACATGGTCAATCACCGACAAGATACTGGTGCGATGGGCAATCACCACCACGATTGCACCACGAGCCTTGAGCGCCAGGATGGCTTTGGCCAGCGCCTGTTCGCCTTCGGCATCGAGGTTTGAATTTGGCTCGTCCAGCACCACCAGGAACGGATCACCGAATAAAGCCCTGGCCAGTGCCACCCGTTGTCGCTGACCGGCCGAGAGGTTGACCCCGCCCTCGCCTACTTGGGTTTCATAGCCTCGGGGCAACTGCAGGATCAGCTCATGAACCCCGGCCAATTGCGCAGCGCTGACAATCGCGCTGTCCGGTGCCGAAGGGTCTAGGCGGGCGATGTTCTGGGCGACGGTTCCGGTAAACAGCCCAACGCTTTGCGGCAGATAACCGATCAACTTGCCTCGAGCCTGTTCGGTCAGCAGATCCAGCGGCGCGCCATCGAGCCGGACATGCCCCCGCGCCGGGGCCCAGGCGTTGACTAGGACCCGCGCCAATGACGACTTGCCCGATGCGCTCGGCCCCACCACCCCCACAGCAGTGCCCGCGGCGACCAGGAAGTTGATATTTTGCAAGGTCAGGCGCTGCGCGCCGGGTGGCGCTGCGAAAACACTTTCGACCTGCAAGTTGCGATGGGCCGCAGGAAGCTCGGTCTTGCTCTGGGCATCCGGGAACAGCGAGAACACTTCCACTAGTTTCTTCCAGGCGATCTGGGCACCCAACAGGCTGCGCCACGAGGCAATGACCTGCTCCGCCGGTGCCAGCGTCCGCGCCACAATAATCGAGGCCGCGATCATCGTGCCGCCGCTCAAGTCGCCTTGGATCACCAGCCATGCACCCAAGGCCAGGGCGGCCGACTGAACGACCTGGCGCAGGGTTTTGGAAATGCCACCGTAAAAGCCACCAATGTCGATCGAGCGTCGTTGCAGGGTAATGAAGGTGCTGTGATTCTTCTGCCAGATAGTCGACGTGTTGACCAACATGCCCATGGCCATCAGCGCTTCGGCGTTCTGGTGAGCTTGCTGGCCCAGGTGATTGCGCTTGTTCAACGCATCGGCCGACGCCTGCATCAATTTGCGGGTCTGCCGGTCAGTGAGTACGGTCAGCGCTATGAGGATAATCATCAAGGCGACGGTTAAAAGACCAAAGAGCGGGTGAATGTAAAAGCAGACCGCGAGGTAAACCGGCATCCACGGCAAATCGAAAAATGCCACAAGTCCCGGACCACCAATAAAACTGCGGATCTGATCCAGCTCCTGGGCCGGTTTCAAAGCGTCTCCGGTAATCGGCGTTTTCAGCGAAGCACCGGCAATCACGTTGAAGACTCTCGAAGACAGCGTCAGATCCAGCGAGGAAGCAATTCGCACCATGACTCGGGATCGAATGATATCCAGCAGGCCCGAAAGCGCATAAACCCCCAGCGCCAGCAGCCCCAGGGCGACCAGGGTCGGGACGCTCTGGCTGGGAATGACCCGGTCGTAGACTTCCAGCATGAACACCGGGCCAATCAGCGCCAGGATATTGATCACCCCGGAAAACAGCGCGGCGCCTATCAGCCCCCGGCGCAATGCCGATTTCAATGGAGGCGCAACAACAGGCGCACTGACAGCGTTAGGGGTTTTCAACTGTTATCCATCCCTTGGTTTTTCATGACATCCATGTCACCAGTCAATACTGACTTGATGACAGAGGTCGTAAGGAAACTTGACGCTCTTCGAGCGCTTTGCGCTGGGCTGCAAGTTCCGCACCAGACAGTCCGTTTACGGCTGGACTCGCCTGCGTAAGATTGCGCCCATGCTGCGCGGGCAAATAAAAAACGCCTCTGGGTCTTATTGACCCAGAGGCGTTTTTGTAGCCCTGTCCTATATCAAGCACCCCGGGCAAGGGGGAACGCTGTTATGCGGGGATCGTAAAGACATCTCCATTAGAGGTATGGAACTGCTCGATGGTGTTGAAGCCCGCGTACCAATCCTGCAGCTTCACGCCCATGTCCGAAAGCGGTTGGCCTGAATGGTAGCTCGAGGTATTGAAGATATAGGCGTCATTGCCACTGCGCACGGTCGTTATCGTGTCCATCGACTCCATTCCGTTCAGCAACACCCGATCAAACCCTCCTGTACCGTCATCCTTGATCGTGACCTGGCCGTAGGTATCGATGACGTAGGTATCGTCATCCTGACCTCCATTAACGAACCCCTGACCACCTTCGGCGACAGTTAAAGTGTCATCGCCGGCCCCGCCCAACAAGCGGAAACCATCCCCTCTGCCCAACAAAATATCGTTGCCTGCCCCACCATCAGCAGTGCCGCTGAACACGGCAATGCCGTCGTTGCCTGCCTCTCCATAGGCCACTGCTCCGGTGTCCAGGTTGGCCGTGGTAAGCGCATCGTTGCCGAGGCCGCCATAGAGCTGATCGGCCTGGGCTACGTTGGCAGGGCCACCGGGAAGCATCGGGCCTGTAGCAGTGTACAAGCCGCCATAGATGTAATCGGCGCCATCGCCCCCGTAGATGGTGTCATTGCCCAGCCCACCCTCCAACCAGTTAGCCAGGCTGTCTCCTGTCATCGAATCATTGAACTGGCTGCCCATGACCCGCTCGATGTTAGTCAGCACATCACCCTGGGCGTCGCCGCCCTGGTGAATACCCGTCTGAAGGTTGATATCCACAGCGGCAGCACTGTTGATATACCAGGCTTGATCCACACCATCGCGACCATCAATGACGTCGGCGCCCGCACCACCAATAAAAATGTCGGCTTTAGCAGAGCCCAATAGCGTGTCATCGAAATCGGAGCCCTGATAGATCTCAATCGCGGTAAACGTATCACCTGCCGCATCACCGGCATTCACATTGGTTGTCAGGTCGATGGTCACCGCGCTGGAGGACTGTTCATAGCTGGCCAGATCAGTTCCCAACGCGCCATCCACGCCCATCGCTTGCGAACCGCCGATGAAGGTGTCGTTAAAACCCGACCCACGCAGCGTTTCAATCTCTTGATAGGTATCGCCTGCTGCAATACCGGAATGGACGCCTGTGGTCATATTAAGGGTAACCGCTACCCGGCTATCGCCATAGCTGGCGACATCCACGCCTGCTCCACCAATGAGTTGATCTGCACCAGCAGCGCCGAACAGTACGTCGTTGCCGCCACCACCGATGATGATGTTATCGCCGGTGTTGCCGTACCCTGTGAATGCCACCGTGCCAGTGTGAGTCATCTTCTCAATGAACGGGTCCATGGTGAAGATGGCCTGATTAGTAAATACTTCGTCGAAGCCGCCATCGGCCAGCTCGACCGTCTTGTTCCCGCTGGTGTTGACAATGTAGACGTCGTCACCGAGCCCTCCCTCCAGTGTTACAGCCCCCCAGGCACTGGTGAACGTGTCATTGAACACCGTACCAATAACTTTTTCGATACCTTCCAGCGTGTCGCCCTCGGCATCACCGCCAATCCCAGGCAAGCCTTTATAGACGCGAATATCGACATTGATCGCTTCGGCCGAGGTCGAATAATCCACCGTGTCTATTCCCAGACCACCATCGAAGCCAATCGCCAGACCGTCAGCTACAAAGGTGTCGTTGTAACTTGAGCCACGAATCACTTCGATGTCGGTAAAGGTATCGCCGGTAGCGATACCAGAGTGAACCCCCGTCTTGAGGTTGATATTCACCGCCACCTTGCTGTCGGTATAACCGGCGACGTCCAACCCTTCGCCGCCGAAGAGCTGATCGGCGCCGTCACCGCCGAACAGCACGTCGTTACCTGCGCCGCCGATGATGATGTTATCGGTGACACTGCCATAAGCAGTGAAAGCCGTCGTGCCGGTGTAGGTCAATTTTTCGATGTACGGGTTCAGGGTGAAGGTGGCCTGATTAGTGCGCACTTCGTCGTAGCCGCCGTCAGCCAACTCGATCGTCTTATTGCCGCT
>NZ_FNNL01000031.1:0-2988 GCF_900106735.1 Pseudomonas sp. NFACC08-1 | reverse complement strand
AGTGTGGGGTTTCCCCATGTGAGAGTAGGTCATCGTCAAGATTAAATTCCGAAACCCCTATCTGCTGATGCAGGTAGGGGTTTTGTTTTGCCCGCGGGAAAGTCATTTTGTGTTTCTATGCAACTGTCTTGTGCATGGCTATCATGCGGGCCTCATTATCAGGGCGCAGTCCGCATGCTCACGTTGCTAAAACTTCTGAAGGATGGTCGCTTTCATTCAGGGCAGGCGCTGGGTGCTGCGCTGGGTATCAGTCGTAGTGCTGTATGGAAGCAATTACAGCACTTGGAAGCAGAAATAGGGCTGTCTGTTCATAAGGTTCGAGGTAGGGGGTATCAGTTGGCTAAGCCTCTGGTGCTTTTGGATGCTGCAGAGATTTGCGCAAAAGGCCTTCGCGAGTGGCCTGTCCATATCTTTGACGCTATTGACTCGACCAACGCCGAGGCGCTGCGTTTGATCGAGCGTGGGGCGGCGGCGCCGTTCATGGTTTTGGCTGAGCGACAGATCGCTGGTCGTGGTCGTCGTGGTCGTAAGTGGGTCAGTCCGTTCGCCGAAAACCTCTACCACAGCCTAGTGCTACGCATTGACGGCGGTATGCGACAGATCGAAGGGCTGAGCCTGGTCGTCGGGCTTGCTGCCATGCATGCCCTGCGTGATATGGGGATCGCTGAGGCGGGGCTGAAATGGCCTAATGATGTCCTGGTGGGAGAGAAAAAGATCGCCGGCATCTTGCTTGAGTTGGTGGGGGATCCTGCGGACGTTTGCCACGTTGTCCTTGGCGTGGGGATTAATGTGAATATGCAATCGACTGATGAGGTCGACCAGCAATGGACATCCATGTGTCTTGAGGCAGGAAGGGATTTTGATCGAAATGAGCTGGTCGCACGATTGGGTGCGAAGCTTCAGCACTATCTGAGGCTTCATCACGCATCGGGGTTTGCTGCAATACAGTCGGAGTGGGAGCAATACCATCTTTGGCAGGGCAGGGCTGTCTCCCTGATTGCCGGTGTTAATAAAATTGACGGTATTGTGCTGGGCATTGATCACCAGGGTGCGCTGCGTTTGAAGGTAGACGGTGTGGAAAAAAACTTTAGCGGTGGTGAGCTCAGCCTGAGGTTGCGTGATGATTCTTGAGCTTGACTGCGGCAATAGCTTTATCAAATGGCGTGTTCTTCGTGCCGATGGGGTGACGCCGGTCGAAGGTGGCGTGGTCAGCTCTGACAGCGATTTGCTGGTGAGCCTGAGCCATGCCGAGAAGTTCCAACTCAAGAAATGTCGTCTTGTTAGTGTAAGGACTCCGGAGGAGACGGATTCATTGGTCGCCTCTCTCGTTGATGTATTTGGGGTGTCGGTGACCCGCGCTGTGCCTGCCCGAGAAATGGCGGGGGTGAAAAACGGCTACCAGGATTACGAGCGGTTGGGGCTTGATCGATGGTTGGCCTTGCTGGGTGGGTACCATCTTGCTTCAGGCGCGTGCCTGGTCCTTGATTTCGGTACTGCCATTACGGCTGATTTTGTGGCGGCGGATGGTGAGCATCTCGGCGGATTCATTTGTCCGGGCATGCCTTTGATGCGTAACCAACTGCGTACTCATACGCGAAGAATTCGCTATGACGATATGGCTGCCGAGCGCGCCCATGAGAGTCTCGCTCCAGGTCGGACAACTGTCGAAGCGGTCGAGCGCGGTTGCATGCTGATGCTCAGGGGGTTTGTCCTGACTCAGCTTGAATTGGCGCAGCAATATTGGGGGGAGGATTTCGTGGTGTTTCTCACGGGTGGGGACGCCAATCTGGTTTCCGGGGTTGTTCCTGATGCCAAGGTGGTGCCCGACCTGGTTTTTGTCGGTTTGGCGATGGCCTGTCCCTTGTCTTGAGGTTTTCTATGCGGTGGTTGTTTCTGTTGTTGCTGGTTTTGAATGTCTTCTACTACATCTGGCATCAGCAGGAGGCCCCACTTCGCGCCAAGGATGTGACTCCGCTCAGTTTGTACCGCGGTTCGCAGCAGGATATTCACCTGTTGAGCGAAACGGCGGATGCGCTTGTCAGGCGCGACCTGGGTAAATCCGGTGAGGCGCAAAAGACTTGTGTTTACTTGGGTGGTTTTGTTCGTCCGGAGCTGGCCAGGCAGTTGGAGCAGCGATTGGCTGCCTCGGGCGTCGTAAGTCGTTCTGCTGCGCCGAACTCGCCAAATGCCCCTGAGGGTGGGGGATTCTGGGTTCAGGTTTCCCAGGAAAGCGTGGGAAAGGTGAATGAAGCGTTGCTTCAAAACCTTTCTAAAGAATTCAATGAGTTAAAACATAAAATAATGCCGTGCGAGGGGGTTGCACCCGCTGGGTAGTTTGCATAGAATGGCGCCCGCTTCGCAGCGAAGACCTTTAAAGGTTAGCGGTACGAAGCGACGTCAACGCAGCTAACCTCAGGTTTTTAATGAGAAAATGCTTGACAGAAGGCTGGCATGATATAGAATGCCGGCTCGCTTAGGAGGGGTTCCCGAGCGGCCAAAGGGATCAGACTGTAAATCTGACGTCTACGACTTCGAAGGTTCGAATCCTTCCCCCTCCACCATTTTTAGCGTGAGCTGCAAGCTCCGCGGGTATAGTTTAGTGGTAGAACCTCAGCCTTCCAAGCTGATGATGCGGGTTCGATTCCCGCTACCCGCTCCAAGTTTGCAGGTTGTGCAAAGTGTTTCGCTCTTGTAGCTCAGTTGGTAGAGCACACCCTTGGTAAGGGTGAGGTCAGCGGTTCAAATCCGCTCAAGAGCTCCATATAACAAGGCAGATATGAAAATATCTGCCTTTGTTTTAATGGCTTGTGTGACTCGCTAAATTCTTCTCCTAGGGGTGATTTCGATGGCTAAGGAAAAGTTCGAACGTAATAAGCCGCACGTCAACGTCGGTACCATCGGTCACGTTGACCACGGTAAAACCACGCTGACCGCTGCTCTGACCCGTGTCTGCTCCGAAGTTTTCGGTTCGGCCAAGGTTGACTTCGA
>NZ_FNNL01000006.1:0-391253 GCF_900106735.1 Pseudomonas sp. NFACC08-1 | reverse complement strand
CTGGTTTGGGGGCCGCTTCGCAGCCCAGCGGGAGCAAGCTCCCTCGCCACAGGGTCGCCTGGCGTCACTCCGGCGGCGAAGCGCAGAGCGATACGCGCCAGGAAAACCCGCAACTGCTCGCGCAGATCGGTTACCAGTTCTAAACGTTTCAAGGCGACCTGAAGGCATTACTGTTCATTCAAGCCGTTCAACAAACCTGTGGCGAGGGGATTTATCCCCGTTGGGCTGCGCAGCAGCCCTCAAATCAAGCACCTCAGTGTGTCAGGAAGATTGAGTTTGCTGCTTTGGGGCCGCTTCGCAGCCCAGCGGGAGCAAGCTCCCTCGCCACGGGTGAACAGCGTCCACCGCGTTGGCCGTCTCGCCTGTTGTTCGCTGTCAAAGCTCGCCTGGGCTGATGTCCAGGTGCAGCCACTTCTTGTTTGCCATCCCTCGCCACATGCCTCTACGCCTCGCCAAGGCCCTTGCGTATCAATGGACGCCTCGGACGAGACGACCATTTATCGCCGATTAAGAATTTGATAGCTTCAGTTCTCATTTGATCTGCCGCTATATCGGTTTGTTGCCGGCCCGAAACGTGCTTCCTCACTTGGCAATTGCGCGACAGCGACCTGGCTAAACACAAAAAGAGACCTGGCGAATGGACAACGGACGATACGAAAGGCAGGTATTGACGGCGGCAGGCGCGGCGGCGTCCGAGCCGTTGCCGCATATTCTGCTGATCGACGATGTCCCCGAAGACATTCGCGCCACGCTCATCCTGTTGAAGACCCAGCCCTGGCGCATTTCCCTGGCCAGCGATGCCTACCAGGGTTATCAACGCGCCCTTGCCCTGCGTCCCGACCTGATCGTCCTGGATGTACACATGCCGCAAATGGACGGCTTCAGCCTGTGCCGGTTGTTACGCGAGGCACCGGCCACCCGGCATACCCCGATCCTGTTTCTGTCCTCGGCCAATACGTCGTTGGAGCGGTTGGAAGGGTTGACCGTGGGCGCGGTGGACTACATCCCCAAATCCTGCGCCCCCGAGGAAGTCCTGGCGCGCATCAGGATCCATCTGCAATTGACCTGGCGAGCGCCGCCGGCCATTGCGGACAACCCGGCCGATCCGGAACCGCAAGGCGATGAAATCGTGCTGCGCGCCGCGATGCGACTGATCGAAAACCAGCTGGACGACATCCCGTCCCTGGGCATGCTTGCGCAAAAAGTCGGCACTCATGAAAAGCGCCTCTCCGCCATTTTCCGCGAACACCTGGGGATGACCGTGTTTGCCTACATTCGCGACGCGCGATTGCGGCGCGGCCAGGAACTGCTCTCCGAAAGCGCCATGAGCGTGCAGGACGTCGCCGAAGTGGTGGGCTTTCGCAATGCCTGCAACTTCACTACGGCGTTTCGACAGCGAATCGGCATGACGCCCAGCCAGTTTCGCCAGCAGACCCTGGGCCTCGTTGATGCAGAGTCGGTCGGGCGCGCCTGATGCGGCTCCTACAGTTCCTGGTGCTGACGATTGCCTTGTTGTCCGCCGGGCTGCTACACGCCGCGCCCGTGGAGTTGTGCCGGGCTGACCGTCTGGACCTGATGCCTGCGGCGCAGATTTTCGAAGACGCCCAGGCCCGCTTGAGCCTCGAAGAAGTCGCCCGACTGCCCGACACCCATTTCAACCCCGCAACCCCGCGCTGGCCGAGCCAAGGTTACAGCCGCTCCGCCTTCTGGTTGAAATGGCAGCTCACCAATTCCAGCGATGCGGCGTGTTCGCGCTTGCTGGTGGTCGGGGCGCCGCGCCTGGACGACATCCGCGTCTATCAATCTTCAGCCGGGCGCTGGCGTGATGCCCACGCCGGAGGCGTCTATCCCTTGGCCGAATGGCCCCAACCGGCGGCACGTCAGCCGGCATTCCTGGTCTCGCTGGCGGCGGGGGAGAGCGTCACGGTGTTCGTCCGCGTGACGAGCCATTTCCAGCTGTTGCTGGAGCCGGAACTGTGGTCCGAACCGGCGCTGCTGCGCAGTCAGCAACAGACTTACCTGAGCGACGGGCTCGCCCTCGGCATCGTCCTGCTGGTCGTGCCGTTCGGCTTCATCGTCGGCTGGATCCTGCGCTCCCGATTGCTGAGCGTGAATGCGGGCGCGGTCCTGAGCTATATCCTGCTGACCTGCATCCTCAACGGCTACCTGATCTACTGGCCCACCGCGCTGGGCTGGACCCGGGAGCTGCTGACCTGCGCCAGCGCAATCTCGTTCGTCCTGTTTCTCGCCTACTTCCGCGTGCTGTTGCAGGTGTCCGCATTGCCCAAAGTCATTGGCTGGAGCTATTGGCTGCCGCTGTCGGGGTGTGTGCTCGGCCGGCTCTGGTGGCTAAAAGTCGATTCCGTCCAGGGCGCGCAGGTCGTCCAGATATCCCTCATGAGTTTCTACGGGGTGCTGCTCGTCACGCTGTTCATGGCCTGGCGCAGACGACTGAGCTACAGCTGGCTGGCCTGGCTGGTGTCGGGGCTCTTGCTTGCACAATTGCTGATGCGGATGCTTTTCCCCCAGGAGCAATTGCCCTGGCAGTCGCCCCAAAGCAAATACAGCTTATCGTCCACACTGCCAGGCGTGGCGTTGCTGGTGTGCACGTTGATCATGGAAGTGGCCCGCAGCCGCAACCGCGAAAAACACGCCCTGGCCACCCTCGAACAACAGCGCCAGGCCGAGCACGAACGCCTGGAAAGCACCGTGGCGCTGCGCACGTCGCAGTTGCGCGACTCCCTGGCGGCCCGCAGCGCGTTGATGGCCCGCATCAGCCACGACCTGCGCTCGCCGCTGGTGCGCATCATCGACTATGCGCGCCTGTTGCACGCCGGGCCCAACCGCGACTATCAAGCGACCATCGAGCGCAACGCCCGCCAGCAACTGGAACTGATCGATGAGATGCTCGAGTTTTCCCGTGGCGAGCTGGAGCAAATGCAACTGACCCTCGCGCCGGGCTACCTATACGGGTTCCTCAACGAGATAGCAGGCGAAGCGGGCTTTCTCGCCGCACGCCAGGGCAACACCTTCGAAGCTGTGCTGGCAGACGACCTGCCGCCACTGGTGGAGGCCGACTTCAAACGCCTTCGGCAGGTGCTCATGAACCTGCTGGCGAACGCGGCGAAATTCACCCTCAACGGCCAGATCCGCTTCGAAGTGGATTGGGCCCCGGGCGCGACCACAGATACCGTGGAACTGCGCTTCAGCGTAATCGACACCGGCATCGGCATCGACCCGCAAGAATTCGAACAACTGCTGCAACCGTTCCGCCGCGGCCGCAATGCCCAGCGCTATGAAGGCAGCGGGCTGGGCCTGTCCATCGTCACGCAACTGCTGGAACGCATGGACAGCCGCCTCGAACCCCAAGCCACCGGGCAGGGCAGCCACTTCAGCTTTCGCCTGCAATTGAATTGCGCCCAAGAACACGACCTGGAAAACGGCATCGTCGACAACAATGCCACGCCGTTCGACGGCCAGGGTAAACACGTTCTGCTGGTGGACGACGTCGAGCAGAACAGCGAATGGCTCTACGACCTGCTGGCCGGTTACGGTTTCGATGTCAGCATCGCAACGAACGGTCAAGACGCTTTGGCCTGCCTGGCTGAGCAGCCAATCGACCTGCTGATCAGCGACCAGATGATGCCCGGCATGGACGGTTGGGCGCTGCTGCGCCAGGTGCGCGAGCGTTGGCGCCATCTGCCGGTGATGCTCTATTCGGCGGTGCCGCCCCGCAGGCCGCAGGATTATCCCGAGGGCCTGGCCTTCGACGCGGTCCTGCTCAAGCCCGCCGACAGCCGTGAATTGCTGGCACGGGTCAAGGCACTGGCCTGCCCGGACAGCACGCGTCGCGCATTGGCTCGGGAGCACTAGCATGCCGGGTTTGGGTCATCGGCTGCTCTTGCTCGGCAGCCTTTCGATGTTGCCCTGGGCGTCGGTCCAGGCCGAACAAGCGGCGCCCAGCGCCCTCACGCTCGACGCCACCACCGTCACCGCTCGCCGCCGCGAGGAAGACCCGCAAGACGTGCCGATCCCGATCAACGTCCTCTACGGCGAGCAACTGGACGAGGCCGGCCTGCACTCTCTTCGAGACATTCAACAGCGCGTGCCCGGCCTGGTGGTCTCCGGCCACGACGCCCGTTACGCCGGCTTCGGCCTGCGCGGCTTCGGCGCCACCGCCTACAACGATGGCCTGGAAGGCAGCGTCGGCACCTATGTCGATGGCGTCTACCAGGCGCGCCAGGGCATGGCCTTCACCGAGTTGATGGACATCGAGCGCATCGAAGTGCTGCGCGGGCCGCAAGGCACCTTGTTCGGCAAGAACACCACCGCTGGCGCGCTGAACATCATCACCCGGCAACCGACCTTCGAGCCCGAAGCCAACCTCGAAGCCAGCTATGGCGAGCGCGGCCTGCGGGAATATCGTGGGACGGTTTCCGGGCCGTTGCAGGACGACATGCTCGCCGGTCGACTGAATGTTTTCGACAGTTCCACCGATGGCGCCGTGGAAAACCTGCAAGACGGCGCCCGCCTCGGCGACGCCGACAGCCATGGCCTGCGTGGGCAATTGCTGTGGACGCCGACCCCGGACTTCAGCGCCCGCCTGATCGCCGACTATACCGAGCAAAACGAAGCCGGCAACGTTCTGCTGGTCAATCACTACAGCCAACAGACCCGCAAGCGCGCCCAGTTCCTCGGCTATCCATTGTCGGAGCCCGACCCTTACAAGCGTGAGGCACGCATCGACGCGCCGGGGCATCCGCAAACCCTGCAGAACGGTGTCTCACTGGAATTGAATTGGGATCTCGACGAGGCGATGCGCCTGACCAGCATCACCGCCTACCGCGACTGGGACTACCGCGCCACCCGCGACAGCGACAGCACCGCGCTGTCCGTGGCCGAGTCCGAAACCGAGCTGGGCCATCGGCAGTTCAGCCAGGAATGGCGCCTGTCCGGCACGGTCGGTTCGTCCGTCGACTATGTGGCCGGGCTGTATTACCTGCGCCAACAGCTCGACCGCGAGATCGACGCCGAATTTGGCCAGGACGCCGCGCCCTGGTTCGTCGGCGATCAGTTGGAAGCCTTGCGCAAGCTCTACGGCATCACCTTCACCGACCCGAAGCAGGTGCCGGCGATGCTGCTGGACGGCGCCCGGCAACGCTATGACGGCGAGCAAAAGGGCGACAGTCGAGCCATTTTCGGCCAGGTTTCCTGGCGCCCGATCGAACCACTGGAACTCACCGGCGGCCTGCGCTACAGCCAGGAGCGCAAGGACGGCTGGATCTCCCGCGACGTCAGCAACCTCGCCCCGCTGACGGGTTTGCCTGCGGTGTTCCAGGCCGGTGGACTGTTGCTGCGCGACATTGCCCTCGGTGGTGGTTATTACCGCGAGGATTCGATAAAGGAAAACAACGTCTCCAGCCTCCTCAGCGCCAGCTACCGCTTCAGCGATGGGGTGATGGGCTACGTCAGCTGGTCGCGGGGCTACAAGGCCGGCGGCATCAACTTCGACGTGGTCGGCCCGTTCACCGCGCCCACCTTCGAGCCGGAGCGGGCCACGTCGTTGGAGCTGGGCATGAAGACGCGCTTCTGGGACGAGCGCGCATTGCTCGACCTCGCCGTCTACCAGACCGACGTCGACAACTACCAGGCGCTTACCTACAGCCCGCCGACGACCATGTTCGCGCCACCGCTGCGGGACAATCTGATCAATGTCGGCAAGGTTCGCCTGCGCGGCATCGAGCTGGACTCCGCCTGGCAACTCACCCCGCGACTCACCGGGCGCCTGGGCCTGGCCTGGAGCGATGCACGCTACCGCAGCTTCCCCAACGCCCCGTGCCCGCCGGCCTCGGGCCAATGGACCTGCGACCTCAGCGGCGACCGGCTCTACAACGCGCCGGAATGGAACCTCAGCAGCGGCCTCGACCACACCCATCCGCTGCCCTACGGGCTGGAAGCCTTCAGCGGCATCGACTACAGCTTCCGCACCGGCTACTCCGGCACCCTCGAAGGCGGCGAAGGCAGCTATCAACCCAGCTACGGCCTCACCAACCTGCGTCTGGGCCTGCGCAGCCAGGACCGCGCCTGGGAAGTGGAGGGCTGGGTGCGCAACGTCTTCGACCGCAACTACATCACCGCCGTCTATTCACTGCTCGGCGCCGGTGACTATGGCGTCATGACCGGCAGCGAAAGAACCCTCGGCACCACCGTCAGGCTCCGCTATTGAGCGAAATAAACCGCGTCGGACAAAACGCCAGACGATTGCCGCCGGCCTTTTTCGACAGGTACATCGCCTGGTCCGCCTTGCTGATCAGCCCATCGACTTCCTGCCCATGCTCCGGAAAGAACGCCACGCCGATACTGGCGGCAATCTCCACCGTTTGCGCGCCAATCAGGATCGGCGCATTGGCCGCCGCCAGCATCCGCTTGAGCAACGGCTCGCTGTCCTCCACCGCCTGCAAACCCACCAGCCCCGCCACGAATTCATCGCCACCGAGGCGCGCCAACGTATCGCCCTCACGCAACGTCGCATTGATCCGCGCCGCGACAATCTGCAACACCCGATCCCCCCAGTCATGCCCGTAACTGTCGTTAAGCGCCTTGAACCCGTCCAGATCAATGAACGCAATGGCCACCTTGTGCTGGTGAATCCGCGCCTTGCCCAGCGCCTGGCGCATCCGCTCGGCCAACAGCAAGCGATTGGGCAGCTGTGTGAGGGCGTCATAACGGGCATCGCGCTCCAGTAACTGAAGGCGTTGCTTCACCTGCGTCATGTCGCTGAGCAGTGCCACATAGTGCTGCACATTACCGTGACGGTCATGCACGGCACTGATGCTGATGCGCGACGTCATCTCCCGACCATCCTTGTGATGGCTCTGAACTTCACCGGACCAATGCCCGTGGAAATCCAGCGCATTCTTCATCGGCGCATAAAACGCCGCGAGCCGACGCACCATGCGATGGGAGTTCAACTCCCGGCCCTGCACCTCGTCTTGCCCGTAACCGGTGAGGCGGGTGAAGGCTTCGTTGACGCTGATGACCCGACCGTACGGATCGACGAGGATGATGCCTTCGCGGGCGTGGCTGAACACGGTGGCGGCTAGCTCTGGGCAGACGATGTTGAGGCGACGGTCCAGGGTGGCTTCGTCGCGGGTTGCCGGCCACATAGCGGAATCAAAGCCCTGCTGGGCCAGATAGCTGACCAGGGACGAGAGCGACTTGTGCAGGCGGGTCAGGGCATTCGTGGCGAGCCGGGAATTGAGGCAGTAGCCGCGAATGAAGGTGCGTAGGTTCATGGGGTTTATAAGGTGCTGGCGATAAGGGGCGGGCTAGCGAAGTGGGCATTATCGAGGCGCGGATTGGCCGGGGACTTTGCTGCAGCGGATGGGAGATTTGCGGGAAGGGATGGAACGGAAAGATTTTTATGCCGGGTCTGTCAGACGTTGGACGGCTAGGCTCATGAGCCGACGTCGTCTTGCGCCATTGCCTACAACTACGCCAGAATCCGCCGGCTTGTGCGCCTTGGGTTGCGTCGGTAGTTTGGGACCTGTCACTGCTCATCAGTGATCGGGTTTAGTCGCCCGTCGTTGCTAAGTCGCTCAAGCGTTCATCAGTCAGGTATCCCCCATCCCTGCACTCGATGGTGGCTGTGCGCAGGGCGCCCTCGGGCGCGCCGATTTCTTAGCTCGTCGGTCGACTAACCTGCGTACAGCTACCTCCCAATCGTTTAGTCGCGAGCGGGACGTAGCCCAACCCAAAGAGAGCTAAGGCTATGGTCAAAATTACACCGAATCCTCCAGTTACAGATACAGATGAACCCACATCACGTGCCCAATCGGCTCGCAACAAAAAGCTCGACGAAGCGGCCACTCGTGCCCTGGATTACTACTTGAAGCCCAAGCCTAAGGGCGAAACGTCTGATAAGTCGGACTCCATTTTACGGATCGACCCTGGGGCTGATTCTGAATGTTTGCTTGCGAACCTCAGTGAGAACCTGGCGTCGGCGAATGCCATGATCAACGATTTGGCGTTTGATCTGGACGGGGCTCGGCGGCATGTGGCGTTGGGGATTTTGCAGGTGATCGAGGTGAGTGAGCTGTTGGCGAATCGGGCGTTGGATATTGTCGAGGTGAGGTAGTCGAGGCGCTTGTCTCAGTACAGGAAAGGTCTTGCAACAGCTAGGCCTTTCCTGCCGCCTTGGCGCGGGCGGCAAAGCACACCGCTGACCTGCAGCGTGTTTGGAATAAACAGAGTCGAAGAGGCTGACCCATGATCAGCGAAGTCAGAATCAACGGCGTGAAACCTGTCCTCGGCAAACATGCCTTGCAAGTGGAGTTTGCCAAGGGTAAGCGTTACGACGTTGACCTGCGGGAATACATCCGACAATTCCCGGTGCTCAAGCCCCTGGAAGATCTGACGTTGTTCTCTACCGCCCAAGTGGCTGAATGGGGCTTCGATGTGAGCTGGGGCTATAATCTGGAACTAGCAGCCGTCACCTTGCATCGGTTGGCACTGGAGCAAGCTGGTGAGGTGATGCTTACCTAGGCATTCAAACGCTGGATGGCGTCCAACAAGCTCTCGCTGACGACCGCCGCGCTTCGACATTTTACGCCGCCACCACGTACGAATGTTATGGATGAGCTGGTGACGAATTGTCTTTTACCAATTGGTTCGGTACCGAAATGCAATTTGATAGTCGAATTTTTCTGGTTCGATTGGATGGTCAAAGAAGGGCTGGATGATTGGTATCCATCCAGCGAGCACATCAAAGCCTCCGTCATATATTTCTGGTTCGCTTCCCAGCTTCAACGCGGTGATCACCGACAAATCATCTCCCATATCCTTCGAATACTCTTTGCCTCCAGCCAGTTCGGTTTTTTTGTCATACCAATCCAATCTCAGTTTCAAGCCCATTGAACCCTCACAAATACTTTTTGATGTTGCGGTTTTTTCTAGCCTGACCTACCTGCAGACCCGTCCTATGATCGAACGCGCCTAAATGACTTCCATCGCTTGCGCGATATGCCTCTAGCTCACCATGTCTGGAGTCCCATTCATAAATGGTCCTTCCTTTAGGATCAATCCATCGTTCTCTAAGTCCTGCCCCTGCTTGTTTTGGTGTTTTCTTTTTTACCGACTCGAGATTTGAGAAACCGGTAATTTCTTCGGTTTCTGGAGCGGGATGATAGTCATGATCGGCGTTACCGCTTCGCCTGACAGAGGCGACCACATAAACCGGCCGAACCCCCGAATCCGCCGGAAACACCAGAATGAAATCCCTGTACTCCGGCGGATAGATCGGGTCGACGATGATGCTGTCGGCCGCTGGCGTCGGGGGATAGATCCAGATGTGAGGTGCCTGTGGCGCCGCTTCCAGGGCAGGAATGCCGAGGGTGTCGGACGGGTTGGTGGCCGGGGTCCAGATCAGTTCGATGCCATCACCCAGGTCGGCGATGAATTGATCGGCTCGCGGGGTGAACTGGACAACGTCGACCATTTCCCAATCGCGGTTCTGACCAGTGTAGAAACCGTAACCCTTCAGACTCCCATCGGCCTGCTGCTCGACGCTCAAGCGCATGCGGCTGCGAGCCTGCTTAAGGTTGCGTAACTGATCTTCGCTGTAGAGCGCGCTGTCACCCAGGCTGCTGGGCCAGAGCAAGGCGACGATGCCTGTCAGCAGGGCCGCGCCAACGGTGCCGCCGGCAGCGGCTGCCGTAGAAGTTGCCGACCCGCCCAGCGCGAGCCTGCCCAGCGTAACGGGTACCGTGCCAGCGCTGATCTGCTTGAGGGGAATCGTGCCGGATGGGGCGGCGCTCCTGCCGCCGAGCCACATGAGATCGCCGTACTGCTTGACCAGATCGGCAGGGACGTAGCCGTTGGGGTTGCTGTAATCGATGATGCCGTCGGGGAGCTTGCAACTCTTGGCAAACACGCTTCCGGTTACGGTGGGTAACGGCTTGTTAGCCACCGTGGCCCAGCGCTCTCGTTCATAGGCTGCCTGCCGGGCAAGCATGGCTTCGTAAGCCAACTGCCGGGCTTCGCGCTCGGCCAGTTCGCTGGCGGTCATGTCCCGATAAGTGACGTAATGTCCATCACCACCGGGCGGGTTTCGGACCTGGGGGATGTCTTTTTTGCGTGTCGCCACGTAGTGAGTCTCGTCCAGTGAGTGCGGGACAGACGCTAACGCGGGAAGAGAGGGGCGCGATGTAGGCGGTTTCTTGAAGTGGTTGTTCCGGTTTCCTCAATGCAGGTAGGGCCGATTTCCATTTGCGAAAAGCCCATCAGCTAAGACAAACTCCCCGTCTTCCCAGACTCGATAAGGACGCGAGCATTGAAGTTTGAAACCGGACAGTTTTCCAGCAGCCATGGAGTTATCTTCAGCGTATCGCGCTTCACCCTGTCAGCCGATGAACGGGGTAGCCTCAGGGAGCTGCATTTTGGTGAAGCTAAAGCCGCCCACTATGAAGTGAGCAACCGGGTGGTAGAGCTCTACGACAAAATGCTTGCCAAGGATTTACCCTGCCAAATGATGGTCGGGATCTCCAAACCCTTGACCCGGCAGCAGGGGGATTTACTCAACGCTCAACGAATGAGTATCGCCAACCTCACCAGCGGTGTTTTCGCCGCAGCGGCAGGCAAGTTCATGCCCGCCGCGGTCATCCCTGTGGGATGGGCCGTCCGCGAGTTCACGCTAGGTAAATTGCCGACCTATCACGCCGGTGATGTCATCGTCAGCCTGGATGCGCAGGTCAGCGGTGGCATCGGTCCGCAACACTCCGGATCCTCCATGATCATCAAGACTCAGGGCGGCTAGGACGATGAACGAATATGGCCTATACGCCCTGGCGTACGCAGTGTTCCTGTTGTTGTTTTTCTATATGAAATCCTACGGCCTCAGGAAATGGCTAGGCATTGCCCTGGTCGCTCTGGGGTTTGCGAGTATTTTTGCGCTGCCGTCTTTCATCTCCGGTTTTGACCTGGGTATCGTCTCGACCAGTGCAATTGGCATTGGAGCGGCACTGTTTTTTAGCCGGGCACGGTATAGGGTGTGAGCACAACCCGACCAAACCTGGCACTGCCATCCCGCGGCGTAATCGCCAGCAACTGATCAAGGCGAATCTCCAGGCGACCGTCCGCAGTTTCCACGTCGAAAAACTCCTCCCGCGTGGGGGCGGTGCGCGTGGTGATCGCGCGGGCGGTCAGGCGTTGGCCGTCAGTCAGTTCGATGTCCAGCGTGTAGCCGTACAGGCAGGCAATCTCCAGGTAATCATGCAGGTCGCAGTTCAACGGTTGATAGGTCTTCATCTCAAGTGACCCTCAATGGAGCGACCGGACAGGTCAGGGCGCCACCTGTCCGTCGCAAGATTAGAACTCTGAATCAGAGCAGTTGTTTCAACATAGTCTGCAGTTGCTGGTTACGCGCCTCATCCAGTGGGAAAACCGGCAGACGCGGATCGCCAACCTCCAAGCCGAGGGTGCGCAAACCGGCCTTGATGGTGGCGGGCAGACCGCCCTTGAGGATGAAGTCCAGCAGTGGCAATTGACGATAGAACAACGCCCGGGCCTGGCTCAGGTCGTTCGCCAGGACGGCGGCGTACAGGTCGAGGTTGAGCTGCGGGATCAGGTTCGGCGCGGCGGTGCACCAGCCCTTGGCGCCGGCGGCGAAGGCTTCCAGCGCCAGGGGGTTGCAACCGTTGTAGAACGGCACCTGGCCTTCGCCCAGCAATTGCAGCTTGTGCATGCGCTGAATGTCGCCAGTGCTTTCCTTGACCATGGTGACGTTATCCACCGCGTTGAAAATCCGCAGGATCAGCTCCACCGACATGTCGATGCCGCTGGTGGCGGGGTTGTTGTAGAGCATGATGGGCAGGTCGATGCTGGCGCCGATGGCCTGGTAGTGCGCGAGGATTTCCGCCTCGCTCAGTTTCCAATACGAGGCCGGCAACACCATCACCACATCGGCGCCCTTATCCTGGGCAAAACGCGCACGGCGTACCGCCTTGGCGGTGGTCAGGTCGGATACGCTGACCACCGTCGGCACCCGGCCGGCGACGCGGGCGATGCTGAACTCGCTGACCTGGTCCCACTCGGCGTCGCTCAGGTAGGCGCCTTCGCCGGTGCTGCCCAGGGGCGCGATGGCATGCACGCCGCTGTCGATCAGACGGTCGATGGACCGGCCCAAGGCGTCCAGGTCCAAGCCCTGGCCGTCGGTGGAGAAGGGCGTGATGGTGTAGCCGATGATGCCGTGGATGTTGGGGGTAGACATGGCTTCGCTCCTGGTGGGTTCAGTTCAAGCAATCGGCGTGTTGGCGCAGACTCTGCCGGGCGTAGTAGTTGAAGGCCGCCGCATGGCGCTTGGGGCGGGCGATCCAGTCGTGGGCTTCGCGGCCCAGGTGAGGCAGGATCGGTTTCACCTCGCCGGCGGCCATGGCCAGCAATTGCAGCTTCGCGGCGCGTTCGATCAGTTGGGCGATGTTGCAGGCTTCTTCCACGGTGGCACCGGTGGACAACTGGCCGTGGTGGGAAAGCAGGATGGCGCGCTTGTCACCCAGGGCACCGGCGATCAACTCGCCTTCCTCGTTGCCCACGGGCACACCCGGCCAGCCCTCCAGGAAGGCACAGTCTTCGTACAGCGGGCAGAGGTCCATGTGGGAAATCTGCAGCGGCACTTCCAGCATCGACAGCGCGGCAATGTGGGTCGGGTGGGTGTGGATGATGCAATTCACATCCGGCCGGGCGCGGTAGACCCAGGTGTGAAAGCGGTTGGCCGGGTTGGGCATGCCATGGCCCTCCAGCACCTCGAGGTCTTCATTGACCAGCAACAGGTTGCCAGCGGTGATCTCATCGAAGCCCAGGCCCAATTGCTGGGTGTAATAGGTGTCCGGTTGCGGCCCGCGCGCGGTAATCTGCCCCGCCAGCCCTGAGTCGTGGCCGTTCTCGAACAGGATGCGGCAGGTCAGGGCCAGCTTTTGTCGTACAGTCCACGTATTATCCGGCAGTGTTTTCTGCATCTGGTTAACAGCATGCTGGACCAACTGGTCCTTGGGCGTCGCCAGTGTCTTGCTCATATCCGTTCTCCTGATTCGTTCTTTGACCGTTCTTGATCCGCGTCATGGAAGCTGTGAAAGGAAGGTGCTAATGACACTAAATAGACTATATGATACAAAGTGTCATTTGCAATCGCAGATTGTCCGTTTCTCTGGAAATGTTGGTTACCTATGTCCATTCGCTTGAAATTGCTCAGGAAAAAACTCGGCATGACACTGGACGTCCTGGCCGAAAAAACCGGGATGACCAAGAGCTACCTGTCCAAGGTGGAACGGGGCTTGAGCACGCCCTCCATCGCCACGGCGCTCAAGCTCGCCAAGGCCCTGAGCGTGAAAGTCGAGGAGCTGTTCTCCGAAGAAACCGTCTCCCTCGACAGCTACAGCCTGGTGCGCAGCGAAGACCGTCAATCCCTCGCGGCGAGCAGCGGCAGCTCCGAATACGCGGTATTGGCCCACCAAGTGTCCGAGCGCAGCCTGCTGCCCTTCATCCTCTACCCGGCCGCCGAATTCACGGCCCATCACGCGTTCAAGGAACACACCGGAGAGGAGTTCCTGTTCGTGCACGAGGGCCAGGTGGAAGTGGACTTCATGAACGAGCGCGTGCTGCTGAACCGTGGTGATGCGCTGCATTTCAATGCGCAGAAACCCCATCGCCTACGTTCGGTGGGGGATGTCCAGGCGCAGTTGCTGGTGGTGGTGCACAGCGATGAGTCGTCGGAAAAGGGCGAGGGCGCCTAGTGGCTCCACGCACAACGCAATTCAGGAAGCAAACCACCGTGGCGAGGGAGCTTGCTCCCGCTGGGCTGCGCAGCAGCCCCCTCCAATGACCGCCCCGCCACAGATCTTCCGGAACGGCATCGGACATCTGCTCGGCCCAGTCGAATGGCATCTGTCAGTAAAGACCGACAGACCCCAGCAACGAAGCCCGCCAAGCCACAGCGCCTTGCGCCTTTGCCTACAACTACGCCAGAATCCGCCGGCTTGTGCGCCTGGGGTTGCGTCGGTAGTTTTGGACCTGTCACTGATGGTCAGTGATCGGGTTTAGCAGCTCGCGGTGAAACAGGTTGTGCAAGGCGTCATCCAGTCAGGATTCCCATCCTGCACTTGATGGTGGCTGTGCGCAGGGCGTCCTCGGACGCGCCGGTTTCTTGTTTCCCCGGTCTGCTAACCTGCGTACAGCTGCCTCCCATCGTTTAGCAGCGAGCGGGTGATGGCTCCTACTACAGGAAGCAAGACGATGGTAAAAGTTACTCCGAATCCTCCTGCGGCAGATGAACCTACATCCCGTGCCCAGTCCGCCCGCAACAAGAAAATCGACGACGCTGCCACGCGAGCGTTGGATTACTACCTGAAGCCTAAGCCTAAGAGCGAAACGTCTGACAAGTCGGACTCCATTTTTCGGATTGATCCGGGGGTTGATTCTGAGTGTTTGCTTGCGAATCTCAGTGAGAACCTAGCTTCGGCGAATGCCATGATCAGTGATTTGGCGTTTGATCTGGATGGGTCGAGGCGGAGGGTTGCGTTGGGGATTTTGCAGGTGATTGAGGTGAGTGAGCTGTTGGCGAATCGGGCTTTGGATATTGTTGAGGTGAGGTAGGGCAGCAGTGCTACGTGCCGCCTGGATCAAAAAAGGTCTTGCTCGCAAGACCTTTTTTGTTTCTGAGGGAGACTGTCGTCTCCCATAAATCCGGGGCTTTCAGCCAAATTGTATTGATAGGGATACATGTAGGGATACACCGTTTCGGGTAGTGGCTGATTATGACGTCAGTTCTCACTCTGGGAAAGAATCACGTCGTTGTCCCATTCCTTTTTCCACGTCACAAAATCAAAATCGTCGTTGTAGCCCAGCAAGGCGCCGACGGTGTCTGAAATCAGGCTCTCCAGATCTTTGATAACGTCGTTACCAGTGAGTATCCCCACTATCGTTCCTCCGGTTCCTGGACCACCAGGCTCATGCTTGGACCAGTGGAACGCGTATCGCCCTTGAATATAGGTCTGAATGTAGTCTTGGGCCGACTGACCACCCCAATGCCTATCAGGGTAAAACTCCGCAATACGCAACCATGCATATTCTAAAAATGCGGTAACGTCGTAGCTTGCATCGCGCATCTCGGACGTCACTCCGGTGTCCCATCCTTCACCAGCATTTTCTAGAACGACGGCTCTCAACTTCGGTAGCGATTTGATGAAACGATAGTGGCTTGGGTACTCCAAGTACCTACGTGCAAAGCTTTGAGGTTCGGTTTCCTCATTGCTTTGGGGCTCGGTGATGACTGGAGCGATGGGTGGGGGCGCCGGTTTGGGACGTTGGAGATACCACCCTATCAATACCGCTGCCACCGTTGCGATTGCTCCGATTATTGCGGCAAGAAGAGTTGAGTCCATGTTGTTATCTCTTGTTTGACTTGTTTAAGAGAGGTTCAGCCATCAGATCGTGTGACAACTGAACCTAGCGAACTAAGGAGTGATCATCAAGATACGATGATCAAAGCCCCTAGCAGCCCACAAATCAGCCTGTGGTCACTTACGTTAAAAATGGTTGGATCGTCCTCATCCTGGTCACCGATAAAGAAAATGTATGCGCGATCTTTGAGATTTTTTTTCTTTGCTTTTATCCCTTCCTCACGCACAACCTCCATCTCATTTCTTACAACTGTTCGCTTGTATTTTGACCATTTCGCCCAGCTCACACGCACCTTGTAATGGCGAACCAGTTTTCGATCAGTACTCCACTCACCAGCCGATAGTGGGATGGTAAGCGAGCCGTCATCTTCTTGAGCTTTCGCCCATGCGAGCTCCGCGTAGAAAATTTTTGGGCGCTCGAATGTCTCTATCCCTTTGTTGCCGGCTCCTAGCTTCTTGAAGGCAGTCCAGTATGTTTTGTCGTCAACTCCTGGAACGTCCAGCGACATATTTCTGTCAAAAGGGAAGTTTAGAAATGCTCGGCAGATGGGACGAATGGTATTTGCTGCTCTGCGACCAACAGGTCTCACCGTTTCACTATCTATGTCACGTCGGGCAGTTCTGGCGCTGCTGGTTTGAGCTGATGTGCGAGGAAGCGTAGGGTCAACCGCCACACGCTCGTCTCTAAGTGTCAATCTCGACGGAGATAACCCTGGGCTAGTTTCTAACTCGTCGCGAACGCTTCCCTTTTTTCCTCTAGCAACTGTCTTTTTATCGCCCTCGACGTCACAACCGTTCAGGTGATCGGTGTCTCCGTACAAGCTGAAATAAGGTCGCTTGAGATTGGTTTTGAGATAGGAGGCAGGATAAACGTCTACCCCACAGCTGCCACATTCGTATCCTTTTCGATCTACCGTAGGCAACTGCCATAGCTCTTCCGCCTCGACAATTTCCCTTGTGTATTTATCACGAGCTGACTCCATTTAGCGCCTCCTCACTCCTAGATGACCATAACCTACCATGTCAAAAAGGTTGCCGGGTACCCTAGAGCCTTTCAAACGGCACGGGGTCGGAAACCCGCGGGGCTGAGTTAGTTGGAGGTGCTGGAAGTTACTGAAATTTCAGTCGTTGAAATTGAAAGGATCTTGCAGCGAAAAGGGCATCGTTGCTGGATTGGTAACGGTCCCCTGATGTGTTGATGATAGTGAACGGTCGGCCCGGTCAACTGGGTCAACCAGTCAACTAACTTTGAAGCGCAGCCACTAATGAGATCCGGCGGGTTTCCGACCCCGTATCCACCAAACATCCCCAGGGTCCCAGGCGATGTCAGTACTCCGGTGGATGCATCTCCTCTGTCTGTTGTTGGTAGACGGCACCTCCAATGCACTCTGGCGGACGGCGAGCCACGCGTTCGAATTCTGCATAAGTCGATACCAAGTCAGCATTATTTTCGCTGGAGGCTCTATTACCGATGGGGTTTGGGCTCGATAAGACGTGTTACAGGTGTTGCGAGTGTTACGTATGATATTAACTAATTGAATTTATTGAGTTTTGTTGTGTTGCGCGTTGTCCGTCTTTCACGTGTATTGGGTGTTATAAACCAAGCAGGTGTTACGGCAGTGTCTACAAGTTTTGGCCCACCATAGGTCGCAATCGGTGCAGTAACAGTCATTAAGACTGTGTCTATGAAGTTCAGAACTGGTTGCTACCAGGATCGTTGTTGAGTGCTACGCTACTTACTGCGTGGAAGCATGGCTGCCTCTCATTGATCGCTAACTGAGGCAGCTTTCATGAACGGCTATCAGGAAGATCGCATGCACATCGAACGTCTTGGTCTGGAGAACTTTCGTTGCTTCGGCCCTCAGCAAGTCCACGTTGTCCTAGGACCTAGTCTCGTAGCGTTTGTTGGCGATAACGGTACTGGCAAGACTGCGGTGATGCAGGCCTTACAGCGGATGTTTGGCGTGACTTCAGAGCAGCGGCGGTTGCGCAAGCAAGACTTCCATATCCCCCGAAACGAGGATGAACGGCCTTTGGCTCGCACGCTGGTGATTGAAGCCATCGTTGCATTCCCGGAATTAGATGACGATGCGGATAACGCTGCAGTGCCAGCGTTCTTCAAGAACATGGCTGCCGAGGAAAACGGCAATCTCAAGGTCCGTCTGAGGCTGCAGGCAACATGGACAGATGATGGCACCCTGGACGGTGCGATCGAAGAGTCATATTGCGCTGTACAGACGTTCGGTAACTTCGAAGACACTGACCTCCAGCAACTTCGTGGCCCTGATCGTTCGCGTATCCAACTCATCTACATTCCAGCGACGAGGGACGGTGCCTCTCAGGTAACCTCCTTTATCCGCGGCCGACTCTGGCGCGCAATCAGTTGGTCGCCGGAGGTTAAGGACTCGTTAACCGATGCAGGCACTGCCGTGAATGAGGGGTTCTCTGCCGAGGCGGCCGTTGACAGTATCTGCTCTGCAGTGACCCGGCGATGGCGGCAGCTTCATTCTGCTGGTACCGATACCACGCCGTTCTTTCGCCCGGTCGATACCCGTTGGCAGGAATTTATTCGGCGGGTTGAGGTGGTGTTCCATCCCGCCGAAGATGGGCAAGACCGCGCGCTTGAGGATCTCAGCGACGGTCAGCGCTCGTTATTCCATATGGCCATGGTTTCAGCCACGCTGGATATTGAGGCGCGACTTGCGGGTGACAATGCACCACCGGGCTTTGCCGGTGCCGGTGTAGCGCTGCCAGCGCTGACTATCGTTGCCCTTGAGGAGCCGGAGAATAATCTGGCTCCGTTCTATCTATCTCGTATCATCAAACAGGTGGAAGAAGTAGCCGCGGGGTCGAATGCCCAAGCGATAGTCTCCAGCCACTCGCCCAGCATCCTCGCTCGGGTGGAGCCATCTAGTGTGCGGCACTTCCAGTTGAACCAGGGAAGTCGCTGCACAGAAGTTCGCCAGATAAGAATGCCAATCGGGGACGAGGAGGCTTCTAAGTTCGTTCGAGAGGCTGTCCGGGCCTACCCTGAGTTGTATTTTGCGCGCTACGTGATACTTGGTGAGGGGGCCACCGAAGAAGTAGTGTTACCGCTCCTCGCAAAAGCGATGGGCTTCCCCATCGATAGATCATTCGTTGCTGTGGTGCCGCTGGGAGGACGTCACGTGAATCACCTGTGGAGATTGCTCGGTAGTCTCCAGGTGCCTTATGCGACTTTGCTGGATCTGGATTGGGGGCGCAGCGGAGGTGGTTTTGGTCGTATTAGGAATGCATGCGAGCAACTGCTGAATATCGATTTCACGCCGCAGCAACTCTTCGCAGGCTTTCTGCGAGCCGGTGGTGCGGCAGAAAACCTGGCCGAGATATCGCGTAGTGACCCTGCCGACCTTGCAGCTTTGCGCCGATGGACCGCGTGGCTTGAGCAATTTCAAGTGTTTTTCTCCGATCCGCTCGACTTGGATTACACCATGCTTAAAGCGTATCCAAGAGCGTATCGGGTTCTCGAACCGGGGATGCGTGGGCCAGCCGGGGTAGGGGAGCCTCGAGAGGCGGTCCTAGGCGTAGAAGGCTCTCCAGCCTTCTACGGTGTTGACGAAGACAATGATCTGCGGTGGTATCGGTATCTCTTCTTGGGACGTGGGAAGCCCAGCACTCACGTGAGGGTTTTGAGCCAGGTCACACCCGCTGATTTGATGGCTGCAGTACCCGAGCCTTTACAGCGATTGTTGGCGAGGGTTCGCACAGTCTTAGATCAGGCTGAGCAGCAATGAGCTGGAGATCCTTGTCGCCTGAAGTATGGCTACCACGCGGTATACCCAACCTAGAGCCCAATGCTTGGATCGCCCTGCGCCGCACGGAGTCCACCTCTGTGGTCGCAGGTCCTGGCGCTGGAAAATCGGAATTTCTAGCTCAGCGCGCGGCTTACCTGTTGGAGACGGGGCTGTGCAAAGCACCTCAGCAGATTCTTGCGATCTCGTTCAAGACGGATGCGGCAGCCAATCTCGCTGCTCGTGTTCGCAAGCGCTGCCCTCCTGAACTGGCCGGGCGGTTCATCTCCCTTACGTTTGATGCGTTCACTAAAAGTCTCGTTGATCGTTTCCAAGCTGCGATCCCAGAGCATTGGCGTCCTTCACGCCCCTATGAAATAGGTTTCCCCACGCGGCGAATAGTGCAGGACGAATTGAACCGCATTCAATTTATGGCTCCAGCGGAATGGCAACCTAGAATTGCGCAGCTTTCGGCTGAGCGATTTGAGGCAGAAGCGATAGGTGGCAGTCGTTTGGCAGTGGACGCACTCCTGCAGCCCACCACAGCCGAGCAGCTAGCTGCCTATCAGTGGCTGCGACAACAGTTGTACGGCACTAATGTGTCCAGACTCTCGTTCGTGACGTTGAATCGGTTGGCTGAGTTGATTATTCGGGCGAATCCTAAGATTGCGCGTGCGCTGCGTATGACCTACCCCTACGTGTTTGTGGACGAGTTCCAGGACACATCGTTCGCTCAATACGATTTCCTACTCTCTACGTTTGGCCAAGCAGGAACCGTCGTCACTGCGGTAGGAGATCACAAGCAGCGAATCATGGGCTGGGCCGGTGCACGTCAGGATGCCTTCGAACAATTCGAGGCGGATTTTGGGGCGCAACGGGTCAACCTGCTTTTCAACTTCAGATCATCACCGGAGCTGGTGCGCGTTCAGCATTTCGTGGCGCAGGCTCTGGATCCGCAATCGCCACAAATCCAGTCTCAAGCTGTGGGCCAGTTGGATAGGGATGTGGTTCAGGTGTGGAGTTCTCGCTCCACGGTGATTGAAGGGCGACAGCTTGCCCAGTGGATAGCAGCGGATTTGGTTACGCGCCAGAAGCAACCAAGGGACTATGTGCTCCTAGTGCGTCAGCGCGCTGATCAGTTTGAGGAAGAACTGCGACCGATATTTACAGCCGCTGGGTTGAGTATTCGAAACGAGAACAAAGCGATTGGCCGAACCAATGTTCAGGACTTGATGGTCGATGAGGCCGCTACCATAGCGTTGGCAACGTTACGATTAGCCAGCGGAGAGCGTAGCGCTGCAGCTTGGTCGACCTTGTCCTCTGCCGTTTATGCTATTCGCGGAGTCGACGAAGACGACGAGATAAAACGATATCGAGCTGATCAGGACATCCAAGGCTTCTTGGCCGCACTCGGGCAAGAGGTCCGTGCTCAAATGCCTTCGGTTGAGTTTGCAGCTGAAATAGCGCGGCGGATTTTTACTTTCTTGGACGTTAATGCCATGGCGGCTGCCTATGCCGCATACACGCGAAACGATCTACTCGAAATCATGACTGAAGCGTTTTCACTGCACCTGCAACAGTCAGCCTATGAGGCTGCGACCTGGGCAGCCTGCATTGATCGGTTTTTAGGCACGCACGACATCTCGATGATGACTGTTCACAAGAGCAAGGGGCTCGAATACGACACCGTATTCTTTGTTGGGCTTGACGATCAATCATGGTGGAGTCATACGCCGCGAAACCCGGAGGGCATCGCGACATTTTTTGTTGCGCTATCGAGAGCCAAGCAGAGAGCAATCTTCCTTTTCTGCGCGGGCAGAGGAAGACGTGAACGGGTTTCCGAGCTGTATCAGTTGCTGACCGACGCTGGCGTGGAAGAAATCGAGATTCGTTGAACGTTGAGTGGGCCGATGTCTCTCGGCCATAGATGCCGTCGTGCTAGCATCAAGCAAACCAGCCGGAGTACAGGGAAAGACCGCAAATGTGTCAAAAAGGGGATGGATTTATTTTCAGGCTGAGCTGTCCGTCTCCTTTGTTACCTAGATTGGCCCGGCGTAAGCGCCCTGCGCTCGGTATGTCTAGGTAGAGTATTAGTCTCCCCGTGCTATTCCTCGGCTAAGCAGCTTGGATACACGGGTTGCAGCGCACCATGCTAAGCGGCCAGAACCAACCAGCAGGCGCTTCAGTACACGAATGCACTGGCCCAGCCGATACCGTGCAGCCCTAAGAACACGACGCCTATCAGCCACAGGCCGCGCATCAATCAAACACAACTTGGTAGTCGCCAACGCCACTTTTGCTCCGACCGCTACGGCGACAGCAAGGAAATACAGCCAACGCTGATTCTTGGCTTTGTCATGTTGGCTGACTAGCGCCGACAATTGCTTCAAAGAAGGCTTGGCACCGGCGAGCCAGGGAATGATGCATTCGCTCGCCAAGGCTACGGTGTGGCTGCTGATGTTTTTGTCTACAAGTCCCGGCGGGCCATCAGGATTGACCGAGCAATAGCCGTGGGGGACGTACTCACAGGTGCTGGAGAGTGGCGATGAGCGCGACATGCCATTGGAAAAGTACTTCACGGGGCATAACCGTTGGTTGTACTCGTTGATCTCTGTGCGAATGGCGATCACGTCCTCATCGCTTAGGGTTCTTCTATTCGCGGCGTAGAACCCTTTGGAGTCGTCCGGTGCGTAACCTATGAAGTAGCTGGCTTCACCTTCCTTGATGTGAGTAAAGGTCCACTGTGAATCGCTGCTCCACTGGCACGACTTCAGGTTACCCAAGCCATTGGCCTTACAGTAATCATCGTAGCGCCTGATCTGGCTCAACAGGAACGCGCTGGCGTCCTGGATGCTCGCTGTCGCTTCCTTCAGCAATGCGGCGTCTTCATTGGCTCCGTTGTCCGCCACGAAGAACACCGCTGCGACCAATGCCAGCGGAAACCAGAAGTGATCGTATAGCTGTCGGAAGCGTTCGGTGAGGTTGAGGTTGTCATAAATAAGGACCATGACACCCCATCCAGTGAGGGCGCAAAGCATCAACAAAGGGATCAGCCCGACTTCGCTGCCCAGCTTCCCAACGCCGTTGATGGTGTAACGAATGGGCAGGTAATTGATGGTTGGGAAAAGGCCCAGGCAGTTCAACACACCGGGTAGGAACAAGAGCGCGAAGAAGATGAACACACTTCGCTTCTTGCTCACGGTAAAGGCCGTTGCTGCCAGCAAGGGAATCAGCAGCAGGGACAGCATCATCAGATAGCCCAGCGTGATCACCATGGCCTCATCGGGCGACCAGTAAGTTCCGATGATTTGCCCGGCGTCGTTACGCCCGGTGAAGGTCGATGATACGACGCCAAGGCCTTCCAGGATCTGGTGCAGGTTGTAGGCGGCGCCGTGGAGAAATTTTACGTGAGGGTAGAAAAAATCCCCTAGTGAAATTGACATCAATTTGAGTCCTTCAAGTTTGTAGTCATTCCTTGGTTTGCCTAGAAAATAGCGTAAAGCGGCCAGATATTTGTGAGTCTATCCAAAGCAGACCGTGCCGTAGCTGAGTAGACACTTCATCGTGCGGGGAGCTCATTCCAGCTCGAGCGACTAACAAATCCAAATGTTCAACGACGCTTTCGATTCCGTTTTGAGTCGATAAGGAAAAGGAGAGCGATCTATTTAGGCCGCTCTCTTTATTCCCAAATAAATCAAAAAGCTACCGCCCAAAGGTATTGCCGTAGCCATGCATATCAAAAAATAGATGACGTAGAGTCCGTTCTTCCCTGGGCTCTCAGTCAATAATCCAGTCGTCCAGAATTCACGGCTTATAAAGCGTAGGCATGTATTTTCAATAAGCTTTCGAGAAAAAGGAAAGAGAAAGGCGCTGCAGAAACCTACGATCAGATAGCGCGAATTAGCTGTTTCGTATGAGGGCTCTTTGTAAAACCAAACGCTTAGGCCTAGTGCGAGTAAGCTGAGCGAAATCAAGAGATTGTTAAGGTAATATTTTTTGTTCAAAGGGTGCCTCAAGAGTCATGTTGGGTGTCGGCTCTTCTCGATGTACCCAATGTCAATGATCGGAGCACGAAATTCGTCGCTGACTGCGCAGTAATGAATCCACAGGCATTACCGGTTCAGCCTTTGAAATCCGACAAAACAAACGGCGTACAGCTTGTAAGATAAGCCTCAACCCTCTCCAACGACGGCATCACCTCGCTACACGACTCGGTGCGCTCCCCGTCAGCCTCCCGAATCACGCCAACGGTATACCCGTCCTCAACTCGCCGCAGGATGCCATCATATTTAACCGGCCGACCCGCTTCGTCACTAAACGACGTCGCCACCAGATTTTTCTCCGGCAAGGCCAGCTCTGCTCGCTTCATCAGCGCCTTACGCTTCGCAGCGTAATCCTTCGCGGCGATCACGCTGACAATCCCGAAGGCGATCCAGAAGAGCGTTTCCAGGTTGCTCACCATCCGCCGTTTAGCCTCGTGGGTTTCGGTTAGCCAACTGCCTATTGCTGCGATGATGTCGTCCATGGGTTGCCTGCGTTTTGCCTGTCGAGCACTGCGGTTTACAGAATATCTTTCAGATAAGCTTTAAGCGCTATGAGCGGAGCATCTAGGCCTTCTATCGCCTGCACGGCGCTAAATGTCGTCGTCAGGTGATGCAACTCCCGCCCCAACACCGTATCCACCCCACCAACCGCCCCCAACGCCAGATCCAGGCATCGGCCTATCTCACTCTGAATCCCTGCCACATCCCCGCGCCGTACCAACAACCCGAAAACCTCCCGATCACACCCGCCCATCAACGGATCATCCCGCAGGATCGGGCTGTGACCCTCTGTCTCATAGGCCAGCTTGAGGGAGTAAAGAGCGACTGTTTCCAGCAGCAATTCCATGGGGTGAAGTCCTTTGTCAGCGGGTGAGGAGGGGCGGTGGATCAATTGGGCGTTGCAAGGCGGAGCATCGGTGGGGGCGGTGACATTTTTGTGAGCGCTTTGCGCTCAAGCGGGAGCAAGCTCCCTCGCCACAGGTTCTTGCTAGCCACAGATTCTTCCTTGCCAGAGGTTTGGTGGTTGGGGCCGCTTCGCGGCCCAGCGGGGATAAATCCCCTCGCCACAAGGGAGTGACTGGCCATGACCCAAGCAAAACTCAGCCAATCATCGGGGATTGGCTGAGTTTTGCTTGGGTCATGGCCAATCACTTTCCTGCAGACGAAAAAAAAGACCTTGAATTTCAAGGTCTTTTTTTAAGATGGTGCCCCGAGGGAGACTCGAACTCCCACTCCTTTCGAAAACGGATTTTGAATCCGCCGCGTCTACCAATTCCGCCATCAGGGCTCAATGGCGGCGAAGTATAGAGAGGTGCCTACCGTTGGTCAATCACGTTTCATGGTGAATTTTTGATATTTCCGCTAGACTTTCCGGCCCTGCTAGACGAACCCCATCATGCGTGTTGCTGACTTTACCTTCGAACTCCCGGATTCGCTGATCGCTCGCCACCCTCTGGCCGAGCGTCGCGCCAGTCGACTGTTGACCCTGGATGGGGTCAGCGGTGCCATGGCTCACCGTCAATTCACTGATTTGCTTGAGCATTTGCGCCCGGGCGATTTGATGGTGTTCAACAATACCCGGGTGATTCCGGCGCGGTTGTTTGGCCAGAAGGCCTCCGGCGGCAAGCTGGAGATTCTGGTGGAGCGGGTGCTGGACAGTCATCGTGTGCTGGCCCATGTGCGCTCCAGCAAATCGCCCAAGCCGGGTTCGTCGATTTTGATCGACGGTGGCGGCGAGGCGGTGATGGTGGCGCGGCATGATGCATTGTTCGAGCTGGAGTTTGCCGAAGAGGTGTTGCCGCTGCTCGACCGTGTCGGGCACATGCCTTTGCCTCCTTATATAGACCGCCCGGACGAAGGTTCGGACCGCGAGCGTTATCAGACCGTGTACGCCGAGCGCCTGGGGGCGGTGGCGGCGCCGACGGCGGGGCTGCATTTTGATCAGCCGTTGCTGGAGGCGATTGCCGCCAAGGGCGTGGAGACCGCATTCGTGACGCTGCACGTTGGCGCTGGTACGTTCCAGCCGGTGCGGGTGGAGCGTATCGAAGACCACCACATGCACAACGAATGGCTGGAAGTGAGCCAGGAAGTCGTCGATGCCGTGGCGGCCTGTCGCGCTCGCGGTGGGCGGGTGGTGGCGGTGGGGACCACCAGTGTGCGGTCCCTGGAAAGCGCCGCTCGCGATGGTGTGCTCAAGCCGTTCAGTGGCGACACCGACATCTTTATCTACCCGGGCCGGCCGTTTCATGTGGTCGATGCCCTGGTCACCAACTTTCATTTGCCTGAATCCACGCTGTTGATGCTGGTTTCGGCGTTCGCCGGTTATCCCGAAGCCATGGCCGCCTACAAGGCCGCCGTCGAGCATGGATACCGCTTTTTCAGCTACGGTGATGCGATGTTCATCACCCGTAACCCCGCGCCACGCGGACCCGAGGAAACAGTATGAGTCGCACCTGTCGCATGTCCTTCGAGTTGCTCGCCACCGATGGCAAGGCTCGTCGCGGTCGTCTGACCTTCCCCCGCGGTACCGTGGAAACCCCGGCGTTCATGCCGGTGGGCACCTATGGCACGGTCAAGGGCATGCTGCCGCGCGACATCGAGGCCATTGGCGCAGAGATCATCCTGGGCAATACCTTCCACCTGTGGCTGCGCCCGGGCATGGAAGTGATCAAGGCCCACGGCGACCTGCACGATTTCATGCAGTGGAAAGGCCCGATCCTGACCGACTCCGGTGGTTTCCAGGTGTTCAGCCTGGGCGCGATGCGCAAGATCAAGGAGGAGGGCGTGACCTTCGCCTCCCCGGTGGATGGTTCCAAGGTGTTCATGGGCCCGGAAGAGTCGATGCAGGTGCAGCGCGACCTGGGCTCGGACATCGTGATGATCTTCGACGAATGCACGCCGTACCCGGCCGATGAAGACGTGGCGCGGGTGTCCATGGAGCTGTCGTTGCGCTGGGCCCAGCGTTCGAAGAATGCCCATGGCGAAAACACCGCGGCGTTGTTCGGCATCGTCCAGGGCGGCATGCACCGCGACCTGCGCATGCGCTCGCTGGAAGGCCTGGACAAGATCGGCTTCGACGGCCTGGCGATTGGCGGCCTGTCGGTGGGTGAGCCGAAGCACGAGATGATCAAGGTGCTCGATTACCTGCCGGGCGAAATGCCCGCTGACAAACCTCGTTACCTTATGGGCGTTGGCAAACCGGAAGATCTGGTTGAGGGTGTGCGCCGCGGGGTGGACATGTTCGATTGCGTGATGCCAACCCGTAATGCCCGCAATGGGCATCTGTTCATCGACACCGGTGTGCTGAAGATCCGTAACGCGTTCCATCGCCATGATGATTCGCCGCTGGATCCGACGTGCGATTGCTACACCTGCCAGAACTTCTCCCGCGCTTATCTGCATCATTTGGACAAGTGCGGCGAAATGCTCGGCAGTATGCTCAATACCATCCACAATTTGCGCCATTATCAGGTGCTTATGGCTGGTTTGCGCGAGGCTATCCAACAGGGTACATTGGCCGCCTTTGTCGAGGCCTTCTATGCCAAGCGCGGGTTGCCTGTTCCGCCTTTGGACTGAGTTTTCCGATCCCTAGATTCAATACTTGCAACTGGAGTGCTAAATGAGCTTTTTTATCTCTAACGCCATGGCTGATGCCGCTGCACCTGCTGCTGCCGGCCCTATGGGTGGCGGTTTCGAGTGGATTTTCCTGGTCGGCTTCCTGGTCATCTTCTACCTGATGATCTGGCGTCCACAGGCCAAGCGCGCCAAAGAGCAGAAGAACCTGCTCAGCAGCTTGCAGAAGGGCGATGAAGTGGTCACCACCGGCGGTATCGCGGGCAAGATCACCAAAGTGGCTGATGACTTCGTGGTACTGGAAGTGTCCGACACTGTTGAAATGAAGTTCCAGAAGGGCGCCATCGCGGCCACGCTGCCAAAAGGCACGCTGAAAGCGATCTAAGTAACAACTTCTATTCAATCGACGGGGCGCGCAAGGCGCCCCGCGTCATAAGCGGGCGGCGTGATGCTGAACAAATACCCTCTGTGGAAATATTTACTGATCCTGGCGGTGCTGGCGGTCGGTCTGATTTATTCCGCTCCCAATCTCTACCCGGATGACCCGGCCATTCAGGTCAGTGGCGCAAGCACTGCGCTGCAGGTCACCCAGGCCGATCTGGACCGTGCGAGCGCTGCGCTCAAGGCGGCCAATATCGAGGTCAAGGCTGCGTCCATCGCCGAAAACGGCAAGGGCGGCCTGTTGCGCCTGGTCAAGGCAGAAGACCAACTGCCAGCCAAGGACGTGGTGCGCAAGGCGTTGGGTGACGATTACGTCGTGGCCCTGAACCTGGCCCAGACCACCCCGCAATGGCTGCGCAAGCTCGGCGCGCACCCGATGAAGCTGGGCCTGGACTTGTCCGGTGGTGTGCACTTCCTGCTGGAAGTGGACATGGAAAAAGCCCTCGACGCGCGGATGAAAGTCTACGAAGGTGACGTCAAGAGCTTGCTGCGTAAAGAACGCGTGCGTTATCGCAGCCTGCCGCAACTCGACGGTGCCATTCAGCTGGGCTTCAGCGATGAAGATACCCGCGAGCAGGCCCGTGCGCTGATCCGCAAGAACTTCAACGATTTCGACATTGTGCCGGCCGACCTCAATGGTCAGGCGGTGCTGCGTCTGGCGATGACCCCGGCCAAGCTGGCGGAAATCCGCGAATACTCCATCAAGCAGAACTTGACCACGGTGCGTAACCGCGTCAACGAGCTGGGTGTGGCCGAGCCGATCGTGCAGCGCCAGGGCGCCAACCGCATCGTGGTTGAGCTGCCGGGCGTGCAGGACACCGCCGAAGCCAAGCGTATCCTCGGCAAGACCGCCAACCTGGAATTCCGCCTGGCCGCTGAGCCGGGTGCTTCCAAGGCCACTTCCGAGAGCTTCGAGTTCCGTGAGGGCGGTCGTCCGGCGGCGCAGATCGAGCGTGGCCTGATCATCACCGGTGACCAGGTGACCGACGCCCAGGCGGGCTTCGACGAGCAGGGTCGTCCGCAGGTGAACATTCGCCTCGACGGCCACGGCGGCGAACTGATGAGCCGCGCCACGCGCAGCAACGTCGGTCGCAGCATGGCGGTGATCTTCATCGAGCAGAAGCCGACCACCACTTACACCAAGCAAGTGGTCAATGGCGTCGAGAAAGACGTACCGGTCCAGACCTTCAAGGAAGAGAAAAAGATCATCAGCCTGGCGACCATCCAGTCGCCACTGGGCAGCCAGTTCCGCATCACCGGCCTCAACGGCCAGGGTGAATCCTCGGAACTGGCCCTGCTGCTGCGTGCCGGTGGCCTGGCCGCGCCGATGTACTTCGCTGAAGAACGCACCATCGGCCCGAGCCTGGGTGCCGACAACATCACCAAGGGTATCGATGCATCCCTGTGGGGCATGCTGTTCGTGTCGCTGTTCATCATCGCCATCTACCGCTTCTTCGGCATCATCGCCACCGTCGCGCTGGCGGTGAACATGGTGATGCTGCTGGCCCTGATGTCGCTGCTGGGGGCTACGCTGACCCTGCCGGGTATCGCCGGTATCGTCTTGACCATGGGTATGGCGGTGGACGCCAACGTGCTGATCTTCTCGCGGATACGTGAAGAGATTGCTGCGGGCATGTCGATTCAACGTGCAATCAACGAAGGCTTCGGCCGGGCATTCACCGCGATCCTCGACGCCAACCTGACCACGTTGCTGGTGGGCGGGATTCTCTTCGCCATGGGCACCGGCCCGGTCAAGGGCTTCGCAGTGACCATGTCCCTCGGGATCTTTACCTCGATGTTCACGGCCATCATGGTGACCCGCGCAATGGTCAACCTGATCTTTGGCGGTCGTGACTTCAAGAAGTTGTGGATTTAAGGGGCTGCCATGTTACGTACAATCAACTTCATGGGCGTTCGCAACGTTGCGTTCGGCGTCACATTGTTCCTCACTGTACTGGCGTTGTTCAGCTGGGCCACCAAGGGTCTGAACTACGGCCTGGACTTCACCGGCGGTACGCTCATCGAGCTGACCTACGAGCGTCCGGCCGATGTCACCAAGGTGCGCGAGCAACTGGCGACGTCGGGCTACAGCGATGCCATCGTGCAGAGCTTCGGTGCGACGACGGACCTGTTGGTGCGTATGCCGGGTGAAGACCCGCAACTGGGTCACCAGGTGGCCGAGGCCTTGCAGAAGGCCGGCGGCGATAACCCGGCCCAGGTCAAGCGCGTCGAGTTCGTCGGCCCGCAAGTGGGTGAAGAGCTGCGCGACCAGGGCGGCCTCGGCATGCTGATGGCGCTGGGCGGCATCCTGATCTACCTGGCCTTCCGCTTTCAGTGGAAGTTCGCGGTGGGTGCGATTGTCTCGCTGATCCACGACGTGATCGTGACCGTGGGCATCCTGTCGTTCTTCCAGATCACCTTCGACCTGACGGTGTTGGCGGCGGTGCTGGCGATCATTGGTTACTCGCTCAACGACACCATCGTGGTGTTCGACCGGGTGCGTGAGAACTTCCGTGTGCTGCGCAAGGCGTCGTTGATCGAGAACATCAACATCTCGACCACCCAGACGCTGCTGCGGACCATGGCGACGTCGATCTCCACCTTGCTGGCGATCGCGGCGCTGCTGATCTTTGGTGGCGACAACCTGTTCGGTTTCTCCATCGCGCTGTTCATCGGCGTGCTGGCGGGTACCTACTCGTCGATCTACATCGCTAACGTGGTGCTGATCTGGCTGAACCTGAGCACCGAGGACCTGATTCCTCCAGCGGCCACCGAAACGGAAGTGGACGACCGCCCATAAGGCTCGTCGCTCCGCCCGTCACGGCTGAAAAGGCGCGAGTTGAACTCGCGCCTTTTTTTGTGCTCCAAGGCTGGGAGAAGCGCGGATTAATCCGCTTGTGATGGTCAGGAGGTTCAAGTGAACAAATCGATGCTGGTTGGTGCGGTATTGGGTGCTGTCGGTGTAACAGCCGGTGGTGCGGTCGCCACCTACAGCTTGGTAAAAAGTGGCCCTGAGTATGCGCAAGTATTGGCCGTGGAGCCGGTCAAGACCCAAATCAAGACCCCGCGTGAAGTGTGCAAGGACGTCACCGTGACTCGGCAGAAGCCAGTCCAGGACCAGCACCAGATCGCCGGCACCGTGTTGGGCGCCGTAGCCGGTGGCTTGCTGGGTAACCAGATCGGCGGCGGCACCGGCAAGAAAATCGCCACCGTGGCGGGTGCGGCCGGTGGTGGTTATGCCGGTAACAAGATTCAGGAAGGCATGCAGGAACGCGACACCTACACCACCACCCAGACTCGCTGCAACACGGTCAATGACATCAGCGACAAGGTTGTAGGCTACGACGTTCGCTACATGCTCGACGGCAAAGAAGGCAAAGTCCGCATGGACCGCGACCCGGGCAACCAGATCCCGGTGAACAAAGAAGGCCAACTGATCCTGGGGCAGAACGAACCGGCTCAGTGATCCAGTCGCTATGAAAAAGCACCCTTCGGGGTGCTTTTTTTTCGCCCGCATTTTAAGCCCCACCCCAAATCCCCTGTGGGAGATTGCTCGCGATAGCGGTGGGTCAGCTTCCATCAATGTTCAGGGTGTCATCCATTGTGGCGAGGGAGCTTGCTCCCGCTCGGTTGCGCAGCGACCGCAAGATCTTGGGTCTGCTGCGCAGCCCAGCGGGAGCAAGCTCCCTCGCCACGGGGTATTCATCTGGGCTGAGTGGTGTGGGGCAGGCATAAAAAAAGCACCCCGAAAGGTGCCTTTTCTGTAGCCGAGTTGCTTAACGCTTCAACGAAGCCGGCAAGTGCGGCTGGATAGCAGTCAGCACAGCCTTGAAGCATTTGGTGTTGCCGGCAACGATGTGGCCTTTTTCAAGGAAGTCGTGGCCGCCGGTGAAGTCGCTCACCAAGCCACCGGCTTCCTGGATCAGCAGGGCGCCAGCAGCCATGTCCCATTCGGACAGGCCCGATTCCCAGAACGCATCGAAACGGCCAGCGGCTACATAAGCCAGGTCCAGGCTCGCAGCGCCGGCGCGGCGGATGCCGGCGGTCTGGCCGACCAGGGCGCGGAACATGCCCAGGTAGTTGTCCAGGTTGTCCATCTGGTCATCACGGAACGGGAAGCCGGTACCCAGCAGGGCGCCGTCCAGGCTGGTGCGGCCGCTGACGCGCAGGCGACGACCGTTCAGTTGGGCGCCACGGCCACGGCTGGCGGTGAATTCTTCCTGGCGAACCGGGTCCAGCACAACGGCGTGTTCCAGGCGGCCACGGTATTTGCAGGCGATGCTGACAGCGAAATGAGGAATGCCGCGCAGGAAGTTGGTGGTGCCGTCCAGCGGATCGATGATCCACAGGTACTCTTCGCCTTCGATGCCAGTACCGGCGTGCATGCCGGTCTCTTCACCGAGGATGGAGTGGTTTGGATAAGCCTTGCGCAGGGCGTCGACGATCTTTTGCTCGGCGGCGCGATCGACCTCGGACACGTAGTCCTTGGCGTCTTTTTCATCGACCTTGATGGTATCCAGGCGCTCGATGGAGCGGAAGATCAGTTCACTGGCGCTGCGGGCGGCGCGCAGCGCGATATTCAGCATGGGCTGCATGGATGTGTCACCTAAGGTTGTTAAAGAAAGCCGCGCATTCTATCAGAAAGTTTTCCGAGGAGAAGGTTGGTGTTCGCTTTCATAGCTTAACGGTAGGTGCTTCTGTAAGATTTGCTCCCTTTATCGTGTTCGAGAGCGCCCCCCTTGTTGCAGAACATTCGTGTCGTCCTGGTCAATACCAGCCATCCGGGTAACATCGGCGGAGCTGCGCGGGCCATGAAGAACATGGGCCTGTCGCGCCTGGTGCTGGTCGAACCGCGTCTGTTTCCCCATCACGAGGCTGACGCCCGGGCTTCCGGTGCCGGTGACATCCTGGCCAACGCTCAAGTCGTCGCCACTCTTGAGGATGCCCTGGTGGGTTGCAACCTGGTGCTCGGCACCAGCGCCCGCGACCGCCGTATCCCCTGGCCGCTGCTCGACCCCCGCGAATGCGGCACCAAAGTGGTCGAGGAGGCCGCCCAAGGCTTTGAGATCGCCCTGGTGTTCGGTCGTGAAGATTCCGGCCTGACCAACGACGAGCTGCAGCGATGTCACTTTCACGTGCATATCCCTTCCGACCCCGAGTTCAGTTCCCTGAACCTGGGGGCGGCGGTGCAGGTGTTGAGCTATGAAGTGCGCATGGCTTGGCTGGCAGCCGAAGGCAAGCCCAGCAAAGTCGAAAAAACCGAGGTCACGTCGCCGCGCAGTGAGACACTGGCGACCATGGACGAACTGGAACGGTTCTATGAACACCTGGAGCAGACCCTGGTGGACATCGAGTTCCTCGACCCGGAAAAGCCGCGACACTTGATGGCGCGCCTGCGTCGGTTGTACGGACGAAGCTCGGTCAGCCGGGCGGAGATGAATATATTGCGCGGCATCCTCACGGAAACCCAGAAGGCGGCCCGTGGCGAGCTGATTAAGCGGAAGAAATAAAATGTTCGAACGTTTGCGTGAAGATATCCAAAGTGTTTTCCATCGTGACCCGGCGGCGCGCAATGCCTTTGAAGTGCTGACCTGCTACCCGGGGATGCACGCGATCTGGATCCACCGCCTGTCCGGTGCCTTGTGGAACATGGGCTGGAAATGGCTGGCGCGGCTGGTCTCGAACTTCGGGCGCTGGTTGACCGGGATCGAGATCCATCCGGGCGCCAAGGTCGGCCGTCGGTTCTTCATCGACCATGGCATGGGCATCGTCATCGGCGAAACCGCCGAGATCGGCGACGACGTGACCCTGTACCAGGGCGTGACCCTCGGTGGCACCAGCTGGAACAAAGGCAAGCGCCACCCGACCCTGGAAGACGGCGTGGTAGTCGGTGCCGGCGCCAAGGTGCTCGGGCCGTTCACGGTGGGGGCGGGGGCGAAAGTCGGCTCCAATGCGGTCGTAACCAAGGCCGTGCCGCCTGGCGCGACCGTGGTGGGTATTCCGGGGCGGATCATCGTCAAGTCCGATGACGAGCAGGACGCGCGCCGCAAGGCCATGGCCGAGAAGATCGGCTTCGACGCCTACGGTGTCGGCGAAGACATGCCCGACCCGGTCGCCCGCGCCATCAACCAGTTGCTCGATCACCTGCAGGCCGTCGATGGGCGCCTGGAGGGGATGTGCGGGGCCCTGAAGGATCTGGGCAGTAATTACTGTGCCAAGGACCTGCCTGAGCTGCGCGAGGAAGATTTCGCGTGTGTGAAGGACAAGGATCAGAGCCAGGCCAGCTAAACCCGGCAGGCCTCATCGCGAGCAAGCTCGCACACAGGGGGTTTTGGTGGGTGCACAATTCGTGTACACCACAGATCCCTGTGGGAGCGAGCTTGCTCGCGATAAACGATAACGCGGTATCGCTGGTCGCCGCCGACCAGCCTTTGCTATCATGCGCGCGCTCTTTCGCGGGTAAACCTGAGTAAAGCACTAGGTCTTATACTTGACTTAAATACTCGGGAATTGCATACTCGCCCCCATTCCGAACTCCGTGGTAATTGTCCATGCGACTGACTACAAAAGGCCGATACGCCGTGACCGCAATGCTGGATCTGGCATTGCATGCGCAGCACGGGCCGGTGTCCCTGGCCGATATCTCCGAGCGCCAGGGCATTTCCCTGTCCTACCTTGAACAGCTGTTCGCCAAGCTGCGCCGTAGCAACCTGGTTTCCAGCGTTCGCGGCCCAGGCGGCGGCTACCAGCTGTCGCGGGACATGCAGGGCATCCAGGTCGCCCAGGTGATCGATGCGGTGAACGAATCGGTCGATGCGACCAAATGCCAGGGCCTTGGCGATTGCCATGGCGGCGATACTTGCCTGACCCACCACTTGTGGTGCGACCTCAGCCTGCAGATTCACGAATTTCTAAGCGGTATCAGCTTGGCTGACCTTGTAACTCGTCGTGAGGTGCAAGAAGTAGCCCAGCGTCAGGACCAGCGTCGTTGCAATAGCAAGGCGCCGCACCTGGACAAGATTGAAGCGTCCGCCGTCGAATGACTGCCGCAGAGCACGCGGAACGCCAGCCAGCCTGATTTAGGAGAGAGTCCATGAAATTGCCGATTTACCTTGATTACTCTGCGACCACCCCGGTTGATCCGCGTGTTGCGCAAAAAATGAGTGAATGCCTGCTGGTCGACGGAAACTTCGGTAACCCGGCGTCCCGTTCCCACGTGTTTGGCTGGAAGGCCGAAGAGTCGGTCGAAAACGCCCGTCGCCAGGTCGCTGACCTGGTCAACGCCGACCCGCGTGAAATCGTCTGGACCTCCGGTGCCACTGAATCCGACAACCTGGCAATCAAGGGTGTCGCGCATTTCTACCACACCAAGGGCAAGCACCTGATCACCTCCAAGATCGAGCACAAGGCTGTCTTGGACACCATGCGCCAACTGGAGCGTGAAGGCTTCGAAGTCACCTACATCGAGCCCGGTGAAGACGGCATCATCACCCCGGCCATGGTTGAAGCCGCCCTGCGCGACGACACCATCCTAGTTTCGATCATGCACGTGAACAACGAAATCGGCACCGTCAACGACATCGCCGCCATCGGCGAACTGACCCGTTCCAAGGGCATCCTGTTCCACGTCGACGCGGCCCAGTCCACCGGCAAGGTCGACATCGACCTGTCCAAGCTGAAAGTCGACCTGATGTCGTTTTCGGCCCACAAGACCTATGGCCCTAAAGGCATCGGCGCGCTGTACGTCAGCCGCAAGCCGCGTGTTCGCCTCGAAGCGACCATGCACGGCGGCGGTCACGAGCGCGGCATGCGTTCCGGCACCCTGGCGACCCACCAGATCGTCGGCATGGGCGAAGCCTTCCGCGTGGCCAAGGAAGACATGGCCGCCGAGAACGTACGCATCAAGGCCCTGAGCGACCGCTTCTTCAAGCAGGTCGAGCATCTGGAAGAACTCTACGTCAACGGCAGCATGATCGCCCGCGTACCGCACAACCTGAACCTGAGCTTCAACTACGTTGAAGGTGAGTCGCTGATCATGGCGCTCAAGGATCTGGCCGTGTCGTCCGGTTCGGCGTGCACCTCGGCGTCGCTTGAGCCTTCGTACGTACTGCGCGCCCTGGGCCGCAACGACGAACTGGCCCACAGCTCCATTCGCTTTACCTTCGGCCGTTTCACCACCGAAGAAGAAATCGATTACGCCGCGCAGAAAGTCTGCGAGGCCGTTACCAAGCTGCGCGCTCTGTCGCCGCTGTGGGACATGTACAAAGACGGCGTCGACATTTCGAAAATCGAGTGGGCGGCGCACTGAAGAAGTCGCCACCAGAGCGACTCACTGATGAGGATTGAAGCAAATGGCATATAGCGAAAAGGTCATCGACCACTACGAGAACCCGCGCAACGTCGGCAAGATGGACGCGCAGGATCCTGATGTCGGCACCGGCATGGTCGGCGCGCCGGCGTGCGGCGACGTGATGCGTCTGCAGATCAAGGTCAACGAGCAAGGCATCATCGAAGATGCCAAGTTCAAGACCTACGGTTGCGGTTCCGCCATCGCGTCCAGCTCCCTGGCCACCGAGTGGATGAAGGGCAAGACCCTTGATGAAGCCGAAACCATCAAGAACACCCAGCTGGCCGAAGAACTGGCCCTGCCGCCAGTGAAGATCCACTGCTCGGTACTCGCCGAAGACGCCATCAAGGCCGCCGTTCGCGACTACAAGCAGAAGAAAGGCTTGATCTGATCCGCGCATTGGTAAGGAGTTTTCATGGCTATCCAGATGACAGAAGCGGCAGCTAAGCATGTGCAGCGTTCCCTCGCGGGGCGTGGCAAGGGCGAGGGTATCCGCCTGGGTGTTCGCACCACGGGCTGTTCTGGCCTCGCCTATGTACTGGAATTCGTCGACGAAGTGGGCGAAGACGATCAGGTGTTCGAAAGTCATGGTCAGAAAGTGATCATCGACCCGAAAAGCCTGACGTACCTGGACGGCACCGAGCTGGATTTCGTCAAGGAAGGGTTGAACGAAGGCTTCAAGTTCAACAACCCCAACGTGCGCGGTGAGTGTGGCTGCGGCGAAAGCTTCAACATCTGAGGCAGCTTGTGGGTACTCCTTGTCATTTTGCGTTGTTCCAGTTGCAGCCTGCTTTCCAGCTGGATCTCGATCAGTTGTCGGCGCGATATCTGGAATTGGCCCGTGGTGTTCATCCGGACCGTTTTGCCGACGGCTCCGAGGCTGAGCAGCGGCGGGCGCTCGAGCAGTCGGCGAACCTCAACGAGGCTTACCAGACGCTCAAGAACCCGGCCAAGCGCGCACGTTACCTGCTTGCCATCAGTGGCCATGAGTTGCCGCTGGAGGTCACGGTCCACGATCCCGAGTTTCTTTTGCAGCAGATGCAATGGCGCGAAGAGCTCGAAGACCTGCAGGACAGCGCCGATCTGGCCGGTGTCGCGGTATTCAAGCGACGCTTGAAAGACGCCCAGCAAACACTGAACGAAAGCTTCGCAGCCTGCTGGAACGATGCCGCGCAACGCGAACAGGCCGAACGCCTGATGCGGCGCATGCAGTTCCTCGACAAGCTCACCTACGAAGTGCGCCAGCTAGAAGAGCGCCTCGACGATTAACCCAGTGCCGCTCCGGTCGCACGCCTGATTACAGATAAGTCCTGATTACGATGGCCCTACTGCAGATCGCCGAACCCGGCCAAAGTCCACAACCGCACCAGCGTCGCCTGGCTGTCGGGATCGACTTGGGTACCACCAACTCCCTGGTAGCTGCCTTGCGCAGCGGTCTTTCCGAACCGCTGGCCGACGAGCAGGGACGGGTGATCCTGCCGTCCGCCGTGCGCTATCACGCCGATCACGTTGAAGTGGGCGAGTCCGCGAAGCTGGCCGCCGCCACCGATCCGTTGAACACCATCGTCTCGGTCAAGCGCTTGATGGGTCGTGGTCTGTCCGACGTCAAGCAATTGGGTGACCAACTGCCGTACCGCTTCGTTGGCGGCGAATCCCACATGCCGTTCATCGAAACCGTGCAGGGCCCGAAAAGCCCGGTCGAGGTTTCCGCTGACATCCTCAAGGTGTTGCGCCAGCGCGCCGAAGCAGCATTGGGTGGTGAGTTGGTCGGTGCGGTCATCACCGTGCCGGCCTATTTCGACGACGCCCAGCGCCAAGCCACCAAGGATGCCGCCAAGCTCGCCGGCCTGAACGTGCTGCGCCTGCTCAACGAGCCGACGGCCGCTGCGGTCGCTTATGGCCTGGACCAGCATGCCGAAGGCCTGGTTGCCATCTACGACTTGGGTGGCGGTACTTTCGATATTTCGATCTTGCGCCTGACCGGCGGTGTTTTCGAAGTCTTGGCCACCGGTGGCGACAGTGCCCTGGGCGGCGATGACTTCGACCACGCCATCGCCGGCTGGATCATCGAGCAAGCGGGCTTGTCCGCCGACCTCGACCCAGGTGCGCAACGCCACCTGCTGCAAACCGCCTGCGCCGCCAAGGAAGCCTTGACCGACGCCGCCACCGTTGAAGTCGCTTATGGCGACTGGAAAGCCACGCTGACCCGCGAAGCCTTCGATGCCCTGATCGAGCCCATGGTCGCCCGCAGCCTCAAGGCCTGCCGCCGTGCCGTGCGCGATTCCGGCGTGGAGCTCGAAGACGTCAAGGCCGTGGTCATGGTCGGTGGTTCGACCCGCGTGCCTCGGGTTCGCGAAGCCGTTGCCGAGGCCTTTGGCCGCCAGCCGCTGACTGAAATCGACCCGGACCAGGTGGTCGCCATCGGCGCCGCGATCCAGGCCGATACCCTGGCCGGCAACAAGCGCGACGGCGGCGAACTGCTGTTGCTCGACGTGATTCCGTTGTCCCTGGGCCTGGAAACCATGGGCGGCCTGATGGAGAAGGTGATTCCACGCAACACCACCATCCCGGTTGCCCGCGCCCAGGACTTCACCACCTATAAAGACGGCCAGTCGGCCATGATGGTCCACGTGCTGCAAGGCGAGCGTGAACTGATCAGCGACTGCCGTTCCCTGGCGCGCTTCGAACTGCGCGGCATCCCGGCCATGGTCGCCGGGGCGGCGAAGATTCGCGTGACCTTCCAGGTCGATGCCGACGGCTTGCTCAACGTCTCCGCCCGCGAACTGGGTTCGGGCGTGGAGGCGAGCATCCAGGTCAAGCCGTCCTACGGCCTGACCGACGGTGAAATCGCCAAGATGCTCAAGGATTCCTTCCAGCATGCCAGCGACGACAAGGTGGCGCGGGTGCTGCGCGAGCAGCAGGTCGACGCCCAGCGCCTGATCGAAGCCGTGCAAGGTGCCCTGGAGGCAGACGGCGACCGTTTGCTCGACGCTGAAGAACGCATGGTCATCGAGCTGCAAATGCAGGAATTGTCCGAATTGATCAAAGGCACCGATGGCTATGCCATCGAGCAGCAGACCAAGCGTCTGTCGCACGTCACCGATGCCTTTGCTGCCCGCCGCCTGGACTCGACGGTGAAAGCCGCCCTGGCGGGGCGCAACCTGAATGAAATCGAGGAATAACTGATGCCGCAGGTGATTTTTTTGCCCCACGAGAAGTTCTGCCCGGAGGGTATGGTCGTGGAGGCTGAGCCCGGGACGTCCATTCTTGAACTGGCTCATGAGCATCACATCGAGATGGAAAGTGCCTGTGGCGGTGTCTGTGCATGCACGACCTGTCATTGCATCGTTCGTGAAGGCTTCGATTCGCTGGAAGAGGCGGACGAGCTCGAAGAAGACTTCCTCGACCGGGCCTGGGGCCTGGAAGCGCAATCGCGTCTGGCCTGCCAGGCGATTGTCGGCACTGAGGACCTGACCATCGAGATCCCAAGATACTCGCTTAACCACGCCGCCGAAGCGCCGCACTGATTCAGGGAGCTACAATGAGTCTGAAATGGGTTGATGTACTGGAAATCGCAATCCAGCTGGTTGAATCCAAGCCAGATGTAGACCCCCGTTACGTGAACTTCGTCGATCTGCACAAGTGGGTGCTGGAATTGCCGGAGTTCAGCGATGATCCGACCCGCGGTGGTGAGAAGGTGCTGGAAGCCATTCAAGCCGCCTGGATCGAAGAGGCGGACTGAGTCTGCACCGTACGCAGTTAGGCAATACCCAAGAACCCGCGTATAATTCGCGGGTTTAATTTTTCGCAAATTACCGTTTCTGGAGTTACACCATGGCTGTTCAACGTACTTTCTCCATCATCAAGCCTGACGCCGTTGCTAAAAACGTGATCGGCAAGATCGTTACCCGTTTCGAAGACGCTGGCCTGCGCGTTGTAGCTTCGAAAATGAAGCAACTGTCCAAGGCTGAAGCCGAAGGCTTCTACGCTGAGCACAGCGAGCGCGGTTTCTTCGGTGAGCTGGTGGCCTTCATGACTTCCGGTCCGGTTGTCGTCCAGGTGCTCGAAGGCGAAAACGCTATCGCTCGCAACCGTGAGCTGATGGGCGCTACCAACCCTAAAGAAGCTGCTGCCGGCACCATCCGTGCTGACTTCGCCGAGTCCATCGACGCCAACGCCGTTCACGGTTCGGACTCCGAAGCCGCTGCTGCTCGCGAAATCGCTTACTTTTTCGCTGCTACTGAAGTAACCACTCGCTAAGCATTGGCTTAAGAGTGAAGGTGAATCCATGACTACATCGACTGTTAAAACCAATCTGCTGGGGCTGACCCAGCCGGAAATGGAGAAATTCTTCGACTCGATCGGGGAGAAGCGTTTCCGTGCCGGTCAGGTGATGAAATGGATTCACCACTTTGGCGTCGACGACTTCGACGCCATGACGAATGTCGGCAAGGCCCTGCGCGAAAAGCTCAAGGCTGTGGCCGAGATTCGCGGCCCCGAAGTGGTCAGCCAGGACATTTCCAGCGACGGCACCCGTAAGTGGGTGGTGCGCGTGGCGTCCGGCAGCTGCGTCGAGACCGTCTACATTCCCCAGGGCAAACGCGGCACCTTGTGCGTTTCGTCCCAGGCAGGCTGTGCCCTGGATTGCAGTTTCTGCTCCACCGGCAAGCAAGGCTTCAATAGCAACCTCACCGCCGCCGAAGTGATCGGCCAGGTGTGGATTGCCAACAAATCCTTTGGCAGTGTCCCGGCGACCGTCGACCGTGCCATCACCAACGTGGTGATGATGGGCATGGGTGAGCCGCTGCTGAATTTCGACAACGTCGTTTCCGCCATGCACCTGATGATGGACGACTTGGGCTACGGCATCTCCAAGCGCCGCGTGACCCTGTCCACTTCCGGCGTGGTGCCGATGATCGATGAGCTGGCCAAGCACATCGACGTCTCCCTGGCGTTGTCGCTGCACGCACCCAATGACGCATTGCGTAACCAATTGGTGCCGATCAACAAGAAATATCCGCTTAAGATGCTGCTCGAGTCGTGCCAGCGCTACATGTCGTCCCTGGGCGAAAAACGCGTGCTGACCATCGAGTACACGCTGCTCAAGGATGTGAACGACAAGGTCGAACACGCGGTCGAGATGATCGAGCTGCTCAAGAACATCCCGTGCAAGATCAACCTGATCCCGTTCAATCCGTTCCCGCATTCCGGTTACGAGCGTCCGAGCAACAACGCGATTCGTCGCTTCCAGGATCAGCTTCACCACGCTGGCTTCAACGTCACCGTGCGCACCACTCGCGGCGAAGACATCGACGCCGCCTGTGGCCAATTGGTAGGACAGGTGCTGGATCGCACCCGTCGCAGCGAACGCTACATTGCCGTGCGTGAGTTGAACGCCACGGACGATGCGGTGCAAAACGCTGCGAACAGTCACTAAGAGAGGAACTCTATGTCCCTGCGCTTCGCGCTCGTTTTGCTGTTGGCCGGCCTTTGTTCCGGTTGTGTCCTGTCGGGTGACTACAACCCGATGAGGACCAGCAAAGGGCGCGACGAGGCGCGTGTGGCCTACGTGCAGCTGGGCATTGGCTACCTGCAGCAGGGCATGACCGAACGGGCCAAGGTGCCGCTCAAGAAAGCCCTGGAACTGGACGACTCCGACCCGGATGCCAATGCGGCCCTGGCCCTGGTGTTCCAGGCCGAGATGGAGCCGGAGCTGGCCGACCAGCATTTTCGCAAGGCGCTGTCTGCCCGCCCGCAAGACGCGCGGATCCTGAACAACTACGGCAGTTTTCTTTTCGAGCAGAAACGCTACAAGGACGCCTACGAGCGCTTCGAGCAGGCTGCCGCCGACACCCTTTACCCTGAGCGTTCGCGGGTTTTCGAAAACCTCGGCATGACGGCAGCGCAGCTCGGCCAGCGCGACCTGGCCCGCCAGCAACTGGAAAAGGCGCTGCGGCTCAACCGCCAGCAACCGCGGGCGCTGCTGGAAATGGCTGAGTTGTCCTACGAAGACAGGCATTATGTGCCCGCCCGTGACTACTACGAGCGTTTTAGCCTGCTGAGTGAGCAAAATGCACGTAGTCTATTGCTCGGCGTTCGGCTGGCACATGTGTTTGAAGATCGCGACAAGGCTGCAAGTTACGGCCTGCAACTCAAAAGACTCTATCCCGGTACGCCGGAATATCAGCAATACCTGTCGGAGCAATGATGAAAGCGGCGCATCCCGAAGTTGTAGCAGCGACTCGCGTAAATCCTGGTGAGACCCTGCGTCAAGCCCGCGAAAGCAATGGTTGGTCGCTGGCCGAAGTGGCCCTCAAGCTCAATCTCACCGTGGCCTCCCTCGGCAATCTGGAAGCGGGCGCGTTCGACAAGCTGCCTGGGCATACCTTTGCCCGGGGCTATATCCGCGCCTATGCCAAGTTGCTCGGCATGGACCAGACCGTGCTGGTCCAGCAATTCGATCAATACACCGGTTCCGATGCCCAGGGCAGCAATGTGCACAGCCTGGGGCGCATCGAGGAGCCGGTTCGCGTTTCCCACACCATTTTGCGAATCGTCAGCCTGTTGTTGCTGATCGCGGTGATTGGTGGCGGTTTTGTCTGGTGGCAGGACCAGGCTTCCTTGCGCAACAAGGAGCCGGTCGCCATGAACCCTGAGCACGTTGAGGTCGAAGGCGCCGACGGCACCACCCAGATCCATCCGCTGGACGAGCCGGAAGACCAGGCTGTCGTCGAAGGCCAGGCCGAAGGCGAGACCGCCCTGGCGTTGCCACAGGACCAGGACGCCAATGCCGAAGCGGGTGCCGAGCCGGCTGCTCCAGCCCCTGCGCCAGTTGCACCAGCAGCGCCGGCTGCACCGATTGCCACGGCACCTGCCGCACCGAGCACGCCAGCGCCAACCGCGGCTGCGCCTGCGACCCACGCTGCGCCAGCCGCGCCAGTTGTTCCGGCAGCTCCGGCGGCCCCGACCCCGGCGCCAGTCGCAGGTGAAGGCCAGGTGCAGATCCAGTTTGTCGCCGACTGCTGGACGCAGATCACCGACGGCAACGGCAAGGTGCTGTTCAGTGGCCTCAAGCGCAAGGGCGACAGCACTGCCGTCAATGGCAAGCCGCCGTTTGCCGTACGCCTGGGTTATGCCCGTGGCGCGCAGGTCAGCTACAACGGCCAGCCGGTCGACATCGCTCCGTTCACCAGTGGCGAGACCGCTCGCCTGAAGTTGGGTCAATAAGTCATGCACGGCGAATCTCCTATCAAGCGTCGCGAATCCCGAAAAATCTGGGTCGGCAACGTGCCCGTGGGCGGCGATGCGCCTATCGCTGTGCAGAGCATGACCAACAGCGACACCAATGATGTAGCCGCCACGGTCGCCCAGATCAACCGCCTGGAAGCCGCCGGTGTCGACATCGTGCGCGTATCGGTGCCGGACATGGACGCCGCCGAGGCGTTCGGCAAGATCAAGCAACTGGTCAAGGTCCCCTTGGTGGCCGACATCCACTTCGACTACCGCATCGCCCTGCGCGTGGCGGAGTTGGGCGTGGATTGCCTGCGCATCAACCCGGGCAACATCGGTCGCGAAGACCGTGTCCGTGCCGTAGTGGATGCCGCCCGCGACCGGGGCATCCCGATCCGCATCGGCGTGAACGCCGGTTCCCTGGAAAAAGACCTGCAAAAGAAATACGGCGAACCGACCCCGGCGGCACTGGTGGAGTCGGCCCTGCGCCACGTCGAGCACCTCGAGCGCCTGAATTTCCAGGACTTCAAGGTCAGCGTGAAGGCGTCCGACGTGTTCATGGCCGTCGAAGCCTACCGCCTGCTGGCCAAGGAAATCGTCCAGCCGCTGCACCTGGGCATCACCGAAGCCGGTGGGTTGCGTTCGGGCACGGTGAAATCCGCCGTCGGCCTCGGTATGCTGCTCGCCGAAGGGATTGGCGATACCATCCGCATCTCGTTGGCGGCTGACCCGGTCGAGGAAGTGAAAGTCGGCTACGACATTCTCAAGTCCCTGCACCTGCGTTCCCGTGGCATCAACTTCATCGCCTGCCCGAGCTGCTCGCGGCAGAACTTCGATGTGGTCAAGACCATGAACGAGCTGGAAGGGCGCCTCGAAGACCTGCTGGTGCCGCTGGATGTCGCGGTGATCGGTTGCGTGGTCAACGGGCCGGGCGAAGCCAAGGAGGCGCACATCGGCCTGACTGGCGGTACACCGAACCTGATTTACATCGACGGCAAGCCGTCGCAGAAACTGACGAATGACAATCTGGTGGATGAGCTGGAACGGCTGATTCGCCAGAAAGCGGCCGAAAAGGTCGAAGCCGACGCCGCAGTGATTGCGCGTGGTTGAGTCGAACGAATTTAAGGATTACCTGTGAGCAAGTCCCTGCAAGCCATTCGTGGCATGAACGACATCCTGCCCGAGCAGACGCCCCTGTGGCGTTATTTCGAGGGCACTGTGGCGCGTCTGCTGGATAACTACGGCTATCGGCAGATCCGCATGCCGATCGTCGAGTTCACCGAGCTGTTCAAGCGCTCCATCGGTGAAGTGACCGACATCGTCGAAAAAGAGATGTACACCTTCGACGACCGCAATGGCGACTCCCTGACCCTGCGCCCCGAAGGCACGGCGGCCTGCGTGCGTGCGGTGCTCGAGCACGGCATCACCGGCGGCGGCCAGGTGCAGAAACTCTGGTACGTCGGCCCGATGTTTCGTCACGAGCGTCCGCAGAAAGGCCGTTATCGCCAGTTCCACCAGATTGGCCTGGAAGTGTTCAACCTCGAAGGTCCGGACATCGATGCCGAGCTGATTGTCATGACCTGGCGCCTGTGGGGCGAGCTGGGGCTTCGCGATGCGGTCAAGCTCGAGCTCAACAGCCTGGGCACCAGCGAGTCCCGTGGCCGCTACCGTGAAGCGTTGGTGGAGTTTCTTTCTGCCCACCTGGACAAGCTCGACGAAGACAGCCAGCGCCGTCTGAAGACCAACCCGCTGCGTGTGCTCGACACCAAGAATGCCGAGACCCAAGCAGTCCTGGTCGACGCGCCGAAAATGGCCGACTACCTCGACGACGAATCCCGTGCACACTTCGAAGGGCTGAAGGCGCGCCTCGACGCCGTGGGCATCCCTTACGTGATCAACCCCAAGTTGGTCCGTGGTCTGGACTACTACAGCAAGACCGTCTTCGAGTGGGTCACCGACAAACTCGGCGCCCAAGGCACCGTATGTGCTGGCGGCCGCTACGACGGACTGGTTGAACAGATGGGCGGCAAGCCGACCCCTGGCGTGGGCTTTGCCATGGGCATCGAGCGCCTGGTGCTGATGCTGGAAGCCTTGGACAAGGTCCCCGAAGAACTGTCCCGTCAGGTCGACGTCTACCTGTGCGCCTTTGGCGAGGCCGCCGAACTGGCCGCCTTGTCGTTGAGCGAGCGGATCCGCGACCAGTTGCCCAACCTGCGCTTGCAAATCAACGCCGGCGCCGGCAGCTTCAAGAGCCAATTCAAGAAGGCCGACAAGAGCGGTGCGTTGTACGCACTGATCCTCGGTGACGACGAACTGGCCCAACAAGTGGTAGGTTTCAAACCCCTGCGTGGCCAGGGCGAACAACAAAGCATTGCCTGGGATGCGCTTGCTGCACACCTGGCCACCTGCGTCGTGCAGGGTTGAAGCTGTCAAACAGCCGATTTAGCGATTAAGGAGTATTGGGGTGTCGAGTACCGAAGATGAACAGCTGGCGGATTTGAAGGACTGGTGGACGCGCAACGGCAAGCCGCTGGTCACTGGCGGCCTGTTGGCGCTGGTCATCGTGTTCGGCTGGCAGGCCTACCAGAAATACCAGAGCAACCAGTCGCAAGGCGCCTCGGTGCTCTACCAGCAATTGCTGGAAACCACCCTGACCCCGGACGGCAAGCCTGACCCTGCCCGCGTGGCGGACCTGGCCGGCAAGCTGGACAAGGAATTCGGCGGCACTGCCTACGCCCAGTACGGTCGCCTGTTCGTGGCCAAGGTGGCGGTGGACAGCGGCAAATTGGACGACGCGGCCACTGAGCTCAAAGGTATCGTCGACAAACCGGCCAACCCGACCCTGGGCGAAGTGGCGCGTCAGCGCCTGGCGCAGGTACTGGCGGCACAGAACAAGGCTGAAGAGGCGTTGAAGCTGCTCGACGGCGATGCCGACAAGGCGTTCCTGGCGACCCGCGAAGAACTCAAGGGCGACCTGCTGGTACAGCTGGGCCGTGCCGATGAGGCCCATGCGGCCTACCAAAAAGCCAAGGCTGCGCTGTCGGATGAAGCCGCGGTCGGTGGCCTGCAAATCAAGCTGGACGACCTGGCCAAAGGGGATGCGTGACGTGATCCAGTGGAAACATGCAGCATTGCTGGCCCTGGCCATTCTGGCCGCGGGTTGCAGCAGCAACAGCAAGAAAGAACTGCCTCCGGCCGAACTGACCGACTTCAAAGAAGAAGTCGTGCTGCAGAAGCAGTGGAGCCGTTCCATCGGCGATGGCCAGGGTGAAACCTACAACATGCTGGTGCCGGCCATCGATGGCGACACCATCTATGCCGGCGACGTCACGGGCGTGGTCATGGCGATGGATCGCAGCAACGGCGACGTCAAATGGGAGAAAGATCTCGAACTGCCCGTTTCCGGCGCCGTTGGCGTGGGTTACGGCCTGGTCATGATCGGCACGCTCAAGGGCGAGATCGTCGCCCTGGACGCGAGCAGCGGTGAAGAGAAATGGCGCGCCCGCGTGACCAGCGAAGTGCTCGCACCGCCGGCCACCAACGGCGACGTGGTGGTGGTCCAGACCCAGGACGACCGCCTGATCGGCCTGGATGCCGCCACCGGCAACCAGCGCTGGTTGTACGACAGCACCCCGGCGGTACTGACCCTGCGCGGCACCAGTGCACCGATCGTTACCAACCGCCTGGCGGTGGCTGGCTTGTCGACCGGTAAAGTGGTGGCCCTGGATATTTCCAACGGCGTGCCGGTCTGGGAACAGCGCGTAGCGATCCCGCAAGGTCGTTCGGAGCTGGAGCGTGTGGTCGACATCGACGGTGGCTTGCTGCTGTCCGGCGGTACGTTGTACGTCGCCAGCTATCAGGGCCGCGTGGCGGCACTGGACCTGGAAAGCGGTCGTCCGTTGTGGCAGCGCGATGCGTCCAGCTACGCCGGTGTCGCCCAGGGTTTTGGCAGCGTCTACGTGAGCCTGTCCTCGGGCACCGTCGAAGGCGTTGACGAGCGTTCCACCACCGCCTTGTGGAGCAACGACTCCCTGGCCCGTCGTCAACTGTCGGCCCCGGAAGTGTTCTCCAGCTACGTTGCAGTGGGTGACCTGGAAGGTTACCTGCACCTGCTCAGCCAGGTGGACGGCCGTTTCGTCGGCCGCGAGCGCATCGACAGCGACGGCCTGCGGGCTCGTCCGCTGGTGGCGGGCAACATGATCTATGTGTATGGCAACAGCGGCAAACTGGAAGCCCTGACCATCAAGTAAGACTATGCTTGGGGCTAATCCCCCCAAGCGGCCTTGTTCTCAAGGTTTGCAGGGCTTGCACAGACTGCCCCGAGCACCAGCCGCTGCCTCGCAGCGGCTTTTGTATTTTCTGAAATAACGAAGTGGAGAGCCGCATGGTTCCCGTAATCGCCCTGGTGGGCCGACCGAACGTCGGCAAGTCCACCTTGTTCAATCGCCTGACCAGGACTCGCGACGCCATTGTCGGCGACTTGTCCGGTCTGACCCGTGATCGCCAATACGGTGAGGCCAAGTGGCAAGGGCGTACCTATATTCTGGTCGACACCGGCGGCATCTCCGGTGATGAACATGGCATGGACGAAAAAATGGCCGAGCAGTCGCTGCTCGCCATTGAAGAAGCCGATGTGGTGCTGTTCCTGGTAGACGCCAAGGCCGGTTTTACCGCCGCCGACCAGATGATCGCCGAGCATTTGCGCAAGCGTAACAAGCGTTCCTACGTGGTCGCCAACAAGGTCGACAACATCGACCCGGACATGGCCCGTGCCGAGTTCGCACCGTTGGGCATGGGCCAGGCGATCCCGATCGCCGGTGCCCACGGTCGTGGCATCACCCAGATGCTGGAAATCGCCCTGGAGAGTTTCCCCAAGGACGACGTGGAAGAGCCGGAAGAGGGCGAGGAAGAGATCGTTGCCGAAGGCGAGGAAGCCAAGCGCATTCCGGGCCCAAGCGAGAAAGACGGGATCAAGATCGCCATCATCGGCCGTCCCAACGTGGGCAAGTCGACGCTGGTCAACCGCATGCTCGGCGAAGACCGGGTCATCGTTTATGACCAGCCCGGCACCACCCGTGACAGCATCTACATTCCCTTCGAGCGTAACGAAGAGAAGTACACGCTGATCGACACCGCCGGTGTGCGCAAGCGCGGCAAGATCCACGAAGAAGTTGAAAAGTTCTCCGTGGTCAAGACCTTGCAGGCGATCAAGGACGCCAACGTGGTGATCTTCGTGATGGATGCCCGCGAGGGTGTGGTCGATCACGACCTGAACCTGCTGGGTTTCGCCCTGGAAGCCGGTCGTGCGCTGGTCATCGCGATCAACAAGTGGGACGGCATGACGCCGAGCGAACGGGATTTCGTCAAGGTCGAATTGCAGCGTCGCCTGTTCTTCGTCGACTTCGCCGACATCCACTTCATCTCGGCTCTGCACGGCACGGGCGTGGGCAACCTCTACGCTTCGGTGCAGAACTCGTTCAAGTCCGCGGTGACCCGCTGGCCGACCAACCGCCTTACCCAGATCCTCGAAGATGCGGTAGGCGAGCACGCGCCACCGATGGTCAACAACCGTCGGATCAAGCTGCGCTACGCCCACTTGGGCGGTGCCAACCCGCCGATTATCGTGATCCACGGTAACCAGATCGAGAAGGTGCCCAAGTCGTACGTTCGTTACCTGGAGAACACCTACCGTCGCGTCCTGAAGCTGGTCGGCACGCCGATCCGCATCGAGTTCAAGGGCGGCGAGAACCCGTACGAAGGCAACAAGAACACGCTCACCGACCGCCAGGTCAACAAGAAGCGCCGCTTGATGTCGCACCACAAGAAGGCCGACAAGAAGCGCCGCGACAAGCGCTGATTCAATACCTGTTGCCCGGAAGCTTGTGTGGCGAGGGAGCTTGCTCCCGCTGGGGTGCGAAGCGCCCCCCAGATGTCTCTGCCCCCGCAGTGCATCAGGCACAACCCAGGGGCTGCTGCGCAGCCCAGCGGGAGCAAGCTCCCTCGCCACGGTCGTTCGGCGACATGAAAAGGGTGTCCTTGGTGGCACCCTTTTTCATGCCCGGCGATTGGGCTATTCTCGAGCTCTCCCGCGCCGCACCAGAGCCGGGTGCAGAGCAGGGAACCCTTGATGATCACCAGCAAGTTGCCGAATGTCGGCATCACTATCTTTACTCAGATGTCCCAGCTCGCGGCGCAGACCGGTGCGCTCAATCTGTCCCAGGGATTTCCCGATTTCGATGGCCCGCAGGCCCTGCGCGATGCGGTTGGCCGGCACATTGCCCAAGGCCATAACCAGTATTCGCCCATGACCGGCCTGCCGGCGCTACGCCAGCAGATCGCAGCGAAGATCGCCCGCAGCTACGGCGCCAACGTCGATGCCGATCAAGAGGTCACCGTGACCCCTGGCGCGACCCAGGCGATTTTCTGTGCCATCGCGGCGGTGGTCCACAGCGGTGACGAAGTGATCGTCTTCGACCCCAGCTACGACAGCTATGAGCCTTCCGTTCTATTGGCCGGTGGGCGCTGCGTGCACGTGCCATTGGGCCTGGATGACTTCGTCATCGACTTCGAGAAGCTCGGCGAAGCCCTGAGCCCGCGTACGCGCATGATCATCCTCAACTCGCCGCACAACCCCAGTGGTGCCCTGATCAGCCGCGCCGAACTGGATCAGTTGGCGACGCTGATTCGCGACCGTGACATCTACCTGGTCAGCGACGAGGTCTACGAACACTTGGTGTTCGACGGCGTCGCCCACGCCAGTGTCCTGGCCCACGAAGAACTGTACCGCCGCGCCTTCGTGGTCAGTTCGTTCGGCAAGACCTACCACGTCACCGGCTGGAAAACCGGCTACGTGGTGGCGCCAGCGGCCTTGACGGCGGAACTACGCAAGGTACACCAGTACGTCAGCTTCTGCGGCGTGACGCCGTTGCAGTACGCCCTGGCCGACTACATGGCCGAACATCCGGAACACGTCAACGGACTGCCGGACTTCTACCAGGCCAAGCGTGACCTGTTCTGCGATCTGCTCGCCCCGTCACGGTTCAGCTTCAAGCGCGTGACCGGCACCTATTTCCAGTTGGTGGACTACTCGCAGATTCGCCCGGACCTGAATGACGTCGACATGGCCGTGTGGATGACCCGCGAGCATGGCGTGGCGACGATTCCGATCTCGGTGTTCTACCAGCACCCACCCCAAGGCCAGCGCCTGGTGCGCCTGTGCTTTGCCAAACGCGAGGAGACGCTGCGCGAAGCGGCGGAAAAACTATGCGTGATCTGAGCACGTTACCGGACCTCGACATTGCACTGGTCCAGACCACCCTGGCCTGGCACGACCGCCGGGCCAACCTTGAGCATTTCGAAGCGCTGCTTGAGCAGGCACGTGGGGCTGATCTGATCATCCTGCCAGAGATGTTCACCACGGGTTTCTCCATGGAATCCGAGACCCTGGCGGAGCCGGAGAACGGCCCGACGCGCCAATGGCTCAAGGCCCAGGCGGCGAAGCTGGACGCGGTGATTACCGGCAGTGTGATCATCCAGGCCGCGGACGGTAGCCATCGCAATCGCTTGCTCTGGGCGCGGCCGGATGGCGAAGTGTTGCATTACGACAAGCGCCATCTGTTTCGCATGGCGGGGGAACACAACCACTACACCCCGGGTGAGCGACAGGTGCTGTTCGAGCTCAAGGGCTGGCGGATTCGTCCGCTGATTTGCTACGACCTGCGCTTCCCGGTCTGGAGCCGCGACGCCGAGGACACCGACCTGCTGCTATACACCGCCAACTGGCCCGGGGCGCGGCGTTTGCACTGGAATCGGCTGTTGCCGGCCCGGGCGATCGAGAACCTGTGCTACGTGGCCGCGGTAAACCGTGTTGGTACCGACGGCAAGGGTTTCGCCTATACCGGTGACAGCCAGGTGCTGGATTTCCAGGGCGAGAGCTTGCTCAGCGCCGGTGAAGCGGATGGTGTGTTCAAGGTGTGCTTGAACGCAGCGGACCTGGCGGCGTATCGCACGCGGTTTCCGGCGAACCTGGATGCTGATCGCTTCGAACTCACGAATTGAAACGATTCAGCCTCAAGGAACGGTGTTGCATGCCGATAACCGGTCAGCCAAGGAGAAGTCCCTATGACCAGTATCAGCGCAACCACCGTAAACCCTTATCCATTGTCAGCCCCTAAAGTCTCCATCCGCGGGACTGAAGAAGAGAAAGCGGTCAGTCCAGTGGCATCGACTGACGCCGACGACAAAGACAAGACACTGCAGGTCGATACCCGCGGCGCGAATGTCGCCGGTGCTCCCGCCAGCGGCGGTGGGGACATCATCGAGCAACTGAAAAAGCAGATCGAGCAGGCCGAGAAACTGCTGGCCCAGCAGCAAGCCCAGTTGGCCCGGGTCCAGAAAAGCCAGGCCAACGAAGAGCAGAAGGCCCAGCAGGCCATGGCCATCCAGACCCAGATCATGGGTACCCAAGCGATGCTGCAAACCCTGCGGGCGTCGTTGTTGCAGGCCATGACCGTTTCTGTCGATACCCATGCCTGACATTTTGGTTGTCTGACAGGCCGCCATCGCGAGCAAGCTCGCTCCCACAGGGGCACAGGATTTCGGCTCCACTGAAGATCCAGTGTGGAGAGCTTGCTCGCGATGAGGCCAGTACAGTCAGCACCCAACCATCAGCCAAACAAAAAGGCCCCAGGGTTCACACCCCAGGGCCTTTTTGCATTTCAGCTGTAGATCAGGCCGCCTTGGCTTCCGGCTGGCTCAACGAGCGGTTCAGCGCACTGAACAGCGCCTTGAAGCTAGCGGTAGTGATGTTCTCATCGATACCCACGCCATGCACCGCACGCTCGCCGTTGACTCGCAGTTCAATGTAGGCCGCCGCCTTGGCATTGGTGCCGGCGCCGATGGCGTGTTCGTTGTAGTCCATGATCTCCACCGGAATCGGCAGGCCGGCCACCAGGGCTTCCAGCGCGCCGTTGCCCTTGCCGCGCCAGTGCAGGTTGGTCTCGCCCTGGCCCTTGCTGGCCACTTCCACTTCTACGGCGCTATTGCCGTTTTCTTCCTGCAGGCGATGGCTGACCAGTGCGTACGGAGTGTTGGCTTGCAGGTATTCACGCTGCAGCAAGGCGTGGATCTGCTGTGCAGTCATTTCCAGGCCCAGGCGATCGGTTTCGCGCTGTACCACCTGGCTGAACTCGATCTGCATGCGACGCGGCAGGCTGATGCCGTATTCCTGTTCCAGCAGGTAGGCGATACCGCCCTTGCCCGACTGGCTGTTGACGCGAATCACCGCCTCGTAGCTGCGACCGATGTCGGCCGGGTCGATTGGCAGGTATGGCACTTCCCACAGACCGTCCGATTTCTGCTGGGCGAAGCCCTTGCGGATGGCATCCTGGTGCGAGCCGGAGAACGCGGTATGAACCAGGTCGCCAACGTACGGATGACGCGGGTGCACCGGAATCTGGTTGCATTCCTCGACCACTTTGCGCACGCCGTCGATGTCGGAGAAGTCCAGCTCCGGGTTGACGCCCTGGGTGTAGAGGTTCAGCGCCACGGTCACCAGGTCGACGTTACCGGTGCGTTCGCCGTTGCCGAACAGGCAGCCTTCGACACGGTCGGCGCCGGCCATCAGGCCCAGCTCGGTAGCGGCCACGCCAGTGCCACGGTCGTTGTGGGTGTGCAGGCTGATGAGCACGCTGTCACGCCGGCTGATGTTGCGGTGGAACCACTCGATCTGGTCGGCGTAGATGTTCGGGGTGGCGACTTCCACGGTAGCGGGCAGGTTGAGGATCACCTTGCGTTCGGGCGTCGGGTTCCAGACTTCGATCACTGCGTCGCAGACTTCCTTGGCAAATTCCAGCTCAGTGGCGCTGAAAGTCTCTGGCGAATACTCGAACTGCCACTGGGTTTCCGGCTGCTGGGCGGCGTATTTGACGAACAGCTTGGCCGCGTTCACCGCGATTTCCTTCACGCCTTCCTTGTCCTGGTTGAACACGATGCGGCGGAACGACGGGCAGGTGGCGTTGTACAGGTGGACGATGGCTTTTTTCGCGCCGCGCAGGGATTCGAACGTACGGGCGATCAGGTCTTCACGGGCCTGGGTCAGCACTTGGATGGTGGTGTCGTCCGGGATGTGGCCTTCTTCGATGAGGGTGCGCACGAAGTCGAAGTCGGTTTGCGAAGCGGCTGGGAACGATGCTTCGATTTCCTTCACGCCCACCGCGACGAGGGTTTTCCAGAAACGCAGTTTCTTGACCGCGTCCATCGGCTCGATCAGCGACTGGTTGCCGTCGCGCAGGTCGGAGCTGCACCAGATCGGCGCGGCGGTGATGGTCTTCGACGGCCAGGTGCGATCCGGCAGGTTGATGGTCGGGAAGGCGCGGTATTTGGAAGACGGGTCTTTGAGCATGCTCATGGGGAAATCCTTATTGTCGTGGCCGGAAAAAGGCGGCCTGCCGGTGGTTCGAATGGGGTGGCTTGAAGCCTGGACGAGGTGCCGCGATTCAGCCTGGCAGTCGTGCGCTGACGAGGCACAGGCTGCGGTGCTGGCGAAGCTGAATGAGGGTGTGAGAGGTTTTCATGCCTTCAACCCTAACCGCGTGAGGGAAGGATCGCAAGCAGTCGGAAAAAATTGAGATAAGTTCTGCTTTGGGGAGGTTTTGCGAGATTTAATCGCGAGTTTTTCGGAAATTTGTAGTTTTATTGCGTCGATGTTTGTGGCTCGGCAATTCAGGAAGAGGCGGTGCTACTGCCGGCCCCATCGCGAGCAAGCTCGGCTCCCACAGGGTAGCTCGGTACTTGTGAAAGAGTGCTGTACCTGTGGGAGTAGGTACTTTTAAGAACAGCGCTGTACCTGTGGGAGCCGAGCTTGCTCGCGATGAGGCCAGTAGCCCTGGCACACATCTCAGGGCTGAAACGCACCGATGAAAATCGCCGGATCCACCCGGGCATCGTTCAGGCTGATGTTCCAGTGCATGTGCGGCCCGGTCGCGCGGCCGGTGGCGCCGACCTTGCCCACCACGGTGCCCCGGGCCAGTTGCTGGCCGACCTTCACATCGATCTTCGACATGTGGCAGAACATGCTGATGAAGCCTTGGCCATGGTCGACGAACACGGTGTTGCCATTGAAGAAGTAATTACCGGTGAGGATCACCTTGCCGGCGGCCGGGGTCTTGATCGGCGTGCCGGCGGGCACGGCGAAGTCCAGGCCGGCGTGGGGGTTGCGTTCTTCGCCGTTGAAGAAGCGGCGCACGCCGAACTTGCTCGACAGCGGGCCGTTGACCGGTTTGTCCAGCAACAGGTTGCTGGGGATGTTCGGGCTGAAGCTGCGGTAGGCCTTCAGTTGCACCGCCAGCTCGGCATCGATGCGCTTGAGGTCCGCCGGGTTCGGGTTGACCTGGCGCTTGTTCTTCAGGGTGATGTGTTGCTCGGGGTACTTCTTGTAGCCGACCACGAACGGCTGGGTGCCGCCGCCACTGCTGATCTGTTGCGTGCCGGGCTGCACCGTCAGCGGGATGCCGACAATCGCCAGCCAGTTGTCCTGTTCCTTGACCACCAGCACCGGCTTGCCCTGGTAACTGGCTTTCGGTGCCTTGGCGGCGCTGCCCAGGTCCACCACGGCCACGCCGCCGGGCACCGGTTTGTTCAGCAGGCGGGTGATGTAACTGTCGGCATGGGCGTTGAAGGCCAGGCACAGCAAGAGCAAAGGGGCGAGATATCGCGGCATGAATCAATCCAGTAAAGAAAGGGTGACCGGCGTGAGGTGATTGTCTTCGACCCGTACCAGCAGCTCACCTTCGCCAAGGCGGGCGGTCAGGCGCTGGCCGGTCTGGGTTTGCCCGGCACTGCGGATCGCCTGGCCGCGTTCGTCGAGCAGAATGCTGTAGCCGCGGCCGAGGGTCGCCAGGGGGCTGACGATGTGCAGCGTCTGCATCTGGTTGTGCAGCTGCACGCGTCGCGCTTTCAGGCCTTCGCGCATCGCCCGGGGCAGGCGTTCGGCGAGGCTGTCCAGGCGCTGGCGCAGCAACGCCAGCTGCCGGCCTGGATGTTGCCCGGCCAGGCGGGTTTCCAGGCGGATCAAGCGTTCGCGGCGGGTATTAAGGCTGCGCTCGAAGGCCCGGCGCAGGCGCATGTCCAGATCGTCGAGGCGCTGGGCTTGCTGGCGCAGGCGTTCGCCGGGGTGGCGCAGGCGTCGGGTCAGGCCTTCGAGGCGCAGTTGATCGCGCATCAGGCGGTCGCGCATGCGCATCACCAGCCGACGATGCAGGCTTTCGACCCGGCGCACCAGGTCGCCAGCATCCGGTGCCAGCAGTTCGGCGGCGGCGGACGGGGTCGGGGCGCGTACGTCGGCGACGAAATCGCTGATGGACACATCGGTTTCATGGCCCACGGCGCTGACGATCGGCGTGACGCAGGCATCCACCGCCCGGGCTACGGCTTCTTCGTTGAAGCACCACAAGTCTTCCAGCGAACCGCCGCCCCGGGCCAGGATCAGCGCATCGAAACCACGGGCGTCGGCCAGCTTCAGGGCGCGGACGATTTGTGCGGTGGCTTCGCGCCCTTGCACGGCGGTGGGGATCAGGGTCAGGGCGATCTGCGGCGCGCGGCGGCGGAAGACACTGATGATGTCGCGGATCACCGCGCCGGTGGGCGAACTGATGATGCCGATGCGTTGCGGATGGGCCGGCAGCGGCACCTTGCGCTCGGCGCTGAACAGGCCCTCGGCGCTGAGTTTTTCCTTCAAGGCATCGAAGGCCAGGCGCAGGGCGCCATCGCCGGCTGGCTCGACGGTGTCGAGGATCAGTTGATAATCGCCACGGCCTTCGAACAGCGAGACCTTGCCGCGCACTTTCACCGCCAACCCGTCTTTCAAGGCCTGGCGCACCCGCGCGGCGTTCTGCCGGAACAACGCGCAACGCACCTGGGCACCGCTGTCCTTGAGGGTGAAGTACACGTGGCCGGAGGCCGGGCGGGCGAGGTTGGAGATTTCGCCCTCGACCCAGATGTTGCTGAACACGTCTTCGAGCAACACCCGCGCACGGCCGTTGAGCTGGCTGACAGTCAAGACCTCACGGTCCAGGCCCAGTCGGGCAAAGGGATCTTTAATCATGGGCGGCATGATAAGGGGATTCGCCAATGGTGTGCAGACAATTAGACCGGGTTGCCCTGCGACATGGAATCTCCCGCAGGGGACCTATGTCGCACTGAAGATCAAATGTGTGCGAGCTTGCTCGCGATAGCGACAGGCCTGTCACCACAAATGCTGGATAAGCCCCCGACCTCTGGCTAAAGTCGCCGCTCTCCTCATCAAGGAAGTGCCGGATGAATCTTCTCCCATGGTTGGGCCAGTGGGCATTTACCCCCACGCAATGGCTGGTGATCGGCTCGGCCATTGCCCTGGCCTACATCGTCTTCGGCATTGCCGGGTTCGGCACGGCGCTGGTGGCCGCGCCCATCCTGCTGCTGTTCATGCCCCTGTCGAAAATCGTCCCGCTGCTGGTCTTGTTGGATTTTGTCGCGGCCTTTGGCAACTTGCTGCCATCGCGTCGGGACGTGTCCCGGCCGGAGCTGCTGCGGTTGTTGCCGTGCATGGCATTGGGCTGCACCCTCGGGGTGATTTTCCTGCTCAACCTCAAGTCCGACCTGTTGTTGCTGCTGATGGGGGTGTTCATCAGTTGCTATGCGATCTACAGCCTGCTGATCAAGACCCGGCCGACACAGTTGTCGGCGCTGTGGGCGGTTCCGATGGGTACGGTGGGCGGGATGTTCGGCGCGTTGTTTGGCAGTGGCGGCTTTTTATATGCCATCTACCTGAACAGTCGCTTGCCCAAGGACCCGGCCCGAGCCACGCAAAGTGCCCTGATCAGTTGCAGCACCGTGGTGCGCCTGAGCCTGTTTATCGTGGCCGGGGTCTATGCCGAGCTACCCTTGTTGGTACTGGCGCTGTGTTTGTTGCCGGCCATGGCGCTGGGGTTGTGGGTAGGGCGTCGCTTGACCATGAAAATGTCGCGAGAGGCATTCGTGCGTCTGGTCACCTGGCTGGTGCTTGCCAGCGGCCTCGCGTTGATCGGGCGCTACCTGAGTGCTTGACCTGGCCCCGCCAGGGATTAAGCTGCCGGCCTTTGATCAGACCCTGCCAGGGAAACAGCCAGGCCTCGCCATGAACTCGCAAAGCATCATCGTTCCGAAAATTTCCACCCTGCCGGTCCACGAGCCCCGGGCCCGGGCGATCGTGCGCTGGCTGGTGCGCAAGAATATCGTCGAAGAACAACTGACCACCTGCGGGCGCACCGGCAATCGCATGGCCCACGCCATCGCCCCCGGTGCTCGCGAGGTGGTCCTGCATCCCGAAGCCTTGCCGTTCGGTGAAGCGATCAATGGCCTGGAGATCATCACCAAGCGCTGCATCTATACACCGGCCAAGGGCTTTCTCGAAGAAGCCGGTTGCGCCGAGTGCCGCAAGGAAGTCGGCGAAGCGCTGTTCGAAAGCCTGGAAGACTGGATGCCGGCGCGCACCGACAACTTCACTTGCCCTGAATGCGGTCATGAAGACGACATCAATGGCTTCCTGTTCCTGCAGCCCTGCGGGTTTTCCAACCTGGGGTTCATCTTCAACAATTGGCTGGAGGCGGGGTTCAAGCAGGACTTTCTCGATGAATTCGCCGATTGGCTCGATCAGCCGGTGAGTTGGGTGAGGGTGGAGTTGTAGATAAGCGCACTGGAGACTGCTTTTGTGGCGAGGGGATTTATCCCCGCTGGGGCGCGAAGCGGCCCTAAACCCAGGCTATGCGGTACATCAGGTATATGAGTCGACTGCTTTGGGACTGCTGCGCAGTCCAGCGGGGATAAATCCCCTCGCCACAGGATCAGGAGTGCTCCAGAGATTGTAGTGATTAGCTCCGTCAATCAGCCCGGCAATAATAGACAGAGTTTTACATTGAGCCAGACGGGGTCCATGAGTATAATGGCGCGCTTCCATTTTCCCGCTCGGGAGCCCCCGCGATGCTGCGTATCAGCCAAGAAGCTCTGACCTTCGACGACATTCTCCTAGTGCCCGGTTATTCCGAAGTACTGCCTAACGAAGTCAGTCTCAAAACCCGTCTCACCCGTGGCATCGAACTGAATATCCCCCTGGTTTCCGCCGCCATGGACACCGTGACCGAAGCCCGTCTGGCCATTGCCATGGCCCAGGAAGGCGGTATCGGTATCATCCACAAGAACATGACCATCGAACAGCAGGCCGCCGAAGTGCGCAAGGTCAAGCGGTTCGAGGCTGGCGTGGTCAAGGATCCGATCACCATCGAGGCTGACGCCACGGTCCGGGATCTGTTCGAACTGACCCGTATGCACAACATCTCCGGCGTTCCGGTGCTGCACGATGGCGACCTGGTCGGCATCGTCACCTCCCGCGACGTGCGTTTCGAGAACCGCCTGGATGCCACCGTCCGCCAAGTGATGACGCCTAAAGAGCGCCTGGTCACGGTCAAGGAAGGCACCAACAAGGACGAAGTCCGCGAGTTGCTGCACAAGCACCGTATCGAGCGCGTGCTGATCGTCGACGACAAATTCGCCCTCAAGGGCATGATGACCGTCAACGACATCGAAAAAGCCAAGGCCTACCCGCTGGCCAGCAAGGACGACCAAGGTCGTCTGCGCGTCGGCGCGGCGGTCGGCACCGGCAAGGACACCGGTGATCGCGTCGCGGCCCTGGTCAGTGCCGGTGTTGACGTGGTGGTGGTCGACACCGCCCACGGCCACTCCAAAGGCGTGATCGACCGCGTTCGCTGGGTCAAGCAGAATTTCCCTGACGTGCAGGTGATCGGTGGCAATATCGCCACTGGCGCTGCGGCCAAGGCCTTGGCCGAAGCCGGCGCCGACGCGGTCAAGGTCGGTATCGGCCCTGGCTCGATCTGCACCACCCGTATCGTTGCCGGTGTCGGCGTGCCGCAGATCAGCGCCATCGCCAACGTCGCCGCCGCCCTTGAAGGCACGGGCGTGCCGTTGATCGCCGACGGCGGTATCCGCTTCTCCGGTGACCTGTCCAAGGCCATCGTCGCCGGTGCCTCCTGCGTGATGATGGGGTCGATGTTTGCCGGTACCGAAGAAGCACCGGGCGAGATCGAACTGTTCCAGGGCCGTAGCTACAAGGCTTATCGCGGCATGGGTTCGCTGGGTGCCATGTCCCAGGCCCAGGGCTCTTCCGACCGTTACTTCCAGGACTCCTCCGCGGGTGCCGAGAAGCTGGTACCGGAAGGCATAGAAGGTCGCGTGCCATACAAAGGCACCCTGAGCGCCATCATCCATCAACTGATGGGCGGCCTGCGTTCTTCCATGGGCTACACCGGCAGCGCCAACATCGAAGAGATGCGCACCAAGCCGGAATTCGTCCGGATCACCGGTGCCGGTATGGCCGAGTCCCATGTCCACGACGTACAGATCACCAAGGAAGCGCCGAACTACCGCGTAGGTTAAGGCTTCCAGCAAAACGTTAATCACCGGGGCTGTTCATTCAGCCCCGAGTTGTTTCTGATTCACTACATGAGAATGAGTCATGGCCCTCGACATTCACGCTCACCGCATCCTGATCCTCGACTTCGGTTCCCAGTACACCCAGCTGATCGCCCGCCGCGTGCGTGAGATCGGTGTGTACTGCGAATTGCATCCGTTCGACATGGATGACGAAGCGATTCGCGAATTCGCGCCTAAAGGCGTGATTCTCGCCGGCGGCCCCGAGTCCGTGCACGAAGCCGACAGCCCGCGCTGCCCGCAAGCCGTGTTCGACCTGGGTGTACCGGTCTTTGGTATCTGCTACGGCATGCAGACCATGGCCGAACAGCTGGGCGGCAAGGTAGAAGGCTCCGACCTGCGTGAGTTCGGTTATGCCCGCGTTGACGTCGTCGGCAAGAGCCGCCTGCTGGACGGCATCGAAGACCACGTCGACGCCGACGGCCTGTTCGGCCTGGACGTGTGGATGAGCCACGGTGACAAAGTCACCAAGATGCCGGAAGACTTCCACATCCTGGCCAGCACCCCGAGCTGCCCGATTGCCGGCATGTTCAACGATGATCGCCGTTACTACGGCGTGCAGTTCCACCCTGAAGTGACCCACACCAAGCAGGGCGGCCGCATCCTGTCGCGCTTCATCCTCGACATCTGCGGTTGCGAAGCCCTGTGGACCCCGTCGAAAATCGCTGAAGACGCCATCGCCCAGGTGCGCGCCCAGGTCGGTACCGATAACGTGCTGCTGGGCCTGTCCGGCGGTGTGGACTCCTCGGTGGTCGCTGCGCTGCTGCACAAGGCCATCGGCGATCAGCTGACCTGCGTTTTCGTCGACAACGGCCTGCTGCGCTTGCACGAAGGCGAGCAAGTGATGGCCATGTTCGCCGAGAACATGGGCGTCAAGGTGATCCGCGCCAACGCCGAAGAGCAGTTCCTGAACAACCTGGCTGGCGAGTCCGACCCAGAGAAGAAACGCAAGATCATCGGCCGTACCTTCATCGACGTGTTCGATGCCGAATCCTGCAAGCTGGACAACATCAAGTACCTGGCCCAGGGCACCATCTATCCCGACGTGATCGAGTCGGCCGGCGCCAAGAGCGGCAAGGCCCACGTGATCAAGTCCCACCACAACGTCGGTGGCCTGCCGGAAGAGATGAACCTCAAGCTGGTCGAGCCGCTGCGCGAACTGTTCAAGGACGAGGTTCGTCGCCTCGGCCTGGAGCTGGGCCTGCCCTACGACATGGTCTACCGCCACCCATTCCCGGGCCCAGGCCTGGGCGTGCGGATCCTCGGTGAAGTGAAGAAGGAATACGCCGACCTGCTGCGTCGCGCCGACCACATCTTCATCGAAGAACTGCGCAAGGCCGACTGGTACCACAAGGTCAGCCAGGCGTTCGTGGTGTTCCAACCGGTGAAATCCGTCGGCGTGGTCGGTGATGGCCGTCGTTACGCCTGGGTCGTGGCCCTGCGTGCCGTGGAAACCATCGACTTCATGACCGCTCGCTGGGCACACCTGCCATACGAGCTGCTGGAAACCGTTTCCGGGCGGATCATCAATGAAATCGAAGGTATTTCTCGCGTGACGTATGACGTGTCGAGCAAGCCGCCGGCGACGATTGAGTGGGAGTGAAGGGAGGTCTCTAGAGGCCATCTCCAGCTATCTTGAAATCGATGCAACGTCGATTCCGTAGTCGGACAGAGGAAGGGTGCATGTTCAGCCCCTTCCTCAGCTCTGACGAGCTGGATTGCAGGCAATAATCGCTTTTGTTCGTTTCTCTTGTTTTCTAATTGTTTTTGTCTGATCTTAAGCATCAATTAACAAGATTAGGCGTCTCGCATCATTTTTGAATCCCTGAAAAGCCTTCTTGTCCGCAGAGGTCCCTTATGATCGATTTGCCCGCCGATCCCATAGGCGCCAGCTGGCTGGCCCGACTCTATGGCGTGCTGCCGCTGGGGAGACTGCCTGTGACGAGCCAGGCGGGCGGGCGACGCGCAACCCAGATCAACGATGGTTTTAGTCTGGAAACCTATCCCGAGGCGATGCGACCGGATGCAAAGCCTGCCGCGCATCTGCAGTTCCACCTACGGCATGAAGTCCCCCATCTGGAGTTCCTGGCCCGTCTTTTCGAGCGGACGGGGCCTGATTTCGTCCAAGCCTGGGTCGCGGCCGAGCCTACCGGGCAGTATGCGCGTCGCGCTGCGTTTCTGTATGAATGGCTGACCCGGGACACCCTGGTCGTACCCGAGCGTCTGGGGGGCAACTACGTCGATGCCATCGACGAAGCCAAGCTGGTTTCGGCATCGCGGGACCGGGTGGTCAAGGTGCAGCGCTGGCGGGTGAATGACAATCTGGCCGGTACGCGCGAATTCTGCCCCTGCGTAGTCAAGACTGAGGCGATGATGCGTGCGGCCAGTCTGGACATTCCACGTTTGTTCGGTGAGTTGACGGACGAGTTCGGCGAGGATCTGCTGATACGATCGGCGGTCTGGATGACGTTACGCGAAAGCAAGGCCAGTTTCGCCATCGAAGGCGAGGCTGACCGGGTAGGGCGAGTACAACGTTTTGCCGACGTGATGGCGCGCCGCACCGGACAAGGTCTGGTGCCATTGAGCAACGCTGCACTGGCGGAGTTGCAGCGGGAAATTCTCGGTGATCGGACGACGATCGCCCACTTCGGCGTGCGCCAGTCACCGGTTTTCGTCGGCGAAACGGTGCGCTACCAGGAGGTCGTACACTACGTCGCCCCTGCGGCCGATGAAATCGGCGCGATGCTTGAAGGGCTGAGGGTGTTCCTCGAAAGGACGCAAGGCCAGTCGTCGGTGATGCGCAGCGCAGTTGCAGCCTTTGGTTTCGTCTATATCCATCCACTCGCTGATGGTAACGGCCGTGTGCACCGGTTTTTGGTCAACGACGTACTGCGACGCGACGGCGTAATCCCGGATCCTGTGATTCTGCCGATCTCTGCGGTTATTACAGATGACGTAGGCGAGCGTCGCGGCTATGACCGAGTGCTGGACCAGGTGTCCAGGCCGCTTATGCAGGCTGTACGCGAGCGAGTAGTCTTCGAGTCCAGACAGACGACCGATCCAGATGGTGTTGTGTCGAACTTCTCTTTTCAGGGCGCTGACCAAGCCCGACCGCTGTGGCGTTATCCGGATCTCGGACCTCATACCGTGTTTCTGGCCAATATCATTGGCCGGACTTTGACCGAGCAGATGCGCGAAGAGTCTCGTTATCTGCGCAGCCATGCGCGTGCCCGCGCGATGCTGAAGGAGGTGGTCGAGATGCCCGACCAACAGGCGGATCGGGTGCTGCGCTCAATTGAGCAGAATCGCGGCGAGTTGAGCAATGTGCTTGCCAAGGAAATGCCCGTGCTGCAACAGGTCGGGGTCTGGGCCGAAATCGTTGATGCCGTTTCGCGGGCGTTCGAGGAGAACGGCGGAGCGGGTGCTACTGTGATTGATCGATATCGCCCGGGAAAGCCCGTCGACCGTTGAAGCCGTTCATGCAATTTCCGTCCTCCTAGGGGAGGTTCTTCTGCCAGTCGGTTTCCCCGTCACGTTTCGCTACGACTACCGCCTCCGCGGGCACCGAGCTGCGTTTATCATCGGGCGGTATGCTTGCGGGTATCACACTGGCACTTGAGTTCACTCGGGATGCGCCTGATGCGGTTAAGGCAGTGCTTAGTGCGCTGGGCGACGTTCGCCGCGCGGTGCCATCGGCCAGACTGATCGAGGTAGCGCCTGATTTCGTCGGGCTGACCGACGTAGCCGAGATCGTCGGTGTATCTCGGCAAAACATGCGCAAGCTGATGTTGGCTCATCCGGGCAGCTTCCCGACGCCCGTGCACGAGGGGAGTGCGTCTATCTGGCACTTGGCAGACGTTCTGAGCTGGCTCCAGGCCAAGGGCAGCTATTCGCTTGCCAAGAGCGTTTTGGATGTGGCCCAGGTGGCGTTGCAGGTCAACGTTGCGAAAGAAGGCCGACGGTTACCGGGCATGGCTTCCAAAGAGCTGGAAGCTTTGGTTGGGTGACAATCCTGTGGCGTCGCTGAGCTGGGATTCCTCACGACTTCAGCGCCGCGCCACGTCCGAAAAATAAAACTTATCCAGGGTATGCCGTGATTCGGTGTACTCGAACTGTCGGCCGTCCTGGAGAAAGGTCTGGTTGCTGACCACGATGACGTGGCTCTGGCCGTCGAGGTCCAGGTGTTGCTGGTCGTCCTTGCCGCAGCGAATCGCTTCGATGGTGCGCTGGGCATAGGCGATTTGCAGCTGCAGGGTCTGTTCGATGAAGGCGTAGATCGAGCGCTCGGCGATGTCGCGGGTCAGGCCGGGGATCACGTCGCTGACGAAATGGTTGATGTCCAGGATCACCCGTTTGCCGTCGATTCGCCGTACCCGCTTGATGCGCGTCACCTGGCTGCCGGCGGGTGCCTTGATGTGCTCGAGCAGGGCGCCTTCCAACGGCAGTTGAGTGAACTCGACCACATCAGTGCTGACATCGTCGCCCAGGCGCGGGTAGGTCTCCTGGAAGCTGACGATGCCGCCGAGCTGGAATTCGATGGGGGAGGTCGACAGCACGAAGGTGCCCTTGCCGTGGATCTTCTGGGCAAAACCACGTTCCTGAAGCTGTTCGATCGCCTTGCGCACGGTGCCGCGACTGGCCTGGTAGCTGTCCATCAGTTCGGTTTCCGAAGGCAAGCGGGCGCCACGCTCCAGGCGTTCGGTGGTAATGCTGGTCAGCAGATCGTTGTAGATCCGGTTGTATTTACTCATGGAGAGGGCTCTGTACCGCGCTGTTCACCGGGGCGGAACCTTAAGGGCCAAGTGGGGGATTTGTCCATTCGACTGTCATTATTTGATGAGAGGAGCGTAGGACGTTTCCCGTTTTGTCATGGGTATCATAAACAATTTCAAAACTCGTCTGTACGAGTTGTTGATTTAACTCGTACAGACGAGTACTTTCGCTTCCACGTGCTGTCGACTCTCAATAACAAGAATGACGCGGAAGAAAAAAGCATGAGCCACGATTACTCCAAAATCGCCAGTGAGCTGCTGCAAAGCCTCGGTGGCGTCGACAATATCGAGCAGGCCGCCCATTGCGTGACGCGCCTGCGCCTGTCCCTCAAGGATGCCGCCCGGGTGAACAGCGCCACGCTGAACCAGATTGATCTGGTCAAGGGATCGTTTTTTACCGGTGGGCTGTTTCAGGTGGTCATCGGGCCGGGCGAAGTGGAAAAGGTCTACGCCGCCCTGCGGGAACTGACTGGCCTTGCGGCCGCGACCATTGCCGACGTCAAGCGCCAGGGCGCGCAGAAGGGAAACGGCATGCAGCGCCTGGTACGGGTGCTTTCCGACGTGTTCATGCCGATCCTGCCCGCCTTGGTGATCGCCGGTCTGTTGATGGGCGTCAACAACCTGCTGGGGGCCAAGGGCATGTTCATTGCCGGCCAGACGTTGCTCGATGCGTATCCCAACCTGGACGGTGTCTGGAGCCTGATCAACCTGATGGCCAACACCTCCTTCGTCTTTCTTCCGGCCCTGGTAGGTTGGTCGGCGGCCAAGCGTTTTGGCGGCAGTGAAATCCTCGGCATCGTGCTGGGCCTGATGCTGGTCCACCCGGACCTGCTCAACGCCTGGAACTACGGCAAGGCCGTGGCGGGGCTGGACGGCCAGAGCCTGCCCTATTTCGATATCTTCGGCTGGTTCCGGATCGAAAAAGTCGGCTATCAGGGGCAGATCCTGCCGATCCTGCTGGCGGCCTATGTCATGAGCGTGATCGAGAAATGGTTGCGTGCCAGGGTGCCCAATGCGATCCAACTGCTGGTGATACCCATCACCACCATCGTGGTCACCGGAGTGCTGGCCCTCGCCATCATCGGTCCGGTCACCCGGCACCTGGGGATCCTGATCACCGAGGGTATGGTGGCGCTGTTCGACCTGGCGCCGGTGATCGGCGGGGCGATCTTTGGCCTTCTCTATGCGCCGCTGGTGGTCACCGGCATGCACCACATGTTCCTGGCAGTGGACCTTCAGTTGATCTCGACCCAGGGCGGGACCTTTATCTGGCCGATGATCGTCATGTCCAACCTGGCCCAGGGCAGTGCGGCGCTGGCGGTGTTCTACATGACCCGCAATGCCCGGGACAAGAGCATGGCGTCCACCTCGGCGATTTCCGCTTACTTCGGCATCACGGAGCCGGCGATGTTCGGGGTCAACCTGCGTTACAAGTTCCCCTTTTATTGCGCCCTGGCCGGCTCGGCCCTGGGCTGTATTTTCCTCTCGTTGAACAAGATCAAGGCCTCGGCCATTGGCGTGGGAGGCTTGCCGGGTTTCATCTCGATCGTTCCCGACGCCATACCCATGTTCGTGATCGGCATGGCCATCGCCATGAGCGTGCCCTTTGCCCTGACCTGTGCATTGAGCATGAAGATCGTCCGGCCGGGGTATCGCGTCGCCTGACACTCGTGGGATCCGGGCTGGCCCGCGATGAGGCCTCCCGGTTCGGTACCCAACAGACTGAAGGAATCTCGCCATGCAAGACTGGCAACGTTCAGTGATCTACCAGATTTATCCGAAGAGTTTCTACAGCCATGGTGGCCAGGCCACCGGCGATTTGCTGGGCGTCGTGGACAAGCTCGACTACCTGCACTGGCTGGGTGTGGATTACCTGTGGCTCACCCCGTTCCTGCGTTCGCCGCAACGGGACAATGGCTACGACATCAGCGATTACTACGCCATTGACCCCAGCTACGGCACCATGGCCGATTGTGAATTGCTGATCGCCGAAGCCCACAGGCGCGGTATCAAGCTGATGCTCGATATCGTGGTCAACCACACCTCTATCGAGCATCCCTGGTTCCAGGCCGCTCGCAGCAGCCTCGACAACCCGTATCGCGATTTCTACGTCTGGCGCGACCAGCCCAACAGTTGGGAATCCAAATTCGGTGGTTCTGCCTGGGAGTACGAAGCACAGACCGGCCAGTATTACCTGCACCTGTTCGACCACACCCAGGCCGATCTGAACTGGGACAACCCTCAGGTGCGCGCCGAAGTGTTCAAGATGATGCGCTTCTGGCGGGACAAGGGGGTGGGGGGCTTCCGTCTCGATGTGATCAACTTGATCTCCAAGCCGGCCGACTTTCCTGACGATCACACCGATGGCCGACGTTTCTATACCGATGGCCCCAACGTACACCGCTATCTGCAGGAAATGCATCGGGAAGTCTTCGAAGGTTTCGACCTGATCAACGTTGGCGAGATGTCGTCCACCAGCCTTGAACACTGCGTTCGCTATTCGTGCCCGGACTCACGGGAGTTGTCGATGACTTTCAATTTCCATCACTTGAAGGTGGATTATCCGAACCTGCAGAAGTGGGTGCGGGCCGACTTCGACTTTTTCCAGCTCAAGCGCATCCTGTCCGACTGGCAGACCGGCATGCAGGCCGGTGGCGGCTGGAACGCACTGTTCTGGTGTAACCATGATCAGCCGCGGGTGGTGTCGCGCTTCGGGCATGACGGAGAATATCGGGTGGTCTCGGCGAAGATGCTCGCCACTGCGCTGCACTTTCTGCAGGGCACGCCTTTCGTGTACCAGGGCGAGGAGCTGGGGATGACCAATCCGGGCTTCGATCACATCGATCAATACCGCGATGTGGAAACCCTGAACATCTATCGCCTCAAGCGCAACGCCGGCATGCCTGAAGCCGAGGCCATGGGGCCGATCATGCAAAAGTCCCGTGACAACGGGCGTACGCCGATGCAATGGAATGCCGGGCCGAACGCGGGTTTCAGCCGTGCCGAACCCTGGATCGACGTACCCGCCAACGCGACCTTCATCAATGTCGAGCAGCAACTGCAAGACCCGACCTCGGTACTGCATTACTACCGTCGCTTGATTGCCCTGCGTCGCAGCGAGGCCTTGATCCAGGACGGGGTCTATCGCCTGCTGCTGCCCGAGCATCCCCAGGTGTGGGCGTACCTGCGCGAAGGGCAGGGCGAGCGCCTGCTGGTGGTCAGCCACTTTTACGGTGGCGACTGCGAAGTCCAGTTGCCGGAAGGAATTCTCTGCGCCGACACGAAGCAACGATGGGTGATCGGCAACTACGACCGCCAACACCGTGAGCGACGATTGTTCCTACGCCCCTACGAGTCGTTCGTGCTGCACCTGAGCGACTGAACAAACGTCATTTCTGACCCAGGCATCGCCTGATAGCGACCACGTTGCGCTCGACGCACCGTGTGCCTTTTGTCGCCCATTCGCTGGCAGGCGAAGGGAGATTGAAGTGCATCAAAAAACAATAAAAAAGAAGGAGCGGCATATGAAAACAACAATAAATCGTGGTCTTGCAGTGTCTTGTATTTGCCTGGCATTGCCATTCCCCGCCCAGGCGCTGGAGTTCTCCGGCTACCTGCGCAGTGGCGTCGGCAGTGCCACCAATGGCCGCTCCCAATCCTGTTTCCAGTTGCCCGGGGCGCAAAGCAAATATCGATTGGGCAACGAGTGCGAACAATATGGCGAACTGGAGCTGCGCCAGGACCTTTTCACCCTCGACGACGGTTCGGTGCTGAGCGTGGATGGCATGGCTTCGTTGTATAACCGCTACGACCGCACGCCGACCTTCCAGGGCGAAAACGGCGCGGCGCGGATGCCGCAGATGTATGCCCAGTGGTCGAACATGCCCAGCCTGAACGGAGGCTCGCTATGGGCCGGTCGGCGTTACTACAAGCGTAACGACATCCATATTTCCGATTTCTACTACTGGAACCAGAGCGCCACTGGGGCCGGAATCGAGGATGTGTTGATCGGCGGGCTGAAATACAGCTACGCCTTTTCGCGCAAGGACAACCTGTACCAGAAAGACCCGGTCAACCGGCATGACTTCAACGTGGGCGGCTTCGATACCAACCCCGGTGGCGAGCTGGAGTTCGGGGTGAGTCTCATCGACCGGGCGAGCCGGCGCGATGCCCATCGCGGTTGGGCCTTGACCGCCCAGCATGTGCAGCAGGACTTCCTTGGCGGCAAGAATAAACTGGCCTTGCAATATGGGGAGGGGCCCGGCACCGGACTGGGTTATACCGGCGATACCGGACTGGACGACAGCAACAAGAGCTATCGTCTGGTGGAGTTTTTCGATTGGCAGATCACGCCGCGTTTCGGCGGGCAAGTACAGGCGGTGTACCAGAAAGACATTCGTCCTGACGGCGTCGATCAGGACTGGCTGTCGTTGGGGGTTCGCCCGGCCTACGCCATCACCGATCAGTTCAAGTTGGTGACCGAACTGGGCCATGACCAAGTGCAGGCCAGCGATGGAACACGCAAGCTGAGCAAATTCACCTTTGCCCCTACCTGGTCGCCCAAGGGCCCGGAATTCTGGGCTCGCCCGGAAATACGACTGTATTACACCTACGCCAGCTGGAACGCGGCGGCCCAGCGCGCAGCCAATGAACTGGCGGCCGGTTCGGCGCTGTCCGAAACCGGTGCATTTGGCGGTACGCGGCATGGTTCCAACGTGGGCGTGCAGGTCGAGTACTGGTGGAAATGACCCGTGTGGCGCGGGTCAGTGAACGCGCTCTGCCCGCGATGCGAAAAGAACAGACAGCAGCAGGTGAAGTCATGAACACAACGCAACCTTTGCAATTGCTCGCACCATTGTCCGGGGTCTTGATGCCCTTGGAAAACGTGCCTGATCCGGTCTTTTCCAACCGTGTCGTGGGGGACGGAATCTGTATCGATCCGACTTCGCAGACCCTTTGTGCGCCGCTCTCCGGTGTCGTCGGCACGCTCCAGGACAGCGCCCATGCAGTGAGTGTCACCAGTGACAACGGTGTTCAGGTGTTGATGCACATCGGCCTGGACACGGTGAACCTGGCGGGCAAGGGCTTTACTTCCCGAGTAGAAATAGGTCAACGAGTCGAGGCCGGGCAACCGCTGATCGATTTCGATGCCGACTACATCGCCTTGCACGCGCGCAGTCTGTTGACGTTGATGCTGGTGGTCACTGGCGAAGACTTCAGCCTGATACCGGCCCAGTCGTCCTATGTGGAAAGCGGTCAGCCGCTGCTGCAGGTGAGTCAAGGAACGCAAGGGCAGGACGCGCAGACGCAACAGGGCTCGGTGCTGTTTTCCAAGCCACTGATCCTGCCGAATGACAGCGGTCTGCATGCGCGTCCCGCTGCGGTGTTCGCCCAGGCGGCAAAAGGCTTTGATGCGAACATCTGCCTGCACAAGCAGCAGGCCAGCGCCAACGGCAAATCCCTGGTGGCGATCATGGCGTTGCAGACGGTCAAGGGCGACAGTTTGCAGCTCAGTGCCGCCGGTCCACAGGCCGAACAGGCGCTCGAGGCGTTGACGCAACTGTTGCTGGCGGGCTGCGGCGAATCCGTCGAGGCGCAGCCGACGCCAGAAGTGCCCATGTGCGTCGAATCGCCCACGCCTGAGCGCTGGCAAGGCGTGTGTGCCTCGCCGGGCTCGGTGTCGGGTGTGGTGGTGCAGGTCGCGACCCAGGCGTTGGACGTGCAAACGTCGGGCGCAGGAATCGAGACCGAGCAGGTGCTCCTGGAGCAGGCGTTGAACCAGGCCAACCAGGCATTGAAGGCGCTGCAGAACGAGTGTGCGGGCAGCGTTCAGGCGCAGATTTTCAGCGCCCATCAGGAACTGCTGGAAGACCCCACCTTGCTGGAGCAGGCTCGGGATCTGATCGTCGAAGGCAAGAGCGCGGCCTTTGCCTGGAAAACCGCGACCGAGGCGACCGCCACGCAGTTCCAGCAATCGGGCAATGCCTTGCTGGCCGAGCGCGCGATGGATCTGGCCGATGTCGGGCATCGGGTCCTCAAGCTGATCCTCGGCGTGCAGGAGCACACCTGGGACCTGCCCGAGCAGTCGATCCTGGTGGCCGCGCAACTGACGCCGTCCCAGACCGCGAGCCTGGACACCACCCGAATCGCCGGTTTCGTCACGGTGGGTGGCGGTGCTACCAGCCATGTGGCGATCCTGGCCCGTGCGCTGGGCCTGCCGTCGTTGTGTGGCGTGCCTGAGCAGGCATTGACCATTGCCAACGGCACCCCGGTGTTGCTGGATGCCGACAGCGGCGAACTGCATTTGAATCCAGACCCGGCGCGGATCGAGCAACTCCAGGCCTCCCGTGACCGACAGTTGCGACGGCAGCGGCGTGACCTCGAACAATCGGCCCTCGCGGCCCGTACCCTTGATGGTCATCGAGTCGAGATCACCGCCAATGTCGGCTCGCTTCGGGACGTGGAGCAGGCCATGACCCTGGGGGGCGAAGGGGTGGGGCTGTTGCGCTCCGAACTGCTTTACCTGGATCGCGCGCACCCACCTGGCCATGACGAGCAAGCGGCCTTGTACAGTGCCGTCGCCCGGGCCCTGGGGGTTGAGCGAAATCTGGTGGTGCGTACCCTGGACGTGGGCGGAGACAAGCCGCTGGCCTATGTGCCGATGGCCCACGAGGCCAATCCGTTCCTGGGCATGCGTGGTATTCGCCTGTGCCTGGAGCGACCGCAGTTATTGCGTGAACAGTTCCGGGCAATCCTCGCCTGTTCGGGGCTGACGCGGCTGCACATCATGCTGCCAATGGTCACGCAGTTGTCGGAATTGCGGCTGGCGCGGCAGATGTTGGACGAAGAGGTGCGCAACCTGGGCCTGTCGCAAGCGCCGAAGCTGGGCATCATGATCGAAGTCCCGGCGGCGGCCCTGATGGCCGACCTGTTTGCTCCCGAAGTGGATTTCTTCTCCATCGGGACCAACGACTTGACCCAGTACACCCTGGCCATGGACCGCGACCACCCGCGCTTGGCCAGCCAGGCCGATGGACTGCATCCGTCGGTATTGCGCCTGATCGCCCGGACAGTCGAGGCCGCTCACGCCCATGGCAAATGGGTCGGAGTATGTGGCGCGCTGGCATCGGAAACCTTGGCGGTACCGGTGTTGCTGGGGCTGGGCGTGGATGAGCTATCGGTCAGCGTGCCGCTGATTCCGGCCATCAAGGCCTGCGTGCGTGAATGGGATCTGAGTGAATGCCGCACGCTGGCCCAACAGGCCTTGGCCCAGGAAAGCGCCGAGCAGGTGCGCGACCTCTTGCGCAGACATTTATCCACGGCCAGTTCGGCCACCCTGGTCATGGAGCATTGAACATGTTCGACAAACTGCAACAGGCATTCTGGAAAGCCCTGACCCCGGACCTGGTACCGGAAGAGCCCAGGCCAGCGGCAGCGGTTGATGAACTGTCACCGGCCATCGTCGCCGCGCTGGGTGGCGCGGATAACCTCAAGCACCATCAACCCGTAGCGCTGACGCGGCTGCGGGTGGAGTTGCGGGATGTGGCCCGGATCGACCGGACGGGGCTGAGCGCGGCCGGGGTGGCCGGGGTGATGACACTGGAGAACGGCGTGGTGCATCTGATTACGGGCTTGCCGGCCTGAACCGCCAGATGTCTGAAGGTATCGGTTGACGGGGTATACACCGGGGAGCGTTCTATACTCACGGGCATCCAGTTACGGCAACCCGCCGCAATAAGGAGCCCGCCATGAACGACACCCAGCGGCTCGCCGCCTTGCGCATCGTCTTGATTGTGGTCGGTCTGATCGCCATCTTCGCGATCGGGCCGCTGATGCTCCTGTGGCCGTCCGGCTGGACGTGGCACAGCGGCCATTCCCAGTACCCGCTGATGATCGTCGGCATCTACGCGACACTCGGTGTGTTCTTGCTGATGGCGTCGCGCGATCCGATGAAACATTTGAGCCTGATCTGGTTCACCGTGTGGTCGAGCGTCGTGCACGGCGCGATCATGGCCGTGCAGTCCTTCGGCGTCGATATGGACGGGACGAGCCACGTTGGCCATCTGCTGGGCGACGTGCCCGCGTTGTTCATTGTTGCGGCGGCGTTGGCTTTCTTCACGCCGCGGCGCAGCAATGCGTAACCCGCGAATGAATTGATCCTGCCGATAAGCTCTGCTTCGATGTGCACGAAAAATGCCCTGTGGATAACTTTCCCCAGGGCATTTTCATTTTGTTTTTTTCATTTTCGCTGGCCTTACCGTTTCTCATCTGCGGGTGTATCGTATTCGCCTTTTGCGGACCCACCGGTTCGCGCGGATTCAATAGGTGGTTGCGTTCATGTCCTTTACCCGTCGCCAAATACTCGGTGGCCTGGCCGGTCTTGTTGTCGTTGGCGTAGGCGCGGGGGGCGCATCGCGGTATTGGCTGGGCAAGCGCGCCGATGCCGAGGCTGGTCACGACTATGAACTGATCGCCGCACCGCTGGACGTGGAACTGGTGGCCGGGCACAAGACCCAGGCCTGGGCGTTTGGCCCCTCGGCGCCGGGCACCGAACTGCGGGTGCGCCAGGGCGAGTGGTTGCGGGTGCGCTTCATCAATCACCTGCCGGTCGCCACCACCATTCACTGGCACGGTATTCGTTTGCCGCTGGAGATGGACGGCGTGCCGTATGTCTCGCAACTGCCGGTGCTGCCGGGCGAGTATTTCGACTACAAATTCCGCGTGCCGGACGCCGGCAGTTACTGGTATCACCCCCACGTCAACAGCAGCGAAGAGCTCGGGCGTGGGCTGGTGGGACCATTGATCATCGAAGAGCGTGAGCCGACTGGCTTCAAGTATGAACAGACCCTGAGCCTCAAGAGCTGGCATGTGGACGAACAAGGTCAGTTCGTGGAGTTCAGTATTCCCCGTGAGGCGGCGCGTGGCGGCACGGCCGGGCGGCTGGCGACCATCAACGGTGTGCCGCAGGCGGTGATCGACCTGCCGGCCGGGCAGATCACCCGGGTGCGTTTGCTCAACCTCGACAACACCCTGACTTACCGTATCAACATCCCAGGCGTTGAAGCGCAGATCTATGCGTTGGACGGCAACCCCATCGAACCGCGCCCGCTGGGCAAGGAATACTGGCTTGGCCCGGGCATGCGCATTTGCCTGGCGATCAAGGCGCCGCCGGCGGGCGAAGAATTGTCGTTGCGCAACGGCCCGGTGCGCCTGGGGACCCTGCGCTCGGTGCCTAACAGTGACGCCCCGAGCCAATGGCCGCCGGCGCTGCCGCCCAACCCGGTGTCCGAGCCGGACCTGGCCAATGCCGAGAAACTCAACTTCAATTTCGAATGGGTCGGTTCGGTGTCGGTCAACGTCGACAACGGCAAGCCGCCGAGCCTGTGGCAGATCAACGGCAAGGCCTGGGACATCACCGACAAGACCTGCGCCGACCGGCCGATCGCCACGCTGAAAAAAGGCCAGAGCTACATTTTCGAATTGAAGAACATGACCCAGTACCAGCACCCGATCCATTTGCACGGCATGAGCTTCAAGGTGATCGCGTCGAACCGCCACAAAGTCGTGCCGTACTTCACCGACACCTACCTGCTGGGCAAGAACGAGCGGGCGCAGGTGGCGCTGGTGGCGGATAATCCAGGCGTGTGGATGTTCCACTGCCATGTGATCGACCACATGGAAACCGGCCTGATGGCCGCCATCGAGGTGGCGTGATGCGTCAGATTCGTCCCGCCAAAATCATCGACCGTAGCCGCGACCAGGACTTCATGCGCGAAGCCCTGGCCCTTGCCGCACAAGGCGCCGCCCTGGGCGAAGTGCCCGTGGGCGCGGTGCTGGTGCAGGACGGTGAGATCATCGGACGCGGTTTCAACTGCCCGATCAGTGGCCACGACCCCAGTGCCCACGCGGAAATGGTCGCCATCCGCGCCGCCGCCCAGGCGGTGAGCAACTATCGCCTGCCCGGCAGCACGCTGTATGTGACGCTGGAACCCTGCAGCATGTGCGCTGGCCTCATCGTCCATTCGCGTATCGCCCGGGTCGTCTACGGCGCCCTGGAGCCCAAGGCTGGCATCGTACAGAGCCAGGGGCAGTTCTTCAGCCAGGGTTTCCTGAACCATCGGGTGATGTTCGAGGGCGGGGTGTTGGCCGAGGAGTGCAGCGCGGTGTTGAGCGAGTTCTTCAAGGCCCGAAGAGCCAAATCGCAAGATTGAACACACAACCCCGTGGCGAGGGAGCTTGCTCCCGCTGGGCCGCGAAGCGGCCCTAGAACCCGGCGACGCGGTGGATCAGGGTGATTGAGTGAGCTTGAGAGGGGGCTGCTGCGCAGCCCAGCGGGAGCAAGCTCCCTCGCCACAAAAGCCTAAAAGCTCAAAAGCTCAAAAGCTCAAAAGCTCAAAAGCTCAAAAGCTCAAAAGCTCAAAAGCTCAAAAGCTCAAAAGCTCAAAAGCATTCCGGTCGACCAACCGATTTGCTCTTGAAACTGACACTGATTCGAGGCATTCCCTTGACCCGCGCCGTGCCCAATTCCCGTGGCGAGGGAGCTTGCTCCCGCTGGGGCGCGCAGCGGCCCTGGAGCCCGGCGACGCGGTGGATCAGGTTGATTGAGTGAGCTTGAGAGGGGGCTGCTGCGCAGCCCAGCGGGAGCAAGCTCCCTCGCCACAGTGACTCTGACCATCTCCAGTGAACAGCATTGGCCTCCAATAAGGCTGGGCTATTTACTTACGCGCCACAATCACCGCCCGCATCGGCGCCGGCAATCCTTCGATGGTTTTGCCGTGGTCGGCGGGATCGAGGAAGTCGCTCAGCGACTGATACTTCATCCACTCGGTGCTGCGCTGTTCCTCTACGGTGGTCAGGCTCACGTCCACGCAACGCACATCGCTGAACCCGGCGCGGCGCAGCCAGCGCTCCAGGGCCGGGACCGACGGCAGGAACCAGACGTTGCGCATCTGTGCGTAGCGATCCTCGGGCACCAGCACCTGGTGTTCGTCGCCCTCGATCACCAGGGTTTCGAGCACCAGCTCGCCGCCCTTGACCAGACAGTCCTTGAGCGCCAGCAGATGTTCGATCGGCGAGCGCCGGTGGTAGAACACGCCCATGGAAAACACCGTGTCGAAGCCTTCCAGCTCCGGCGGCAAGGCTTCGAATGGAAACGGCAGGTGCCAGGCGTTGGGCTGCGACAGGTAGCGCTGCACCGCCTGGAACTGGCAGAAGAACAGCCAGTTGGGGTCGACGCCGATCACCGTGTCAGCCCCGGCACCGAGCATCCGCCACATGTAGTAGCCGTTGCCGCAGCCCACATCGAGGATGCGCTTGCCTTTCAGGTCCAGGTGCGGGGCCACCCGTGACCACTTCCAGTCCGAGCGCCATTCGGTGTCTACGTGCACGCCAAACAGGTCGAAAGGTCCTTTGCGCCATGGCGACAGGCCCATCAACGCGGTACGCATCTGCGCGCGGGTTTCGTCGGAACAATCGGTGTCGAGCGTCAGGCCGTTCAGCAGATCGACGGTGGTGGGTTGCAAGGCCGGCAGCGCATCGAGGGCGCTTTGCCAACGCTCCAGGTCGCCGTGACCCTTTTCCATCTTGCTGTCGAGTTGCGTCTGCAGCGTCGCGGCCCAATCGGCCAGGGGCGTGCCGGCCAGATGGCGGGCGAGGGGGGACAGATCGATCATGGCAGGGCAATCAACGAGGCGAAGTTAAGACACTGGAACCACGGCACGACTTTCGAGAACCCGGCCGCGAGCAGGCGTTCGCGGTGTTCTTCTAGGCTGTCGGGCTTCATGACGTTTTCGATGGCGCTGCGTTTCTGGGCAATTTCCAGCTCGCTGTAGCCGTTGGCGCGCTTGAACGCCACGTGCAGGTCGGTGAGCAGGGCGTGTTCCTCTGCATCGTTGAAGCGCAGCTTTTCCGAGAGAATCAGGGCGCCACCGGGCAGCAACGACTGGCGGATGCGGCTCAACAGTGCGGTGCGCTGGTCCGGCGCGATGAATTGCAGGGTGAAGTTCAGTGCCACCACCGAGGCCGGCTGGAACGTCAGGGCGAGGATGTCGCCTTCGATCACTTCCACCGGCAGCAGCTCCTGGAACATCGAGTCCTGGCCGTTGAGGTATTCGCGGCAGCGCTCGACCATGGCCGCCGAGTTATCCACCGCGATTACCCGGCAACCGTCGGTGCGCACGTGGCGGCGCAGGGCCTGGGTCACCGCGCCCAGGGACGAGCCCAGGTCGTAGAGCACGCTGCCCGGCTGGGCGAATTGCGCGGCGAGCACGCCGAGGTTTTCGACAATGGTCGGATAACCCGGCACCGAACGCTTGATCATGTCCGGAAACACCCGCACCACGTCCTCGTTGAAGGCGAAGTCCGGCACTTGGGCCAGGGGTTGGGCGAATAGGCGATCAGGGTCTTTGCTCACGGCGGTTCCAGCGGCATGGGTGGTGAAAAGGCCGGCATTTTAACCAAAAAACCTGTGGGAGCGAGCTTGCTCGCGATAGCGATGGATCAGCCAGCGATAATGTTGACTGATAGACCGCTATCGCGAGCAGGTTCGCTCCCACATTATTTGGCTCCGTGTGGCTTTTGGGTAAACGCCGACGCTGTAATGCCCCATTGGCCCAGCCAATAACTGATGATGATCAGGTAAGACGCGGCATGGAAGGGGTGCACGAACCGGTTGATGCCGATGAGGCTGTCGGAAAACACAAACGCCAGCGCCCCGGCGGCGGCCAGCCACGCCGAACGCTTGGGCACACCGGTGCCCAGCCGCGCCAACGCCCGCCAGAGCATGGTGCTGATGACCAGGCCGTAGACAATCACCGGCACCAGCAACGACCCTAGGCCGTTCGACACCAGGACTCCCAACAGCATCGCACCGATGCCCAAGGCAAGGGCCAAGGGCAGCAGCGCCGGGCGGCGGCAGTCGCTGAGGTAGGCTTTCAGGTAGGCCAGGTGCGCCAGCAGAAACGCGCCGAGGCCGAACACGAACAGGTCCCCCGGCCAGGCCAGCAATACGTCGCCCACCAGCGAGAAAATCAGCCCGAGACTGACCCAGCGCCGATAGTCACTGGGCGGCGCATCGTGCAGCCAGCCGAGCAGGGCCAGCACCGGCATGGGCTTGACCAGCAGGCACAAGAGTGTGGCGTGCACGGTCAGGCCGTACAGGTAGGTGACTGCGCCCATCAGTGCCAGGATCAGCCAGCCCACGGTCAATTCACCGAAATGGCGCAGTCAAAGGTTTCCACGGGCGGCACTTCCGGGGCCCAGGGCTGTTGATAAGTCAGGCGCAAGCGCCCGGTGCCGGCGCTGAACGCCTGGAAGCGCCAGGTCGAAACACCCGCGGCGCCAACGATGCCGGCGTCTTCCGGGTTGCGATAAACCTCCGGCCCCAAGCCCTTCAATACACCACCGGCCGAATCCTGGATCGCCCAGCGATAACCGGTGCTGGGGTTGCTGGGCAGGCTCAGGATCAGGTTCTGTCCGTTATTGAGCCTTACCGGGCACTGGCTCAGTTTTTCCACGGTCACGTTGTGTTTCGGTTGCGTGGCACAGGCGCTCAACAGGGCGAGGCTGAGGGGGACAAGCAGGCGAGTGAGGGACATAAGGGCAACGGCTCCGGCATTCACGACGAACGGCGAGCATAACCGAAGATGCTACTGGGTGTGTCAGGTGGGGATGTGTTGTCTGTCAGGGCCCCATCGCGAGCAAGCTCGCTCCCGCAGGGACTTGTGGCGTTCACAAGATTCCTTTGTGGGAGCGAGCTTGCTCGCGATGAGGCCGGTACAGCCGCTGTATAACGATCAGAACAACACCTTGGCCACATCTGCAAACCGCTTGGCAAAGTGCACCGTGACGCCTTCCTTGAGGTAGTCCGGCAGTTCTTCGAAATTGCCCCGGTTGGCTTCCGGCAGGATCAGTTCGTTGATTTTCTGCCGCCGCGCCGCGATGACCTTCTCGCGCACCCCGCCAATCGGCAGGACGTGCCCGGTGAGGGTCAGTTCGCCGGTCATGGCCACGCCTTTTTTCGGCGGCTGGTTGCGGGCCAGGGACAGCAACGCGCTGGCCATGGTCACGCCGGCGCTCGGGCCGTCCTTGGGCGTGGCGCCTTCCGGTACGTGCAGGTGAACGAAGGCCTCGTCAAAGAACTTCGGATCGCCGCCAAATTGCTTCAGGTGCGAACTGACGTAGCTGTGGGCGATTTCCGCCGACTCCTTCATCACGTCCCCCAGTTGCCCGGTCAGCTTGAAGCCGCGATTGAGGGTGTGGATGCGCGTCGCTTCGATCGGCAAGGTCGCGCCGCCCATGCTGGTCCAGGCCAGGCCGGTGATTACGCCGATGCCGGACAACACCTGCTCGTTGCGGAATACCGGTTTGCCCAGGGAGGCCTCGAGGTCCTTTGGCCCGAGCTTGATCACGGCCTTGGGGTCGTCGATCAGCTTCATCACCGCCTTGCGCACCAGTTTGCCCAGCTGTTTCTCCAACTGTCGCACCCCGGCTTCACGGGCATAGCCATCGATCAGGGCCTTGAGGGCGCTGTCGTTGATACTCAGGCTGCCCTTGGACACGCCAGCCTTGGCCAGTTGCTTGGGCCACAAGTGGCGCTTGGCGATGGCGACTTTTTCTTCGGTGATGTAACCCGACAGGCGGATCACTTCCATTCGGTCCAGCAGCGGGCCGGGGATCGAGTCCAGGGTGTTGGCGGTGCAGACGAAGAGTACTTTCGACAGGTCCAGGCGCAGGTCCAGGTAGTGGTCGAGGAATTCGACGTTCTGCTCCGGGTCGAGGGTCTCCAGCAGGGCCGAGGCCGGGTCGCCCTGGTAGCTCTGGCCCATCTTGTCGATTTCGTCGAGCATGATCACCGGGTTCATCACTTCGACATCTTTCAGCGCCTGCACCAGCTTGCCCGGCTGGGCGCCGATGTAGGTGCGCCGATGGCCCTTGATCTCCGCCTCGTCGCGCATGCCGCCGACGCTGAAACGGTAGAACGGCCGCCCCAGGGATTCGGCGATGGATTTGCCGACGCTGGTCTTGCCCACGCCCGGCGGGCCGACCAGCAGCACGATGGAACCGCTGATCTCGCCTTTGTAGGCGCCGACGGCGAGGAACTCCAGGATGCGGTCCTTGATGTCGTCCAGGCCGGCGTGGTGCTGGTCGAGCACCTTGCGCGCGTGCTTGAGGTCAAGCTTGTCCTGGCCATACACGCCCCACGGCACCGAGGTCGCCCAATCCAGGTAATTGCGGGTGACGGCATATTCCGGCGAGCCGGTTTCCAGGATCGAGAGTTTGTTCATTTCCTCTTCGATGCGCTTCTGCGCCTGGGCCGGCAGCACCTTGCCTTCGAGCCGCTGCTCGAACTGCTCGATATCGGCGCTGCGGTCGTCCTTGGTCAGCCCCAGCTCCTGCTGGATGACCTTGAGCTGCTCCTTGAGGAAGAACTCGCGCTGATGTTCGCCGATCTTGTTGTTGACCTCGGCGGAGATCTCTTTCTGCAGCCGCGCCACTTCGACTTCCTTGCGCAGCATCGGCAGGACTTTTTCCATGCGCTTGAGCATGGGCACGCAGTCGAGCACTTCCTGCAGCTCATTGCCGGTGGCGGAGGTGAGCGCAGCGGCAAAATCGGTCAGCGGCGAAGGGTCGTTGGGGCTGAAGCGGTTGAGATAGTTCTTCAGCTCTTCGCTGTACAGCGGGTTGAGCGGCAGCAGTTCCTTGATCGCGTTGATCAGCGCCATGCCGTAGGCCTTGACCTCATCGGTCGGCTCGCTCGGCTGGTGCGGGTATTCGACTTCCACCAGGTACGGTGGGCGATGGTGCTTGAGCCAGGTGCGGATACGCACGCGGGTCAGGCCCTGGGCGACGAATTGCAGTTTGCCGCCTTCCCGGCTGGCATGGTGCACCTTCACCAGCGTGCCGTATAGCGGCAGTTTCGAGGTGTCGAAATGGCGCGGGTCTTCCTGGGGCGAGTCCATGAAGAACAGCGCCAGGGAGTGATGGTCGGACTTGGCCACCAGCTCCAGGGTTTCGGCCCACGGTTCTTCGTTGACGATGACCGGCAGCACCTGGGCCGGGAAGAACGGACGATTGTGGATCGGGATGATGTAGACCTTGTCCGGCAAATTCTGGCCAGGCAGCGCCAGGCCGGTGCCGGAGGAGGTGTGTTCGATGTGGTCGGAATCGGCGTAATCGTGAGTGGCTTCGGTAGAGTGCTGGTCGCTCATGGGGCACCTGCGCAATGGGGTATGGGTCTTAGATGGGGCAGGTGGGGGGTGGTTTCAATGGTGGGTGAATGTTAGCGGGTATTTCATTGAGCGTTGTTCAGGTGTCCGACAGGTCTGGAGCCGGGCCTGTTGCCAGGCCCGGCTCCCTGTTCAGGCGACCCTGTTCAAATCGTTGTGGCGTGTCTCTTTCAGGCACAACACGGCGATCACACTGAGCACCGCAGCCCCTGATACGTAACCGCCGACGTAGCTCAAACCACCCATCGCCACCAGTTTCTGGGCGAAGAACGGCGCGGCCGAGGCGCCGACGATGCCGCCCAGGTTGTAGGCCGCCGAGGCGCCGGTGTAGCGCACGTGGGTGGGAAACAGTTCCGGCAGCAAGGCGCCCATGGGGGCAAAGGTCACCCCCATCAGGAACAGCTCGATGCACAGGAACAGCGCCACGCCGCTGGTCGAGCCGTGGGTCAGCAAGGGTTCCATGAGGAAACCCGAGGCAATCGCCAATACGCCGCCGCCGATCAGCACCGGCTTGCGCCCGTAGCGGTCGCTGGCCCAGGCCGACAAGGGCGTGGCGGCGGCCATGAACAGCACCGCAAAGCACAGCAGGCCCAGGAAGGTCTCGCGGCTGTAGCCGAGGGTGGATACGCCGTAGCTCAGGGAAAACACCGTCGAGATGTAGAACAGCGCGTAGCACACCACCATCGCCGCCGCGCCCAGCAACGTTGGCGCCCAGTACTGGCTGAACAGCTCGACCAACGGCACCTTTACCCGCTCCTGTCGGGCCATGGCATTGGCGAATACCGGGGTTTCGTGGAGCTTGAGCCGTACATAGAGGCCGACGATCACCAGCACGGCACTGAGCAGGAACGGAATCCGCCAACCCCAGGCGCGGAATTGCTCATCATCCAGGCCCATGGCCAGGGTCAGGAACAGCCCGTTGGCCGCCAGGAAACCGATGGAGGGCCCCAGTTGGGGAAACATGCCGAACCAGGCACGCTTGCCTTTGGGCGCGTTCTCGGTGGCAAGCAGCGCCGCGCCGCCCCATTCACCGCCCAACCCCAGGCCCTGGCCGAAACGCAGCACGCACAGCAGGATCGGCGCCCAGGCGCCAATGCTGGCGTAGCCGGGCAGCACACCGATGAGGGTGGTGCACACACCCATCAGCAACAGGGACGCCACCAGCGTGGACTTGCGCCCGATCCGGTCACCGAAGTGGCCGAACAGCGCAGAGCCCAACGGGCGGGCAAGGAAGGCGATGCCGAACGTCAGGAAGGACGACAGCATCTGTGCCGTGCCTGAGGTTTGCGGGAAGAACACCGGCCCGATCACCAGGGCCGCAGCCGTGGCGTAGACGTAGAAATCGTAGAACTCGATGGCGGTGCCGATGAAACTTGCGGTGGCCACGCGGGTGGTCGAGTTTGTCGGCTGGGCAGACACAGCCTCGTTGCAGGTAGCGGTCGTCATGCGGTTATCCCTGACAGTCATGTGCTCCATTGGAGCGAATTATTATGGTCGAACACCCAGGGATGTGGGCGGGTATCCTTTCGCTGTTTCGGGTGGGAACAGTCGCAGGACTGATGCGGATTTTGCCGATGGTCTGGCCGGAACCGGCTGGGTGCGGGGTAGGCACGGGGTTCGGGCGGGGCTGGGTAAGCGGATGGAGTATAGGAAGGAGGCTAACTAATCAACAAGTGAGCCTGCGCACGTTCGTGACGCTTGCGCAGAACTCTGTGGCGAGGGAGCTTGCTCCCGCTGGGCTGCGAAGCAGCCCCAAAGCAGCAACCCCAACCTGCCTGACGCACCGTTTTATCAGGTTTCAGGGCCGCTTCGCGCCCCAGCGGGAGCAAGCTCCCTCGCCACAAGGGCTACCCTGCGCCCGGTCCAGGCAGGAGTTTCAGGAAGCGGCAGGCATCAAACTGTTATGCCACGCCAGCACCTGGCTGACACGGTTGTCCACGGTCTCGATGATTTCCAGTCGATAACGGCCGATCTTCAGGCACACCGGGCTTTCGGGGATGGTTTCCAGGGCTTCGGTCACCAGCCCGTTGAGGGTCTTGGGGCCGTCGCAAGGCAGATGCCAGCCCAGGGTCCTGTTCAATTCGCGGATCGACGCCGCGCCATCGATCATCAGGCGACCATCGGGCTGGGGGTGGACGTGGGGGTTGTCGAGGCTGTGCTCGCTTTCGAATTCGCCGACGATTTCTTCCAGGATGTCTTCCAGGGTGACGATGCCCAGCACTTCGCCGTACTCGTCCACCACCATGCCCAAGCGCCGTTGCTGCTTGTGGAAATTCAGCAATTGCAGTTGCAATGGCGTGCTTTCAGGGACGAAGTAAGGCTCGTGGGAGGCGGCCAGCAGCGCTTCTTGGGTCAGGCTCGCATCCGCCAGCAAATGACGGATCTGGCGCGTGTTGAGCACCGCTTCGACCTGGTTGATGTCGCTGTGGAACACCGGCAGGCGGGTGCGACGGTTCAGGCGCAGCTGTTCGATGATCTCGCCGATGGGGTCGTCGAGGTTGATCCCATCGACCTCGCTGCGGGGCACGAGGATATCGTTGACGGTGATGTTGTCCAGGGCGTGGATGCCGGAAATCGGGTGCAGTCGGCTGGCGCCGTGCTCAGGTTCGTGTTCGCTGCGCGGTGGCGCGGGCATCTCGTCGTCGCTCTGCTGCACAATGCGGGCCTTGCGCGCAAAGGGGCGCAGCAACAATTGGCTGGCACTATTCAACAGCCAGGCAAACGGATAGAGGATCTTCAACGGTATGCCAAGCAACGTGTTGCCCAGCGCCAGCACCGCTTCTGGCTGGCGGGTGGCCAAGGCGCGCGGCAGGTAGTCGGCAAGCACCAGCAGGGCGGCGCTGGTGCCGAGCCAGGCGACCCAGGGGCCGTTTTCCAGCCAGGTAAAAATCGCCAGCAAGGTGCCGATGACCACGGCCAGGGTGCGACAGAGGGTATTGCACAGGATCAGGCTGGCCAGTGGGAATGTCAGCGTTGCCAGCGGTTTGTCACTGGCGCGCGAGGCCGTGCGCTGGGCCAACAGATGCTGCTGGGCGGCTTCGATGGCGGTGAACAGGGCCGACCAGAGGATCAGCACCACCAGCACGGCAAACAGCGGCGCCACGGGCAATGTATCCATCAGGGCCGTCCGTCAGACATGCAGGATGTATTCGCGAACCAGCTTGCTGCCGAAGTACGCGAGCATCAGCAGGCAGAAACCGGCCAGGGTCCAGCGAATCGCCTTGTGGCCGCGCCAGCCGAGGCGGTTGCGGCCCCACAGCAGCACGCTGAAGACGATCCACGCCAGGCAGGCCAGCAGGGTCTTGTGCACCAGGTGCTGGGCGAACAGGTTCTCGACGAACAGCCAACCGGAGATCAGCGACAGCGACAGCAGGCTCCAGCCGGCCCAGAGGAAGCCGAACAGCAGGCTTTCCATGGTTTGCAATGGCGGGAAGTTGCGGATCAGCCCGGACGGGTGTTTGTTTTTGAGCTGGTGGTCCTGCACCAGCAGCAGCAAGGCCTGGAACACTGCGATGGTGAACAGGCCGTAGGCGAGGATCGACAGCAGGATGTGGGCAAGGATGCCCGGCTCTTCGTCGATGATCTGCACCGTACCTGACGGCGCGAACTGCGCCAGCAGCACCGTCGCCAGCCCCAGCGGGAACAGCAGCACCAGCAGGTTCTCCACCGGGATGCGCGAGCAGGCGATCAGCGTCAAGCCGATCACAGCCACGGCGATCAGGCTGGCGGCGTTGAAAAAATCCAGGCCCAGGCCGATCGGCGTCATCAAGTGGGTATAAAGGCTGGCCGCGTGGCCGAGCACCGCCAGCACGCCGAGCGTGACCAGCAGGCGTTTGTTCGCCTTGGCGCCGGTGGCCAGGCGGGTGCCTTGATAGAGGGTCGCAGCGGCATAAAGGCAGGCGGCGGCGAGCGTGGCAAGCAAGCTGGGTGACAAGGGGAGCATAAATCCTGTTAGGCAAGCCCGAAAGGCGCTGAGTTTGGCATAGAACCGCCTCCGCACGAAAGACCACAGCAACTGACAGCAAGGTGTACGTTGCCCGCTTCTTCGCTATAATCCGCGACCTGCCCACGCCGCAGGCTCGCCGAGCACATTTTTCACGGTCTGGGCCGCCATTATCCCGGTCTCATCTGGGCCTGAAAGGATCGCGCATGTTTGAAAACCTAACCGACCGTCTCTCGCAGACGCTGCGCCATGTCACCGGCAAGGCGAAACTGACCGAGGACAACATCAAAGACACCCTGCGCGAAGTGCGCATGGCGTTGCTCGAAGCCGACGTCGCCCTGCCGGTGGTCAAGGACTTCGTCAATTCGGTCAAGGAACGCGCCGTCGGCACCGAAGTGTCGCGCAGCCTGACACCGGGCCAGGCGTTCGTGAAGATCGTCCAGGCCGAACTCGAAAGCCTGATGGGCGCCGCCAACGAAGACCTGAACCTGAGTGCCGTACCGCCAGCGGTGGTGCTGATGGCTGGTCTGCAGGGCGCGGGCAAGACCACGACAGCCGGCAAGCTGGCGCGCTTCCTTAAAGAGCGCAAGAAGAAGTCGGTGATGGTGGTGTCGGCGGACATCTACCGTCCGGCGGCGATCAAGCAACTGGAAACCCTGGCCAACGACATCGGCGTGACGTTCTTTCCGTCCGACCTGAGCCAGAAACCGGTGGACATCGCCCAGGCGGCTATTAAAGAAGCCAAGCTGAAATTCATCGACGTGGTCATCGTCGATACCGCCGGTCGCCTGCACATCGATGAAGAGATGATGGGCGAGATCAAAGCGCTGCATGCTGCGATCAACCCGGTGGAAACCCTGTTCGTGGTCGATGCCATGACCGGCCAGGACGCGGCCAACACCGCCAAGGCATTCGGCGATGCGCTGCCGTTGACTGGCGTGATCCTGACCAAGGTCGACGGTGACGCCCGTGGCGGTGCCGCGCTGTCGGTACGGGCCATTACCGGCAAGCCGATCAAGTTCATCGGTATGGGCGAGAAGAGCGAAGCGCTCGAGCCGTTCCATCCCGAGCGTATCGCTTCGCGCATCCTCGGCATGGGCGACGTGCTCAGCCTGATCGAGCAGGCTGAACAGACCCTCGACAAGGACAAGGCCGACAAACTGGCCAAGAAGCTGAAGAAGGGCAAGGGCTTCGACCTCGAAGACTTCCGCGACCAGCTGCAACAAATGAAGAACATGGGCGGCCTCGGCGGGCTCATGGACAAACTGCCGAACATCGGCGGCGTGAACCTGGCGCAGATGGGCAACGCCCAAGGCGCGGCTGAAAAGCAGTTCAAGCAGATGGAAGCCATCATCAACTCCATGACCCCGGCCGAGCGCCGCGACCCTGAGCTGATCAGCGGTTCGCGCAAGCGCCGTATCGCCATGGGTTCCGGCACCCAGGTGCAGGACATCGGTCGCTTGATCAAGCAGCACAAGCAGATGCAGAAGATGATGAAGAAATTCTCCGCCAAGGGCGGAATGGCCAAGATGATGCGCGGCATGGGCGGTATGTTGCCCGGCGGCGGCATGCCGAAAATGTAAAGAATCTGCGCCGGCTGTCATGTCGGCGTTGCCCCGCACGGATGCGGGGATCTCCAGCAAACCCGCGCTACGCGGGAGCTGACTTGCCGTTTTTCATGACGGCTCTATGGCAAATCTTGATCGCATGGCGCCAGGCGCCGGAAAAAGACATTTGCAAAAGTCCGGATATTCCTTAGAATATGCGGCCTTTCGGGCACCTATGCCCGCTGTGCATTTAGATTTGCAGCACCGACTACAGGAACGATGTTCACATGCTAACAATCCGTCTTGCCCTTGGCGGCTCCAAAAAGCGCCCGTTTTACCACCTGACCGTAACCGACAGCCGCAACCCGCGTGACGGTTCCCACAAGGAGCAGGTTGGTTTCTTCAACCCTGTTGCCCGTGGTCAGGAAGTTCGTCTGTCCGTGAACCAAGAGCGCGTAGCCTACTGGCTGAGCGTTGGTGCACAACCTTCTGAGCGCGTTGCTCAGTTGTTGAAGGAATCGGCTAAGGCTGCGGCCTGAGCAATATGAACGCGACGCCAAAAGATGCTGATGATTTGATCGTTGTCGGCAAAATCTACTCTGTACATGGCGTTCGCGGCGAAGTGAAGGTGTATTCCTTTACTGATCCGATCAAGAACCTGTTGGACTACAAAACCTGGACGCTCAAGCGCGAAGGTAGCGTGAAACAGGTGGAGCTGGTCAGCGGACGCGGGAACGACAAGTTCCTGGTCGCAAAGCTCAAGGGTCTCGATGATCGTGAAGAAGCGCGTCTTCTGGCCGGTTATGAGATCTGCGTGCCGCGCAACCTGTTCCCTGAACTGACCGACGGCGAGTACTACTGGTACCAGCTGGTGGGTCTGAAGGTCATCGACCACCTCGGGCAATTGCTCGGGAAAATCGATCACCTGCTCGAGACCGGTTCGAACGATGTCATGGTGGTCAAGCCTTGCGTCGGCAGCCTGGATGATCGCGAACGCCTGTTGCCCTATACCGAGCAATGCGTGTTGGCCGTCGACCTTGCCGCAGGCGAGATGAAGGTGGAATGGGATGCGGATTTCTGAACGTGGCTAACTTGCGCGTTGAAGTCATCACATTGTTTCCCGAGATGTTTTCCGCCATCAGCGAGTACGGCATAACCAGCCGCGCGGTGAAACAGGAGCTGTTACAGCTCACCTGTTGGAATCCGCGGGACTACACCACGGATCGGCATCACACTGTGGACGATCGCCCGTTTGGCGGTGGTCCGGGCATGGTGATGAAGATCAAGCCCCTGGAAGATGCGCTGGTTCAGGCCAGGACGGCAGCCGGGGAGGGTGCGAAGGTAATTTACCTGTCGCCCCAAGGCCGCCAGCTGACTCAGTCGGCGGTACGCGAGCTGGCGAATTCGGATGCATTGATCCTGATTGCCGGCCGTTATGAAGGCATTGACGAGCGTTTCATTGAAGCTCATGTCGATGAAGAGTGGTCGATTGGCGACTATGTACTGTCTGGCGGCGAGCTGCCGGCGATGGTCCTGATCGATGCGGTTACACGACTGCTGCCTGGAGCTTTAGGGCATGCAGATTCCGCTGAGGAAGATTCCTTTACGGATGGTCTGCTGGATTGCCCGCACTACACCCGACCGGAGGTGTATGCGGATCAGCGTGTTCCCGACGTGTTGCTAAGTGGCAACCACGCGCACATCCGGCGTTGGCGTTTACAGCAGTCCCTTGGTCGGACCTATGAACGACGCGCCGATCTTCTGGAAAGCCGCTCGCTTTCTGGAGAAGAGAAGAAGCTGCTCGAGGAATACATCCGCGAGCGGGACGATAGTTAACAACGTATCGATGGTGAGTCCGACGACTTGCCTTAGGAGCACAGCATGACTAACAAAATCATCCTTGCACTCGAAGCAGAGCAGATGACCAAAGAAATCCCTACCTTTGCCCCAGGCGACACCATTGTCGTTCAGGTGAAAGTGAAGGAAGGCGACCGTTCCCGTCTGCAAGCGTTCGAAGGCGTCGTTATCGCCAAGCGTAACCGCGGCGTGAACAGTGCATTCACCGTTCGTAAAATCTCCAACGGTGTTGGCGTAGAGCGTACTTTCCAGACCTACAGCCCGCAAATCGACAGCATGGCTGTCAAGCGTCGCGGTGACGTACGTAAAGCCAAGCTGTACTACCTGCGTGACCTGTCGGGTAAAGCAGCTCGCATCAAGGAAAAACTGGCTTAAGTCCAGCTTCCGATGCAAAAAAAAGCAGCCTGCGGGCTGCTTTTTTGTTGCCTGCGATTTGCGCTTTGAGCACCCTGCATAGCTTCACTTGCCATTTTGATGCTGTGTGTGCCCGCATCCTTCAAGAGTTCTTATGCCCGCCATCGATCATCCGCTGATAGACCAGTTTCTCGACGCCCTGTGGCTGGAAAAGGGGTTGTCCGATAACACCCGTGATGCTTATCGCAGTGACCTGGCGCTGTTCAATGGTTGGTTGCAGGAAAACCACCTGGAACTGATCAATGCCGGTCGGGAATTAATCCTCGATCACTTGGCGTGGCGCCTGGAGCAGAACTACAAACCGCGCTCGACGGCGCGGTTTCTCTCTGGCTTGCGTGGTTTTTATCGCTATTTGCTGCGGGAAAAATTGATTGCGGTGGACCCGACCTTGCGCGTGGAGATGCCGCAATTGGGGCGTCCATTGCCCAAGTCCCTCTCGGAAGCCGATGTGGAAGCGCTGCTGGCGGCCCCCGACCTCAGCGAAGCCATTGGTCAGCGCGACCGGGCCATGCTGGAGGTCTTGTACGCCTGCGGCCTGCGGGTCACCGAGTTGATCAGCTTGACGCTGGAGCAGGTCAACCTGCGCCAGGGCGTGCTGCGGGTGATGGGCAAAGGCAGCAAGGAACGCCTGGTGCCGATGGGTGAGGAAGCGATCGTCTGGGTCGAGCGCTACATGCGCGATGCCCGCCACGAACTGCTGGGCGGGCGCCCCAGCGACGTGCTGTTCCCCAGCCTGCGCGGCGAGCAGATGACCCGCCAGACGTTCTGGCACCGCATCAAGCACCAGGCCAAGGTGGCCGGAATCAACAAATCCCTCTCGCCCCACACCTTGCGCCATGCCTTCGCCACGCACCTGCTCAACCACGGCGCCGACCTGAGGGTGGTGCAGATGCTGCTCGGCCACAGCGACTTGTCCACCACCCAGATCTACACCCATGTCGCCCGGGCGCGGTTGCAGGACTTGCATGCCAAGCATCACCCGCGTGGATAGGCGTTGCATCGCTTTTTGTGGCGAGGGAGCTTGCTCCCGCTGGGGCGCGCAGCGGCCCTGAATCCACACACCAGGAACTGTCAGGAAAAACGGGTGCGTCATTAGCGACTGCTGCGCAGTCGAGCGGGAGCAAGCTCCCTCGCCACAAAGTTACTGATGCTCGTGCATTGCATGTTGTCTTGCGACAGGTGCATTCGGTCACGCGGGCCTTATGTGGTAGGCTTTCCCGGTTTGCACAGTGGGCGGTTGGAACCCGAATCTGCGGGTCGGCGTTTCCCGTCTCATTTGTTCGCCTCAGGAGTCCCCATGCGTTTGATCCAGATATTCACCGCCGCCGCCATTGCGCTGGCCAGTACCTTTGCCATTGCCGACGACGCGGCCGACAAGGCTATCCGCAAGAGCCTGGAAAACCTTCAGCTCGAAGTGCCGATCGAAACCATCTCGGCCAGTCCCATGGCTGGCCTGTATGAGGTCAAGCTCAAGGGCAGCCGCGTGCTTTACGCCAGCGCCGACGGTCAGTACATCGTCCAGGGCAACCTGTTCGAGCTCAAGGACGGCAAGCCGGTCAATCTCACCGAGATGACCGAGCGCCAGGGCATTTCCAAGTTGATCAATGGCATTCCAGTTGCTGAAACCGTGGTCTATCCGGCCATTGGCGAAACCAAGTCCCACATCACCGTGTTCACCGACACCACTTGCCCGTATTGCCACAAGCTGCACGCCGAAGTGCCGGAGCTGAACAAGCGTGGCATCGAAGTGCGCTATGTTGCATTCCCGCGCCAGGGCCTGGGCTCGCCGGGCGATGAGCAGTTGCAGGCGGTCTGGTGCTCCAAGGACAAGAAAGCGGCCATGGACAAGATGGTCGATGGCAAGGAAATCAAGGCCGCCAAGTGCGAGAACCCGGTTTCCAAGCAGTTCGCCCTTGGCCAGTCCATTGGTGTGAACGGCACGCCGGCCATCGTTTTGGCCGACGGCCAGGTGATTCCGGGCTATCAGCCGGCGCCACAAGTCGCCAAACTGGCCCTGGGCGCAAAATGATCATGGGCGATCCGCTTCTGAAGATCACGGCTCGGCGAAAACCTTCGTCGGGCCGTTAAACACAAAGTCGCGTTGCTGCGCGGCTGTATTTCACGGCCGACCTTGTGTCGGCCGTTTCATGGGGAGTCAAGAGTGAATCCGGTCAAAGTAGGCATCTGTGGGTTAGGTACCGTCGGTGGCGGCACCTTCAACGTACTTCAGCGCAACGCCGAGGAAATTGCTCGTCGTGCCGGGCGTGGGATCGAAGTGGCACAAATTGCCATGCGCACGCCAAAGCCTCAGTTCCAGACGACCGGTATTGCGATTACCAACGATGTCTTCGAAGTGGCCACGAACCCTGAGATCGACATCGTCATAGAGCTGGTCGGCGGCTACACCGTTGCCCGTGAGCTGGTACTCAAGGCCATCGAGAATGGCAAGCATGTGGTCACCGCGAACAAGGCGCTTATCGCTGTTCACGGTAATGAGATTTTCGCCAAGGCCCGCGAGAAGGGCGTGATCGTGGCTTTCGAAGCCGCCGTGGCTGGTGGTATCCCGGTGATCAAGGCGATCCGCGAAGGCCTGTCCGCCAACCGTATCAACTGGGTCGCGGGGATCATCAACGGCACCGGCAACTTCATCCTCACCGAGATGCGCGAGAAGGGTCGTACCTTCGAAGACGTGCTCGCCGAAGCCCAGGCCCTGGGCTACGCAGAGGCTGATCCGACGTTCGACGTGGAAGGCATCGACGCAGCGCACAAGCTGACGATCCTGGCCTCCATTGCGTTCGGCATCCCGTTGCAGTTCGACAAGGCCTACACCGAAGGCATCACCAAGCTGACCACCGCTGACGTGAACTACGCCGAAGCCTTGGGCTATCGCATCAAGCACCTGGGCGTGGCGCGCAGCACCGCCAACGGCATCGAGCTGCGTGTGCACCCGACCTTGATCCCGGCCGATCGCCTGATCGCCAACGTCAACGGTGTGATGAACGCGGTGATGGTCAACGGCGACGCCTCCGGCTCGACGCTGTTCTACGGTGCCGGTGCGGGCATGGAACCGACGGCCTCTTCGGTGATCGCCGACCTGGTGGACGTGGTTCGCGCCATGACCTCGGACCCGGAAAACCGTGTGCCGCACCTGGCCTTCCAGCCAGACTCGCTGTCGGCTCACCCGATTCTTCCGATCGAGGCATGCGAAAGCTCCTACTACCTGCGTATCCAGGCCAAGGACCATCCGGGTGTGCTGGCCCAAGTGGCGAGCATTCTCTCGGAACGCGGTATCAACATCGAGTCGATCATGCAGAAGGAAGTCGAGGAACACGACGGCCTGGTGCCGATGATCCTGCTGACCCACCGTGTGGTCGAGCAGCGCATCAACGACGCGATTGCGGCGTTGGAGGCCCTGCAGGGCGTCGTGGGTCCGGTGGTCCGTATCCGCGTCGAGCATTTGAATTGAAGCAGCTGCAAGTTCCAAGCTAAAAGCTGCAAGTTAAATCAATACAGCTGCAAGCCATGAGCTGCAAGCTACAAGCAAAAGCCCGGCTGCTTTTAACTTGTAGCTTGTAGCTTGAAGCTCGAAGCTCAAACCGAAGGTTTGCCCTTATGCGCTATATCAGCACCCGCGGCCAGGCACCGGCCCTGAATTTCGAAGATGTCCTCCTGGCCGGCCTGGCCACGGACGGCGGTCTCTATGTGCCGGAAAACCTGCCGCGTTTCACCCAGGAAGAAATCGCTTCCTGGGCCGGCCTGCCGTATCACGAGCTGGCGTTCCGGGTCATGCGCCCGTTCGTCACCGGCAGCATCCCGGACGCCGATTTCAAGAAAATCCTGGAAGAGACCTATGGCGTCTTTTCCCACAACGCCATCGCACCGCTGCGTCAGCTCAACGGTAACGAATGGGTCATGGAGCTGTTCCACGGCCCCACCCTGGCGTTCAAGGACTTCGCCCTGCAATTGCTCGGTCGCCTGCTGGACTACGTGCTGCAAAAGCGTGGCGAGCGTGTGGTGATCGTCGGTGCCACTTCTGGCGACACCGGTTCGGCGGCCATCGAAGGCTGCAAGCATTGCGAGAACGTCGACATTTTCATCCTGCACCCGCACAACCGGGTCTCGGAAGTACAACGTCGGCAGATGACGACGATTTTTGGCGATAACATCCACAACATCGCCATCGAAGGCAACTTCGATGACTGCCAGGAAATGGTCAAGGCCAGTTTCGCCGACCAGAGCTTCCTCAAGGGCACGCGGCTGGTGGCGGTGAACTCGATCAACTGGGCGCGGATCATGGCCCAGATCGTTTATTACTTCCACGCGGCCCTGCAATTGGGCGGCCCGGCCCGCTCCGTGTCGTTCTCGGTGCCGACCGGCAACTTCGGCGATATTTTCGCCGGTTACCTGGCGCGCAACATGGGCCTGCCGATCAATCAATTGATCGTCGCCACCAACCGCAACGACATCCTGCACCGCTTCATGAGCGGCAACCAGTACGTCAAGGAAACCCTGCACGCCACGCTGTCGCCTTCAATGGACATCATGGTGTCGTCGAACTTCGAACGCTTGCTGTTCGACCTGCACGGTCGCAATGGTGCGGCGATTGCCGGCCTGATGGACAGCTTCCGCCAGGGCGGCGGTTTCAGCGTCGAGCCTGAGCGCTGGACCGAAGCCCGCAAGTTGTTCGACTCCCTGGCCGTGGACGATGAGCAGACTTGCGAAACCATCGCCGAGGTGTTCGCGCAGAGCGGTGAGTTGCTCGATCCGCACACGGCCATTGGCGTCAGGGCCGCTCGTGAGTGCCGTCGTAGCCTGGACATCCCGATGGTGATTCTCGGCACGGCGCATCCGGTCAAGTTCCCGGAAGCCGTGGAGAAAGCCGGTGTAGGAAAAGCGCTTGAACTACCTGCACATCTTTCTGATTTGTTTGAGCGAGATGAGCGTTGCACCGTGTTGCCCAACGACTTGAAGGCTGTGCAGGCCTTTGTCAGCCAGCATGGCAACCGCGGCAAGCCGCTCTGATAGCCTAGACCTGTCACATTTTGAAGCCCGTCTCCTGACGGGCTTTCTTGTTTCTGCATGCCAAACTGATCAGGTTTTCGCCCTTGGAGGGACGGGCGAGTCATCTCGAAGGAAATGCAGATGTCGTTTTTTAGCAAATGCAAGCCAGCCCGGGGCTGGGTAATGGGCCTGGCCCTGATGCACTGGGTGCAGGGGGGCAATGCGACGCAGTTGGCGGCTTTCGAAACGCCGCCGTTCAATCCTGGCGAGCGGCTGGTATTGGATGCGCAGGAATTGAAGTGGATCAAGGAGAACCCACGCGTCATTGTGGCCACGATGCAGTTTCCGCTGTACCTGTTCAAGAATGAACTGGGGCAGTGGAACGGTCTGAACCACGACATTCTCCAGCGCATCTCGCAAATGACTGGCCTTGAGTTCGTGCATCGGGAGTCGTTCTCCCCCGGCGAGTTGCTGACGATGCTGGAGAACAGCGAAGCCGACATGACGACCCTCTTGGCGATGAATGACGAACGCAGGGATTTCCTGAGCTTTAGCCATGCATTTGGTGGCTCGGGCTGGGTATTTGTTGGCCGTGACGGAGAGTCGATCCTCCATTCGCTGGAACAGCTGGAAGGGAAGGTCCTGGCGTTGCCGGCGCGGCATGCCCTGGAAGCGGAGATCAGGCGCGACTACCCGGCCATCAAATTGCGCACGACCAAGACCTATGGCGAGGCGCGGGCATTGGTCGAGAGTCGGGAGGCCTATGCCACCATCGAAAATGAAACCGGGGTGCATCTCTATCCGGCGGGGCAATTGCAGGTAGGAAGGGGGCTTGAGGGCAAGTGGGAACCTGACTACCTCGCGGTACGCCAGGACCTGGCTGTGCTGCTGAGCATCTTGAACAAAGCCCTGGAAGCCTTCCCGGCCAAGGACATGCGCGCGCTGCGTTCCAAATGGATGGCCGGTAGCACACCCGCGCCGGCGCCATCGATCTGGGAGCGGTTTTCCCGCTGGGGGTACTGGTGCGTGACCGTGGTCGTGGTGTTCGGCCTCCTGTCCCTGCTATGGAACCGCCGTCTGCAGATACAAATCGACCAGCGCCTCAAGGCTGAGGCGATCCTCAAGGACCAATTGATGCTCCAACGCGCCTTGATGGACGCCATTCCCGACCCGATTTTCATCCGGGACCTGGAAGGGCGCCTGGTCATGTGCAACAAAAGCTACGAGGACCAGTTAGCGACCCGCTTCGAAAAGCTGCGGGGCACGCGGCTGACGGATTTGGCGGCATTTCCACCGGCCACCGCCGAGTTGCTCCATGGGGAGGTGATGGAGCAATTGCGCACCGGCCAGTCTCGGTTCTTCGACCGGCAATTGATGTTCAGCAGCGGCTTGCGGGAAATCTATCATTGGTCGGTGCCCTTCTATGGGGCTGATGGGCAGTTGCGCGGCATTCTGGGGGGCTGGACCGATGCCGGGCGTCGGCGGCGCCGTTGCGACAAGTTGATGGCCTGACGCCGAGCGTCACCACGCCAAGGCCTCAAGAGAAGGCTGTTGTTTGCCTGTCATATTGGGCGCGCATGCTCGGTTGAACAGGTTGGAGGCGTGCCGGTCCGGTGCGCTGACGAACTTTCTGCTGCGGCCCACGGTCACTTACTGTGAACATGCAGTTGTTTTTCGGACTATTGAAGGGTGAGCGAATGGAAAGTATCAGCCTATTGCTGAGTGAGGCTTTGAGCCCGTATCTGGTCACGCTGACTCCCTCCGGCGCCAAGGGCGAATGCCTGGTGACGCTGAAGAATGCCTCCGGGGCCATCATGGTCGAGCGAGTGTTCAATCAGGCCCAATTGACCGACAAGCGTCAGTTGACGGATGTGGTCGATGGCCTGCATCGCGATGTATTGATTGCCGAGGGCCGCCTGGAGCCCTGTGTGATTGCGGCGCTGCGCAATCTGGCGCGCGACAAGGTCATGGTCGGGGCGAATTGACTGGGGGTTTGTGGGAACCTTCCTACGTCCTGACGAGTCAGACTCTTTACCAACAAGAGCAAGCATTGTGCTCCGGTGCTTGTCGCTTGTTGTACGGACCATGAATGGTCACGTTTAACCCCGAGTCGTCTCCCCACTTCTCGGGGTTTCTTTTTGCCTGGCTTTTACGTTTTTAGCGCGTTCTGTCAGGCGCTCCCACAGGTCTGATCTTCTGTGACGGCCTGCTGCGGTGTGTCAAATGGCACCCTCGGTGCGCAGCTTGGCGATCTGCTGTGCATCGTAGCCAAGCTCGCCGAGCACTTGTGCATTGTGTTCACCCAGCGCCGGCCCGACCCATTCGGAGGTGCCCGGGGTGTCGGAGAGTTTCGGTACGATCCCCGGCATCTTGAACGCCTTGCCGTCCGGCAACTTGGCCTGCAGGAACATTTCACGGGCCAGAAACTGTGGGTCGCTGAACATATCCTCGGCGCTGAAGATCCGACTGGCCGGCACTCCGGCCTGGTTCAATTGGTCGATAACGCTATCGAGCGGCAGCGCGTTGACCCAGCGATCGATGACGCCGTACAGCTCGTCGCGGCGGCTGTCACGGCCATCGTTGCTGGCCAGTTGCGGGTCATTGGCCAGGTCGTCGCGGCCAATGATCTGCATGAAGCGCTTGAAGATTGCGTCGCCGTTGGCGCCAATCTGCACGTGCTTTCCGTCAGAGCTGGTGTGGATGGACGAGGGGGTGATGCCGGGCATGATGTTGCCGGTGCGCTCACGGATGAAGCCGAACACATCGAACTCCGGCACCATGCTTTCCATCATGGCGAAAATCGCCTCGTACAGCGCCACGTCCACCACTTGCCCGGTGCCGCCGTTGATCTCGCGGTGACGCAGGGCCATCAAGGCGCCGATCACGCCCCAGAGGGCGGCGATGGAGTCGCCGATGGAAATCCCCGTACGCACTGGCGGGCGGTCCTCGAAGCCGGTGATGTAGCGCAGGCCGCCCATGGATTCGCCCACCGCGCCAAACCCCGGCTGATCTTTCATCGGCCCGGTCTGGCCGAAGCCTGAAAGCCGCACCATCACCAGTTTCGGGTTCAGTGCGTGCAGGACATCCCAGCCCAGGCCGAGCTTTTCCAGGACGCCGGGGCGAAAATTCTCGATCAGGATATCGGCTTCGCCGAGCAGTTTTTTCAGGATCGCCAGGCCTTCAGGGTGCTTGAGGTTCAAGGTCAGGGACTTCTTGTTGCGTGCCTGGACGAACCACCACAGCGAGGTGCCTTCGTATAGCTTGCGCCACTTGCGCAGGGGGTCACCGCCGTCGGGCGATTCGACCTTGATGACTTCGGCTCCGAATTCGCCGCAGATGCGCGAGGCGAAGGGCCCGGCGATCAAGGTGCCGAGTTCGATGACTTTGACGCCGGCAAGGGGTTTGGCAGTAAGCGACATGACAGATCCTGTAGGACAAAGGCAGAACGAATAGAGCGTTTTATCATAGGCCAGCGTCAGTCGCCGTAGGTTGATGGTCGGCAATTCGTGGATTGCCCGCGTCATCGGTTAGACTTGCCGCCTTTCCTCGTATCAAGAAGCCCGTTCATGGCCCAGCCGTCCACGACTTACAAGTTTGAACTGAACCTCACCGATCTCGACCGCAATGTGTATGAGAATGTGAAGCAGACCATCGCCCGCCACCCTTCGGAAACCGAAGAGCGCATGACCGTGCGTCTGCTGGCCTACGCGTTCTGGTACAACGAGCTGCTGGCGTTTGGTCGTGGCCTGTCAGACGTCGACGAGCCTGCGCTGTGGGAAAAAAGCCTGGATGACCGTGTGCTGCACTGGATCGAAGTCGGCCAGCCGGATGCCGATCGCCTGACCTGGTGCTCGCGCCGGACCGAGCGCACCAGCCTGCTGGCCTACGGCAGCCTGCGGGTGTGGGAAGGCAAGGTGATCCCGGCGGTCAAGAACCTGAAGAACGTCAACATCGCCGCTGTGCCCCAGGAAGTGCTCGAAACCCTGGCCCAGGACATGCCCCGGGTGATCAAGTGGGATGTGATGATCAGTGAGGGCACGATTTTCGTGACCGACGACCGTGGTCAGCATGAAGTCCAGCTGCAATGGTTGCTGGGCGAGCGTGGTTGAGCCGTTGACCCGGTATTGAGTGAACTCATTGTGGCGAGGAAGCTTGCTCCCGCTTGGGTGCGCAGCACCCACAAAAAGGGGCCGCTTCGCAGCCCAGCGGGAGCAAGCTCCCTCGCCACAAGTAATCAAAATTCCATAGCTTTATAGAGAAATGTCCGTCACCCCATGCGCATAGAACCCCGCCAACTGCCCGACACCCTGCCATTTCTCGGTGACCTGCCGCCCCTGTTGACCCGCCTGTACGCTGCGCGTGGTGTGCAGTCCGAGGCCGAACTGGACAAGAGCCTGGCGCGCTTGATTCCCTTTCAGCAGCTCAAGGGGATCGACGCCGCGGTGGATCTGCTGGTGACGGCGCTGGAGCAACGCCAACGCATCCTGATCGTGGGTGACTTCGATGCTGATGGCGCGACCGCCAGCACCGTGGGCATGCTCGGGTTGCGCCTGCTCGGTGCGGCCCATGTCGACTACCTAGTGCCCAATCGCTTCGAATATGGCTACGGGCTGACCCCGGAAATCGTCGAAGTCGCCTTGGCCCGCGAACCACAGTTGCTGATCACCGTGGATAACGGTATTTCCAGCGTGGAAGGCGTGGCTGCGGCGAAAGCGGCGGGGCTCAAGGTGCTGGTCACCGACCACCACTTGCCCGGCCTCGAACTGCCGGCAGCCGATGCCATCGTCAATCCGAATCAGCCGGGCTGCGAGTTCCCGAGCAAGGCCCTGGCGGGTGTCGGGGTGATTTTCTATGTGCTGATGGCCCTGCGGGCGCGTCTGCGCAGCCTGGGGTGGTATGCCAGTACACCTCAGCCGAACATCGGCGAATTGCTCGACCTGGTGGCCCTGGGCAGCGTGGCCGACGTGGTGCCCTTGGACGCGAATAACCGGATCCTGGTGCACCAGGGCCTGGAACGGATTCGCGCCGGGCGTGCCCGGCCCGGCATCAAGGCAATCCTGGAAGTGGCCAAGCGCGACGCTTCGCGTATCACCTCCACCGACCTCGGCTTTATCCTCGGGCCGCGTCTGAATGCGGCAGGGCGCCTGGACGACATGAGCCTGGGCATCGAGTGCCTGCTCACCGACGATCCGGCCCTGGCGCGGGAGATGGCGGCGCAACTGGACGGCATGAACCAGGACCGCAAGTCCATCGAGCAGGGCATGCAGCGCGAAGCCCTGGCCCAGCTCAAGGACCTGCCGGTGGAGTCCATGCCGTTCGGCTTGTGCCTGTTCGATCCGCAGTGGCACCAAGGGGTCATCGGCATTCTCGCCTCGCGGATGAAAGAGCGCTATTTCCGTCCGACCATTGCTTTTGCCGATGCCGGGGACGGCTTGCTCAAGGGCTCGGGGCGCTCGGTACCGGGCTTTCACATTCGCGATGCGCTGAGCGTGGTGGCGGCGCAGCATCCGACCCTGATCAGCAAGTACGGCGGTCACGCCATGGCGGCGGGGTTGACGTTGCCGGAAGCGAATTTTCCGTTGTTCGCCGAAGCGTTCGACGCGGAAGTGCGCCGGCAATTGCGCGAAGAAGACCTGACCGGCCGGCTGTTGTCCGATGGCACCCTGGCAGTGGAGGAGTTCCACCTCGAACTGGCCCGGGCGCTGCGCCATGCCGGTCCCTGGGGCCAGCATTTCCCGGAGCCGATGTTCCATGGCGTGTTCCAGTTGGTCGAACAACGCGTGGTGGGCGAACGGCACCTTAAGGTCGTCCTCAAGAGCGAGTGCGGCTCGGTGAAGCTCGACGGCATTGCCTTCGGCATCGACCGCGAGATCTGGCCCAACCCTACCGTGCGCTGGGTGGAACTGGCCTACAAGCTCGACCTCAACGAGTTCCGCGGCCAGGAAACGGTGCAGTTGATGATTGCCCATATCGAACCGCGCTAGCCGACAGGCCTTTGTGGCGAGGGAGCTTGCTCCCGCTGGGGCGCGCAGCGGCCCTGGAGCCCGGCGACGCGGTGGATCAGATTGATTGAGTGAGCTTGAGAGGGGGCTGCTGCGCAGCCCAGCGGGAGCAAGCTCCCTCGCCACAAAAGCCCAAAAGCCCAAAAGCTCAAAAGCTCAAAAGCTCAAAAGCTCAAAAGCTCAAAAGCTCAAAAGCTCAAAAGCATTCCGGTCGACCAACCGATTTGCTCTTGAAGCTGACACCGATTCGAGGCATTCCCTTAACCCACGCCGTGCCCAATTCCCGTGGCGAGGGAGCTTGCTCCCGCTGGGGCGCGCAGCGGCCCTAGAACCTGGCGACGCGGTGGATCAGGTTGATTGAGTGAGCTTGAGAGGGGGCTGCTGCGCAGCCCAGCGGGAGCAAGCTCCCTCGCCACAGGGGGAGGCGCTTGCGTCACACCGTCGGTTTTTAAGTTCTGAACCCTCCGTCCCTGCGGGTTGTCGACTAGGCTCTAAGCACTGCTTGATAGCCCTTGTGACGTCTTGTCGAATTTTTTGCCCGCGGGGGCGGGTGTTGCACCTTTTGTCACACGTCGACTTTTCAAACAGAACCCTGGAGCCTGCCCACTGATTCGAGAGGTGCCCCATGAGTCTGCTGCTGGAACCCTATACCCTTCGCCAATTGACCCTGCCCAATCGCATCGCGGTATCGCCGATGTGCCAGTATTCGAGCACCGATGGCCTGGCCAACGATTGGCACCTGGTGCACTTGGGCAGCCGTGCCGTGGGCGGTGCCGGCCTGGTGTTCACCGAAGCCACCGCCGTCACCGCCGACGGTCGCATCACTGCCCAGGACCTGGGGCTGTGGAATGATGAACAGATCGAACCCTTGCAACGCATCACCCGGTTCATTACCGCCCAAGGGGCCGTGCCGGGCATACAACTGGCCCATGCCGGACGCAAGGCCAGCACCTGGCGACCCTGGCTGGGCAAGCATGGCAGCGTAAAACCGGCGGACGGCGGTTGGGTGCCGGTTGGCCCATCGCCGATTGCCTTCGACCCGCAGCACACCCAGCCGGTCCAACTGGACGAAGAGCAGATCGCCGGGGTGATCCAGGCCTTCGTGGACTCGGCCAAGCGTGCTCTCACGGCCGGCTTCAAGGTGGTTGAGGTCCACGCGGCCCATGGTTATCTGTTGCATCAGTTCCTCTCGCCCTTGAGCAATCAGCGGCGCGATCAATATGGCGGCTCGTTCGAGAATCGCATCCGCCTGGTGCTGCAAGTCACCGAAGCGGTGCGGGCCGTATGGCCTGAAGAACTGCCGGTGTTCGTTCGCGTTTCTGCCACCGATTGGGTCGAGGACGGGTGGAACCCGGACGAAACCGTGGAGCTGGCACGGCGGTTCAGGGCCCTGGGAGTGGATTTGATCGATGTGTCATCGGGTGGCACGGCCGCCAATGCGGAAATTCCCACCGGCCCGGGTTACCAGACGCGCTTTGCCGAGCGGGTGCGCAAGGAGTCGGAAATCGCCACCGGCACCGTCGGCATGATCACCGAACCGGCCCAGGCCGAACACATCCTGCGCACCTGCCAGGCCGATATCATCTTCCTGGCCCGCGAATTGTTGCGCGATCCGTACTGGGCCCTGCATGCCGACGATGACCTGGGCGGACGCAAGGCCACGTGGCCCGCGCAGTACCAGCGGGCCACGCATCGGGACCAGCCGATTCATGAGTCGGATTTGCGTGATTGAGTGAGGGATAAAACAAAGCCCCGGTCGGGTTGGCCGGGGCTTTTGCTTGTCTGGCTGAAATGCCGGTGCCTGTACTTGCCTCATCGCGAGCAAGCCCAGTCGCTGGATAACGATCAGGGATACTTGCGCTTATCCGGCGCCGGCGGGAAGTACTGGTACAACCAGGTCTCGCTCAAGGTGCGGTCCTTGGTGCGAATGAACAGGCGCATCTGCACCGGCTCCACACTGTCGTCGGTCGGGTGCCAGTCGAAGGTAATGCGGTAGCCCTTGATCGCATCCAGCACCAACACATTGAAGTCCTTCACTTCGCCGTGGGAGCAGGTCACCACCGGTTCGATGCCGGTGCCCGGCGGCAGTTGGTCGAGGCCGCCGCCGCTGAAGTCCACGGCAAAGCGACGGGCCCAGACGGTCGGGTAATGCTCGCCCGGTGCCCAGCCTTCGATGAAACCGCCCATGCCTGAGCGGGTGGCGTCGACGCGGGCCAGGTCCGTGCTGACCGGCGGCAGCGCGCTCCAGTAGAGCTTGTAGCCATAGTTCAGCGAGTCACCGGCGGCCACCGGTTTTTTCGGCGTCCAGAACGCGACAATGTTGTCCAGGGTTTCGCCGGTGGTAGGAATCTCCAGCAAGTCGACCGAGCCTTCGCCCCAGGCCGTCGTCGGTTCGACCCACAGGCTTGGGCGCTTGCTGTACCAGTCCACAGTGTCCTGGTAGCTGGCAAAGTCGTGGTCGGTCTGCACCAGGCCGAAACCTTTCGGGTCCTTGTCGGCGAAGGCGTTGAATTGCAAGGTGGCGGGGTTGTTCAACGGACGGCACACCCACTCGCCGTTGCCGCGCCACATGGCCAGCCGGTCGGAATCGTGGATTTGCGGGTGAATGGTGTCGCACATGCGCCGTTCGACGGTGCCACAGCTGAACATGCTGGTCATGGGCGCGATACCCAGTTGCTCGATGGCGGTACGGGCATTGATGTGCGCGTCGATCTCCATCACTACCCGGGTTGGCTGGCAATCGATGTCAAACCGATAGGCTCCGGTGGCGCTGGGGGAGTCGAGCAGGGCATAGACCACGAACCGGGTGCTGTTCTTTTCCGGGGTTTCGAACCAGAACTTGGTGAAGTCCGGGAATTCTTCGCGTTGCTTGGCGTAGGTGTCGATGGCCAAGCCGCGGGCCGACAGCCCGTACTGGCCGCTGGCATCCACGGCGCGGAAGTAGCTGGCCCCCAGAAACGAAACGATGTCGTGCCGGTCCAGTTCCGGCGCCTTGAAGACGCGAAAGCCGGCGAAGCCCAGGTCACCCTTCAATTGCGCGGTGTTGACCGTGGTTTTCTGATAGTTGAACAGTTCCGGACGGAAGTGCACCTCACGGGCCATACGCGTCTTCGGATCGACGCTGTACATGCGCACCGGTTGCTTGAAGCCCATGCCGACGTGGAAGAACTGCGCATCCAGTTGCCGCCCGTCCAGGTCATTCCACAGCGAGTGGTTGACGTCGTACTGGATGGCGTTGAACTGCAGCGGAGACATCAGGGCCAGGGTTTCTGGCAGGACTTGCTTGGTGTCGACATAGCGGCTCTCGGCCAGCCGTCGGGCTTGATCTTTCAAACCGTTGAAGTCGAAAGGACGGGCTTCGCCGTCGGCAGTCTGATCGGCGGCCCAGGCGCGTGCGGCCATGAGCCCGGAGGCTGAAAGCCCGGTGTAGGCGGCGAAGGCCATGGAGGCCTTGAGCAGATTCCTGCGGTGCATAAATACAACCTTTCTCGAAACAATCCCGAGCCGTTCCTGGCAACAAAGACTGATAAGGGAGTTCGGACATGCCTTTGGCCAAACGCGACGAACGTTAGAACAGATGCCTGAGAGCTGGATCGGTTCACCGAGGCGCAAAATCATAGGGGAAATACGGGCTTTGAGAGCAAGGAAAGCGTGGCTTGGTCAAATTTTCTTACAGTTATTTCTTTTTTTATATCGATTTCGACTTTTTTTGACTAATTACTCTAAAACTCCCTTTTCACGCTTTGAATCCTCCCTATTCTTTAGCGTGATAGACGATCTAATCCGGGTTCAGACGGGGCTATCAGGTCAACCTCGACGTAAAGAAGGACAACTCATGACAAAAATACAGGGCATTACCGAAATGCTGGGGATCTTTCCTGGCCTGACCAACCCGCGCAGGCCACGCCGGCTCAGCCTTGAAGAATTGAGACTGGTGGAGCGTTATCGGGAGTTGTCGGAAAACGACCGCATCGCCATGCGCTACCTGGTGGATGCGATGAGGAGTGTTTCGCGGTTTTGAAGCGTGGCGCAGGTGAGCGGTCGGGGCAGGCGCGCCGGCCGACATCACTCCACCGACCAGTCCTGGGGACGTTCGGTGCGCTGGTGCAGTATCCGCAGCACTTGCAGTTGTCCCTGCTCGAGCCGGTACGGGGCAACGAACGGGTAGCGTGTCAACACCAGCTCTCGAATATCGGGAACGACCGAAGGACGGCCCGAGCCGGGAAAGCGTTGCAGTTGGCGCAATGTCTCCAGGATGGCGAGGATGACCTCATCGGCGCCTTCTGCGCCGATAGCGCTTTGGTAATGTTCGTGGATCGAGTCGAGGTCACTCTGTGCTTTGTCGGTCAGTACGATGCTCGGCACGCTTTGCCCACTTAGCCTTCACGGCGTCCAGATCGGTCAGATTTCCAGCGTCGGCATCGGCCATGCCTTCGCTGATGGCTTGCAGATGCCAGGATTCGGCTTCCACATATCGAACCAGTGCACGCTTGAGGTGATATTGGCGGTCGCGGTCGGTGGCGGCAGCCAGCAAGTCCAGCTGTTGGGCCAGACCTTCTTCCACACGAAAGGACAAAACGGGCGAGGCCATGGCTGATCTCCAAGGTGTATACGTTGTAGACACCCTAGGTGCTGCCAGGATTTCCGTCAACCGGCGGGCGTGCACCGATCGACGAAAACCTTAGCAGGACGAACGCCGGGCAGGCGCGAGCATGTGTTGCCAACGTTGTCTTGTCGTCAATGCTTGAACATCACATGCCGCACCACCGTGTAGTCCTCCAGCCCATACATGGACATGTCCTTGCCATAGCCGGAACGTTTCTGACCGCCATGGGGCATTTCGCTGACGAGCATGAAGTGCGTGTTCACCCAAGTGCAGCCGTATTGCAGGCGTGCCGACAGGCGATGGGCACGGCCAATGTCGGCGGTCCACACCGATGAGGCCAGGCCGTAGTCCGAATCGTTGGCCCAGGCCAGTACTTGTGCTTCGTCGAGGAACGGGGTGACGGACACCACTGGCCCGAAGACTTCCCGGCGGACGATTTCGTCATCCTGCTGGGCGTCGGCCAGCACCGTCGGTTCGAAGAAAAAACCGTTGCCGTCCACCGCTTTGCCGCCGGTGACCAGGCGGATATGAGGCTGGGCGATGGCCCGCTCGACGAAAGCGGCCACGCGGTCGCGGTGCTGGGCGGTGATCAGCGGGCCCATTTCGGTGTCCGGCGCGGTTTGCAGGCCGTATTTGATGCTGCCCACCGCGGCACCGAGTTTCTCGACGAACTGCTCGTAGATGCCTTGCTGGGCATAGATGCGGCAGGCGGCGGTGCAGTCCTGGCCGGCGTTGTAGAAACCGAAAGTGCGAATGCCTTCCACCGCCGCGTCAATATCGGCGTCGTCGAAAATGATCACCGGGGCCTTGCCGCCCAGTTCCATGTGCATGCGCTTGACGCTGTCGGACGTGCTGGAAATGATGTTCGAGCCGGTGGCGATGGAGCCGGTCAGCGACACCATGCGCACTTTCGGGTGGGTGACCAGCGGATTGCCGACGGTCTGCCCACGGCCAAAGATCACGTTGAGCACGCCGGCCGGGAAAATTTCCGACGCCAGTTCCGCCAGGCGCAACGCCGTCAGTGGGGTTTGCTCCGACGGCTTGAGCACCACGGTATTGCCGGCCGCCAGGGCCGGGGCGATTTTCCAGGCGACCATCATCAGCGGGTAGTTCCACGGCGCGATGGAGGCGATGACGCCCACCGGATCGCGACGGATCATCGAAGTGTGCCCCGGCAGGTATTCGCCCCCCGCCGAACCGCTCATGCAGCGGCTGGCACCGGCAAAGAAGCGGAATACGTCGGCAATCGCCGGGATCTCGTCGTTCAGCACGGCGCTCAAGGGTTTGCCGCAGTTGTCCGACTCCAGCTTCGCCAGTTCTTCGCCGTGGGCTTCGATGGCATTGGCCAGCTTGAGCAGCAACAGGGAGCGGTCCTTGGGCGGTACTTGCGACCAGGCTTCGAAGGCGGCATCGGCGGCGCGCACGGCGGCATCGACCTGGGCCTCGCTGGCCTCGTTGATTTCCACCAGTACTCGCCCCAGCGACGGGTTGAACACTGCCTGGCCGGGGCCTTCGCCGTTCACCAGGTGGCCGTTGATCAGCAGTTTGGTTTGCATGTCCAAGTCCTCTTCAATCTTGTTTGTGACTCCTGTGGGAGCGAGCAAGCCCGCTCCCACAAGGGATCCGGTTCCACCGTGACTATTTCCCGCCGCTACCGGCCACGCTCTCACCGCCACGGGTCAGGTAATACGCGCCCAATATCGGCAACATCGTGACCATCATCACCAGCATCGCCACCACGTTGGTCACCGGCACATCGCGAGGGCGGCTAAGCTGGTTGAGCAGCCACAGCGGCAAAGTGCGTTCGTGGCCGGCGGTGAAGGTGGTGACGATGATCTCGTCGAACGACAGCGCGAACGCCAACATCCCGCCGGCCAGCAGTGCCGACCCCAGGTTAGGCAGGATGATGTAGCGAAAGGTCTGCCAGCCGTCGGCGCCCAGGTCCATCGAAGCCTCGATCAGACTGTGGGAGGTGCGGCGCAGGCGGGCGATCACGTTGTTGTAGACGATCACCACGCAGAAGGTTGCATGGCCGACGACGATGGTGAACATCCCGGGTTCGATGCCCAAGGTCTTGAAGGTCGCCAGCAGCGCGATACCGGTGATGATGCCCGGCAAGGCAATCGGCAGGATCAGCATCAGCGAAATGCCCTGTTTGCCGAAAAAATCCCGGCGGTACAGCGCCGCCGAGGCCAGGGTGCCAAGCACCATGGCGATCAGTGTGGCGATGGCCGCGACCTGCAACGACAGCTTGATCGCTTCCAGTACATCCGGGCGCGAGAAGGCGACGCTGAACCACTTCAAGGTCAGGCCCTTGGGCGGGAAGCTGAACGCCGCGTCCTCGGTATTGAAGGCGTAGAGGAAGATGATCAGGATTGGGAAGTGCAGGAACACCAGCCCGCCCCACGCCGCGATCCGCAAGCCCCACGAGGCCCGGTCTTGAGAGTCAGAGTGCATCGAAAGCTCCCAGTCGCTTGACGATGGATAAATACAGCGCGATCAGCACGATGGGCACCAGGGTGAACGCCGCGGCCATGGGCATGTTGCCGATGGCGCCTTGCTGGGCGTAGACCATGCTGCCGACGAAGTAGCCCGGCGGGCCCACCAGTTGCGGCACGATGAAATCCCCCAGGGTCAGCGAGAAGGTGAAGATCGAGCCGGCGGCGATGCCGGGGATCGACAGCGGCAGGATCACCTGCATGAACGTCTGGTGTGGCCTGGCGCCCAGGTCGGCAGAGGCTTGCAGCAGCGATGGCGGCAGGCGCTCCAGGGACGCCTGGATCGGCAGGATCATGAACGGCAGCCAGATGTAGACGAACACCAAAAAACGCCCCAGGTGTGAGGTGGACAAGGTGCTGCCCCCCACGCCCGGGATCCCCAGCACGAACTGCAATACCGGCCCCAGGCCCAGGTGCTGGACGAACCATTGCGCCACGCCGCCCTTGGCCAGCAGCAGTGTCCAGGCATAGGCCTTGACGATATAGCTGGCCCACATCGGCAGCATCACCGCGATGTAGAAAAACGCCTTGGTCTTGCCACTGGTGTAGCGCGCCATGTAATAGGCAATCGGGAACGCGACGATGGCGCTGGCGATGGACACCGCTATCGCCATGCTCAGGGTGCGCAAAATGATGTCGAAGTTCGACGGTTGGAACAGCGCGGTGAAATTCGCCAGGGTCAGGTCCGGCGTGACCGTCATGGTGAAGTCGTCGAAGGTGTAGAAACCTTGCCACAGCAAGGTCAGCAGCGAGCCCAGGTAGATTGCGCCGAACCAGATCAGTGGCGGCACCAGCAACATCGACAGGTACAGGTTGGGGCGCCGGTACAGCAGGTTGGAAAAGCGTCGCAACGGTGAGCCGGGCGAGGGCGTTTGAGCGATGGCCAGGGTGTTCATCTCACACCTCGCCACTGACGGTGTCGTGCAGCGCGACCATCGCCTCCCGCGCCCAGCGTACGCTCAGATGCTGGCCGGTCTGGTGCTGCGCCGTGTTGTCGAGCCACTGGGTGTTGGCCTGGCTGAGGTTCAGGGTCTGGCCGTTGGCAAGTTTCAACTCGTAGCGCGTGGCGCTGCCCTGATATTGGATGTCGTGCAGCAGGCCGTGGACTTCGATCTCACCACTGGCCAACGGACCCTCGGCGAAACGCACGTGTTCCGGGCGAATCGAGAACGGCTGTGGATAACCGCTCAGTTCCCGGGCCAACTCACCGCGGATCACGTTGGAGGTGCCGACGAATTCGGCGACGAAGGTGGTCGCCGGTTTCATGTACAGGTTGCGTGGGGTGTCGACCTGTTCGATGCGCCCCTTGTTGAACACCGCCACGCGGTCGGACATCGACAGTGCTTCGGTCTGGTCGTGGGTGACGAAAATGAAGGTGATGCCCAACTGGCGTTGCAGCTTTTTCAACTCGCCCTGCATCTGTTCACGCAACTTCAAGTCCAGGGCGCCCAAGGGCTCATCGAGCAGCAACACCCGTGGGCGATTGACCAACGCGCGCGCCAGGGCCACGCGTTGGCGCTGGCCGCCGGAGAGCTGCACCGGCTTGCGTTCGCCGTAGCCGCCCAGGGCAACCATCTCCAGCGCTTCGTCGGCGCGCTGGATGCGCTCGGCCTTGGCGACGCCTTTGACTTTCAGGCCGTAGGCCACGTTGTCGCGCACGTTCATATGGGGGAAGAGGGCGTAATCCTGGAAAACCGTATTGACGTCGCGCTGGTACGGCGCGAGCCCGGTGGCCTCTTCGCCATGGATGCGGATCGAGCCGGCACTGGGTTGTTCGAACCCGGCGATCAGCCGCAGGCAGGTGGTCTTGCCCGAACCGGATGGGCCCAGCATGGAAAAGAACTCGCCGTCCTGGATGTCGATGCAAACCCGGTCAACGGCTTTCACATCGCCGAACTGACGGGATACCTGGGTGAATTGGACTGCAAGCGTCATGGTGCGGGGCTCCAAAAAGCGCGACTTCTATTGAGTCATGGCTGGATTGTCGGGCACGGACCTGTGGCGAGGGGATTTATCCCCGCTGGGGGCGAAGCCCCCCAAAACCTGACACCTGCGGGTATCAGGCAGATTGAATCGCCTGCTTTGGGGCTGCTTCGCAGCCCAGCGGGGATAAATCCCCTCGCCACAAGAGCGGTGCTCAGCTCCGGTTTTTTCGCCGACTGAGGGACTTAGCGCCCGCCCATGATCGCAATGTAGTCCTGGGTCCAGCGACTGTACGGCACGAACTTGCCGCCCTCGGCCTGTGGGGTTTTCCAGAAGGCGATCTTGTCGAACTGATCGAAACCGTTGGTCTTGCAGCCTTCGGCGCCCAGCAGTTCGCTGCCCTTGCACGCCGCTGGCACCGCCGGCAACGAGCCGAACCAGGCGGCGACGTCACCCTGGACTTTCGGTTGCAGCGACCAATCCATCCACTTGTACGCGCAGTTGGGGTGCTTGGCCTCGGCGTGCAACATCGTGGTGTCGGCCCAACCAGTGGCACCTTCTTTGGGAATGGTCGAGGCGATCGGTTGCTTCTCGTTCATCAGCCCGTTGACCTGATACGGCCAGGCGCCGGACGCCACCACGCCTTCGTTCTTGAAATCGCTCATCTGCACGGTGGTGTCGTGCCAGTAGCGGTGGATCAGCGGTTGCTGGGCCCGCAGCAATTCCAGCACGGCCTTGTACTGCGCCTCGTCGAGTTGATACGGGTCCTTGATGCCCAACTCAGGCTTGGCGGTCTTGAGGTACAGCGCCGCGTCGGCGATGTAGATCGGACCATCGTAGGCTTGCACGCGGCCTTTGTTCGGCTTGCCGTCGGGCAGGTTCTGGGCGCTGAACAGCACGTTCCAACTGGTGGGCGCCTGCTTGAACACGTCGGTGTTGTACATCAGCACGTTCGGGCCCCACTGGTACGGGGTGCCGTAGGTTTGCTGGTTGACCACGTACCACGGTGCATCCTTGAGGCGCGGATCGAGGTTTTTCCAGTTGGAGATCAGCGCGGTGTTGATCGGCTGCACACGCTTGCCGGCAATCAGCCGCAACGAGGCGTCGCCCGAGGCGGTGACCAGGTCGTAGCCACCCTTGGTCATCAGGCTGACCATTTCGTCGGAGGTGGCGGCGGTTTTCACATTGACCTTGCAACCGGTTTCCTTCTCGAAACCGGTGACCCAATCGTAGGCCTTGTCGCTTTCGCCGCGTTCGATGTAACCCGGCCAGGCAACGATATCCAGTTGGCCTTCGCCGGCACCGACGGCCTTGAGCGGTTCGGCGGCCTGGAGGCTGACGCTGGTCAGCAGCGCCGTGGTGAGTGCACTGAGCAATACGGTCTTGTGCGCGTACATGGAAATCCCTCTTGCTTTAATTATGGTCGGGGCAGTGTTCGAACCGGGTGAAACGCCATGGCTGGCCTGTTATTAGAGTAGTTCTGTTAGCTACAGATGCTGGCCGTGGCGGGCCATGATGTGGCGCACCACGCTGTAGTCCTGGAGCGAATCGCTGGACAGGTCCTTCCCGTAACCCGAACGTTTCAGGCCGCCGTGGGGCATTTCGCTGACCAGCATGAAATGGCTGTTGATCCAGGTGCAGCCGTATTGCAGCCGCGCCGCCACCTGCATGGCCTTGTCCAGGTTCTGCGTCCATACCGAGGAGGCCAGGCCGTATTCGGAGTCGTTGGCCCAGTCCACTGCCTGGCTGAGTTCGTCGAAGCGGGTCACGGTGACCACCGGGCCAAACACCTCGCGCTGGACGATTTCATCGCTTTGCTTGCAGCCGGCCAGCAGCGTGGGCTGGTAGTAGAAACCGGCGCCGGAATGCACCGCCGCGCCGGTGATGCGTTCGATGTGCGGCTGGCCGAGGGCGCGCTCGACGAAACTGGCGACGCGGTCGCGCTGGCGGGTGCTGATCAGCGGGCCGATCTCGTTGTCGGCGTCGCGCTTGCCGGCAAAGCGCAGGCTGCTGACCGCCGCACCGAGTTCGGCCACCAGGCGATCGTGAATCGCGCCTTGGGCGTAGATCCGGCACGCCGCGGTGCAATCCTGCCCAGCGTTGTAATAACCATAGGTGCGAACGCCTTCGACCACGGCCTGGATGTCGGCGTCGTTGCACACGATCACTGGTGCCTTGCCGCCCAGTTCCAAGTGCGTGCGCTTGAGGGTTTTCGCTGCTGCCTGAAGGATCTTCTGCCCGGTGACGATATCGCCGGTCAGCGAGACCATGCGCACCTTGGGATGGCTGACCAGATGGCTGCCCACACCTTCGCCGCCCCCGCAGAGGATATTGATGACGCCTCGAGGCAGGATCTGGGCCAGTGTCGGCGCCAGGGCCAGGATCGACAGCGGTGTGTGTTCCGACGGCTTGAACACCAGCGTATTGCCGGCCGCCAGGGCCGGGGCGATTTTCCACGCGGCCATCATGATCGGGTAGTTCCATGGTGCGATGGACGCCACCACGCCAATCGGGTCGCGGCGCACCATGCTGGTGTAGCCGGGCAGGTATTCGCCACTGAGCTGGCCGGTCTGGCAGCGCACGGCGCCAGCGAAGAAACGGAATACATCCACCGTCGCACTGAGGTCGTCCTGGCGCGCCAAGTGCAGCGGCTTGCCGCAGTTCAGGGATTCGAGGCGGGCCAGCTCATCGGCGTTCTTTTCGATGGCGCTGGCGATGTCCAGCAGCAGGTTCGAGCGTTGTTGCGGCGTGGTGCGCGACCAACCGTCGAAGGCCTGATGGGCGGCGAGGATCGCGGCTTCGACTTGCTCGGTACTGGCCTCGGCGATATGAGCCACCACTTCGCCGGTAGCTGGGTTGAGAATCGGCTCGACAATGCCTGCACCGGGAACGAGTTCCCCGTCGATCAGCAACGCGGTGCACAACGGGGTTTGCATACCAGCCATGTCCGATTTCTCTTTTTATGTCGGTTGAAACACCGAACCTGTGGGGGCGAGCTTGCTCGCTCCCACAATGGAATGTGGTGATGCAGCAAGACTAGTGCTCAGCCTCAAGGCCGACAAATTCGAAATACTCAAGGCTGCGTTCGATTAAATAGATGGCTTGCGCCCGCCATGAGGCTGTTCCCGGGCGACGGCCAGGAACGGGTCGACCGACGCCGGTCGCGCCGTGCCCCGGCGCCAGGCTAGGCCGACGTCGAGGGTCTGGTTGAGGTCGGCAATCGGTCGTGCTTCGATGATGTCACCCTCCAGCGACCAAGGCCGGTAGGTCATGTCCGGCTGGATCGACACGCCCAACCCCGCCGCCACCAGGCTGCGCACCGCTTCGGTCGATGCCGTACGCAGGGTGATCTTCGGTTGCAGGCCGGCACCGCGCCACAGGCGTTGGGCGTTACGGTCCATTTCATCGACGTTCAGCTGGATCAGCGGTTCGCGGGCCACGTCGGCCAGGTTGATGCTGTCGTGTTCCAGCAATGGGTGCTGCGCCGGCAGCCACAAGCGGTGTGGTGAATGCGTCAGCACTTCGGTCTGCAAGGCATGGCGGTCTTCCAGGTTGGACAGGATCAACACCCCGACGTCGATTTCGCCGCTGACCAGTAAATGCTCGATGTAGGGCCGCTCGTCCTCCATCACCCGGATTTCCACGTTGGGATAGGCGCGCTGGAAACGGGTCAGCAGGTCAGCCAGGTAATAGCCGGCGACCAGGCTGGTGACGCCGATGGTGACTTGGCCGGCGATCTGGTCGGTGCTCTGTTGCAGGCTGCGCTTGGCATTGTCGACCGTAGCCAGGATCAAATGGGCCTGGCGCAGGAATTGATGACCCTGATGGGTCAGGGTCATGCCTTTGGCGTGGCGGTTGAACAGGCTGACGCCGATTTCCTGCTCCAGTTGCTGGATGGCCAGGGTCAAGGTCGACTGGGAAATGAACGCCGTTTGCGCAGCGGCGGAGATCGAGCCGGTTTCGGCCACAGCGATGAAATGGCGGATCTGGCGCAGGGTCATCATGGTCGAATACCCGGTGGGCGATTTTTATCAATGTGCTGGAGTGTATATCGTTTTTTTAGAAGGATAGGTGAGCGCGTCTTTGAATGAGCCAGGCAACATCTGGAAGCAATCTCGCCAACGGCGCCGGGGCACTTTCGATCTACGCTGGGGGCCTTAAGTTGACCCGAATAGGTGGAGGCAACAAATGAACACCCGTGGATTGCTCGATCAGCTTCTCAAGTCCGGCCAGGAAATGTTGCAGAACAAGGCTGGCGGGTCCCAAGGCAAGTCATCCGGCGGTCTGGGTGGATTGCTCGGCGGCTCCGGCAACCTGGGCGGGATGCTTTCCGGCGCGGGCGGCGGGGCACTGGCCGCCGGCGCCATGGGCCTTTTGCTGGGCAACAAGAAAGCCCGCAGCTTCGGCGGCAAGGCCTTGGCTTATGGCGGCCTCGCAGCCTTGGGCGTGATCGCCTACAAGGCCTACGGCAACTGGCAGGCCCAGCAAGGCACCGCGCCGAAATCCGAACCGCAGACCCTCGACCGTGTACCTCCGGCGCAGGTCGAGCAGCACAGCCAAGCGATCCTCAAGGCGCTGGTGGCGGCGGCCAAAGCCGACGGCCATGTGGACGAGCGCGAGCGGCAGTTGATCGAAGGCGAGTTCACCAAGCTCGACAACGACCAGGAACTGCAACACTGGCTGCACGCCGAACTCAACAAGCCCCTGGACCCCACCGACGTCGCCCGCGCCGCCAGCACCCCGGAGATGGCGGCAGAAATGTACATCGCCAGCGTGATGCTGGTGGACGAGGAAAACTTCATGGAGAAGTCCTACCTCGATGAACTGGCGCGCCAACTCAAATTGGAGCCGGGGTTGAAAGTGGAACTGGAAAAACAGGTGCGCCAGGCGACCGCCTAGAACAGCCCCAGCGCTATTCCCTGATCCACCGCCATCGCGAGCAGGCTCCCACAGAAGGGCGCAACCCCTGTGGCGAGGGAGCTTGCTCCCGCTGGGTGGCGCAGCCGCCCCAAACCAGCCGATGCGGTGGGTCAGCTCATACCGCGTCGGTCCGTTTGGACGTGCTCCACACGCCAGCGGGAGCAAGCTTCCTCGCCACAGGGCTCTCATCTGGCCCTGGGCGATTAATGAACCTTGCCTTCGCCCCACGCCGCCCTTAAGTCACCACGCAACCCTCGGCTATACTCCCCAGCATTTTCAAGTGCCCGAGGTTTTACTGTGAAGAATTGGACATTGCGCCAACGCATCCTGGCGAGTTTTGCGGTGATCATCGCCATCATGCTGTTGATGGTGGTTGTCTCGTATTCACGGTTGTTGAAGATCGAGGACAGTGAAGAAAACGTCCGGGTCGATGCGGTGCCTGGGGTGTATTACAGCTCCATGATTCGCGGTGGCTGGGTGGACAGCTACGTCTTGACCCAGCAAATCGTCGGCCTTTCGGGCAACCGGGAAATCACCGCCGAGGACAAGGCCCGCTACCAGGGCTTCGAGCAGCACCTGCGCGAAGAAATACAGAACTATCAGAAACTGATCCAGGACCCGGCCGACCAAGTCTCTTTCGACGAGTTCGAAGTCAATCACCAGGATTTCAACAAGGCCTTGGCGAAGGTCCTGGACCTGTATCAGCGCAAGGATTACGAAGGGGCGCGACTGGCGTTGAACACGGAGCTGACCAAGGCGTGGCTCGACGGCCGCGGGCACTTGAACCAGATCATCGAGCGCAATCGCGAACTGGCGCAAAGTGCCACCCAGACCATTGGCGACGCGGTAACGGCGGCCAAGATCGCCATGGGCCTGTCGTTACTGGTCGCGCTGGTCGTCGCCGTACTCTGTGGCCTGTTACTGATGCGGGCGATCATGGGGCCGATGAACCGCATCGTCGAGATCCTCGAGGTCATGCGCAGCGGCGACCTGAGCGGGCGCCTGAACCTGGCGCGCAAAGACGAATTCGGTGCCGTGGAAACCGGCTTCAACGACATGATGGCCGAGCTGACCTCACTGGTGTCCCAGGCCCAGCGTTCTTCCGTGCAGGTCACCACCTCGGTCACCGAGATCGCTGCGACCTCGCGCCAGCAACAGGCCACGGCCACCGAAACCGCCGCCACCACCACTGAGATCGGCGCGACCTCCCGGGAAATCGCCGCCACCTCCCGAGACCTGGTGCGCACCATGACTGAAGTGTCCACCGCCGCCGACCAGGCCTCGGTGGCCGCTGGCTCTGGCCAGCAAGGCCTGGCGCGCATGGAGGAAACCATGCATTCGGTGATGGGTGCCGCCGATCTGGTGAACGCCAAGCTGGCGATCCTCAACGAGAAGGCCGGCAATATCAACCAAGTGGTGGTGACCATCGTCAAAGTGGCCGACCAGACCAACCTGTTGTCCCTCAATGCGGCCATCGAGGCCGAAAAGGCCGGTGAGTATGGTCGTGGTTTCGCCGTGGTCGCCACTGAAGTACGACGCCTGGCCGACCAGACCGCCGTGGCGACCTATGACATCGAGCAGATGGTGCGCGAGATCCAGTCCGCGGTATCGGCCGGCGTGATGGGCATGGACAAGTTCTCCGAAGAAGTGCGCCGAGGCATGGCCGAAGTGCAGCAGGTGGGTGAGCAGCTGTCGCAGATCATCCATCAGGTCCAGGCCCTGGCACCGCGGGTGTTGATGGTCAACGAAGGCATGCAGGCCCAGGCCACCGGTGCCGAGCAGATCAACCACGCCCTGGTGCAACTGGGCGATGCCAGCAGCCAGACCGTGGAGTCCCTGCGCCAGGCCAGTTCCGCCATCGACGAACTGAGCCAGGTAGCCGTAGGGCTGCGCAGCGGCGTCTCGCGTTTCAAAGTCTGATGGGCGAACTCGAGACCCGGCGTGGCGCCGCACCGACGGCCCGCCAGTCGTTGTTCCTGGTGTTCTGCATCGGCAACGAACGTTACGCCCTGCAGGCCATCGATGTGGTGGAAGTGCTGCCGCGCCTGCCCCTCAAACCGATCGCCCGGGCGCCGTCCTGGGTGGCGGGGGTGTTTGCCTGGCGTGGCACGGTGGTGCCGGTGATCGACCTGTGCGCCCTGACCTTTGGCCAGAGCGCCGAGGCCCGGACCAGTACGCGACTGGTGCTGGTGCGCTATCAGGGCGACGCGCAACAAACGGGACAGGTGCTGGGCCTGATCCTTGAGCAGGCGACCGACACCATGCGCTGTGACCCGGCCGATTTCAAACCCTATGGCCTGGACAACCGGCAGGCGCCGTACCTCGGCCCGGTACGCGAAGATGCCCAGGGGTTGCTGCAATGGGTGCGGGTCAATGACCTGCTCGATGAGTCGGTTCGGGCGCTGCTGTTTCCTGCGCCGCCGCTGAACCTCGACGACCTCGAGGCAACGCCATGAACAACGACCAGCGTTTTTTCGATTTTCTCAAGGAGCGCATCGGCCTGGATGTGACCTCCGTCGGCACCGCGATCATTGAGCGAGCCGTGCGTCAGCGTATCGGTGCCGTGCCCGGGCGAACCGCCGATGAATATTGGCAGGGCCTGCAGTATTCGGCCCAGGAGCAGCAAGCGCTGATCGAAGCGGTAATCGTCCCTGAGACCTGGTTCTTTCGCTACCCTGAATCCTTCGCCACCCTCGCCAGGCTGGCCGTCAAGCGCCTGGCCGAGATCAAGCACCTGCGCGCGCTGCGCATCCTCAGCTTGCCGTGTTCCACCGGCGAAGAACCTTATTCGATTGCCATGGCCTTGCTCGACGCAGGCCTGGGACCGCATCAGTTCAAGGTGGACGGCCTGGATGTCAGCCCGCTGTCGGTGGCGCGGGCCAAGGAAGCGCGTTACGGCAGGAATTCCTTCCGTGGTGCGGAGCTGGGTTTTCGCGAGCGGTACTTCGACGCCGAAGACGAGGGCTACCGCCTCAGCGAGCGGGTGCGCGAACAGGTGCGTTTGCAAGTGGGCAACCTGCTGGATCCGGCCTTGTTGGTGAACGAGGCACCTTACGACTTTGTGTTCTGTCGCAACCTGCTGATCTATTTCGACCAACCGACCCAGCAGCAGGTGTTCGAGGTGCTCAAGCGCCTGACCCATCAGGACGGTGTGCTGTTTATCGGCCCCGCCGAGGGCAGCTTGCTGGGCCGATTGGGCATGCGCTCGATCGGGATCGCCCAATCGTTCGCCTTCAGCCGCCAGGGGGCACCCGAGCCGCAACCGTTGCCGGCCTTGATGCCGACCCCGCTGCCGGTTCGCCAGCCACCGCCCCGCGTTGTCCCGCCGGTGATTCGGCCGCGGCCGTTTGCGGCAAGCGTGACGCCGATTGCCGAACCCAAAAGCAGTGACGCTGCGGCCTTGCTGGCCAATATTGCTGCCCTGGCCAACGGTGGCAAAAGCGCCGAGGCCCGCGTGGCTTGCGAGGCCTACTTGCGCAGCCACGCGCCAAACGCCCAGGTGTTCTATTGGTTGGGCCTGCTCAGCGACATGGCTGGCAGCGCCCTTGAAGCCCAGGGTTTTTATCGCAAGGCGCTTTATCTTGAACCGCAACACGCCGAGGCCCTGGTGCATCTGGCGGCGCTGCTGGCTTCCCAGGGAGACGCGGCCGGAGCCCGTCGATTGCAGGAACGCGCCGCCCGTAGCGGGCGCGCGGCAGACAGTGAGCACAAACGATGAGCGGTTCGGCTTCTTACACCGTTACCCATGACGATGCCCAGGCTATCGACGACTGCTGGAATCGCATCGGCGTGCATGGCGACAAATCCTGCCCGTTGTTGGTCGAGCATATTCACTGCCGCAATTGCTCGGTGTATTCGGCGGCCGCCACCCGGCTGCTCGACCGTTATGCCTTGCCTCAGGATCAGCGGGATCTGTCTCTTGCCCCTGCGGACACCGATGTGGTCACGCGCTCGCTGCTGATGTTCCGCCTCGGCGAGGAATGGCTGGGCCTGACGACGCGCAGCCTGGTGGAAGTGGCGCCGTTGCAGCCGATCCATTCCTTGCCTCACCAGCGCTCGCGGGCCTTGTTGGGGGTGGCCAATGTACGCGGGGCGCTGGTGGCCTGCCTGTCGCTGGTGGAGCTGTTGGACCTGGAACCCGGCGCGGCGGTGGTTTCCGGCGCGCGGGTGATGCCGCGCATGTTGATTGTCGCGGCCAAGGGCGGGCCGGTGGTGGTGCCGGTGGATGAGGTCGACGGCATCCACGCCATCGATGAACGCGTCCTGGCGAGCGCTTCGCAATCGACGGGCAAGTACACCCGTGGTGTGCTGCCCTTCAAGGGCCGTAGCCTGCGCTGGCTGGATGAAGAACAACTGCTGTCCGCCGTGGCTCGGAGCCTGTCATGACCCCTGACCAGATGCGCGACGCCTCGTTGCTGGAGCTGTTCAGCCTGGAAGCCGAAGCTCAGGTCCAGGTACTGAGTGCCGGCCTGCTGGCCCTGGAGCGCGATCCGACCCAGGCCGATTACCTGGAGTCGTGCATGCGCGCGGCGCATTCCCTCAAGGGCGCGGCACGTATTGTCGGGGTGGACGCTGGGGTCAGCGTGGCCCATGTGATGGAAGATTGCCTGGTCAGCGCCCAGGAGCAGCGCCTGGTGCTGGGCGCTGAACACATCGATGCCTTGCTGCAAGGTACTGACCTGCTGATGCGCATCGCCACCCCGGGCAACAGCGTCGGTGCCCCGGATATCGACGCCTATGTGGCGTTGATGGGGCGGCTGCTTGATCCCAACGCGCCACAGGCCCCGGCAGTGGTCGTACCAAGCGTCGAGACAGCGGTCGAGCCGCTACGCATCGAGCTGACGGAAGTGGAACCGCCCCCGGCAACGGAGCCGGCCCCCAAGCACAAACGGGTCACCGAAGGCGGCGAGCGGGTCTTGCGGGTCACGGCCGAACGCCTCAACAGCTTGCTCGATCTGTCGAGCAAGTCCCTGGTGGAGACCCAGCGCCTCAAGCCTTGGCTGGCGACGATGCAGCGGCTCAAGCGCCAGCAAAGCACCGGTTTGCGCGCCCTTGAAGAGCTGAATGTACACCTCAAGGACCATGCCCTGAGCCTGCAAGCCCAGGAAGCCCTTGGCGATGCCCGCCGTTTGCTCGCCGAAACCCAGCAACTGCTGGCGCAGAAAACCGCTGAGCTGGATGAGTTCGCCTGGCAGGCCAGTCAGCGGGCGCAGGTGCTGTACGACACGGCGCTGGCCTGCCGCATGCGCCCGTTCGCCGATGTGCTTTCGGGTCAGGCTCGCATGGTCCGTGACCTGGGCCGCAGCCTGGGCAAACAGGTGCGCCTGGAGATTGAAGGCGAGAAAACCCAGGTCGACCGCGATGTGCTGGAAAAGCTCGAAGCGCCACTGACCCACTTGCTGCGCAACGCCGTGGACCACGGCATCGAACCCCCGGAACAACGGATACTGGCCGGCAAGCCTGCCGAAGGCGTGATTCGTCTGCGCGCCTCCCATCAGGCTGGCCTGCTGGTCCTGGAATTGGCGGACGATGGTGCCGGGGTAGACCTGGAACGGGTGCGCCGCAGCATCGTCGAGCGCGGCCTTTCCCCTGAGCAAACCGCCGCCAGCCTGAGCGAAGAGGAACTGCTGACTTTCCTGTTCTTGCCCGGTTTCAGCTTGCGCGACAAGGTCACCGAAGTGTCCGGGCGCGGCGTCGGCCTGGACGCGGTCCAGCACATGGTCCGGCAACTGCGCGGCGCGGTGGTACTGGAGCAGACGGCGGGCGAGGGCAGTCGTTTCCATCTTGAGGTGCCGCTGACGCTGTCGGTGGTGCGCAGCCTGGTGGTGGAAGTCGGCGATGAAGCGTACGCCTTTCCCCTGGCCCACATCGAACGCATGTGCGACCTGGCGCCGGAAGACATCGTTCAGGTCGAAGGCCGCCAGCATTTCTGGCACGAAGGCCGGCATATCGGCTTGGTCGCCGCCAGCCAGTTGCTCAATCGCCCGGCGACGCAAGGCAGCAGCCAAACCCTCAAGGTCGTGGTGATCCGCGAGCGCGAGACGATCTACGGCGTGGCGGTGGAGCGCTTCATCGGCGAGCGAACCCTGGTGGTCCTGCCCCTGGACGAACGCCTGGGCAAGGTCCAGGACATTTCCGCCGGGGCCTTGCTCGACGACGGTTCAGTGGTGTTGATTGTCGATGTCGAAGACCTGCTGCGTTCGGTGGACAAGTTGCTCGATACCGGACGCCTGGAGCGCATCGCCCGGCAGAACCAGGCCCAGGCCCCGCGCAAGCGGATCCTGGTGGTGGACGATTCCCTGACCGTGCGCGAGCTGCAACGCAAGTTGTTGCTCAATCGCGGCTATGACGTGGCGGTGGCGGTGGATGGCATGGATGGCTGGAATGCATTGCGCTCGGAGGATTTCGACTTGCTGATCACAGACATCGACATGCCGCGCATGGACGGCATTGAGCTGGTGTCGCTGTTGCGGCGTGACAACCGGCTGCAATCGCTGCCGGTGATGGTGGTGTCCTACAAGGATCGTGAAGAAGATCGCCGCCGTGGCCTCGACGCCGGTGCCGACTATTATTTGGCCAAGGCGAGTTTCCATGACGACGCCTTGCTTGATGCCGTGGTCGAATTGATCGGAGGGGCGCGCGCTTGAAGATCGCCATCGTCAATGACATGCCCCTGGCGGTCGAGGCCCTGCGCCGGGCCCTGGCGTTCGAGCCGGCGCACCAACTGGTCTGGGTGGCCGCCAACGGGGCCGAGGCGGTGCAGCGTTGCGCCGAGTACACCCCGGACCTGATCCTGATGGATTTGCTCATGCCGATCATGGATGGTGTGGAGGCCACTCGGCGGATCATGGCCGACAGCCCCTGCGCGATCGTGATCGTCACCGGGGACAGCCAGCAGAACGTCCACCGGGTGTTCGAGGCCATGGGCCATGGCGCGCTGGATGTGGTCGATACCCCGGCCCTGGGTGTCGGTAATCCGGCGGACGCGGCGGCACCGCTGTTGCGCAAGATCACCAACATCGGCTGGCTGATCGGTGAGCGCAACAAGCATGAGCGCCCCGCGCCGGCGGCGCAGCGTGCGGCAGTGTCGCGCAAGAGCCTGGTGGCCATCGGGTCGTCGGCGGGCGGGCCGGCGGCGCTGGAAGTGCTGCTCAAGGCGCTGCCGCGTCACTTTGCCCCGGCCATTGTGCTGGTCCAGCATGTGGACGAGGTGTTCGCTGCAGGCATGGCCGAGTGGCTGGGCAGCGTGTCGGGCCACACGGTGCGCCTGGCCCGGCACGGCGAGACGCCGCAAAGTGGTACGGTGTTGCTGGCCGGGACCAACCATCATCTGCGTTTGTTGAAGGACGGCACCCTGGCCTATACCGCCGAGCCGGTGAACGAGATCTACCGGCCCTCCATCGACGTGTTTTTTGAAAGTGTTGCCCAGTACTGGAGCGGTGACGCGGTGGGCGTATTGCTCACCGGCATGGGCCGCGACGGTGCACAAGGGCTTAAACTCATGCGCCAGCAGGGCTATGTGACCGTCGCCCAGGACCAGCGCAGCAGCGCGGTGTACGGGATGCCCAAAGCGGCGGCCGCCATCGACGCCGCCGTCCATATTCTCGCCCTGGACGCTATCGCGCCACGGTTGTTGGAGATTTTTACCCCATGAAGAATTCCGCCCGCGTTGCCTCAGGCCATACTCAGGTAAGCCACCATGAATGATCTGCAGCTCGACGAATTCAAGCGCGAAGAGAACGCCGCCATGGTCTTGCTCGTTGACGACCAGGCGATGATTGGCGAGGCGGTGCGACGCGGGCTGTCGAATGAAGACAACATCGACTTCCACTTCTGCTCCGACCCTCACCAGGCCATCGCCCATGCGGTTCGCATCAAGCCGACGGTGATTCTCCAGGACCTGGTGATGCCCGGCCTGGATGGCCTGAGCCTGGTGCGCGAGTACCGTAACCATCCGGCCACCCGTGATATCCCGATCATTGTCCTGTCCACCAAGGAGGACCCGCTGGTCAAGAGCGCGGCGTTCGCCGCCGGGGCCAACGACTACCTGGTCAAGTTGCCGGACAACATCGAACTGGTGGCGCGCATCCGCTATCACTCGCGTTCCTACATGATGCTGTTGCAACGCGACGCGGCTTATCGGGCACTGCGGGTCAGCCAGCAGCAACTGCTCGACACCAACCTGGTGCTGCAACGCTTGATGAACTCCGACGGCCTGACCGGCCTGTCCAATCGCCGGCACTTCGACGAATACCTGGAACTGGAATGGCGCAGGGCGATGCGCGACCAGAGCCAACTGTCGCTGCTGATGATCGATGTGGACTACTTCAAGGCCTACAACGACAACTTCGGCCACTTGGAGGGCGACGAAGCGCTGCGCAAGGTCGCCACGGCGATCCGCGAGGCGTGCAGCCGTCCCTCCGACTTGCCAGCCCGTTACGGCGGCGAGGAGTTCGCCCTGGTCCTGCCCGGGACCTCGCCGGGCGGCGCCCGGCTAATGGCCGAGAAACTGCGACAGGGCGTCGTCGCCCTGAAAATCCCCCATACCACGCCTGACGGCGGCGAGAACCTGACCATCAGCATTGGCGTCTCGACCGTCACGCCGCAGCAAGGTGGCGATTGCCGGCAACTGATCTCGGCGGCGGACAAGGGGTTGTACCTGGCCAAGCACAATGGGCGGAATCGGGTGGGTTTCGAATAACCTTCGGTCGATGATGGACGCTTTTGTGGCGAGGGGATTTATCCCCGTTGGGCTGCGAAGCAGCCCCAAATGCAGCTGACACGATTTGCCTGAAGCACCGCAGGGTCCGATTCTGGGGCTGCTTCGCAGCCCAACGGGGATAAATCCCCTCGCCACAGGGGTGTGTACCAGGTTTCATTGCCCCTAAAGCCGCCAGGCGGGCTGCCGCTGGCGCTTGATTACGTTATACTCGCCGGCTTTCAAAAGTTCGCCAACGAGTGCTGCCCGCCATGGAAATCAACCCGATCCTTAACACCATCAAGGACCTGTCCGAGCGCTCCGAAACTATTCGGGGGTATCTTTGACTACGATCAAAAGCATGAGCGTCTGACCGAAGTCAATCGCGAGCTTGAAGATCCGAATGTCTGGAACAACCCTTCGTACGCCCAGGAGCTGGGCCGCGAGCGTTCTGCGCTGGCGCAGATCGTCGAGACCCTGGACGAGTTGTCCAGCGGCCTGGCCGATTGCCGCGACCTGCTGGACATGGCTGTCGAAGAGAACGATGAAGGCGCGGTCGGCGATGTCGTCGCCGAGCTGACACGCCTCGACGAGAACCTCGCCAAGCTGGAATTCCGTCGCATGTTCAGCGGCGAGATGGACATGAACAACGCCTACCTGGACATCCAGGCCGGTTCCGGCGGCACCGAAGCCCAGGACTGGGCCAACATCCTGCTGCGCATGTACCTGCGCTGGGCTGACAAACGCGGTTTCGACGCCACCATCATGGAACTGTCGGCCGGTGAAGTCGCCGGGATCAAGGGCGCTACCGTGCACATCAAGGGTGAATACGCCTTTGGCTGGCTGCGGACCGAGATCGGCGTGCACCGCCTGGTGCGTAAAAGCCCGTTCGACTCCGGCAACCGTCGCCACACCTCGTTCTCGGCCGTCTTCGTTTCGCCGGAAATCGATGACAACATCGAGATCGAGATCAACCCGGCGGACTTGCGCATCGACACCTACCGTTCCTCCGGGGCCGGTGGCCAGCACGTCAACACCACCGACTCGGCCGTACGGATTACCCACGTACCGACCAACACCGTGGTCAGTTGCCAGAACGAGCGTTCCCAGCACGCCAACAAAGACACCGCGATGAAGATGCTCCGGGCTCGCCTTTACGAGCAGGAAGTGCAGAAGCGCAACGCGGCGTCCCAGGCACTGGAAGACACCAAGTCGGACATCGGCTGGGGTCACCAGATCCGTTCGTACGTGCTCGATGCCTCGCGGATCAAGGATCTGCGGACCAGCATCGAACGCAGCGATTGCGACAAGGTGCTCGATGGCGATATCGATGAATACCTGATCGCCAGCCTCAAACAAGGGCTGTAACGCGACACCCATGCGGCGGGCAGGCACGCTTCCATCAAGGAGCAGGCTGGCCCGCAAACTCCGGCCCGGGGCCGGGGGCAACGAACCTGTGATGGAATCCTTAAAGACATGAGCGACCTAGAACTCGACCCGCAAGCCCTGCAACAGGAAGAAAACTCCCTGATCGCCCTGCGCAAGGAAAAGCTTGCTGCCGAGCGCGCCAAGGGCCAGGCCTTCCCCAACGACTTCCGCCGCGACGCCTACTGCGACGTCTTGCAGAAGCAGTATGCGGACAAGACCAAGGAAGAGCTGGCCGAGGCGGCGATTCCAGTCAAGGTGGCCGGTCGTATCATGCTCAATCGTGGTTCGTTCATGGTGATCCAGGACATGACCGGTCGCATCCAGGTCTACGTCAACCGCAAGACCCTGCCGGAAGAAACCCTGGCCGCCGTCAAGACCTGGGACCTGGGCGACATCATTGCCGCCGAAGGCACCCTGGCCCGTTCCGGCAAGGGTGACCTGTATGTCGAAATGACCAGCGTGCGCCTGCTGACCAAGTCCCTGCGCCCGCTGCCGGACAAGCACCACGGCCTGACCGACACCGAGCAGCGTTATCGCCAGCGCTACGTCGACCTGATCGTCAACGAAGACGTGCGCCAGACGTTCCGCGTGCGCTCGCAAGTCATCGCTCACATCCGCAGCTTCCTGATGAAGCGTGACTTCCTGGAAGTCGAGACGCCGATGCTGCAGACCATCCCCGGCGGTGCGGCGGCCAAGCCGTTCGAAACCCACCACAACGCCCTGGACATGGAAATGTTCCTGCGCATCGCGCCGGAGCTGTACCTCAAGCGGCTGGTGGTCGGTGGCTTCGAGAAAGTCTTCGAGATCAACCGCAATTTCCGTAACGAAGGCGTTTCGACCCGGCACAACCCCGAGTTCACCATGCTCGAGTTCTACCAGGCCTACGCCGACTACGAAGACAACATGGACCTGACCGAGGAGCTGTTCCGCGAGCTGGCGCAGCTTGTTCTCGGGACCACCGACGTGCCGTACGGCGACAAGGTGTTCCACTTCGGCGAGCCGTTCGTGCGCCTGTCGGTGTTCGACTCGATCCTCAAGTACAACCCTGAACTGACTGCCGATGACCTGAACGACATCGAAAAGGCTCGCGCCATCGCCAAGAAGGCCGGTGCCAAGGTGCTTGGTTTCGAAGGCTTGGGCAAGCTGCAAGTGATGATTTTCGAAGAGCTGGTCGAGCACAAGCTGGAACAGCCGCACTTCATCACCCAGTACCCGTTCGAAGTGTCGCCGCTGGCCCGTCGCAACGACGAGAACCCAAGCGTGACCGACCGTTTCGAGCTGTTCATCGGTGGTCGTGAAATCGCCAACGCCTATTCCGAGCTCAACGATGCAGAAGACCAGGCCGAGCGTTTCATGGCCCAGGTGGCTGACAAGGACGCCGGCGACGACGAAGCCATGCACTACGATGCCGACTTCGTGCGTGCCCTGGAGTACGGCATGCCGCCGACCGCAGGCGAAGGCATCGGCATCGATCGCCTGGTGATGTTGTTGACCAACTCGCCGTCGATCCGGGACGTGATTCTCTTCCCGCACATGCGGCCTCAAGCGTAAGTGCTTCAACTAAAAAGCCGCCTCGATGGGCGGCTTTTTATTGCCTGTCTGGTACAAACGTATCAATTGGTTAGTTTTTCAAAGAGCGAGGAAGACCTGTCGTGAATCGTGCAATGGCTTCAGAAGGTGCAGCGGGCGTCGCCACGGCTGTCGCTGAAAGTGTTCAGTACCAGGGCCGCAAGGCCAGCCGACAGGGCAGTGAGCAGCGTCGCCAGGAGATTCTCGACGCGGCCATGCGCATTGTGGTGCGCGATGGCGTGCGGGCGGTGCGGCACCGCGCCGTAGCTGCCGAAGCGGGCGTGCCGTTGTCGGCCACCACGTATTACTTCAAGGACATCGACGACCTGCTCACCGATACCTTCGCCCAGTATGTGGAGCGCAGCGCGGCGTTCATGGCCAAGCTGTGGGCCAGTAACGAAGGCTTGCTGCGGGAAATGGTCGCTTACGGTGACGGCAGCGCCCAATCGCGCTCGCAACTGGCGGACGACATAGCCCGGATGACCGCCGACTACGTGCAACACCAATTGGACAGTCGCCGTGAGTACCTGATGGCTGAACAGGCCTTCCGCCAGGAAGCGCTGCTCAACCCGCGCCTGGCGGTGCTGGTGCGTTCCCACCAGCAGATTTTGCTGCACGGCACCTGTCAGTTTTTCCAGGTATTGGGCTCCCGTGAGCCGCAACAGGATGCCAAAGTGTTGACGGCGATTATCGGTCGGATGGAATATCAGGGCTTGCTCAATGGCGCCGAGCCGGTAGCCGATGAAGATATGCTCGGCATCCTGACCCGCTACATGCACCTGGTACTGGCGTCGGTGTAGTTGAAGCACCGCAGTTTATGTGGCGAGGGAGCTTGCTCCCGCTTGAGCGCGCAGCGCTCACCAAAAAAGGGGCTGCTGCGCAGCCCAGCGGGAGCAAGCTCCCTCGCCACAAAGGCAAGGCGCCACCTACCATAGGGAGTTCAAATGAAAGCCTGGCGTGCCGTTGTCCTGGCCGTGTCGTTGCTGTTGCTCAGTGGCTGCCTGGTGTCCTTCAAGGCACCGTTGCCGCAAAGCGAAGCCGCGCCAGAGGGCCTGCTCGGTCACTGGACCAGCACCAATGCCTGGGGCGAACCGTTGAACCTGGAGCTGACGAAGGTCGGCAGGCACCGCTACCAAGCCATCAGCTACTTCAGGGCCAGGCCCCATGAGCGTGAAGCCATCCCGTTGACTGTTTCCCGTCATGGCAGCCGCTGGTACGTGTCGGCCAAGGTGCCGGCCCGGTTTGGCGGTCACTATTTGATCGCCGGTTTCGAGTTGACCGACAAGCAAGAGCTGGTGGTCTACAACCTGGACGTGGATCAGATCAACCAGGCCATCGGCCAGAAACGCCTCAGCGGCCAGCCGAACCAGAGCGAGGAAGGTGACGGGGTGCTGGTGGACAGCGACATGAACAAGGTGTTCAGTTACCTCGACGACCCGGCCAATTCCGATGTGTTCTCGGAGGCCGTGCGCTACCAGCGGCTGGTCAAACCCCAATAACAGCGACAAGCGGACGTTTTTTCACAGGAGTTCCGGGTGGACGATTACCAGCAGACGATACGCACCTTGTCCGATCGCATTGTGCTGGCGCAAACGCCGATTCGCATCCTCGACGCGGTGAAGTGGGACGAGAACATCCGCAAGGGCTTTCTCAAGGCCAAGGGCAAGGAAATGCCTGCGGTGGATCGCGACTATTACCTCAACCGGCCACTGTCCTTCGATTCGAGCAAGGTGAAGCTGGAGTTCCAGAACATCGAGCGCGACATCACCCGCCAGCTTGGGCAGTTCAACCCGGTTGGCCAGATCATGCGCCGCATGTGCAAGGAATACCGCATGGTGGTGCGCATGCTCGAGGCCCGTGGCACCGAGGATTTCGGGCTGATCTCCCAGGAGCTCTATGGCGCCGCCTCCGATGCCTTCCACGCCGGCGACCCGACCCTGGCCGACCTGGGCCTGATGCTCTCCGATTACCTGAACAACATCGATGGCCGTGGCGACCTCAAGGACGAGCCGAAAGTCCTCAGCGCCAAGGAAGCCGTCAGCCTGCTGCAACACCGCCTCAACCGGGTGTTTGGCGAAGCCGAGGAAACCATCCGGGTATTCGAGTCCGATGGTATCGTGGCCGACGCAGCGGCGGGCGCGGACTACATCAAGATCCGCACCGATGCGATGTTCAACGAGCGCGACGTGCGTGCGTTGGAAGTTCACGAAGGGCTGGTGCACGTCGGCACAACGCTCAACGGCCTCAACCAGCCAATCTGCACCTTCCTGTCCAAGGGCCCACCCTCGTCCACGGTCACCCAGGAAGGCCTGGCGATCCTGATGGAAATCATCACCTTCGCCTCCTACCCGAGCCGCCTGCGCAAACTGACCAACCGTACCCGGGCCATTCATATGGTGGAGGAGGGCGCCGATTTCCTGCAGATCTTCGAGTTCTTCCGCGAGCAGGGTTTTGAAATGGCCGAAAGCTACGGCAACGCCAGCCGGGTGTTCCGTGGCTCGGTGCCGACGGGGCTGCCATTTACCAAAGACTTGTCCTACCTCAAGGGCTTCATCATGGTTTACAACTACATTCAGTTGGCCGTGCGCAAAGGCAAACTGGAGCAGGTGCCGCTGCTGTTCTGCGGCAAGACCACCCTCGAGGACATGCGTACGTTGCGGCAACTGGTGGACGAAGGCCTGGTGGTGCCGCCCAAATATCTGCCCGAGCAGTTCCGCGACATGAACGCCTTGTCGGCCTGGATGTGTTTCTCCAACTTCCTGAACCATCTGAGCCTGGACCGGATCGAAGCGGATTATTCCAATATCCTTTGAGCATCACACTGTCCAATTGTGGGAGCGGGCTTGCTCCCGCAGGGGACCGTGTTCCAATTCTGTTTTTTGCGAGGCTTCACCGGATGCGAACCCTCGGCATCATTTGCCTATTGTTGGCCCTGAGCGGTTGCAGTTCCCTGCTGTTCTACCCCGAGCACGGCCTGCCGTTCACCCCGGAGCGGGCCAGGCTCGAGTACCGTGACGTCACCCTGACCACCGCCGACGGTCTCAAGCTTCACGGCTGGTGGCTGCCCGTCAAACCGGGTGTGGAGGTCAAGGGCACGGTCCTGCATTTGCACGGCAACGGCGGCAACCTGGCCTGGCACCTGGGCGGGAGCTGGTGGTTGCCGGAGCAGGGCTACCAGGTGTTGATGGTCGACTACCGGGGTTATGGCCTGTCCGAAGGCGAGCCGAGCCTGCCGGCGATTTACCAGGACATTGACGCCGCGTTCCAATGGCTCGACCAGGCGCCCGAGGTGCAGGGCAAGCCGCTGGTGCTGCTCGGCCAGAGCCTGGGCGGTGCGCTGGCGGTGCATTACCTGGTCGAGCATCCGCAGCGCCAGCGACAGCTCAAGGCGCTGGTGCTCGATGGCGTGCCCGCCAGCTATCGCGACGTCGGCCGTTTTGCCCTGAGTACGTCCTGGCTGACCTGGCCGTTCCAGGTGCCGTTGTCCTGGCTGGTACCGGACGGTGACAGCGCGATCAGTTCCGTGGCGCAATTGAATGGCGTGCCGAAATTGATCTACCACAGCCTGGACGATCCCATCGTTCCCCTTTCCAATGGCATCCGCCTGTATCAAGCTGCGCCGCCGCCGCGGGTCCTGCAATTGACACGCGGCGGCCATGTGCAGACGTTCGCCGACCCAACCTGGCGCACTGTGATGCTGCGCTACCTCGACGATCCCCAGCACTTCGACGGCCTGCGCCGCCTGGGCGAGGTCCCGAATTACCCGAAATCACCCGTTGAATCACCAGAGAGCCCGCAATGAGCGAAGAACGTAACGCCATCCCCCTGATCATCACCGGTATCTGCAGCATCCTCGGCACCGTTGCGACGCTGTGGTACTACGGCTACCTGCACTTCGCCAAGCCTGAGGATGCGTTGCTGCTCAACCAATTCACCATGCTCAAGACCGTACCGGGCGAGGACTACAAGGTTTCCCTGGAACCGGCCCCCCAGGTTGCCCAGTGCATCGATGGTGTGCTGGTGTTGTTCGACACCGAGCAGAAAGGCCTGACCGGCGTGCTGATCAACGAGAAGAAACGCGCGGTGCGCTGCATGGGGCAGGAGACGCCGCAGAAACTGCAGCCGTAACAATTCTCTGTGGGAGCGAGCTTGCTCGCGATAGCGGTGGATCAGTCAACACCTATGTCGACTGACCTGCCGCCATCGCGAGCAAGCTCGCTCCCACAGGGGATACGACCCGCTCAACAAAATGTGCAGCCATTAAAAAGCCCCGCCTGATTGAAGTCAGGCGGGGCTTTTTGTTGGCCGTCAGTCGATCAGTTGGCGCTCATGGTCGAGCGCGGGGCCACTGGCTGGTTGTCGTTGGAGATGGTCACTTCCACGCGACGGTTCATGGCACGGCCCGAGACGCTGGTGTTGTCAGCCACGGGGAATTCCTTGCCATAGCCTTGGGTCACGATACGGTCCATGTTCACGCCCATATTCACCAGAGCCATACGCACCGAGTTGGCGCGGCGCTCGGACAGCGACTGGTTGTAGGAGTCCGAACCGGTGCTGTCGGTGTAGCCTTCGATGATCACCTTGCGGTCCGGGTTTTCCTGGAGGAACTGCGCCAGTTTGTTCACATTCGTCATGCCGCTGGCGCGCAGGTCGGACTTGTTGGTGGCGAACAGCACGTCGCCGAAGGTCACCAGCGTACCGCGTTCGGTCTGCTTGGCGTTGAGGCTGTCCTGCAGTTGCTTGATCTGCGCGTTACGCGCATCGAGCAAGGCACGCGCACGTTCGTCACCGGCGTTTTTCAGCTCGGCTTCGGCGTTGCGCAGGGCGATGGTCTGCTTGGCCACTTCGACGCGCTGGTTGGTCAGGTAGGCCAACTGGTCGACCTTGGCTTCGTCTTCCTTGTCCATATAGGCCTTGTCAGCCTTGGCCAGGAAGTCGGCGGCGTCCTTGGTTTCCAGTGCGGCCACTTTGGTCGCCGCTGGATCAGCCTGCAGGCCGTTGTAATTGGTGCGGGCCTGTTCCAGGTTCGCGTTCGGGTCGTGGGAGCAAGCGGCCAGGGCTACGCAGGCAGCGAGCAGGGCGGGCATCATCAAGTGTTTGTGCATCATAGTCTGTCGTCCTTTTATCAATGAGAAGTACGTCGTGGCGTGAACGGCTTACTGAACCTTGTTCATGCCTTCCTGACGCAGTTCCTGAACCCCTTTCTGAGAATCCTTGAGTGCTTGTTCGGCCTTGGCGGCCTGAGCCTTGCGCTCGGCGACGCGGGCGTCCCACTCGGCCTGTTCGGCCAGACGCTTGGCTTCGTCGTACTTCTTGTCATGCATGGCGATTTCCGCCTGCTTGAGTTTGTCCTGGGCCGATTTCATTTCCACAGCAGCGAATTCGGTACCGCCGGCGCTGACGGCGCTGTTGACCGCCGATTGGGTCACCGCGTACTGCTCCGAAGGTGGATTACCGGCGCAACCGGCGAGAATGAAGCTGCTACCGATCGCCAGGGCAGCCAACTTCAAGCCGCGCAGGCCAGTGGATGAGGGTTTGGCAGTGCAGGTATTCATAGGCTTCAACTCCATTGGAAAACTCCTGAAAAAACGACAAATCCATGCTGGGACCGAAGCCGTGACGTCTGGTTTGGCGCTGGCGCCAAGGCGCGTTTATTTAAACAACCGTTCCAGTATGGTTACTCGGTGTGACCCGAGGCGTTTTTCAAAAGTTCAGCGAAGATGGCCATTCGCCAAAAGAATTACTGACTGATCGGTCAGCGGCAAAAAAGCTGAACTTTCAAGGCGCGCAGCGGTATTGCGGCGCGGGTGGAAAGCCACCGCGCCGGAAAGTCGCAACCAGGAATGAAAGCGGTCAGTGTTTGGATTTGTCGTTCTGCGAGGAAAGGTCGTGCAGATGCCGCCGGGACAAGGCGAGGAATCGCGGGGTCGGACCCACGTCTTCGTACAGCGGGTCGCCTTCTTCATCGGTGGCGACGACTTGCGAGCCCTTGATGTAGGGGAAGCTGGCTTCCAGCTCTTCCAGTGCCGCTCCGATCAGCTCGCCGAGCAGCTCCTCGGGCTGGCGCTTGGGGTACATGTCGCAGATTGCTGCCAGCCGGGCGGCGGCTTCCACGTCCAGGTGAATCGTGTAGCCAGTCTCGGTCAGACGGCCCTTGGCGTTTTCTTCCCAATGCTGGGCAAGCTCACGAATTTTCATGATGACCTCAATAAGCCTGCTCGTGGCAGGCGCGGTGAGTGACAAGCCGTTGTGTGGCTTAATCATGAGACTAGCTTTGTCCTGCAAGGTTTAAAGTCCCTTCGTCGCTTGTCAGAAACGGTGGGCATCGGCACTCTCTAATCCAAGAGCTGTCCGGACTTTTTGCTGGAGAAATGCTGATGACCGATATCGATGCACGCTTGCGCGAAGACGTTCACCTGCTGGGTGAGTTATTGGGCAACACCATCCGCGAACAATACGGGGATGCGTTTCTCGACAAGATCGAGCAGATCCGCAAGGGCGCCAAGGCTGACCGACGCGGTTCCGTGGACGCCGAACTCAGCGCCAGCCTCAACCAGTTGAGCGAGGACGAACTGCTGCCGGTGGCGCGGGCATTCAACCAGTTTCTCAACCTGGCCAATATCGCCGAGCAATATCAACTTATCCACCGCCGCGAAGAATCGCAGCCGGAACCCTTCGAGGCGCGGGTGTTGCCCGAGCTGCTCGCCCGGTTGCGGGCCGAAGGCCATGGCGCCGAGGCCCTGGCCCGGCAATTGGGGCGGCTGGAGATCGAATTGGTCCTCACGGCACACCCCACGGAAGTGGCTCGCCGTACACTGATCCAGAAATATGACGCCATCGCCGCGCAACTGGCGGCCCAGGATCACCGCGACCTGACCAGCGTCGAGCGCGCGCAGATTCACGAACGCCTGCAACGCTTGATCGCCGAAGCCTGGCACACCGAAGAAATCCGCCGCACCCGGCCGACCCCGGTGGACGAGGCCAAGTGGGGGTTCGCGGTGATCGAACACTCGTTGTGGCAGGCCATTCCCAATTACCTGCGCAAGGCCGACCAGGCCCTGCATGCCGCGACCGGCTTGCGCCTGCCGCTGGAGGCCGCGCCAATCCGTTTTGCCTCGTGGATGGGCGGCGACCGCGACGGCAACCCGAATGTCACCGCTGCCGTGACCCGCGAGGTGCTGTTGCTGGCGCGGTGGATGGCGGCGGACCTGTATCTGCGTGATGTCGATCAACTGGCGGCCGAGTTGTCCATGCAACACGCCAGCGAGGCCTTGCGTGCCCAGGCCGGCGACAGCGCCGAACCTTATCGCGCCGTGCTCAAGCAATTGCGTGAACGCCTGCGCGCCACCCGCAACTGGGCCCACGCCTCCTTGAGTGCCGCCACGCCGCCAAGCGCCGACGTGTTACAGCACAACCGCGAGCTGCTGGACCCCCTGGAGCTGTGCTACCACTCGTTGCACGAATGCGGCATGGGCGTGATTGCCGACGGGCCGCTGCTCGATTGCCTGCGCCGGGCGGTGACGTTCGGTCTGTTCCTGGTGCGCCTCGATGTGCGCCAGGACTCGACGCGCCATACCGCCGCCATGACGGAAATAACCGACTACTTGGGGCTGGGGCGCTATGAGGATTGGAACGAGGAGCAGCGCATCAGCTTCTTGCTGGCGGAACTGAGCAACCGGCGTCCGCTGCTGCCGGCCCATTTCAAGCCATCGGCCGATACGGCGGAAGTCTTGGCGACGTGCCGAGAAGTGGCCGCGGCGCCAGCGGCGTCCCTGGGTTCCTACGTGATCTCCATGGCCGGTGCGGCTTCCGATGTCCTCGCGGTGCAGCTGTTGTTGAAGGACGCCGGCGTGTTGCGGCCAATGCGCGTGGTACCGCTGTTCGAGACCCTGGCCGACCTGGACAACGCCGGGCCGGTGATCGAGCGGCTGTTGCTGCTGCCCGGTTATCGCTCGCGGCTGCAAGGTCCTCAGGAAGTGATGATCGGCTATTCCGATTCGGCCAAGGATGCCGGGACCACTGCGGCGGCCTGGGCGCAGTATCGGGCCCAGGAGCGGCTGGTGGACATCTGCCGCGAGCAGCAAGTCGAACTGCTGTTGTTCCATGGTCGCGGCGGCACCGTGGGCCGTGGTGGTGGTCCGGCGCACGCGGCGATCCTGTCCCAGCCACCGGGTTCGGTGGCCGGGCGTTTCCGCACCACCGAGCAGGGCGAAATGATTCGTTTCAAATTCGGCCTGCCGGACATCGCCGAACAGAACCTCAACCTTTATCTCGCCGCCGTGCTCGAAGCGACGCTGCTGCCACCGCCGCCGCCCACGCCGCAGTGGCGGGACCTGATGGACGAGCTGGCGGCCGATGGCGTCCGTGCCTACCGCGCCGTGGTGCGGGAAAACCCGCAATTTGTCGAGTACTTCCGCCAGTCCACCCCCGAGCAGGAACTGGGGCGCCTGCCCCTGGGCAGCCGTCCGGCCAAGCGTCGGGCCGGTGGCATCGAAAGCCTGCGGGCGATCCCGTGGATCTTCGGTTGGACCCAGACCCGCTTGATGCTGCCGGCCTGGCTCGGCTGGGAAACCGCACTGAGCAAGGCCCTGGAGCGTGGCGAAGGCGAGCTGTTGGGGCAAATGCGCGAACAGTGGCCGTTCTTCCGGACCCGCATCGATATGCTGGAAATGGTGCTGGCCAAGGCCGACGCCGACATTGCCCGCTCCTACGACGAGCGTTTGGTGGAACCTGGGCTGCTGCCTTTGGGTGCGCATTTACGCGACCTATTGTCGCAGGCGTGCTCGGTGGTCCTTGGGTTGACCGGTCAGTCGCAGCTACTGGCACATAGCCCAGCCACGCTGGAATTCATTCGCCTGCGCAACACTTACCTCGACCCACTGCACCTGCTGCAGGCCGAACTGTTGGCGCGCTCGCGGCGGCAGGATGTGGCCCAGGGCAGCCCCGTGGAACAGGCGTTGCTGGTGTCTGTGGCGGGGATTGCCGCCGGTTTGCGCAATACCGGCTAAGATCAGGCAGCGCACCGAAACGGCTCGCCCGGCGTTCCCGGGCGTTGTCCGCCGGGGGAGGGAACGGGTTGGCCAGGCGACAGTTTGTTGCCCGGTTGCGACTCTCGCCACCTCCTCCGAAGGTCGTATCGGGTGCGGGTTCCTCCGACTTTCGGCGGCTTGTGTGGGTCGGGCCTGCTGTGTATCTTGATCAGCCTTTGGCCGTTTGGGCGGTCACGATCCTGTTTTTCGAAGATTGGCCCCACGAGGCGAATCCGAGCGTTTTACATAAAAAAATTGAGGAGCACATCGATGCGCGTCATTCTGCTGGGAGCTCCCGGGGCCGGTAAAGGTACTCAGGCAAAGTTCATCACCGAAAAATTCGGTATCCCGCAAATTTCCACTGGCGACATGCTGCGTGCCGCAGTCAAGGCGGGCACCGAGCTGGGCGTCAAGGCCAAGAGCATCATGGATGCCGGCGGCCTGGTGTCGGATGACCTGATCATCGCCCTGGTCAAGGATCGTATCGCTCAAGCCGATTGCGCCAACGGCTTCCTGTTCGACGGCTTCCCGCGCACCATTCCCCAGGCCGAAGCCCTGGTGACTGCCGGTGTTGAGCTCGATCACGTGGTCGAAATCGCGGTCGACGACGAAGAGATCGTCCAGCGCATTGCCGGTCGTCGCGTCCACGAGCCATCCGGCCGTGTCTACCACACCGTCTACAACCCGCCGAAAGTCGCGGGCAAGGACGACGTTACCGGTGAAGAGCTGGTGCAGCGCAAGGACGACACCGAAGAAACCGTGCGTCATCGCCTGTCGGTCTACCATTCCCAGACCAAGCCGCTGGTGGCGTTCTACCAGAACCTGTCGGCTGCCCAGGGCAAGCCGAAGTACAGCCACATCCCGGGCGTTGGCTCGGTCGATGCGATCACCGGCAAGGTGCTCGAAGCGCTGAGCTGAAAAGTCTGATCAGTTGCATCAACTACGGCCCGCTTGCGGGCCGTAGTTGTTTATACTGGCGCACTTTTTTCCACCTGATTTACGGACACATCGATGAGCACCTTGCTGGCCCTGGACACCGCGACTGAAGCTTGCTCCGTTGCCTTGCTGCACGACGGCAAGGTCACGAGCCATTACGAGGTGATCCCGCGCCTGCATGCGCAGAAACTATTGCCGATGATCCAGAAACTGCTGAGCGATGCCGGGACGACCTTGCAGGCGGTGGATGCGATTGCCTTCGGTCGCGGGCCGGGGGCTTTTACCGGCGTGCGCATCGCCATCGGCGTGGTGCAAGGGTTGGCGTTTGCCCTGGAGCGGCCGGTGTTGCCGGTGTCGAACCTGGCGGTGCTGGCCCAGCGCGCCTTGCGTGAACAGGGCGCCCGCCAAGTCGCAGCGGCCATCGATGCGCGCATGGACGAGGTGTACTGGGGCTGCTATCGCGAAACCGACGGCGAGATGCGCCTGGTCGGTGCTGAGGCGGTATTGCCACCCGAGGCCGCGGCGTTGCCAAGCGGGGCCGACGGTGCATGGTTCGGTGCCGGTACCGGTTGGGGCTACGGCGAGCGCATCGCCGTCAGCCTGACCGGCCAGGACGCCACCCTGCTGCCTCACGCCGAAGACCTGCTGGCCCTGGCGCGCTTCGCCTGGGAACGCGGCGACGCCATTCCCGCCGATGATGCGCAGCCGGTGTACCTGCGGGACAAGGTGGCAACGCCCAAGTCCGAGCGGTAAAAAGCATCACGCCACTCTCAAGCGGGCAGCGTTGTGGCGAGGGAGCTTGCTCCCGCTGGGTGGCGCAGCCGCCTCCGTTTTTCCCAACCACTGAAGATATTTCAGCCCGGCGACAGTGGCGTTTGCTGCGCAGCCGAGCGGGAGCAAGCTCCCTCGCCACAGAAGCTCGCTAGCCCATGACATTGGCGAACGCCCATGCATTGGATGCCTGCACAAGGCAGGCGACGACCCACTCTGGAAGACCATTGAGCGCTTGTGGCGAGGGAGCTTGCTCCCGCTGGGTGGCGCAGCCGCCCCCGTTTTTCCCAACCACTGAAGATATTTCAGCCCGGCGACAGTGGCGTCTGCTGCGCAGCCGAGCGGGAGCAAACTCCCTCGCCACAGAAGCTCGCTAGCCCATGACATTGGCGAACGCCCATGCATTGGATGCCTGCACAAGGCAGGCGACGACCCACTCTGGAAGACCATTGAGCGCTTGTGGCGAGGGAGCTTGCTCCCGCTGGGTGGCGCAGCCGCCCCCGTTTTTCCCAACCACTGAAGATATTTCAGCCCGGCGACAGTGGCGTCTGCTGCGCAGCCGAGCGGGAGCAAGCTCCCTCGCCACAAAGGCATTGCTCTTCCCCAAAGCGGTGCTCTTGCGCAAGTCATTTCCCCTGCCAAAAGTCACACCCAATATTGCCAGTCGTCACTTTTTCAGCCCGTTTTTAAACCTTTTGGACTTTATGTGTTCTAGTTATCACTTGCGCATTTGCGCGGCTGCGAAAGTGCCGCTAAATTGCCATCATTGATACCGAGCATTCTGTTATGCGTATAGACGGCTTTTCATCCCAGTCCTATCCCATCAAGCGCAAGCCTCGTGCAGGCAAAATCGCTGAGCAAGAGTCCTTCGATGAGGATATCGATGGCGAACTGGAGTTTCCGTCTGAAGAGCAACTGGCTGCCCGCGCCGCCAAAGCCTCCGCGCAACGCCTGAGCAATCTTCCCGCCCGCCAGCAGGACATGCTTTACCACCGTGCGATGAGCCGCAGTGTCGCCACGGCCCTGGCGAGCTACCTGAGTACCGCCGGTTTCGTCGATTGGGATATGGAAGTGCTGGGTCTCGATCTCTACATCTGATGCTCTTGCCTTACTACCTGGGCTGCCCCTCCTGGAGCGAAAACGCCTGGCGCGATTATCTTTATCCCCAGGACGCCAAAACCTCCGACTTCCTGAATCTCTATTCCCAAGTATTCAATGCCGTGGAAGGTAATACGACTTTCTACGCCAGTCCCTCCGCGGCCATCGTCCAGCGTTGGGCCGAAACCATGCCCGGACATTTTCGCTTCACCGCCAAACTGCCCGGTGACATCAGCCACAACGGCGACTTGCGTGAGCGGCTGACAGCCACCGAAACCTTCGTGCAATTGCTCAGCCCCCTGGGTGAGCGGGTTTCGCCGTTCTGGCTGCAATTATCCAAGGCCTTTACCCCCAATCGATTGCCCGAGCTGGCGGGTTTCATCGACGCTTTCGAGCGGCCGTTGGCCGTGGAAGTGCGCCACGATGAGTTCTTTGCCAAGGGCGATGCCGAACGGCGACTCAACCGCTTGTTGCTCGACCGCGGTATCGAACGTATCTGCCTTGATCCCCGGGCGCTGTTCAGTTGCACCTCCACCGACCCTGGCGTGCTCCATGCCCAATCGAAAAAACCGCGAGTGCCACCGCGACCGACGGCCTTCACCCAGTGCCCGCAGGTGCGCTTCATCGGCCATCCGGTGCTGGAAGCCAATGAACCGTTCCTGACGCCGTGGGTAGAGAAAATCGCCGGATGGATCGAAGAAGGGCGCACGCCTTATATCTTCCTGCACACCGCCGACAACCTGCTGGCGGCGAAACTCGCGCAACGCTTCCACACTCGCCTGATGAGTCGTTTGCCTGGCTTGCCGGCCCTGCCTGAGCTATATAGAGAGCCCGCCGCCGAGCAACTGGGTTTGCTCTGAGGCCAACACTCTCTGCCCAGGAGCGAACTACATGGATGCGCAAACTCGTCGAGCCCAGGCGTTCAAGGCCTTGCACGAACGTGAAGGGGCTTTTGTCATTCCCAACCCGTGGGATGTCGGTTCGGCCAAGATGTTGGCCAGCCTCGGCTTTGAAGCCCTGGCGACCACCAGTGCCGGCCATGCTTTTTCCTTGGGCCGGCCCGATGGCGCGCTGGGCCTGGAGGACACGCTGGCCAATGTGCGGGCGATTGTGGCGGCCACCGACCTGCCCGTAGCCGTGGACCTGGAAAATGGTTTTGCCGATGCCCCCGACGATTGCGCGCGTAACCTGCTCCGTGCGGCAGAGGCCGGTGCGGTGGGTGGTTCGATCGAGGATGCCACGGGGCGCGAAGACAGCCCGATCTATTGCTTCGAGCATGCGGTGGCACGGGTCAAGGCCGCCGCCGACGCAGTGCGCAGCTTGCCGTACCCCTTCCTGCTGACCGCCCGGGCGGAGAACTTCCTGCACGGCAATCCGGACCTGGACGACACCATTCGCCGCTTGAAGGCCTTCGCAGACGCGGGGGCCGACGTGTTGTACGCCCCGGGGCTGAGCAGTGCCGAGCAAGTGCTTGCAGTGGTGCGGGCCGTGGCGCCGAAACCGGTGAACGTGCTGATGTCCGGGGCGCTGGACCTGACCGTCGCGCAGTTGAGTGAACTGGGGGTCAAGCGCATCAGCGTCGGATCGGCCCTGGCTCTGGCGGCCTATGGCGAGTTCTTCCGCGCCGCCGAAGAAATCCAGCAGCAGGGCACATTCACTTTCACGCGCCGCTCGATGCCATTCAAGCAGGCCAACCAATTATTCAAGGGTTGAGGCCCGAGGCAACGTCGTGCGGTTTTTGAAAGTTCTTGCTGTCGTGGCACTGCTCGTTGGCGTCGCAGTGCTGGGGGTATGGCGCGGCCGGGTGTCGCTGCCGCCCCAATGGAATCCCTGGGCGCCGCTGGACGTCAACCTTGCGCCGAACCTGCTGACCCGTTTCAAACTCATGGCCCTGCGCAACGACCCGCAGCTCTGCGACCAGGCCCTCGCCACCTCGGGGCTGCGCACCGCTCGCCAGGCTGACAGCGGTGCCCATACAGATTGCCCGCTGACCAACGTGCTGAGGGTACAGGGCGGTGAGGTGGCCCTGAGCAGCAGTTTCCTTGCCAGTTGCCCGTTGGCGGTGGCGTTCGCGCTATTCGAGCGCCATGCGTTGCAGCCGGCGGCAGTCGCGACCTATGGCCAGAGAGTGGCACGGGTTGATCATCTCGGCAGTTTTGCCTGCCGCAACATGTACGGTCGGGAAAGCGGGGCGCGCAGTCAGCACGCCACCGCCAGTGCGCTGGACATCGCCGGGTTTCGCCTGGCCGATGGCCGCACGATCAGCGTGCTCAGGGACTGGCCGAAGGACAGCGCCGACGCGCGGTTCCTGCGCCAGGTACGCGAGGGCGCCTGCGATATGTTCAGTGTGGTCTTGAGCCCGGATTACAACGCGGCGCACCGCAACCATTTTCATCTGGACGTGGGACCATGGTGGATCTGTCGCTGATTCAGGCGGCGATACGCAGATTCTGCAGCACGATCGGACGTGCCCAGCGGGTGTCGAAGTCCAGTTGTTTCTGTTGTGCCACCAATTCCTCTTCCGGGAAGGGCGGGAACGGCTTGTCCAGCAAGTCGAGTTCGAACTCGGCGATTGGCAGGTGCAGTGGGCGCGGTTGCGGTGCCGGGCCGGGCTCCGGCAGCGGTTGGCCGGCGGTGAGAACGAGTGGACGAACCCAGTTGCTTTCGAAGGTCTGCTGTTTTTGCTGGGCGGCGATTTCTTCCGCTGGGAAAGGTGGGAACGGCTTGTCCAGCAGATCGAGTTCGAATTCGGCGATGGGCAGGAACAACGGCTCAGGCGGCTTGACCGGTGTATCGGTCACTTCGCAGGTGCGCTGGCTGATGATGTGTTCCAGCAACTCGGCGCCGAGGGTCGGTTCAACCGCTTCATCGAGGGCCACTGGCTGGTAGCTGCCAGGCGCCGGTGCGTTATCACCCAGTTGATCGGCCAGGGCCCGGGCGAAAAAATCCTGCCACAGGTGACTGACGCCGCTCAGCGCTTGGGTGTTACGCAGGCTGTAATCGCCGTAAGGGGAGATAACGCCTATCGATGTGGATTGAATGTCTGACATTTTTCTCGGTCGACGCTCAGCTCTGGCAAAATACCGTTCACCGTTGTTATCGGCCGTTTTTGCCGATCCTTAATTTTTTGAGCATGTTTCCATGAGTGAGCAACCCGCGGCCTGCCGCATCCATGTCGAGGCCTTGGCCCCGGCCTTTCAACCGCAGGCCGAGCACTGGGCCGAGCGGCTTGGCCTGCCTTTGCAGGTGGACGATGGCGAGTTTGCCTTGCAGGTCGGCGAGCAGGGGTTGCAGTTGCAGCAACTGGGCCCGGACGCGCCAGGGCCGGTGCGGGTGGACTTCGTCGAGGGCGGTGCGGCCCACCGTCGGTTGTACGGCGGCGGCAGTGGCCAGATGATCGCCAAGGCGGTCGGCATTGCCCAAGGTGTGCGGCCACGAGTGCTGGATGCCACCGCCGGGTTGGGCAAGGATGCGTTTGTGCTGGCCAGCCTGGGCTGCGAGATGAGCCTGATCGAGCGTCAACCGCTGATTGGAGCGCTGTTGGAGGATGGCCTGGCCCGTGGGGCGGAGGATTTCGACGTGGCGCCCATCGTGGCGCGCATGCGCTTGCTCAAGGGCAATTCCATCGAGGTGATGCGCAACTGGGAGGGCGAGCCGCCCCAGGTCATCTACCTGGACCCGATGTTTCCCCATCGGGAGAAAACCGCCCTGGTGAAGAAGGAAATGCGCTTGTTCCGCCCCCTGGTGGGCGATGACCCGGACGCCCCGGCGCTGCTGGCCGCGGCCCTGGCCCTGGCGACTCACCGGGTGGTGGTCAAGCGCCCACGCAAGGCCCCATGTATCGAAGGGCCGAAGCCAAGTCATGGGCTCGATGGCAAATCCAGTCGCTACGACATCTACCCCAAGAAAGCGCTCAAGCCCTGAGACCGTGTCGCCTGTATCGCGAGCAAGCTCTCACATTGGATCTGTGGCGTTCATCTAACCCTACAAGCGAGCTTGCTCGCGATGTGGCCCTTCCAGTCAGCGAAAGGCTACCGGTCGAGCTAAGGCCGATAAGCCCGCATGAACAACCCCACCACTTCCTGTACATGGGCCTCGGCGGCTTCGCCTTCCAACTGAGGCCCGCAGCCGTATAACAGACGGAAGTTCGCCGCGCCCTTGATCAGGCAGAAGAAATGCTCGGCGGCATTGCGCGGTTTGTCGATGCTCAGGGCGCCGCTCTGGTTGACCTTGATCAGCAGCCGCTCCATGCCTGAGAGCATCCGCTGTGGGCCTGCTTCGTAGAAGATCGTCGAGAGCTTCGGGTCTTGGCTGCCCAGGGCCATGATCAGCCGATGCAGGTTCAACGATTCCTCGCTGCTGACGAGCTGGTGGAAGCCACGGGCGATGTTCAGCAGCACGTGTTCGATCGGAACGCCGTCCGGCCATTCGAAAAACAGCGGCGGCACCTGCTCTTCACATTTGGCTATCACGGCAGCGGAAAACAGCGTCTCCTTGTCGTTGAAGTGACTGTAGACCGTCAGCTTCGAGACCCCGGCCTCGGTAGCGACGGCGTCCATGCTGGTACTGGCGTAACCCATGCTCACGAACAAGCGCTTCGCCGCGTCGAGAATGGCCTGGCGCTTGGCCAGGTCCTTGGGACGGCCGGGACCGGAGGGGATTGGAGGATTGTTCGACATTCTTCGCTTTAATACTGGACTGGTGAGTTTGCTATTAATAACATACTCGCCAGTATAATTATTCCAAGCACCATTAGCGAAAGGTCACTCGCCATGTTCCGCTATGCCTTGCCCCTCGCCGTGCCAGTCACCCTGGCTTTTTTATTGTCTGCGTGCGGTCATGACGAGCCGGTCCCGGTCGCCGTGCGCCCCGCCATGGTGGTGAAACCACAGCCTTCGGCCCAGGCGATGGACAGTTACCCCGGCGAAGTGCGCGCCCGTTTCGAGCCCGACCTGGCTTTTCGCATTGGTGGCAAAGTGAGTCGACGCCTGGTCGAAGAGGGTCAGCGGGTCAAGGCCAATCAACCATTGGCCGAGCTCGACCCCGAAGATGTGCGCCTGCAACTGGAAGCTGCCCGTGCCCAGGTCGCCGCCGCCGAGGCCAACCTGAACCTGGTACGCGCCGAGCGTGACCGCTACAAAACCTTGATGGAACGGCAGATGGTCAGCCGCTCCCAGTACGACAACGCCGAAAACCTTTACCGATCCGGCACCGCGCGGCTCAAGCAGATCAAGGCCGAGTTCGACGTCGCCAACAACCAGGCCAGTTATTCGATATTGCGTGCGCCCCAGGATGGCGTCGTTGCCCGGCGTTCGGTGGAAGTCGGGCAGGTGGTGTCGGCCGGGCAAACCGTCTTTACCCTGGCCACCGACGGCGAGCGTGAAGTGCTGATCAGTCTGCCGGAGCAGGGTTTTGGCCGGTTCAAGATCGGCCAGCCGGTTTCGGTCGAACTGTGGAGCCAGCCCGACCAGCGCTTCAGCGGACGCATTCGCGAGCTGTCGCCGGCCGCCGATCCCAAGTCTCGCACCTTCGCCGCCCGTGTGGCTTTCACCGCCGGCAACGTTCCGGCCGAGCTGGGCCAGAGTGCGCGGGTGTTTATCCAGACCGCCGACAAGGTGCCGCTGTCGGTGCCCTTGTCGGCTTTGACGGCTGAAAATGGCGCGACCTATGTCTGGGTAGTCAACGCCAACAACACCCTGAAGAAAGTCCCGGTGCGGGTCGGCGCCTTCGGCGAAAAGACTGTTCCGGTGCTGGAAGGCCTCAGCCCCGATGATTGGGTGGTGGCGGCCGGCGTGCATGTGCTCCTCGACGGCCAGCAGGTGCGGCCGGTGGATCGCTCCAACCGCGTGGTCAATCTGACGGCCAAGGAGTAATCCCCGATGGGTTTCAATCTTTCCGAATGGGCGCTGCGCAACCGCCAGATCGTACTGTTCCTGATGTTGTTGCTGGCCGTCGTTGGCGCGCTTTCCTACACCAAGCTCGGCCAGAGCGAAGACCCGCCGTTCACCTTCAAGGCCATGGTCATCCGCACCAACTGGCCGGGCGCCACGGCCGAGGAAGTCTCGCGACAGGTCACTGAGCGCATCGAAAAGAAGCTGATGGAAACCGGCGATTACGAAAGAATCGTCTCGTTCTCCCGTCCGGGCGAGTCCCAGGTGACCTTCATGGCCCGTGACTCCCTGCATTCGGTACAGATCCCCGAGCTGTGGTACCAGATCCGCAAGAAAATCAGTGACATCCGCCACACCTTGCCGCCGGGTATCCAAGGGCCATTTTTCAACGATGAATTCGGCACCACCTTCGGCAACATCTATGCGCTGACCGGTGACGGCTTCGACTACGCCGTGCTCAAGGACTACGCCGACCGCATCCAGATCCAGCTGCAACGGGTCAAGGACGTGGGCAAGGTCGAACTGCTCGGTTTGCAGGACGAGAAGATCTGGATCGAGTTGTCGAACGTGAAGCTGGCGACCCTCGGCCTGCCCTTGGCGGCTGTCCAGCAGGCCTTGGAAGAGCAGAACGCCGTGTCGACCGCTGGCTTCTTCGAAACCGGCAGCGAGCGACTGCAGCTACGGGTTTCCGGGAATTTCCAGACCGTGGAAGAGATCCGCAACTTTCCGATCCGGGTCGCCGATCGTACGTTCCGTATCAGTGATCTGGCGGATGTGCGCCGGGGGTTCAATGACCCACCGGCGCCACGCATGCGTTTCATGGGTGAAGATGCCATCGGCCTGGCCGTGGCCATGAAGGACGGTGGCGACATCCTGGTGCTGGGCAAGGCCCTCGAGGTCGATTTTGCCCGGATCCAGAACACGCTCCCGGCCGGCATGCAATTGCGCAAGGTGTCGGACCAGCCGGCGGCGGTGAAGACCGGGGTCGGTGAGTTCGTCCAGGTGTTGGTGGAAGCGCTGACGATTGTGTTGCTGGTGAGCTTCTTCTCCCTTGGGCTGCGCACCGGGATGGTGGTGGCCCTGGCGATCCCGCTGGTGCTGGCAATGACGTTTGCCGCGATGTACTACCTGGGCATCGGCCTGCACAAGATTTCCCTCGGCGCGCTGGTATTGGCGCTGGGGCTGCTGGTGGACGACGCGATCATCGCGGTGGAGATGATGGCGATCAAGATGGAGCAGGGCTTCGACCGGATCAAGGCCGCCAGTTTTGCGTGGACCAGCACGGCATTCCCGATGCTCACCGGTACGTTGATCACCGCGGCCGGCTTCCTGCCAATCGCCACCGCGCAATCGGGCACCGGCGAATACACCCGTTCGATTTTCCAGGTCGTGACCCTGGCATTGCTGGCATCCTGGGTGGCTGCCGTGGTGTTTGTGCCGTACCTGGGGGAAAAGCTCCTGCCGGACCTGGCGAAAATTCACGCGGCCAAACATGGCACGGCTGACGGCCAGACCGACCCGTACGGCACGCCGTTCTATCAGCGTGTCCGGCGGATGGTGGAGTGGTGCGTACGTCGCCGCAAAACCGTCATCATCCTGACCGTGCTGTTGTTCGTCGGCTCGGTGGTGTTGTTCCGTTTCGTGCCGCAGCAGTTCTTCCCGGCATCGGGGCGGCTGGAACTGATGGTCGACCTGAAGCTGCAGGAAGGCGCCTCCCTGAGCAACACCGCCGAGCAGGTCAAGCGCCTTGAAGCGCTGCTCAAGGACCACGCGGGCATCGACAATTACGTGGCCTACGTCGGCACCGGTTCACCGCGCTTCTATCTGCCGCTGGATCAACAACTGCCGGCGTCCAGCTTTGCCCAGTTCGTGGTGCTGGCCAAGACCATCGAAGACCGCGAACCTTTGCGCAGTTGGTTGATCGCGACCCTGAACGAACAGTTCCCGACCCTGCGCTCGCGGGTCACTCGCCTGGAAAACGGCCCGCCGGTCGGCTACCCGGTGCAGTTCCGCGTCACGGGCGAGCACATCGAAAAGGTCCGCGCCCTGGCGCGCAAAGTGGCGGAGAAAGTTCGCGAAAACCCTTATGTGACCAATGTGCACCTGGACTGGGAAGAGCCGAGCAAGGTGGTGTACCTGAACGTCGATCAGGACCGTGCCCGAGCCCTCGGGGTGAGCACGGCCACCCTGGCAAGCTTCCTGCGCAGCTCCCTTACCGGCTCCAGCGTCAGCCAGTACCGGGAAGATAACGAACTGATCGAGATCCTGCTGCGTGGCACGGTGCATGAGCGCACCGAGTTGTCGTTGCTGCCGAGCCTGGCGGTGCCGACCGACAACGGCAAGAGCGTTGCCCTGTCGCAGATCGCGACCTTGGAATACGGTTTCGAAGAAGGCGTGATCTGGCACCGCAACCGCTTGCCGAGCGTGACCGTACGGGCCGATATCTACGGCAAGGAACAACCGGCGACGCTGGTGCAGCAGATCTTCCCGACCCTGGAGCCGATTCGTGCGCAACTGCCGGACGGTTACCTGCTGGAGGTGGGCGGTACGGTAGAGGATTCGGCCCGCGGCCAGAAATCGGTGAACGCCGGGGTGCCGTTGTTCATCGTGGTGGTGTTGACCCTGCTGATGCTGCAACTGCGCAGTTTTTCGCGCACGGCCATGGTGTTTCTCACCGCGCCACTGGGGTTGATCGGTGTCACGCTGTTCCTGTTGATGTTTCGCCAGCCGTTTGGTTTTGTCGCCATGCTCGGTACGATCGCGCTGTCGGGGATGATCATGCGCAACTCGGTGATCCTGGTGGACCAGATCGAACAGGACATCAAGGCGGGGCTGTCGCCCTGGCAGGCGATCATCGAAGCGACAGTGCGCCGCTTCCGCCCGATTGTGCTCACGGCACTGGCGGCGGTGCTGGCGATGATCCCGCTGTCGCGCAGCCTGTTCTTCGGCCCGATGGCCGTGGCGATCATGGGCGGGTTGATCGTGGCGACGGCGTTGACGTTGCTGTTTTTGCCCGCGTTGTATGCGGCTTGGTTCAGGGTCAAGAAAACCTGATCAACAGCTGCACACCGAACCTGTGGCGAGGGAGCTTGCTCCCGCTGGGCTGCGTAGCGGCCCCAAGCTTTTGCGGTTGCTGCGCAACCGAGCGGGAGCAAGCTCCCTCGCCACGGGATCGTGGTTTGTCAGCTAGGCAGTGTGTTCATCGCGAGCAAGCTCCTTCAGTTGGTTCGGGTTGGGGCTCAGAGGGTGCCGAAAACCTTCTTCGCCAAGCTGGTCGCCGCCGCCGCCGGGTTCTGGCGAATGATGGCTTCCTGCTTGCCGATCATCTCGAACAAGCCGTCCAGCGCCTGCTCGGTCACGTAGTTCTCGATGTTGGCGCTCTTGGTGTCGAGCACACCGAAGGTCGCGGCCTGGCCGGCGAAGGCATTGTATTTCTGCGCCAGGCCGACCTTGTCGGTGGCTTGCTTGACGATGGGCAGGAACTTGGCGCGGATCTGCTCGCGGCTGCTCTTGTTCAGGTATTGCGTGGCAGAGTCTTGGCCGCCGCTGAGAATGCCCTTGGCATCGTCCACGCTCATGTTCTTCACGGCATTGACCAGGATCGGCTGAGCCTGGACCACGGCAGCCTCAGCGGCCTGGTTCATGCTGGTTTCCAGTTGATCGACCTGTTCACCCATGCCGAAGGCCTTCATCTTGCTGGCGACTTTGCCCAGCTTGCCTGGCAGTTCGATTTTCACATCCGGGTTGTTGCTGAAGCCGCCGGGTGTGCCCAGTTGCTTGACCGCCACCTGCGCGCCTTGGGTCAAGGCGTCCTTGAGACCGCCCGTGGCGTCTTTTTGCGACAGGTCGCCCAAGGACAGGGCCATGGCATTGGCGCAGATCAACAGGCCCGCGCACAGGCCGGTGAAACGGAGAGTAGGACGGAGCATGAGGGCTTCCTTGAAGAGAATTTGAAAAGGACTCAGCGTGCGGCGTTGACGCGAATCTTCAACGGCTGCGGATCCTTGCCATCGAGTTGCACGGTGTGTTGTTCGGTGGTGATGAACATCAACTGGCCGTCCACTTCGATGCGGGCGCTCACGGCATAACGGTGGCCGGGCTTGACCTGGGTTGGATCATAACTGAGGTGGAACGGCAGCGGGACCTGGCCTTTGATCGGGCCGCTCTGCTCATCGAGGACCACCGCAGGGGCGTCGGCGAGGGAAACGTCCTGCAGGCTCACGCTCAAGGTAGCGTTGGGTGGCAGGGCAATGCGTTGCAGATAGAACACTTCGCCATCGAGGGCCGCAACGGTCGTGGAGGGGGGCGTTGCCGATTGGCAAGCGGCCAGTAATGCCATGGATGCAAGCAGAGCAAGTTTTTTCATTGGATGCACCTGGCTCATTGACGCCAGCCACACGGGCGTCAATGAGCATTTAGCGGATTTGCGTCCAAGCATCCATTCGTAACGTCGCGGTTCAGGAACCGAACGCGGGTGCTTGAACAGTTTCAGCCAGCGATGCTGGCGCCAGGCTCAGCGGGATGTCAACGTGTTGATTGCCGCCATCCCAGGTGAAGGCCTGTTCGGTTTCAAGAAAAAGAGCGGTGTCGCCTCGGTACGCTTGTGCCTTGACCGAGAGTTTCTCCCCTACGGGTGTCATCTTGGGCTCGACAAGAAAGCGATATTGCCAAGGCTGCTGGGCCGCTGGCTCCTTAGGCGCCACATTGGAGCCCTGGCCGCCGCTGGCGCTGATCTGTGCACCGGCTGCATTTCGCACACTGACTTCGGTGCGAGCGTCTTCCGGGAGTTGAAAGCCTTCGGGCAGTTGCAGGGTTAACGTGATGATGTTCATGCTGAATTCCTTTTCAGTACGTCGACATTGACGTGAACCCATCCTAGAGGCCTGCTCCAAAGTTCTCTGTAGGCCTTTTCTTCGTTTGACGTCACCTTAGCCGCTGCGCGGTGTCGGAGTAAACTCGTTGACTGCCCCATCAACTCACCGGAACCTCCCATGTTTCTCGGTGAGTGATCGGCAACCTTCAACTGTCGGGGCTGATGGCGACGTCCGCTGCATCGTCACTGCGATGCAGCGCCACCTGACGGATCGACAGGCGAATTTCCGCTGGCAGCACCCGCTTGGCTGCGCCTTCGGCCAGTTCGCCCAGCAGCTCGTGGTAGCTGAGTTTGCCGGCTTCGTCGCGGCGCAGTACATCGAGGTCGAGCATCGTCTGGATGAAGTGGCGGAACAGGCTCTTGTCGAAGAACTCCGGCGCATTCAGGCCATGCAGGATCGACAGGCGCTGGGCCATGACGGTGCAGAGGTCTTCCAGCTCTTCGGCGCTGACGCTGTTCTGGCCGCTGTTGAGCAGCAGCGAGACGGTCATGTAGAAGCGCTGCAAGGTCTGGGCAATGCTTTTTGACAGCAGGGTCAGCAGCACGAAATGCCGCGAACTTGGCGCCGGACGCAGGTACAGGTCTTTTTCGAAACGCAGCAGCCCTTGTTCGACGAATGCTTCAAGCCACTGGTCGACCACGCCGTCCAGTTCTTCCAGCGACCAGCGAATGAACAATTCCGATTGCAGGTACGGGTACAACGCATGGGTGTAGCGCAGGATCTGCTCGCGACTCATGCGCGAGCTGCTCTGGAAGAAGCTCGCCAGCAACGCCGGCAGGGCGAAGATGTGCAGGACGTTGTTGCGGTAGTAGGTCATCAGTACCGCGTTCTGCTCATCCAGGTACAGAATCTTGCCCAGGGCATCGCTCTGTTCCGACAGCAGGTCCATGCCTTTTACATGTTCGATCAGCACCCGGCCATCGCCTTCGGGCAGGGTGGTGTGGGGCGAGTACGGGACCTTGCGCAGCAACGCCAGGTACAGGTCCAGCACCCGGGCCATGGCGCGGTCGTCCAGGGCCAGGCGGCTGGTGGACAGCAGCGCCAGGGCGACCAGGTTGACCGGGTTGATCGCAGCGGCTTCGTTCAGGTGCCGGGCCACGCGCTCGCCGAGGCGGTGGGTGGTCGCGTTGAGCCAGGCCGGCTTGAACTGCGGGCCCAGCTCCTGTTGGCGCCAACCCGGTTGTTCGACGTCGAGGAATTCCGCCAGCTTGATCGGTTCACCGAAGTTCACCGCCACCTGGCCGAAGCGTTGCTTGAGGGCGCCGATGACCTTGAAGATGTCGAAGATCGATTCTTTTTTCTTGCTGGCCCCACGCAGTTCGCCCAGGTAGGTGCGGCCTTCCAGTACGCGCTCATAACCAATGTAGACCGGCACGAACACGATGGGCATGCGCGATGAACGCAGGAAACTGCGCAGGGTGATGGCGAGCATGCCGGTCTTGGGTTGCAGCATGCGCCCGGTGCGCGAACGCCCACCCTCGACGAAGTACTCCACCGGGAAACCTTTGGTGAACAGCGTGTGCAGGTATTCGTTGAACACGGCGGTGTAGAGCGGGTTGCCCTTGAAGGTGCGACGCATGAAGAACGCCCCGCCACGGCGCAGCAGGCCACCGATCACCGGCATGTTGAGGTTGATGCCGGCGGCGATGTGCGGCGGCGTCAGGCCGTTGCGAAACAACAGGTACGACAGCAGCAAGTAGTCGATGTGGCTGCGGTGGCACGGCACGTAGATGACTTCGTGGCCCTGGGCAACGTTTTGCACACCTTCGATGTGGTTGACCTTGATGCCGTCGTAGATCTTGTTCCAGAACCAGCTGAGCACCACTTCCAGAAAGCGGATCGCGGTGTAGGTGTAGTCCGAGGCGATTTCGTTGCCATAGCGCAGGGCCTGGGCCTTGGCTTTTTCCGGGGTGATCTTTTCCCGCTCGGCCTCGTCGATAATCGCCTGCTTGACCAGCGGCTGGTTCAGCAGGCCCTTGACCAGGTTGCGCCGATGGGAAATGTCGGGGCCGATGACCGCGGCCTTCAGGTTGCGAAAGTGCACCCGCAGGATCCGTTGGGCCATGCGCACGGTGCGTTCGTGGCCCTTGTCATGCTCGATCAGCTCGCGCAGATGGATCGGCGCGGAGAACTGCACGCGGGTCTTGCGCCCCAGGATCATGATGCTCAACAGGCGACGCAGGCGCCCGGTGACGGCCCAACTGTCGGCGAACAACAGCTTCCAGGGGCTGGACTCGCTGTCGGGCGACTGGCCCCAGAACACGCTGACCGGGATGATCTGCGCGTCTTCGGCGGCATTGTGGGTCAGGGCGTTGACCAGCCGCGTCAGGGTGGGCGGCGCACCGCGCTTGTCCTGGCGCCCGATCCAGTCCGGCGCCGGCGTCAGGTAGAAAAACGCCGCCGGCTCCAGCAGGTTACCCACCGAGACCGGCAGCACCGGACGGGGCAGGCCGGCCTTGGTGCATTCGGTGTCGAGCACCGCCAGGTCAGTGAGCGAAGGATCTTGCAGGACGTAGAACACCGGACGACTGCGGTCGAGGTTGAGGGTGAAGGACGACTGGTTGATCGTCTCTGAGCGAACCCAGAGGTACAACAGTCGGCGCAGGGTGCCAAACACAAGACGGCGGAACGGGGAGCGGGTCATACGGCTTCTGCATGAGTGAATAAAACCGAGCGGCTGCTCGGGCTCGCTAGTGTGCCGGATTCATCGAAAATCGGCAAAAAAGCGCCGAAGTAAAGTCAGTTGAGAGTTTTTCCGGGTGTCATATACTCGCCAGGTTGCTACCCGGCCTCCCCATGGACGGCCTGACGGTGGTGAAAGTTCGTACGGCTTTCCATCGAAAAGCCGACTTATAAGATAAAAATGGGAGTGAGCATCATGGCAGCACGGGAAACCGGCAGTGTGAAGTGGTTCAACGACGCCAAGGGTTACGGCTTCATCCAACGCGAAGGTGGGGCGGATGTGTTCGTGCATTACCGCGCCATCCGCGGTGAAGGCCACCGTTCCCTGACCGAAGGCCAGCAGGTCGAATACGCCGTCGTGGAAGGCCAGAAAGGCCTGCAGGCTGAGGATGTGGTGGGGTTGTAAACCGCATTCACTGGCTACACAAAACCCATTGCGGGAGCGAGCTTGCTCGCGATAGCGGTGTGTCAGTCACTTCTAGTCTGGCTGATCTGCCGCTATCGTGAGCAAGCTCGCTCCCACATTGGCTCTTCGGTGGGCTGGAAGTCAGCGTCACGCCGTCTTCCAGGTAATCTCTTCTTCCCCGTCGGCACTGATGCGAATCCAGCGATCCGCCGATTCCTCGCCTTCTTCCTCGACCCATGACCCAGGCGCGCAGCGCACTTCGACGTTCAGTGCGGCGAAGGCGGCGCGGGCGCAGGCGATGTCGTCTTCCCACGGGGTCTGGTCACTTTCCAGGTACAGGCTGTTCCATTTGCCCACGGCCTTGGGCAGCCAGGTCACCGGGATGTTGCCGGCCTTGCACTTGTAGGTCTGGCCTTTCTGGACCCAGTCGCTGCACGGGCCCAGGGCCTGGCCGAGCCAGGCGGCGATGGCCTTGTGGTCGACGTCGGCGTCTTTGAGGTAAATCTCGATATCGGGTTGGCGCATGGATATCCTCGCTGCGGTCTTGAAAAATCCATTCGCGGATTTAACGGGGCCCGAGCGGTTGCCCGGGCCCGGAATCAAAAGGTTATTGAAGAACGAAATAATCGTAGCGCATCGACACCGTGACCTGGAACGGCTCGGCCTGCTCGATCACGCTGGCACGGCGTTCGGCACTGGCGCGCCAGCCGTGGGGCGTCATGGCCAGCAGATTGGCGCGGTCCTGGCCATTGGCGAGCGTCAGCTTGAATTCGAGGGTTTCACTGTGATCCAGCACCATGCCCGGCGGCACCAGGGCCAGGTGCTTGTCGTCGATGTATTCGCGCACTTCGTCGTACAGGCGCTCGCGCAATTCCATCAGGTGGCCGGCGGTGGGGCCGACTTTCATCAGGCCGCCGCCGGGGCTGAGCAAGCGCTTGGCCTCCTGCCAGTCCAGCGGACTGAACACGCTGGCCAGGAACTGGCAGCAGCCGTCCGCCAGCGGCACCCGGGCCATGCTGGCGATCAACCAGGTCAGATGCGGATTGCGTTTGCAGGCGCGCTTGACCGCTTCTCGGGAAATGTCCAGGGCATAGCCATCGGCGTAGGGCAACGCTTCAGCGATCTGCGCGGTGTAGTAGCCCTCGCCACAACCAATATCCAGCCAGCGTCCGGGCGCGCGTTCGGCGGCCAGTTCCGCTAGGCGCCGGGCGACCGGGGCGTAATGCCCGGCGTTGAGGAAGTTGCGCCGGGCTTCGACCATCGCCTGGTTGTCGCCGGGGTCGCGGCTGTTCTTGTGCTGCACCGGCAGCAGGTTCAGGTAACCCTGCCGCGCGCGGTCGAAGCGGTGGCCGGCCGGGCACACCACGCCGTTGTCCACCGCGTTCAGCGGTTCACTGCAAATAGGGCAGGCGAGCATCAGGCGAGCAACTTGATCAGCGTCTTGTAGTAGATCTCGGTCAGTACGTCGAGATCGGCGGCCAGTACGCGTTCGTTGACCTGGTGGATGGTCGCGTTGACCGGCCCCAGTTCCACCACTTGCGTACCCATGGTGGCGATGAAGCGACCGTCGGACGTGCCGCCGCTGGTGGACGCCTGGGTCTCCCGGCCGGTAACGTCCTTGATGCTCGACGATACGGCGTCGAGCAGCGCACCGGGTTCGGTGAGGAACGGCAGGCCAGACAGCGCCCAGTCGATGTGCCAGTCCAACTGATGCTTGTCGAGGATGTCGGCGACGCGCTGTTGCAGGCCTTCGACGGTGGACTCGGTGGAGAAACGGAAGTTGAACACCGCCACCAGGTCACCGGGGATCACGTTGGTCGCGCCGGTGCCGGCGTTGAGGTTGGAGATCTGGAAACTGGTGGGCGGGAAGAAGTCGTTGCCGTGGTCCCAATGCTCGGCGGCCAATTCTGCCAACGCTGGAGCGGCCAGGTGGATCGGGTTTTTCGCCAGGTGTGGATAAGCCACGTGGCCTTGTTTGCCGCGCACGGTCAACTTCGCGCCGAGGGAACCGCGCCGGCCATTCTTGACCACGTCGCCCACCAGCGTGGTGCTCGACGGTTCGCCGACGATGCACCAGTCCAGTCGTTCCTGACGGGCCTTGAGGCGCTCGATCACGGCCTTGGTGCCGTGGTGGGCCGGGCCTTCTTCATCGCTGGTGATCAGGAAGGTCAGCGAGCCCTTGTGGTCCGGGTAGTCGGCGACGAACCGTTCGGCTGCCACGACCATCGCCGCCAGGCTGCCTTTCATGTCCGCCGCGCCACGACCGCAGAGCATGCCATGCTCGTCGATGACCGCATCGAACGGGTCGAGCTGCCAGGCCTGCACCGGACCGGTCGGCACCACGTCGGTGTGCCCGGCGAAGCACAGCACCGGGCCGTCATGCTTGCCGTGGCTGGCCCAGAAGTTATCCACATCCTCGATGCGCATCGGTTCGAGCGTAAAGCCTGCGTTGCCCAGGCGCTGCATCATCAGTTTCTGGCAATCGGCATCCACCGGCGTCACGGACGGACGGCGGATCAGATCGCAGGCGAGTTGCAGGGTCGGCGAGAGGTCGGCGTGGGCCGTCATGGAAGCTCCGGAAATATAGAATGGACGCAAGGCTTGTACAGGCGCGGGCAGGCTCGCGCAAAATGGCAGTTATCTTATAGCAAAACGACCACCATGGGCCCCTGGTGCGGGACAGGTAGAACACAAAACCTGTGGGAGCGAGCTTGCTCGCGATGGCGTCAGATCAGCCAGCATCGATGTCGACTGATACACCGCCATCGCGAGCAAGCTCGCTCCCACAGAGGTTTTGCTTAATTTGCTCCAGCAAAGCCCTATAATGCGCGCCGGTTTTTGGGGTAATGGTCATGAGTACAGAAGATCCACGGTTTGCCGGCATCGCCCGTTTATATGGCATCGAAGGCCTGGCGCGCCTGCGGGCGGCCCATGTGGCAATTGTCGGGGTGGGCGGTGTCGGCTCCTGGGCGGCGGAAGCCATCGCCCGTTGCGGCGTGGGCGAGATCTCGCTATTCGACCTGGACGATGTTTGCGTCAGCAACGCCAACCGTCAGTTGCACGCACTGGACAGCACCGTCGGCAAGCCCAAGGTCGAGGTCATGGCCGAGCGGCTGCGCGGGATCAACCCCGATTGCACGGTGCATGCGGTGGCCGACTTTGTCACCCGCGACACCATGGCCGAATACATCACACCGAACATTGACTGCGTGATCGATTGCATCGACAGCGTCAACGCCAAGGCTGCGCTGATCGCCTGGTGCAAGCGCCGCAAGATCCAGATCATCACCACCGGTGGCGCGGGCGGGCAGATCGACCCGACGCTGATCCAGGTCTGCGACTTGAACCGCACGTTCAACGATCCACTGGCCTCCAAGGTACGTTCCACCTTGCGCCGCGACTACGGCTTTTCCCGCACCGTGACCCGCCACTACAGCGTGCCTTGCGTGTTCTCCACCGAACAACTGCGCTACCCGAAACCGGACGGCAGCATTTGCCTGCAGAAAAGTTTTGTCGGCGACGGCGTCAAGCTCGACTGCGCCGGTGGGTTTGGCGCGGTGATGATGGTCACGGCGACGTTTGGCATGGTCGCGGCGACCAAGGCTGTGGATAAGATTGTGGCCGGAGTGCGGCGACCGGCTGACAGGGTCAAGCCTGGGCAGTGAGCGCTTTTGTGGCGAGGGAGCTTGCTCCCGCTGGGCCGCGAAGCGGCCCCCCATTGGCGGCGTCAATCATGCTGAATCCAAGGCGGCTGCTTCGCAGCCGAGCGGGAGCAAGCTCCCTCGCCACAATCATTGGCGGGTCAACTCAAACATCCGCTTCAACACCGCATTCAAGCCATTGCTACGGGACGGCGACAGCTGCCGCGACAATCCCAGCTGGTTGAACCAATCTGGCAGATCCACCTGCTGCAACGCCTCGGCGGACAACCCGTTGACCCGCGCCAGCAGCAACGCCACCAGCCCACGGATCAACCGCGCATCGCTGCTGGCGGAAAACTGCCAGTGCCCGTCGTGCAAGCGACCCACCAACCACACCTGGCTTTCACAGCCGTGAACAAGGTTGGCTTCGCACTTGTCCTCGTCGCTCAGGGGCGGCAAACGCTCGCCCCATTGCATCAGCAGCCGGGCCCGTTGTTCCCAACCTGACGCGTCCTGGAAAATCTGCAGCGCTGTGGCAGCCTCGGCGGGCAGGTTCATCGCAACATCTCCAAGGCCTGGTCGAGGGCGTCGAAGAAGCGTTCGATGTCGGCGGAGTCGTTGTACAGCGCCAGCGACACGCGGATCGCCCCGGACAGTTTCAGGTGCTTGAACAGCGGCATGGCGCAGTGATGCCCGGCGCGCACGGCGATGCCTTGCTCGGTCAGCAGGTGGGCCAAGTCGGCGTTGTGGATGCCTTCGACCACGAAGCTGACCAAGGCCAGGCGCGGGTTGCCCACCAGGCGCACGCCGTTGCGGGCCAGCAGGCCATGGAGCAGGTAGTCGTGCAGCGCCGCCTCGTGGTCGATGATCGCCTGCGGATCGAGGTCGGACAGATAATCCAGGGTTGCCCCCAGCCCGATCACGCTGGCAATTGGCGGCGTGCCGGCTTCGAAGCCCAGCGGCGCCGGACGGAAGGTGGCGCTGTGGTAATCGGCCTGTTGCACCATTTCGCCGCCGAATTGCCAATGACGCAGGTTGCCAAGGGCTTCGGTACGGCCAAACAGCACGCCCAGCCCGTCGGGGCCGTAAAGTTTGTGGCTGGAAAACACATAAAAGTCGCAGCCCAGTGCCTCCACGTCATGGCGACCATGGACCACGCCTTGGGCGCCGTCGATCACCGTCAACGCGCCTTGGGCCTTGGCCAGCGCCAGCAGCGCCGGCACCGGTTGCCAGGCCCCCAGCACATTGGATAACTGGCTCACCGCCAGCAAGCGCGTACGCGGGCCGATCAGTTCGGCGGCGGCGCCAGGGTCGATCACCCCGTCGGCGTCCAGTGGCAACACCACCAGGGTCAACGAACGACGCTCGGCCAATTGCTGCCACGGCAGCAGGTTGGCGTGGTGTTCCAGGGCGCTGATGACGATCTCGTCGCCCGGGTTGAATAAATGTTCCAGCCCGTAGGCCAGCAGATTCAGCGCCGAAGTCGCGCCGTGGGTGAAGACCACCTGCCCGCAGTTTCCGGCATTGAGCCATTGCGAAGCCTTGAGGCGGCTGTCCTCGAACGCCTGGGTGGCATGGGCCCCCGGCAAATGTTGCGCACGGTGCACGTTGGCCGCGCCGTTGGCGTAGTAATGCGTCAGGGCGTCCAGCAGTGCTTGAGGTTTTTGCGTGGTGGCGGCGCTGTCCAGGTAGGTCTGGCCTTGCCGTTGCAGGGCGGCGATGGCCGGGAAGTCGGTGCGCCAGGGGGAGGGAATCAACATGCTTTCGGGCCCTGCTGGAATGACGCCGGACCCTGTGGGAGCGGGCTTTTTTTGTGGGAGCCAAGCTTGCTCGCGATGGCAGCGACACGGTTCAACTGCAAGACCGCGTCATCGTTCATCGCGAGCAAGCTCAGCTCCCACAAAGGCTCGCTCCCACAGGTGGTGGTGTGACGCTTAGTTGTGAGCGTGCAGTGCTTCGTTCAGCTCGATGGCCGACTTGTGCGTCTTGCATTCCACCGCGCCGGTCTCGGAATTGCGGCGGAACAACAGGTCGGGCTGGCCAGCCAGGTCGCGGGCCTTGACCACTTTGACCAGTTGGTTGTTTTCGTCCAGCAGCTTCACTTTGGTGCCGGCGGTCACATACAGGCCCGACTCCACGGTGTTGCGGTCGCCCAGCGGGATACCGATGCCGGCGTTGGCGCCGATCAGGCAGCCTTCGCCGACCTTGATCACGATGTTGCCGCCGCCCGACAGGGTGCCCATGGTGGAGCAACCGCCGCCCAGGTCCGAGCCCTTGCCAACGAATACGCCCGCCGAGACACGGCCTTCGATCATGCCCGGGCCTTCGGTGCCGGCGTTGAAGTTGACGAAACCTTCGTGCATGACCGTGGTGCCTTCGCCCACATAGGCGCCCAGGCGGATCCGCGCGGCGTCGGCGATGCGCACGCCGGCCGGGACTACGTAGTCGGTCATTTTCGGGAACTTGTCCACCGAGAACACTTCCAGCAGTTCGCCACGCAGGCGGGCTTCGAGCTGGTGCTCGGCCAGTTCGGCCAGGTCGATCGCGCCTTGGCTGGTCCAGGCCACGTTCGGCAGCAGCGGGAAGATGCCAGCCAGGTTCAGGCCGTGGGGCTTGACCAGGCGATGGGACAGCAGGTGCAGCTTGAGGTAAGCCTCAGGCGTGGAACTCAGTTGGGCATCTTCGGCCAGCAGGGTGGCGACCAGCGGCTTGTGGCTTTCAGCCAGGCGGGTCAGCAGGGCGGCCTGTGCGGCATCGACGCCCTTGAGGGCTTCAGCCAGTTGCGAGGCCTGGGTGGTGGTGAAGGTGATGGCCTGGTTGCCTTCGCTGTAGCCGAGGATCGGCGCGATGGCCTTGATGATGTCAGCCGACGGGTTGAGCAATGGCTGTGCGTAGAACACTTCCAGCCAGGCGCCTTGACGGTTTTGAGTGCCGACACCGAAGGCCAGGCTGAACAGGGTAGTGGACATGAAATTACCTCTACAAAATGGACTGGGCAGGTTTACTTGATTTCTGCCGCATAGATATCTGGCTTGAAGCCAATCAGGGTTCGGTCACCGAGATCGAGCACCGGGCGCTTGATCATCGAGGGTTGGGCGAGCATCAGTTCGATGGCTTTCGTCTGGTCGAGATCGGCTTTGCGTTCGTCGTCGAGTTTGCGAAAGGTCGTACCGGCACGGTTCAACACCACTTGCCAGCCATGCTCGTTGCACCATTGGGTCAGGTGCTCACGGTCGATGCCGGCGGTCTTGTAATCGTGAAAGTCGTAGCGTACAGCGTGCTCATCGAGCCAGGTACGCGCTTTTTTCATCGTATCGCAGGCTTTGATGCCGAAAAGCTGTAAGTGCTTGTTTTCCTTGGGCATGAATGCTCCCCCAAAACGTTCCCGGTATCGTCCTGAAAATCAGCGGACGATTATGCCACGTCGTTCCTTTCAGTGCCTTGACTGTCGCGACGGATCGGACGAGGCGGAACCGATAGGAAAGAGGTGACCACACAGCACAGGTAAACCCGGCACTTTTTTTCGCACATGAGACCCGCCCATGGATTCCATCTCCCTGACACCGCCCCATCCACTGACGCTTCAGACTGAAGAGACGCTCCCGTCCCATTCAACGACATCGACTACCGGGACCGCTGCATCCATCCCGATCGGCCCTGTCACGGCTGCACAGGACCTGGCAAATCGGACTGGTGCAATCAAGGCCCAGCTCACCCGGGTATTCGAGCCGCATATAAACGGTGCCAATCGCGAGGCCTTCGAAGCACTGATCGACGATCGTTCACGTACCTTGGCCAATGACGGGGAAACCGCGGAAAGCGTCGATGCCGTGCTGACCAAAGGCTCGCGGCTGGATCGCGCGGCCCATGACACCGTTGGATTCCTTCGTTCGGTTCCCTTCGGCGCGGCGTCCATCGCGCTGGACTTCGCCCCGGCGGTGACCGGCAATGGCTCGATTACCGCGCCGTTGGCGCTGTCGGCGATTGCCGGCCTGGTCAGCAGCGCCGCCGACACGGTCGGCAATGGCCTGATCAAGCGCGCCACCAGCGACACCCAGTGGCTGGTGGCCGAAAATGCCGATCTGGAGCCGGTCATGCAGGAAGCCGCCCAGGCGGTGAAGCCGAGCCTGACGACTCAGGCTATTGAAGGCAGCCTGACTTTCCAGACCTTCTCCGCGCGAAACGTGTTGCGCACGGTCATCCAACCCGTCGTGACGAAGACCGTTGATGCGCAAACGGGCAGCAAGGTGGACTCTGTGATAGCTGCCGTCGGTTCTCCGCTTTCAGGCATGGCTGCCTATGACCTGCAACATTCCATCGATAAATCGAAACACCGGATTGGCCCGGAATACCTGTTGGGGCGTCAAGACTGGCATCAGCGTTACAAAGACCTCAAGAATTATGGCGTAGGGAGTGCTGCGATGGGCATTGCGAAGCGAGTCGGCAGCCTGCCGCTGGACGCGATGCGTGATGGCAGCAAATCGTTGCAAGCCTTGGTTACGCCGACAGGTTTGGTCAGTGGTCTCGGAGCGTTGGCCGGTGGTATTACTGCGATCGGTATGGCGCAGACCGCCGCTGTCAACGCAGCCAGGAGCGCCGGGATTTCGCCTGCGGGTGTTGCGGCGGCTGGTAAGGCGACGGTTACAGCCACGATGGCCCCGGTGCTCGCCGCCTGGGTGACAACGGGAGTGATGACCCAGCCGTTGGCGGACAAGGCCTCTGCCGCATTGGACAGGCTATCCGCCGGTCCCGCTCATCCAGATGAGCTGCAGGGAATGTTGCCCTTGGTCGAAATGTCGACGGCCGAACAGATCGGGGAAGATAGCGACAATGAGGGTGACGACGTCGATTTTGTCTCGGCCCGCTCAACGCTCAGTGCCGCTGAGCGAGCTGTTTAGCTTCCGATAATCCGCGGTCGCTCCTGCCGCGTGGAGGTTAGGAGCGGCCAAGGGACGACTGCGCATTGATGCCGCTGAGGTGCGACCAATGTGCAACGGCAACGGTTCACCTTGGCAGTTAATATGGCACTTCACCGGCCAGCGGTTGCCGCAGATGTATATGGCTGTCATTGGAAGTCCGTTATGCAAAGCGCCTATACCGTCCTGATCCTGTTGATGCTGGTGGGCGTTTCGCGCCTGCTCGGACGGTTGGTCCCATTACCGTTGCCCCTGGTGCAGATCGGCGCGGGTGCGCTGCTGGCCTGGCCGTCCCTGGGCTTGCACGTGGCCCTCGATCCCGAACTGTTCCTGTTTCTCTTCCTGCCACCGTTGCTGTTCTCCGATGGCTGGCGCATGCCCAAGCGTGAGTTGTGGCGCCTGCGAGGGCCGATCCTGACGTTGGCGGTGGGCCTGGTGTTGTTCACGGTGGTGGGCGCCGGCTATTTCATTCATTGGCTGCTGCCGAGTATCCCGCTGCCGGTGGCCTTCGCCCTGGCGGCTGTCCTGTCACCGACCGACGCCGTGGCGGTCTCGGCGATTGCCCGGGACCGTTTGCCCGGGCCGCTGATGCACATGCTCCAGGGCGAGGCGCTGATGAACGATGCGTCGGGCCTGGTGACCTTCAAGTTCGCCTTGGCGGCGGCTATCACCGGGGTATTTTCCCTGGCGGGCGCGAGCCTGACATTCGTGCTGGTGGCGGTTGGCGGCCTGTTGGTCGGCGTGGCCTTGAGCTGGTTGTTGGGGCGGCTGCGGGCCTGGATGATTGCCCGGGGCTGGGACGACCCGGCTACCCATGTGGTGTTCATGTTGCTGCTGCCGTTCGCGGCCTATGTGCTGGCTGAGCGCTTGGGCGCCTCGGGGATTCTCTCGGCGGTGGCAGCGGGGATGATGCAGAGCTGGCTCGACCTGCTGCCGCGCCAGACCGGCACGCGGCTGCTCAATCGCAGTGTCTGGTCGCTGTTGGAGTTTGCCTTCAATGGCTTGATCTTCCTGCTGCTGGGCTTGCAACTGCCGGACATCATCAAGGCGGTGACCAGCCACGAGACGACGCTGTGGCCAACGCTGTTCTACCGCTGCGTGGAGGTGGTGGCGATTTTCCTGGTGTTGCTGGTGCTGCGGTTTGTCTGGGTGCAAAGCATCTGGCGTCTGTCGGGGCTGTTGCGCCGTTGGCGTGGCAAGGGTGAGCTGATCCTGGTGCCGAACGCACGTTCCTGCTGGCTGTTGACCTTCGGCGGGGTGCGCGGTGCGGTGACGCTGGCGGGCGTACTGTCGGTGCCGTTGCTGTTGGGCGCCGGCGAGGCATTTCCCGAGCGAGACTTGCTGATCTTCATTGCTGCCGGTGTGATTCTGTTGTCGTTGATCGCGGCGTGCATCGCCTTGCCATTGTTGCTACGGGGCATCGAGAGGAGCCCCGATGACAAACGTCGCGCCGAGGTCCGCGATGCTTGGCGCAAGACCGCTGAAGCGGCGATCCATGCGCTGGAAGTGGAGGAACCGACCGAGACTGCCAGTACGCCGGATGCCGCCCAGGCGGCGCTGGCGACCGAGGTCAAGGCGCGGTTGATGTCCGAGTATCGTCATCAGTTGGACGTGTTCAACGACTCCGCCGAAGCCCAGGCGCTGGCACTCGAGATGGACCTGCTGGAGCGCCGGCTGCGCCTGAAGGCTTTTCGGGCGCAGCGCTTGGAGTTGTATCGCCTTAGTCGTCATCACCAGATTGGCGATGACGTGCTGCGTGAGGTGCTGGGGGAGTTGGATTTGGCGGAGGCGAATTTGGGGTTGGGGAAATAGAGGCCATTGCGCAAAGCTAATTGTGGCGAGGGAGCTTGCTCCCGCTGGGGCGCGAAGCGCACCCAAAAACTGACAGCCCGGTATGTCAGGTAAATTGAGTTGACCGCTTTGGGGCCGCTGCGCAGCCCAGCGGGAGCAAGCTCCCTCGCCACAGGGATGGTGGTCTGTCAGACGCACCGAAGTTTCCGACAAGTTTTTAAGGTTGTCCGTCGGAAGCGAGGGCTCTAGCCTTTGGGTGTCGCTGCCAAATCAGCGATCGGACGTGAGAATCCGATTTCCCCTAGTAGGCGCGCAGGCGCCGACCATATAAAGTGCAGGCGCTTTTCGTCTGGGCATTGTGTTATGGCGGCCGTGCGCGGGCATGCTTCGGCATGGCCGGGCTTCTAGGGACTCGGATTCTCACCCCGCGTACGGCTGCCACCCTCCAGTCCGTGAGAAGACTCGGTGGCGGCTTCTAATTCCCCTAGGAGCAATGACATGATCAAAGAGACACCGAATCCTCCAAAGCCAGCCTCCACGTTCCCCTACGGCGACTACGCCCCCGAAAAGCTGCAAGAAGCCGCTGATCGTGCGCTGGATCATTACCTCAAGCCTGACGATAGCGAGTCAGCCCCCAAGCCCTCGGCGCAGATGTTCACGGTGGTGGACAGTGTCGATACCGAAGCCTTATTGGCCAACCTCAGCGAAACCCTGGCTTCGGCCAATGCGATGCTCAGCGACCTGGCGTTTGACCTGGACGGCTCGCGGCGGCATGTAGCATTGGGAGTGGCGCAGATGATCGAGTTGGGGACGTTGTTGGCGAACAAGGCTTTGGATCGGGTAGAGCTGCGGACTTGATGCAATAAGCGCCGGCCTCATCGCGAGCAAGCTCGCTCCCACAGGGGATTTGTGTCGTTCACAAATATGCCAATCGACACCAAGCCCCTGTGGCGAGGGAGCTTGCTCCCGCTGGGGCGCGAAGCGCCCCCAAAACCTGACAACCCTGTGTGTCAGGTAAATTGAGTGGACTGCTTTGGGGCCGCTTCGCAGCCCAGCGGGGATAAATCCCCTCGCCACAACAGCATTTATGCGTGAGCCTCTTCCTGCTCAGGCACCAACCGTACTTCCACCCTCTGACCCAGCGCACGCGCCGCGCTGGCAAGCGTTGCCAGTGTCATTCCTGCATCGTTCTGATCCAGCGCACGATCAACAGCAGTGCGACTGGTGTGCATCCGTTGTGCCAAGGCCTTTTTGGTCACTTTCTGAAGCTTCATGGCTTCGGCAATCTGCCAGGCAATAACGCGTTTGAGCGCAGCGGCGGAAACTTCTTCGGCGATGCCTTGCTCGGCGAGGAAATCGTCAAAATCAGATCCGATGTGCTTGTTCATTTGCGGTACCTCATAATCTTGCTTTGCGCTGCTTGGCGGTTGCCATGTCGGTGGCTGGCGTTTTTTGACTTTTCTTGATGAAACCGTGGAGTAGAACCATATCGGAGCCCGCCACGGTGAAGAGAACACGGGCAATGGTATCTCCAAGGTCAATCCTGACCTCCCACAGCCCGGTGTCCAGTTTGCGAACCACCGGCATACCTATTGGCCAACCAATCTGAACAGTCTTGATGTCGGTCCCGATCATCCGTCTGTGCTCGCGAGGCAGGTCAGTCAACCATTCGCGAACGGGTTCATTCCCAGCGTCTGTGCGGAAAAAACGTACGTTCAGTATTGGGGCAATATCAACCATGAATGAAGTGTACCGAAATAGGTGCATTGCGCAACCCAGGCATCACTGAGGATTTGTACAGGGGGAGGTGGTGGTCGGTACGGATGTTGCTGTTGGGGCCGCTGCGCAGCCCAGCGGGAGCAAGCTCCCTCGCCACAACAGCGGTCCGCTTCAGTCCGAGACAGCCATCAACCCCGACGCTGGATAAACGCGCGAATCCGCTCCGCCGCTTCCACGCATTCAGCCAGCGGCGCGACCAGGGCCATGCGCACGCGCCCGGCGCCTGGGTTGACGCCATCCACTTCACGGGACAGGTAGGAGCCTGGCACCACGGTCACGTGTTCCTGCTCGAACAGGTCGCGGCAGAACGCTGCATCATCGCCGGCCACGTTTGGCCACAGGTAGAAACTGCCATCGGGACGCTGCACGTCCAGCACCGGGCTGAGGATTTCCAGCACTGCGTCGAATTTTTCCCGGTACAGCGCACGGTTGGCCCGTACATGGACTTCGTCGTTCCACGCCGCGATGCTCGCCAGTTGGGTCTGAACCGGCATGGCGCAGCCGTGGTAGGTGCGGTACAGCAGGAAACCCTTGAGGATGTCCGCGTCGCCAGCGACGAAACCGGAGCGCAAGCCTGGCAGGTTGGAGCGTTTGGACAGGCTGTGGAACACCACGCAGCGCTTGAAATCCTTGCGACCGAGTTCGACGCAGGCGCTGAGCAGCCCCGGCGGCGGGGTCTGTTCGTCGAAGTACAGTTCGCTGTAGCACTCGTCCGCCGCGATGACAAAGTCATGTTCGTCAGCCAGGGCGATGAGTTTTTTCAGCACGTCCACCGGGATCAGCGCGCCGGTCGGGTTGCCAGGGGAGCACAGGAACAGGATCTGGCAGCGCTTCCAGATGTCGGGTGAGACGGCATCGAAATCCGGATTGAAGCCGTTTTCGTCCAGGCACGGCAGGTAGTGCGGCTTGGCCCCGGCCAGGAACGCCGCGCCTTCGTAGATCTGGTAGAACGGGTTCGGGCTGACCACCAGGGCATCGTCGCCACGGTTGACCACGGTCTGGGTGAAGGCGAACAAGGCTTCACGGGTGCCATTGACCGGCAGCACGTGGCGCGCCGGGTCCAGCCAGCCGTTCGGCACGTTGAAGCGACGCTCGCACCAACCAGTGATGGCCTCACGCAATTCCGGGATGCCGAGGGTGGTCGGGTACACGGCCATTTTTTCCAGATTGCTGGCCAGGGCTTCAGCCACGAAGCTGGGCGAGCGATGCTTGGGTTCGCCGATGGACAGGGCGATCGGGCGCTTGTCCGGGTTGGGCGTGACGCTGCCAAGCAAGGCGCGGAGCTTTTCGAACGGGTAGGGCTGCAACTGGTTCAAAGCGTTGTTCATCAAGGGCCTCGTTCAATGTGGGAGCGAGCAAGCCCGCTCCCACAGGGGGAATTTGTTCGTTCAGATGCTGATACGTGTCATGTGAGCATCGGGTTCCTGGTTGACGCTCAAATGCTGCACGATCGCTTCCTGCAAGCGGCTGCACAGCTGCGGATCGGACAGCGGCTGGTTATGTGCGTCGGTGATGAAGAAGACGTCTTCCACTCGTTCGCCGAGGGTGGCGATCTTGGCGTTTTGCAGCGACAGGTCGAACTCCAGGAAAATATGGCCGATTCGCGCCAGCAGGCCCGGGCGGTCCGGGGCGCTGAGTTCCAGGACGGTGACCTGGCGCTGGGCGTCGTTGTGGATCGTCACCTGTGGGGCAAACGCAAAATGCTTGAGCTGGCGCGGCACCCGGCGCTGGATGATGGTCGGATAGTCCGCCGGGTTGCGCAGGGCTTCGGTCAGGCCGTCGCGAATCTGCTTGACCCGCGCCGGGTTGTCGCCAATCGAGTCGCCGTCGGTGTCGAGCACGATGTAGGTGTCGAGGGTGAACTGGCTGCTCGAGGTAATGACCCGGGCGTCATGGATGTTGAGGTTGAGCTGGTCCATCGCTGCCACGGTCACGGCGAAGAAGTCGTGCTGGTCCGGGGCGTAGATGAAGATCTGCGTGCCGCCCTCGAACTCGCGCTGGGTGGTTTCCTTGATCAGCACCAGCGGCCCGCCATCGGCCGGTTGCTGCAGGATCGCATCGCTGTGCCAGGCCACGTCGCCGGCGGTATGGCGCAGGAAGTAGTCATCGCCCAATTGCGACCAGAGCTGCTCGACGTCGTCCGGGTCGGTGCCACCGCGCACCAGGATGTCCAGGGCTGCGCTTTGGGTGCGACGGATCTGCTCTTCGCGATCCACGGGGTTTTCCAGGCCGCGGCGCAAGGCGCGCTTGGTCTCGGTGTAGAGCTGGCGCAACAGGCTGGCGCGCCAGGAGTTCCACAGGCTTGGGTTGGTGGCGTTGATGTCGGCCACAGTCAGCACGTAGAGATAGTCCAGGCGCGTTTCATCGCCGACGATCTGGGCGAAGTCGTGGATCACCTGCGGGTCGGACAAATCCTTGCGCTGGGCGGTGGTGGACATCATCAGGTGGTTCTGCACCAGCCAGACGATCAGTCGGCTGTCCCACAGCGGCAGTTGATGGCGCTGGCAGAAAGCCTCGGCATCCACCGCGCCAATCTCGGAGTGATCGCCTTGACGACCCTTGCCGATGTCGTGATACAGCCCTGCCATGTAGATCAGTTCGGGCTTGGGCAACTTGGCCATGAGCTTGCTGGCCAGCGGGAATTTCTCCGACACCTGGGTGTACTGGAGCTTACGCAGGTGCTTGATCAGGTTCAGGGTGTGGGCATCGACCGTATAGATGTGGAACAGGTCGTGCTGCATTTGCCCAACGATGAAACCGAACTCCGGCAGATAACGCCCGAGAATCCCGTAGCGGTTCATGCGCCGCAGGTTGCGATGCACGCCGATCTTGCACTTGAACAACTCGATGAACAGGCTGGTGTTGCGGATGTCGTGACGGAAATCTTCATCGATCAGGTGACGGTTTTCCCGCAGCAAGCGAATGGTGTCGGCGCGTACACCCTTGATTTCCGGTTGCTGGGCCATGAGCACGAAGATTTCCAGCATGGCGAACGGCGTGCGACGGAATACATTGGCGTTGCGCGCCTCGATGTAGCCGTCGTGCAGTTGGAAACGTGAATTGATCGGCTGCGGCGGTTCTTCGTCTTCGGGGGCGAGGATGACTTCCTCGAAGTGCTGGATGATCAGTTCGCTGAGTTGGGCGATGCTCATCACCACGCGGTAGTACTGCTGCATGAAGTTTTCGATGGATTGCTTGGCATCCTGCCCTTCGAAACCCAACAGGCTGGCGATGGAGCGCTGATGGTCGAACAGCAGGCGATCTTCGGCGCGCCCGGCCAGCATGTGCAGGGCGTAGCGGACCTTCCACAGGAATTCCTGGGACGAGGCCAGCAAGGCGTTTTCGCTTTCCACCAGGAAACCTTCACCGGCCAGGGCGCGCAGGTTCAGCGTGCCGTACTGGCGCCGGGCGACCCATAGGATCGTCTGGATGTCCCGCAGCCCGCCGGGCGAGCCCTTGACGTTGGGCTCCAGGTTGTATTCGGTGTCGTTGTACTTGTGGTGGCGGGCCTTCTGCTCGGCGCGCTTGGCCAGGAAAAAGTCCTTGCTGGGCCACATGTGCGCCGTGCTGGTGACATCGAGCATGCGCTGGCGCAGGTGCTCGGGGCCGGCGATGGTGCGACTTTCCATCAGGTTGGTGATCACCGTCAGGTCGGCGCGGGCCTCGTCGGCGCATTCCTGCACCGAGCGCACGCTCTGGCCGACTTCCAGGCCGATGTCCCACAGCAGCGTCAGGAACCGCTCGATGGAGTCACGGAAAACTTCATGATCGGCGCTGTCGAGCAGGATCAGCAGATCGATGTCGGAGTAGGGGTGCAGTTCGCCGCGCCCGTAGCCGCCGACCGCCACCAGGGCGATGTCGGCATCCTCGCTCCAGTTGAACTGTTCCCAGGCTTTTTGCAGGATGTTATCGACGAACCAGGCACGGTCCTCGATCAGCCGCCGAATGTCCCGGCCGTTGCGAAAGCGCTGGTCGAGCACTTCGTGGGCCTGGCGGATCGCCTTCTTGAACGCCGCGATGGGGCTTGCCTTCAGGGCCAGTTCAGCCTGGAACTGGCCGCGGTCGAAGAGTTCGGGATCCACCTGCGGCATTGAATGACTTTCCTTTCTATCTATCTATAGGCTGGGTTCGGATCAGGCGGAAACGCGAGGGATGGTGTCATCGCTGCGCAGGGTAAAGATCTCGTATCCGGTCTCGGTGACCAGCAAGGTGTGTTCCCACTGGGCCGACAGCTTGCGATCCTTGGTGATGGCAGTCCAGCCGTCGCCCAGCACCTTGGTATCGGCGCGTCCCTGGTTGATCATCGGCTCGATGGTGAAGGTCATGCCCGCCTGCAGTTCCATGCCGGTGCCGGCACGGCCGTAGTGCAGGATCTGCGGTTCTTCGTGGAACACCTTGCCGATGCCATGGCCGCAGAATTCGCGTACCACCGAGAAGCCGTTTTTCTGCGCGTGCTTCTGGATCACTTCGCCGATGTCCCCCAGGCGGCAGCCCGGCTTCACCAGTTCGATGGCCATGTACATGCATTCCTGGGTGACCTTGGACAGGCGCTCGGCCCACTCCGGCACGTTGCCGACATGGAACATGCGGCTGGTGTCGCCGTGAAAGCCGTCCTTGATGACGGTGACGTCGATGTTCAGGGTGTCGCCATCCTTCAACGGTTTTTCGTTGGGGATGCCGTGGCAGACCACGTGGTTGATCGAGGTGCAGATCGACTTCGGGAAGCCTTTGTAGTTGAGCGGGGCCGGGATGGCTTTCTGCTCGTTGACGATGTAGTCATGGCAGATGCGGTCCAGCTCTTCGGTGGTCACGCCAGGCTTGACGTAGTCGGCGATCATCTCCAGCACATCGGCGGCGAGTTTGCCGGCGACACGCATTTTGGCGATGTCCTCGGGAGTCTTGAGGGTAACGGTCATACAGGCTCTCTCTGCGCCCGACGGCGCTGTTCAAAACGAAATGGGCGGCGGATGGGGATCCGGGCGGCCCTGAAAACGCGATTCTAACAGACGATCAGTACAATGAGCTCTCCAGGCTGGAACTCTGTGGTGAGGGGATTTATCCCCGTTGGGCTGCGCAGCAGCCCCAAATCAGGCAGCATGGTGTATCAAGTCGATTGAATCGCCTGGTATGGGGCCGCTACGCATCCCAGCGGAGATAAATCCCCTCGCCACAAGAGGTTTTCAGATTCCATGTTCCGTTTTCGCCCTTGCTGTGGTATAAAATGCGCCGCTTTCCGGGGATGACCCCGTAAGCTTAAATCCACACACGTGTCGACACGATGACCTGGGTGCCTTTGGCTTATATAGCCGCTGGTTGGTCATTGGGATACGTGGAGGCCAAACCCGACTTATCAAGGAACTATCATGTCCCAAGTCAACATGCGCGATATGCTGAAGGCCGGTGTGCACTTCGGTCACCAGACCCGTTACTGGAACCCGAAAATGGGCAAGTACATTTTCGGCGCGCGTAACAAGATCCACATCATCAACCTTGAAAAAACCCTGCCGATGTTCAACGAAGCACTGACCTTCGTAGAGCGCCTGGCCCAGGGCAAAAACAAGATTCTGTTCGTCGGCACCAAGCGTTCCGCTGGCAAGATCGTTGCTGAAGAAGCAGCACGTTGTGGTTCGCCGTACGTCGATCACCGCTGGTTGGGCGGCATGCTGACCAACTTCAAGACCATTCGCGCTTCCATCAAGCGTCTGCGTGACCTTGAAGTCCAGTCCGAAGACGGTACTTTCGCCAAGCTGACCAAGAAAGAAGCGCTGATGCGCACTCGCGATCTTGAGAAGCTGGACCGCTCCCTGGGCGGTATCAAGGACATGGGCGGTCTGCCTGACGCGCTGTTCGTGATCGACGTTGACCACGAGCGCATCGCGATCACCGAAGCCAACAAGCTGGGTATCCCGGTCATCGGCGTTGTCGATACCAACAGCAGCCCGGAAGGCGTTGACTACATCATCCCAGGCAACGATGACGCCATCCGCGCCATCCAGCTGTACATGGGTTCGATGGCTGACGCTGTTATCCGTGGTCGCAACAACGTGAATGGCGGCACCGAAGTCTTCGCTGAAGAAGCTCCGGCAGCAGCCGCTGAGTAATTGACGCCCTGGCGTTGACTCAGTAAGCAAAAAGGGGGCTTGGCCCCCTTTTTGCCACCTCGAAAACCATTTGCCGCCAGCGCAGTGATCTGTTTGTAACCTGCCGTGGCCTATAAGCAGTGGTTTTCCAGGAAGAATTGATCGCCCGTTCGATCGGGTGGAATGGTTGAAAACCTATCCAAGAGGATTTTGAAATGGCAGAGATTACTGCAGCGTTGGTCAAAGAACTGCGCGAGCGTACCGGCGAAGGCATGATGGACTGCAAGAAAGCCTTGACCAAGGCTGGCGGCGACATCGAAAAAGCCATTGATGACATGCGTGCTTCGGGCGCCATCAAGGCTGCCAAGAAAGCGGGCAACGTTGCCGCTGAAGGCGCCATCGCCATCAAGGACGACGGCAAGGCTGCCGTTCTGCTGGAAGTTAACTCCCAGACCGACTTCCTGGCCCTGCAGGATGACTTCAAGGCATTCGTCGCTGCCAGCGTCGAAAAAGCCTTCGCTGACAAACTGACCGACGCAGCTCCGTTGATCGAAGCTCAGGAAGAAGCGCGCCTGGTCCTGGTTGGCAAGACCGGCGAAAACGTCAACATCCGCCGTCTGGTTCGTGTTGAAGGTGACGTGGTCGGTACCTACCTGCACGGCAACAAGATCGGTGTTGCGGTTGTCCTGAAGGGCGGCGATACCGAGCTGGCGAAAGACATCGCCATGCACGTTGCTGCAACCAACCCTGAGTTCCTGCTGCCTTCGGACGTTTCGGCTGAAGCGATCGAGCGCGAGAAGGGCGTTTTCCTGCAGCTGAACGAAGAAAAGCTGAAAGGCAAGCCTGCTGAAATCGCAGAAAAAATGGTCAGCGGCCGTATCTCCAAGTTCCTGGCCGAAGCCAGTCTGGTTGAGCAGGCTTTCGTCAAGAACCCGGAAGTCAAGGTCGGCGACCTGGCGAAGAAAGCCGGTGCTGAAATCGTTTCGTTCACCTACTTCAAAGTGGGCGACGGCATCGAGAAGCCGGTCGACAACTTCGCTGAAGAAGTTGCTGCCCAGGTAGCTGCTGCCAGCAAGCAATAAGACGGTTTTTACAACTGTCGCCCTGAAGAGGCTGCCCGCTTAACGCGCGCAGCCTCTTTTTGGATGGGGATGCCGATTTTTATTGGTTTCCTGTCGGAACTGGCTTACAAAGCCGTGTTCCGATGGCGCTGTGTCAGCGTCAGACTAGAGTAGACGCAGGCTGCAAACAGCCTGCAAAGAATTTTCGAAAATACGCCGCAGGAGAGATTCGCAATGGCTCAGCAGGGCAGTGGTTATCAGGCTCGCTATAAACGCATTCTACTCAAGCTTAGCGGCGAGGCCCTGATGGGCTCGGAAGAGTTCGGGATCGATCCGAAAGTGCTGGATCGCATGGCCCTGGAAGTCGGCCAACTGGTCGGGATCGGCGTTCAGGTCGGTCTGGTCATCGGCGGCGGCAACCTGTTTCGCGGCGCGGCGCTGAGCGCGGCCGGCATGGACCGGGTCACGGGCGACCACATGGGCATGCTGGCTACTGTGATGAACGCCCTGGCTATGCGTGACGCGCTGGAGCGTGCCAATATCTCGGCCATCGTGATGTCGGCCATTTCCATGGTTGGCGTAACCGATCACTACGACCGCCGCAAAGCCATGCGCCACCTCAACTCCAAGGAAGTGGTGATTTTTGCCGCCGGTACCGGTAATCCGTTCTTCACCACGGATTCGGCCGCCTGCCTGCGAGCGATCGAGATCGATGCCGATGTCGTGCTCAAGGCAACCAAGGTCGATGGCGTCTATACCGCTGACCCGTTCAAGGACCCGCATGCCGAGAAGTTCGATCATCTGACCTACGATGAAGTGCTGGATCGCAAGCTGGGGGTAATGGATCTGACGGCTATCTGTCTCTGCCGCGACCACAAGATGCCGCTGCGTGTCTTTAACATGAACAAGCCCGGTGCCCTGCTGAATATCGTCCATGGCGGCGCCGAAGGAACACTGATCGAGGAAGTTCAACAATGATCAACGAAATCAAGAAAGACGCTGAACAGCGCATGCAGAAATCCCTGGAGTCCCTGGCGCACAACTTCGGTCGCATCCGCACCGGCCAGGCGCACCCGAGCATCCTTGAGGGCGTGATGGTGCCGTACTACGGCTCCGATACCCCGATCAAGCAAGTGGCCAACATCACCGTCAAGGACGCGCGTACCCTGCAGGTCGTGGCCTTTGAGCGCAATATGCTGGCCGCGGTCGACAAGGCCATCGGCAGTGCCGGTCTGAACCTGAACCCGACCAACCTGGGTGAGCTGCTGCTGATCTCCATGCCGGCCCTGACCGAAGAGACCCGCAAGGGCTTCACCAAACAGGCTCGTGACGTGGCTGAAGACGCCCGTGTTGCCGTACGCAACATCCGTCGTGATGCCAACAGCCAGCTCAAGGACCTGGTCAAGGAAAAGGAAATCAGCGAAGACGAAGAGCGTCGTGCCACTGGCGAGATCGACGACCTGACCAAGAAGTACGTGGCTAAGATCGACGCGGATTTGGCGCAGAAAGAAAAAGACCTGATGGCCGTATAAGGGTCTCGTTTTCATGGAAAAGACCAAGCAGGCCGTGCCGTTCGCGGTGCCGCGCCACGTGGCGATCATCATGGACGGCAATAACCGCTGGGCCAAGAAACGCTTTATGCCTGGCGTCGCCGGGCACAAGGCGGGTGTCGATGCGGTGCGTGCGGTCATCGAGGTGTGCGCCGAGGCAGGGGTCGAGGTGCTGACCCTGTTCGCCTTCTCCAGTGAGAACTGGCAGCGTCCGGCCGATGAAGTCAGTGCCTTGATGGACCTGTTCCTCAAGGCCCTGCGTCGTGAGGCCAAGCGCCTCAACGATAACAAGATCAGCCTGCGGATCATCGGTGATCGCTCGCGCTTCCATCCTGAATTGCAGGCTGCGATGCGCGAAGCCGAGGCAGCGACTGCGGGCGCCGATCGGTTTGTCCTGCAGATCGCCGCCAACTATGGTGGACAGTGGGACATTGCCCAGGCTGCCCAGCGGCTGGCGCGGGAAGTCCAGGCCGGGCACCTGCGCCCGGAAGACATCACGCCGGAACTGCTGCAGACCTGCCTGGCGACCGGCGACCTGCCGTTGCCGGACCTGTGCATCCGTACCGGTGGCGAGCATCGCATCAGCAACTTCCTGCTCTGGCAGTTGGCGTATGCCGAGTTGTACTTCTCCGACCTGTTCTGGCCGGACTTCAAACACGATGCCATGCGCACCGCACTGGCCGATTTCGCTTCCCGTCAGCGTCGCTTCGGTAAAACGAGCGAGCAGATCGAAGCTGGAGCCCGGGTTTAATGCTCAAACAACGAATCATCACTGCCTTGATCCTGTTGCCCATCGCCCTGGGCGGTTTCTTCCTGCTCGAAGGCGCCAGTTTTGCGCTGTTCATCGGACTGGTCGTGACCCTGGGGGCGTGGGAATGGGCGCGGCTGGCGGGTTTTCCTGCGCAGTCGGCGCGCGTGGCCTACGCAGCGGCCGTGGCGGCCATGCTGTTCATCATGTACGTGATGCCCGGGCTCGCGCCTTGGGTGTTGGGTGCCGCGGTGCTGTGGTGGGCGACAGCGACCTTCCTGGTCCTGACCTACCCGCAGACTACCCATCATTGGGCCAATGCGGCGACCAAGCTGGTGATCGGCCTGTTGATCCTGCTGCCGGCCTGGCAAGGGCTGATCTGGATCAAGCAAGACCCGCTGGGCAACTGGCAGATCATGGCCGTGATGGTGTTGGTCTGGGGTGCCGACGTCGGCGCCTATTTTTCCGGCAAGGCCTTCGGCAAGCGCAAGCTGGCGCCGAAGGTCAGCCCTGGCAAGAGCTGGGAAGGGGTCTATGGTGGCCTGGCCTTGAGCCTGGTGATCACCACTGTGGTCGGCTTCGTGCGGGACTGGACGGTCGCGCAGCTGCTGATGGGCCTTATGGGGGCCGCCTTGATCGTATTTGTGTCTGTGGTCGGCGACCTGACCGAAAGCATGTTCAAGCGTCAGTCGGGAATCAAGGACAGCAGTAACCTGCTGCCCGGTCACGGTGGCGTGCTGGATCGCATCGACAGTCTTACCGCCGCGATTCCGATCTTTGCCGTGCTGTTGTGGATGGCGGCGTCGTGAGTCGCCCCCAGCAGATCACTGTCCTCGGTGCGACCGGTTCGATCGGCCTGAGTACGCTTGACGTCATCGGCCGGCACCCGCAGCGTTACCAGGTGTTCGCCCTCAGTGGTTTCACGCGCATGAGTGAATTGCTGGCCTTGTGCATACGCCACACGCCGCGGTTTGCCGTGGTGCCTGAGGCCGCTGTGGCGCGGGCGCTGCAGGACGATCTGCGCGCAGCCGGCCTGCAAACTCGCGTGCTGGTGGGGGAGGAAGGCCTCTGCCAAGTGGCTTCCGACCCGGAAGTCGACGCCGTGATGGCGGCAATCGTCGGTGCGGCGGGCTTGCGTCCGACGCTGGCGGCGGTGGAAGCAGGCAAGAAGATCCTGCTGGCCAATAAAGAAGCGCTGGTGATGTCCGGCGCGCTGTTCATGCAGGCTGTGCGCAAAAGCGGTTCGGTGTTGCTGCCTATCGACAGCGAGCACAATGCGATTTTTCAATGCATGCCGCAGGATTTTTCCCGTGGCCTCGGCGCGGTGGGTGTCCGGCGGATTTTGCTGACAGCCTCCGGTGGTCCGTTCCGGCAGACGCCGCTGGAAGAATTGGTGCATGTTTCACCCGAGCAGGCCTGTGCCCACCCGAACTGGTCCATGGGGCGCAAGATTTCCGTGGATTCGGCCAGCATGATGAACAAGGGGTTGGAGCTGATCGAGGCCTGCTGGCTGTTCGATGCCAAGCCGTCCCAGGTCGAGGTGGTGATTCATCCCCAGAGCGTGATTCATTCCCTGGTGGACTATGTCGATGGTTCGGTGCTGGCCCAGTTGGGCAATCCGGACATGCGCACCCCGATCGCCAATGCCCTGGCCTGGCCGGAGCGTATCGATTCGGGTGTTGCGCCGCTGGACCTGTTCGCCATCGCCCGCCTGGATTTCCAGGCGCCCGATGAGCAGCGTTTCCCCTGCCTGCGCCTGGCGCGCCAGGCGGCCGAGGCGGGCGACAGTGCGCCGGCCATGCTTAATGCCGCCAATGAAGTGGCGGTTGCAGCGTTTCTCGATGGACGTGTCCGTTACCTCGAGATCGCGAGTATCATCGAGGAAGTCTTGAATCTCGAGGCCGTGGTTTCGGTCGATGACCTCGACACGGTATTTACGGCGGATGCCAGGGCTCGTGAATTGGCGGGCCAATGGCTGCAGCGCCACGGGCGTTGAAGCTGCGATATGTTAGCCAGGGTTGCCCTGGACAGGATTGCGGAGAAAACAGATGAGCGCGCTCTATATGATTGTCGGCACCCTGGTTGCCTTGGGGGTGTTGGTCACATTTCACGAATTCGGTCATTTCTGGGTCGCGCGGCGCTGTGGCGTCAAGGTCCTGCGTTTTTCCGTGGGCTTTGGCATGCCCTTGCTGCGCTGGCACGACAAGAAAGGCACCGAGTTCGTCGTGGCGGCCATCCCGCTGGGCGGCTACGTCAAGATGCTCGATGAGCGAGAAGGTGAAGTCCCGGCAGACCAGCTCGATCAATCCTTCAATCGCAAGACCGTCCGTCAGCGTATTGCCATCGTCGCCGCGGGGCCGATCGCCAACTTCCTGCTGGCCATGGTGTTTTTCTGGGGCCTGGCCATGCTGGGCAGCGAGCAGGTGCGTCCGGTCATCGGTGCGGTGGAGTCGGGTAGCGTTGCCGCCCGTGCCGGGTTGGGCGTCGGGCAGGAAATCGTCGCTATCGACGGCGAGCCGACCTCGGGCTGGGCGGCGGTCAATCTGCAACTGGTGCGTCGCCTGGGTGAGAGCGGTTCGTTGCAATTGATGGTGCGTGAGCCGGGCTCCACGGTGGATTCGCCTCGCGAACTGACCTTGGACAACTGGCTCAAGGGCGCCGACGAGCCCGATCCGATCCGGTCCCTGGGGATCCGGCCATGGCGTCCGGCGATGCCACCGATACTCGCCGAACTCGATCCGAAAGGCCCGGCCCAGGCTGCAGGCCTGAAGACCGGCGATCGGTTGCTGGCCCTCGACGGCCAGCCGGTCAGCGATTGGCAGCAGGTGGTCGATTCGGTTCGTGTACGTCCTGATACCAAAATTGTGCTGCGCATCGAGCGCGACGGTGCTCCAATCGATGTCCCGGTGACCCTGGCCGCCCGTGGCGAGAGCAAGGCACCGAGCGGTTACCTGGGGGCGGGCGTCAAGGCGGTCGACTGGCCACCGGAAATGATTCGCGAGGTCAGTTTCGGCCCGGTGGCGGCGATTGGCGAGGGTGCGCGTCGTACCTGGACCATGAGCGTCCTGACGCTGGACTCGCTCAAGAAAATGTTGTTCGGCGAGCTCTCGGTAAAAAACTTGAGTGGACCGATAACCATTGCTAAAGTGGCGGGCGCTTCTGCCCAGTCGGGCGTCGCTGATTTCCTGAATTTCCTTGCTTATCTGAGCATTAGCCTGGGGGTTCTGAATTTGCTGCCCATCCCGGTACTGGATGGGGGGCATCTGCTGTTTTATCTGATCGAGTGGGCGCGTGGTCGTCCCTTGTCGGATCGGGTGCAAGGTTGGGGGATACAGATCGGTATCAGCTTGGTGGTCGGGGTCATGTTGCTTGCCCTCGTCAACGATCTGGGTCGTCTGTAACGCTTCGCTGAATTGCGAATCTGCCGCATTTTGCGGCAGTTTGTTTATTGCCAGTTGGAATAAGAAAGGACTTCATGAAACGTCTGCTGCTAACTGCGGTTCTCACCGTATTGATGATCGCCGAAGTTCACGCCGAGTCCTTCACTATCTCTGATATTCGCGTCAATGGCCTCCAGCGGGTCTCCGCGGGTAGCGTCTTTGGTGCCTTGCCGTTGAACGTCGGCGAGCAGGCGGATGATCGGCGCCTGGTGGAATCCACGCGTGCGCTGTTCAAGACCGGCTTCTTTCAAGATATCCAACTGGGCCGTGACGGCAATGTCCTGGTCATCACCGTTGTCGAGCGCCCGTCGGTCGCCAGTATCGAGATCGAAGGCAACAAGGCGATCTCCACTGAAGACCTGATGAAAGGCCTCAAGCAATCCGGCCTGGCCGAAGGCGAGATCTTCCAGCGTGCCACCCTCGAAGGTGTACGCAACGAACTGCAACGCCAGTACGTTGCCCAGGGTCGCTACTCGGCCACCGTCGACACCGAAGTGGTGCCGCAACCGCGCAACCGCGTCGGCCTGAAGGTCAATATCAACGAAGGCACCGTGGCAGCCATCCAGCACATCAACGTGGTGGGCAACACGGTTTTCCCTGACGAAGACCTGATCGACCTGTTCGAACTCAAGACCACCAACTGGCTGTCGTTCTTCAAGAACGACGACAAGTACGCCCGTGAAAAACTCTCCGGTGACCTGGAGCGCCTGCGTTCCTACTACCTGGACCGCGGCTACATCAACATGGACATCGCCTCGACCCAGGTGTCCATCACCCCGGACAAGAAGCACGTCTACATCACAGTCAACGTCAACGAAGGCGAGAAATACACCGTTCGTGACGTCAAGCTCAGCGGCGACCTGAAAGTGCCTGAAGACCAGGTCAAGTCGCTGCTGCTGGTGCAGAAGGGCCAGGTGTTCTCGCGCAAGCTGATGACCACCACCTCCGAGCTGATCACCCGCCGCCTGGGTAACGAGGGTTACACCTTCGCCAACGTCAACGGCGTGCCACAGCCGCATGATGAAGACCACACCGTCGACATCACCTTCGCCGTGGACCCGGGCAAGCGTGCCTACGTCAACCGTATCAACTTCCGTGGCAACACCAAGTCCGAGGACGAAGTGCTGCGCCGTGAAATGCGTCAGATGGAAGGCGGTTGGGCCTCGACCTACCTGATCGACCAGTCCAAGACCCGCCTGGAGCGCCTGGGTTTCTTCAAGGAAGTCAACGTCGAGACCCCGGCAGTGCCCGGTGTCGATGACCAGGTGGATGTGAACTACAGCGTCGAAGAGCAGGCTTCCGGCTCGATCACTGCCAGCGTCGGTTTTGCCCAGAGTGCCGGTCTGATCCTCGGTGGCTCGATCACCCAGAACAACTTCCTGGGTACCGGTAACAAGGTCAGCATCGGTTTGACTCGCAGTGAGTACCAGACCCGCTACAACTTCGGTTACGTGGACCCCTACTGGACCGCTGACGGCGTGAGCCTGGGCTATAACGCCTTCTACCGTACCACCGACTATGACGAGCTCGATTCCGATGTCTCCAGCTATGCAGTAGACAGCTTGGGTGCCGGCGTCAACGTGGGTTATCCAATCAGCGAGACTTCGCGGCTTACATTCGGTCTCACCGCCCAGCAGGACGAGATCAGCACTGGCCGCTATACCGTTGACGAGATCTTCGATTTCGTCGAGAAAGAAGGCGACAAGTACCTGAACTTCAAGGCGTCTGCCGGTTGGTCCGAGTCGACCCTGAACAAGGGCGTGCTGGCGACCCGTGGTCATTCCCAGAGCCTGGTCCTGGAAACGACTGTGCCGGGTAGTGACCTGTCGTTCTTCAAGCTCGACTATCGTGGCCAACTGTTCCAGCCGTTGACCGACAACTACACCATGCGCCTGCACACCGAACTGGGTTATGGCGACGGCTACGGTTCGACCGATGGCCTGCCGTTCTACGAGAACTACTACGCCGGTGGTTTCAACTCGGTGCGTGGCTTCAAGGACAGTACGCTCGGGCCGCGCAGTACGCCGAGCCGGGGAGCGAGTGTCACGGGTAACACTGGTACAATCCGTGATCCGGACCAGGATCCGCTGCCATTCGGCGGTAACGTCCTCCTCCAGGGTGGCGTGGAGTTGCTTTTCCCAATGCCGTTCGTCAAGGATCAGCGCTCGTTGCGCACTTCGGTATTCTGGGACGTCGGTAACGTATTCGACTCCACATGCGAAGACACCACTACTTCTAACGGGGGCAACTCCAATACGGAGTGCAACGACATCAGCCTGAGCAACCTGGCCAGTTCCGTCGGCGTGGGCGTGACCTGGGTCACCGCGCTGGGCCCCTTGAGCTTCGCATTGGCGATGCCGATCAAGAAACCGGATGACGCTGAAACCCAAGTGTTCCAATTCTCCCTCGGCCAGACGTTCTAAGCGCCTGACCCAAGATAACGACAATGGATTTTGTAGGAGTACATCGTGCGTAAGTTGACTCAATTGGTTCTCCTGGCCACCGTGCTGGTCGCCGGTCCGGCTTTTGCCGACATGAAGATTGCCGTGCTGAATTATCAGATGGCCCTGCTGGAATCCGACGCAGCGAAGAAATACGCCGTGGATGCGGAGAAGAAATTCGGTCCGCAACTGACCAAGCTCAAGGGCCTGGAAAGCAGCGCCAAGGGCATTCAGGATCGTCTGGTAGCCGGTGGCGACAAGATGGCCCAGGGCGAGCGTGAGCGTCTGGAGCTTGAATTCAAGCAAAAGGCCCGTGACTTCCAGTTCCAGTCCAAGGAGCTGAACGAAGCGAAAGCTGTTGCCGACCGCGAAATGCTCAAGCAACTCAAGCCGAAACTCGACAGCGCCGTGGAAGAAGTCATCAAGAAAGGTGGTTTTGACCTGGTGTTCGAGCGTGGCGCAGTGATCGATGTCAAGCCTCAATACGACATCACGCGCCAGGTAATCGAGCGCATGAATCAGCTGAAGTAATCCATGACAGCGACTATCAAGCTCGGCCAGTTGGCCGAGTTCCTCGGCGCCACCCTGCGTGGCGACCCGGAGAAGGCAATTACTGGGCTAGCCACTTTGCAAGAGGCTGGCCCAGCTCAGTTGAGCTTTCTGGCAAATCCTCAGTATCGCAAGTATCTGGCCGATAGCCGGGCCGCCGCGCTGTTGCTCAAGGCCGCTGATGCCGAAGGGTTTGCCGGCGATGCCCTGATCGTGCCCGATCCGTACCTGGCGTATGCGCGAATTTCCCATCTGTTCGATCCCAAGCCCAAGTCGGCTGCTGGTATTCATCCCAGCGCGGTGATCGCGGCGGATGCCGTGGTCGATCCCACGGCCAGCGTCGGTCCGTTCGTGGTCATCGAAAGCGCGGCCCGCATTGGTGCGGGTGTCACGCTGGGTGCCCATTGTGTCATTGGCGCACGCAGCGAGATCGGTGAAGGTGGCTGGCTGGCCCCACGGGTCACCCTGTACCACGATGTCCGCATCGGCAAGCGCGTGGTGATTCAATCCGGCGCGGTGTTGGGCGGCGAAGGCTTCGGTTTCGCCAACGAGAAAGGCATCTGGCAGAAGATCGCCCAGATCGGTGGCGTCACCATTGGCGATGACGTGGAGATCGGCGTCAATACCGCGATCGACCGCGGCGCCCTGGCCGATACGGTCATCGGCAATGGCGTCAAGCTCGACAACCAGATCCAGATCGCCCACAACGTCCAGGTCGGTGATCACACCGCCATGGCCGCCTGCGTGGGCATCTCCGGCAGCACCAAGATCGGCAAGCATTGCATGCTCGCCGGTGGCGTGGGGCTGGTGGGCCATATCGATATCTGTGACAACGTGTTCCTGACCGGGATGACCATGGTGACCCACTCGATTACCGAGCCGGGTGCCTATTCTTCCGGTACGGCCATGCAGCCGGCAGCCGAATGGCGCAAGAGCGCGGCGCGTATCCGTCAGCTCGACGACATCGCGCGGCGCCTCAAGCAGGTGGAAAAGCGTGTAGGGGACGTGACCCCTGGCGGTAATGCTTCATCAGATGGCTGATACCATTTCCATATCAAGTGTGCACAGCCGTTAGGGCATCTTGATTTGCTAGCGGAGTGCGCGTCACTCGTGCGCTCCCAATCTTTACATAGGCTTCCCCCCGAAATGATGGACATCAACGAGATTCGCGAATACCTGCCTCACCGTTACCCGTTCCTGCTGGTGGATCGGGTGGTGGACCTGGACGTTGAAGGCAAGCGCATTCGCGCCTATAAGAATGTCAGCATCAACGAGCCGTTCTTCAATGGTCACTTCCCCGCGCATCCAATCATGCCGGGCGTATTGATCATCGAGGCGATGGCCCAGGCTGCCGGGATCCTTGGTTTCAAAATGCTCGACGTAAAGCCTGCCGACGGCACGCTCTATTACTTCGTCGGCTCCGACAAGCTGCGCTTCCGCCAGCCGGTCACCCCGGGCGATCAGTTGATCCTCGAAGCCAAGTTCATCAGTTGCAAGCGCCAGATCTGGAAATTCGAATGCCAGGCTTCGGTCGACGGCAAGCCAGTCTGCTCCGCTGAAATCATCTGTGCGGAACGCAAACTATGAGTTTGATTGACCCTCGCGCAATCATCGATCCGACGGCCGTTTTGGCCGCCGATGTCGAGGTCGGCCCGTGGTCGATTGTCGGCGCAGGTGTGGAAATTGGCGAGGGTACGGTGATCGGTCCCCACGTAATTCTCAAGGGACCGACCCGGATCGGTCGGCACAATCGCATCTACCAGTTTTCTTCGGTAGGCGAGGACACGCCCGATCTCAAGTACAAAGGTGAAGAAACCCGTCTGGTCATCGGCGATCACAACGTGATCCGCGAAGGTGTGACGATTCACCGTGGCACCGTTCAGGATCGTTCCGAAACGACCCTGGGCGACCATAACCTGATCATGGCCTATGCGCACATCGGCCATGACAGCGTGATTGGCAACCATTGCATCCTGGTCAACAACACCGCCCTGGCCGGCCATGTGCACGTGGACGATTGGGCGATCCTGTCCGGGTTCACCCTGGTGCACCAGTATTGCCATATCGGCGCCCACAGTTTCTCTGGCATGGGCACTGCCATCGGCAAGGACGTCCCGGCCTATGTCACGGTGTTCGGCAACCCGGCCGAAGCCCGCAGCATGAACTTCGAAGGCATGCGTCGGCGTGGTTTCAGCGAAGAGGCGATCACGGCACTGCGTCGCGCCTACAAGGTCGTGTATCGCCAGGGCCTGACGGTCGAACAGGCACTCGCCGAACTGGCCGAGGCTTCAGCGCAACACCCGGAAGTGGCGATCTTCCGCGATTCCATACAGTCTTCGACCCGCGGCATCACTCGCTGACCATGGCTAATTTGCGTATTGCACTGGTGGCGGGAGAGGCTTCCGGTGACATTCTGGGCGCCGGTCTGATGCGCGCGCTCAAGACGCAGCACCCCGCTGTCGAATTCATTGGTGTTGGTGGGCCGTTGATGGAGGCCGAGGGGCTGACGTCCTATTTCCCGATGGAACGCCTGTCGGTGATGGGCCTGGTGGAAGTACTCGGTCGCCTGCGTGAGCTGCTGGCCCGGCGCAAGAAGCTGATCCAGACCCTGATCGATGAAAAACCGGATGTGTTCATCGGCATCGATGCGCCGGATTTCACCCTCAATATCGAACTCAAGCTACGTCAGGCCGGTATCAAGACCGTGCATTACGTCAGTCCATCGGTCTGGGCTTGGCGGCAGAAGCGGGTGCTGAAGATTCGCGAAGGTTGCGACCTGATGCTGACGCTGCTGCCATTCGAAGCCAAATTCTACGAAGAGAAGGGCGTACCGGTGCGGTTTGTCGGTCATACCCTGGCCGATACGATCCCCCTGGAGGCCGACCGCGTAGCCGCTCGCCAGGCGTTGGGCCTGGCGGAAGGACCGCTGGTGGCCTTGATGCCTGGCAGCCGGGGCGGCGAAGTGAGCCGCTTGGGTGGTTTGTTTTTCGATGCCGCTGAGCGCCTTCGGACGTTGCGCCCCGGTGTGGGTTTTGTCCTGCCTTGTGCCAGTCCAGAGCGCCGGGCCCAGCTGGAAGCGCTTCTGGTCGGTCGCGACTTGCCGATTACACTGCTCGACGGTCGCTCCCATGAGGCGCTGGCGGCGTGTGATGCCGTGTTGATTGCGTCCGGCACTGCTACCCTTGAGGCGTTGTTGTACAAGCGCCCGATGGTGGTCGCTTATCGCCTGGCGCCGCTGACATTCTGGATCCTCAAGCGTATGGTCAAGAGCCCTTACGTCTCCCTGCCGAACTTGCTGGCCCAGCGCTTGCTGGTGCCCGAGTTGTTGCAGGACGAGGCGACCGCCGATGCATTGGCCAATACGCTTGCGCCTTTGATCGACGGCGGCCAGGAACAGACCCGGGGCTTTGACGAAATCCACCGCACTTTGCGCCGCGATGCCTCCAACCAGGCGGCGGACGCAGTGCTGACCCTGATCGGCGCAAAACAATGAGTAATGTAAAGCTACAGATGGGCCTGGACTTCAACCTGGTCGCCGAAGTGGAAGAACTGGTGGCCGGTGTCGATGAGGTGGGGCGCGGCCCGTTGTGCGGCGCGGTGGTGACAGCGGCGGTGATTCTTGATCCGAACCGGCCGATCCTGGGGCTCAACGACTCCAAGAAGCTCACCGAGGCCCGTCGCGAAAAACTCTACGACGAAATCTGCGAGAAAGCCCTGAGCTGGTGCATTGCCCGGGCCGAAGTCGAAGAAATCGACGAACTGAATATCCTGCACGCGACCATGCTCGCCATGCAGCGTGCCGTGGAAGGCCTGCACATCACGCCGAAGCTGGCGATGATCGACGGCAATCGTTGCCCGAAACTGCCGATGCGCGCCGAAGCGGTCATCCAGGGCGACGGCAAGGTGCCCGCCATCGCGGCGGCCTCGATCCTGGCCAAGGTCAGCCGTGACCGGGAAATGGCTGCTTTCGAATTGATCTACCCGGGCTATGGCATCGGTGGACACAAGGGCTACCCGACCCCCGTGCATCTCGAAGCCCTGGCGCGCCTTGGGCCAACGCCCATTCATCGGCGTTCGTTCGCTCCGGTGCGGTTGGCCTATGAGGCTCGTGAAGGGTTGATCATAAACAGTCAGTGCCCTGTTTCTTAAGGCGAACGCTGCTTTTGTGGCGAGGGGATTTATCCCCGCTGGACTGCGAAGCAGTCCCAAAGTCCATCAGATGGACCGGGTTGTCAGGTTTAAGGGCCGCTTCGCGCCCCAGCGGGGATAAATCCCCTCGCCACAAAAGCCGTGTTCGCATTTTCAAGACCGGACACTCATGGCTGATGTTTTACCCAAGGCCCGGTACAATCCAGGCCTTGTTGTTTTCATGACTTAACGCAGGATCACTATGCCGGCTTCATTCGTTCATCTACGCCTGCACACTGAATACTCCCTGGTCGACGGCCTGGTGCGGATCAAGCCATTGGTCAAGACCCTGGTGGGCATGAACATGCCTGCCGTAGCGGTCACCGACCAGAACAACATGTGTTCGCTGGTCAAGTTCTACAAGGCCGCCATGGGCGCTGGGATCAAGCCGATCTGCGGTGCCGACCTGTGGCTGTCGAACAAGGACCCGGACGCGCCGTTGAGTCGCATCAGCCTGCTGGTGATGAATGCCGTGGGTTACCGCAACCTGACCGAACTGATTTCTCGCGGCTTTATCGACGGCCAGCGCAATGGCTCGATCATCATCGAGCGCGAGTGGGTGGCTGAAGCCAGCGAAGGGCTGATCATGCTGTCGGCGGCCAAGGAGGGTGAAATCGGCCTGGCCCTGCTCAGTGGCAACGCCGAAGAGGCTGAAGTCCTGGCGCGCGACTGGATGGCGGTGTTTCCCGATCGCTTCTACATCGAAGTGCAGCGCACCAATCGCCCCAACGACGAAGAACACCTGCACGCCGCCGTGGCCCTGGCCGACAAGATAGGCGCGCCACTGGTGGCGACCAACGACGTGCGCTTCATCAAGCAGGAGGATTTCGAGGCCCACGAAACCCGTGTCTGCATCGGTGAGGGCCGCGCCCTTGATGATCCGCGCCGTCCAAAGAACTACAGCGACCAGCAATACCTCAAAAGCGCCGAGGAAATGGCCGAGTTGTTCAGCGATCTGCCGGAGGCGCTGGAAAACACCGTCGAGATCGCCAAGCGCTGCAACATCGAAGTGAAGCTGGGCAAGCACTTCCTGCCCAACTTCCCGATCCCCGATGGCATGACCATCGACGAGTATTTCCGCAAGGTGTCCTTCGATGGTCTTGAGGAGCGCCTCAGCGTCCTGCTGCCCAAGGACACCACCGAAGATTACGAAGCCAAGCGCCAGGTCTATGTCGATCGGTTGAATTTCGAGCTGGATATCATCATCCAGATGGGCTTTCCCGGTTACTTCCTGATCGTGATGGACTTTATCCAGTGGGCCAAGAACAACGGCGTGCCGGTGGGTCCTGGCCGTGGATCGGGTGCCGGGTCGCTGGTGGCCTATGTGCAGAAGATCACCGACCTCGATCCGCTGGAATATGACCTGCTGTTCGAACGTTTCCTCAACCCGGAACGGGTCTCCATGCCCGACTTCGACGTCGACTTCTGCATGGACGGTCGTGACCGGGTGATCGACTACGTGGCCGAGAAGTACGGTCGCAACGCCGTGAGCCAGATCATCACCTTCGGTTCCATGGCCGCCAAGGCCGTGGTGCGCGATGTGGCGCGGGTACAGGGCAAGTCCTACGGCCTGGCGGATCGTCTGTCGAAGATGATTCCGTTCGAAGTCGGCATGACGCTGGAAAAAGCCTACGAGCAGGAAGAAATCCTGCGGGACTTCATCAAGGTCGATGAAGAAGCCGCGGAAATCTGGGAGATGGCCCGCAAGCTCGAAGGCGTGGTGCGTAACGTTGGCAAGCACGCCGGTGGCGTGGTCATCGCGCCGACCAAACTGACCGACTTCTCGCCGATCTATTGCGATGAAGAAGGCGACGGCCTGGTGACCCAGTTCGACAAGGACGACGTCGAGGCGGCTGGCCTGGTGAAGTTCGACTTCCTCGGCCTGCGCACCCTGACCATCATCGACTGGGCGCTGAAAACCATCAACCGTGACCGGGCCAAGGTCGGCGAAGAACCGCTGGACATTGCCTTCATCCCGCTCGATGACAAGCCGACCTACAACCTGCTGCAAAAAGCCGAAACCACAGCGGTGTTCCAGCTTGAATCCCGGGGCATGAAAGAGCTGATCAAAAAGCTCAAGCCCGACTGCCTGGAAGACCTGATCGCACTGGTGGCCCTGTTCCGTCCGGGCCCGCTGCAATCGGGCATGGTGGATGACTTCATCAACCGTAAGCACGGTCGCGCCGAGCTGGCGTACCCACACTCGGACTATCAGTACGAAGGCTTGAAACCGGTGCTGGCACCGACCTACGGCATCATCCTGTACCAGGAACAGGTGATGCAGATTGCCCAGGTCATGGCCGGTTATACCCTTGGCGGCGCGGACATGCTGCGTCGGGCGATGGGTAAGAAAAAGCCCGAGGAAATGGCCAAGCAACGCGGCGGTTTCATTGAGGGGTGCGCCACCAACGGCATCGACCCTGACCTGGCCGGTAACATTTTCGACCTGGTGGAAAAGTTCGCCGGCTACGGCTTCAACAAATCCCACTCCGCCGCCTATGGCCTGGTGTCGTACCAGACCGCGTGGCTGAAGGCGCACTACCCGGCGCCATTCATGGCCGCGGTGCTGTCGGCGGATATGCACAACACCGACAAGGTCGTGACCTTGATCGAAGAAGTGCGGACCATGAAACTGCGCCTCGACGCACCGGACGTGAACGCTTCGGAGTTCAAGTTCACGGTGAACGACGAAGGCCGCATCATTTACGGCCTGGGCGCGATCAAGGGCGTGGGCGAGGGGCCGGTGGAAGCCATCACCGAAGCGCGCCAGGACGGGCCGTTCAAGGATCTGTTCGATTTCTGCGCCCGGGTTGACCTCAAGCGCATCAACAAGCGCACCCTCGACGGCTTGATCCGCAGTGGCGCCCTGGACCGCCTGGGGCCTTATTTCCAGGATGAGCCCAAGGCCTACCAGGCCAACATCGACCGCAACCGCGCGGTGTTGCTGGCGGCAATGGAGGAGGCGATCAAGGCCGCCGAACAGACTGCCCGCACCCATGACAGCGGCCATGCCGACCTGTTTGGCGGGCTGTTCGTCGAAGAAGACGCCGATGTCTACGGCAATCATCGCAAGGCCAAGGAGCTGACCCTCAAGGAACGCCTCAAGGGTGAGAAAGACACCCTGGGCCTGTACCTCACCGGGCACCCGATCGACGAATACGAAGGCGAGATCCGCCGCTTCGCCCGTCAGCGCATCATCGACCTCAAGCCGGCGCGCGATACGCAAACCGTCGCCGGCATGATCATCGCCCTGCGGGTGATGAAGAACAAAAAGGGCGACAAGATGGGTTTCATCACCCTCGACGACCGCTCCGGGCGCATCGAGGCGTCACTTTTCGCCGATGCGTTCCATTCGGCGCAGTCGCTGTTGCAGACCGACGCGATGGTGGTGGTGGAAGGCGAGGTCAGCAACGATGACTTTTCCGGTGGCCTGCGGCTGCGGGTCAAGCGGGTGATGAGCATGGAAGATGCCCGTACCAACCTGGCTGAAAGCCTGCGCCTGAAGTTGCAGACCCAGGATCTCAAGGGCGATCAGCTACGCTGGTTGGGCGAATTGTTCAAGCGCCATCGCGGTGCTTGTCCGATCACCATGGAGTACGTACGCCCCGATGCCAAGGCTGTGTTGCAGTTCGGCGAAGGCTGGCGGATCGATCCGGCGGATGCGTTGATTCAAGCCTTGCGTGACCAGTTCGGCAAAGACAACGTCTTCCTCCAATACCGTTGACGGCCAGGGGCCATTCTTGAAACCGGAATACCCCTGATCTCGACCCGAATTTTTAATCTCGACCTGAACGCGCCTCTCCCTTAAGGTAGGCGCGAATAGACAACCGGCCGGCCCAAGCTCTCTTGGACGTCGACCCAAGACGGACGCCTATGAACCCGAATTTTCTAGATTTCGAACAGCCGATCGCCGACCTGCAAGCCAAGATCGAAGAGTTGCGCTTGGTCGGTAATGACAATTCGCTGAATATCGGCGATGAAATCTCTCGTCTGCAGGACAAAAGCCGCACGCTGACCGAAGACATCTTCGGCAAGCTGACCAGCTGGCAGATCGCCCGCCTGGCGCGTCACCCGCGTCGTCCCTATACCCTGGACTACATCGAGCATATCTTCACCGAGTTCGATGAGCTGCATGGCGACCGTCACTTCTCCGACGACGCCGCGATCGTCGGCGGTGTCGCCCGTCTGGAAGACCAGCCAGTGATGGTGATCGGCCATCAGAAAGGCCGCGAAGTGCGCGAGAAAGTACGTCGCAACTTCGGCATGCCGCGTCCGGAAGGCTACCGCAAGGCTTGCCGCCTGATGGAAATGGCCGAGCGCTTCAAGATGCCGATCCTGACCTTCATCGACACGCCGGGTGCCTACCCGGGCATCGACGCCGAAGAGCGCAACCAGAGCGAAGCAATTGCCTGGAACCTGCGCGTCATGGCGCGCCTGAAAACCCCGATCATCGCCACTGTGATTGGCGAAGGCGGTTCCGGCGGTGCGTTGGCCATCGGCGTCTGCGACCAGTTGAACATGCTGCAATATTCCACTTATGCGGTGATCTCGCCGGAAGGTTGCGCCTCGATCCTGTGGAAAACCGCCGAGAAGGCGCCGGATGCCGCCGAGGCCATGGGCATTACCGCCGAGCGTCTCAAAGGCCTGGGTATCGTCGATAAAGTGATCAGCGAGCCAGTCGGCGGCGCTCACCGCGATCCGGCTGCAGCGGCGGCACTGATCCGCGCCGAGCTGAGCTCGCAACTGTCGATGCTCAAGAAGTTCGACAACGAAGCGCTGCTGGCTCGTCGCTACGAGCGGTTGATGAGCTACGGCCTCTGATCTGACTGCAACACCCATGTGGGAGCGGGCTTGCTCGCGAAAGCGGTTTAACATTCAACAGATGCGTTGACTGGTACACCGCTTTCGCGAGCAAGCCCGCTCCCACATTTGTTTGTGCCAAGGCAAACCCTTATGAACCACAGCACGGACCTGCCAACCCGGCTCCTCACACAGCTATCCTCCTGGCGCAACGCCGCCACCTGGCGCATCGCCTTCTCCGGCGGCCTCGACTCCACCGTCCTGCTGCACCTGCTCGTAACCCTTTCTCAACGCCAACCCTTGCCCCCGCTGAGCGCTATCCATGTGCATCACGGCCTCCAGGCGGTGGCCGAGGCGTGGCCGGACCATTGCCGTTCGGTCTGTGCGGCCCTGGGCGTGCCGCTGGACGTGGTGGCTGTGCAAGTGCGTCCAGGCCCCAGTGTCGAGCGCGCCGCGCGGGAAGCGCGTTACGCGGCCTTTGTCGCGGCGATCCACAGCAATGAAGTGCTGCTTACCGCCCAGCATCGCGATGACCAGGCCGAAACCCTGCTGTTTCGCCTGCTAAGGGGAGCGGGGGTGAAGGGCCTGGCGGCGATGCCGGCGCAGCGTCCTTTGGGTCAAGGGCATTTGCTGCGGCCCTTGCTCGATGTGCCCCGGGTGGAGCTGGAAGCCTATGCGAGGCAGCGTGGCTTGAGCTGGATCGAAGACCCATCCAACGACGACCATCGGTACGCGCGCAATTACCTGCGCCAGCGAGTTTTTCCAGTGTTGGCCAAGCAATGGCCCCAAGCTTCGACGACCCTGGCTCGTAGCGCTGCGCACATGGGCGAAGCCCAGGGGTTGCTGGACGATCTGGCGCAAATCGACCTGGCCCAGGCCGCGACCCCGGGCGCGTTCGACTGGCTCGGGCTGCAATCCCTGGCGCTGGCGCCTTTGCGGGCGTTGTCGCCGGCCCGTCAGCGCAACGCCTTGAGCCACTGGCTGGCACCGATGACCCTGCTGCCCGACACCGATCACTGGTCGGGCTGGGACTCGTTGCGCGATGCTGCCGACGATGCCCGGCCGATCTGGCGCCTGGCCGGTGGCGAGCTGCATCGCGCCGCCGGGCGGGTCTGGTGGTTATCCGACCACTGGCTATGTTCGCTGCCAGGCACCGTCGACTGGGCCGATCCGGCGGTTGCGCTGCGCTTGCCGGGCAATGGTCGGGTAGTGCTCGACGGCACGCCGCCTGCGGGACCGCTTAGCGTGCGCTATCGTCAAGGCGGCGAGGTGATGGTGTTAGCGGGTCGTGGTCATCGTGACCTCAAGCGTTTGCTCAATGAAAAGGCCGTGCCGGTGTTCGTTCGCGGCCGATTGCCGCTGCTCTATCAGGGCGAGCAATTGCTGGCGGTGGCCAACCTGACCGGGCTCGATGCACAGGCTGATGGCAGTTGGCAATTGATCTGGACGCCAGGAAGCCAAGATCTGGGTTTGAGCTGAAAGGGGCTTTCCGGTAGACTACGCTCCCTTCTTGATACAACTTCTGTGGATTCGCCTGAATTGCAGGAGTTGCCGATTACCAAGCAGTCTTTGCTGGGCGATTCCAAAAAATGTGTAGCGAGCAACGTACCGGTGATTTCACTTCCGGTCTGTCCCAACGCGGCGGTTTTTTTGAAAGGTGCACTGTGATTAATGCAGGTGATCGGGGGCTTCGGCCTTCCTTCGCTTTCCCCGGCGGCTCGGACCGCTTTAACGCAGACTTCTAGGGTTTTTCATGACGCGCTACATATTCGTCACGGGCGGTGTTGTTTCTTCATTGGGGAAAGGCATTGCCTCGGCTTCATTGGCGGCCATCCTGGAGGCGCGGGGACTTAAGGTCACCATGCTCAAGCTGGACCCGTACATCAACGTCGACCCGGGCACCATGAGCCCGTTCCAGCACGGTGAAGTGTTCGTCACCCACGACGGCGCCGAGACCGACCTGGACCTGGGCCACTACGAGCGGTTCATCCGCACCACCATGACCCAGAACAACAACTTCACCACCGGCCGTGTCTACGAGCACGTGCTGCGCAAGGAGCGTCGTGGTGACTACCTGGGCGCGACCATCCAGGTCATCCCGCACATCACCGACGAAATCAAGCGCCGCATCATCAAGGGTGCCGGCGATGCCGACGTGGCGATGGTCGAGATCGGTGGTACCGTGGGCGACATCGAGTCCCAGCCGTTCCTCGAAGCCATCCGCCAGTTGCGTTTTGAAATCGGCGCCAAGCGCGCGATGCTGATGCACCTGACCCTGGTCCCGTACATCGCCACCGCTGGCGAAACCAAGACCAAGCCGACCCAGCACTCGGTCAAGGAACTGCGTTCCATCGGCCTGCAGCCGGACGTGCTGATCTGCCGCTCCGATCACCCGATCGACATCTCTTCGCGTCGCAAGATCGCCCAGTTCACCAACGTTGAAGAGCGTGCGGTCATCGGTCTGGAAGACGCCGACACCATCTACAAGATTCCGGGCATCCTGCACTCCCAGGGCCTGGACGACTTCGTCGTCGAGCGCTTCGGCCTGCAATGCGCCAGTGCCGATCTGTCCGAGTGGGAAGCCGTGGTCGATGCCAAGCTCAACCCGGAGCACGAAGTCACCATCGCCATGGTCGGCAAGTACATGGAACTGCTGGACGCCTACAAGTCGCTGATCGAGGCGATGAGTCACGCCGGCATCAGCAACCGTACCAAGGTCAACCTGCGCTACATCGATTCCGAAGACATCGAGAACCAGGGCACCGGCCTGCTCGAAGGCGCCGATGCGATCCTCGTGCCGGGCGGCTTCGGCCTGCGGGGCGTGGAAGGCAAGATCACTGCCGTGCAATACGCTCGCGAAAACAAGGTGCCCTACCTGGGTATCTGCCTGGGCATGCAAGTGGCGGTCATCGAGTTCGCCCGTAACGTGTTGGGCTGGAAAGATGCCAACTCCACCGAGTTCGATCGTGCCAGCGGCCATCCGGTCGTGGGCCTGATCACCGAGTGGGAAGATGCTACCGGTGCCGTGGAAGTGCGTACCGAAAGTTCGGACCTGGGCGGCACCATGCGTCTCGGTGCCCAGGAATGCCTGCTGGAAGCCGGCTCCAAGGTGCACGATTGCTACGCCAAGGATGTGATCGTCGAGCGTCACCGTCATCGCTACGAAGTGAACAACAACCTGTTGCCACAGTTGATCGAAGCCGGCCTGAAGATCTCCGGTCGTTCCGGTGACGGCGCGCTGGTCGAAGTGGTCGAGGCTCCGGATCACCCATGGTTCGTCGCCTGCCAGTTCCACCCCGAGTTCACCTCGACACCACGGGACGGTCATCCGTTGTTCAGCGGTTTCGTGAAAGCCGCTTTGGCTCAACACCAGAAAAAGGCATAAGACGATGGCTCAGAAGATAATCCGCGTCGGCGACATTGAGGTTGCCAACGACAAGCCCATGGTGCTGTTTGGCGGCATGAACGTGCTGGAAAGCCGCGACATGGCGATGCAGGTCTGCGAAGAGTACGTGAAGGTCACCCAGAAACTGGGGATTCCTTATGTCTTCAAGGCCAGTTTCGACAAGGCCAACCGTTCGTCCGTGACGTCATACCGTGGCCCAGGCCTGGAAGAAGGCATGCGGATCTTCCAGGACATCAAGCAAGCCTTTGGCGTGCCGATCATCACCGACGTCCACGAGCCGGTCCAGGCCGCCGTCGCCGCCGAGGTCTGCGACGTCATCCAGTTGCCGGCCTTCCTGTCGCGCCAGACCGACCTGGTGGTCGCGATGGCCAAGACCGGCGCGGTGATCAATATCAAGAAAGCCCAGTTCCTCGCGCCCCAGGAAATGAAACACATCCTGAGCAAGTGCGAAGAGGCCGGCAATGACCAGTTGATCCTCTGCGAGCGTGGTTCGAGCTTCGGCTACAACAACCTGGTGGTGGACATGCTCGGCTTCGGCATCATGAAGCAGTTTGAGTACCCGGTGCTCTTCGACGTGACGCATGCCTTGCAGATGCCTGGCGGTCGTTCCGACTCCGCTGGCGGTCGGCGCGCCCAGGTCACTGATCTGGCCAAGGCGGGCATGAGCCAGTCCCTGGCCGGTCTGTTCCTCGAAGCCCACCCCGATCCAGACAACGCCAAGTGCGATGGTCCTTGTGCCTTGCGTTTGAACAAGCTGGAACCCTTCCTGTCTCAGCTCAAGGCGTTGGACGAGCTGGTCAAGAGTTTTCCGACGATAGAAACCGCGTAACGCGGTTTTCTCCGGTAAAGTACCGCCCGATAATCGCTCTGGCCTGCGGGCCGCACCGTTCTTGAGGGCACGCCTTGTACCCTGTGGCGAGGGAGCTTGCTCCCGCTGGAGTGCGAAGCGCTCCCGTTGAGTTCAAGTCGTGTCGCAGCCGAGTGGGAGCAAGCTTCCTGCAACGTTCTAGTCAACTTTGGAGTGTTTACAACAATGGCAAAAATCGTCGACATCAAAGGTCGTGAAGTTCTCGACTCCCGTGGCAACCCCACTGTTGAAGCGGACGTGCTTCTCGACAACGGTATCATCGGCAGCGCCTGCGCGCCGTCCGGTGCTTCCACTGGCTCGCGCGAAGCGCTGGAGCTGCGTGATGGCGACAAGAGCCGTTACCTGGGCAAGGGCGTGCTCAAAGCCGTCGCCAACATCAACGGTCCGATCCGCGACCTGTTGCTGGGCAAGGACCCTGCCGACCAGAAAGCCCTCGATCACGCGATGATCAAGCTCGACGGTACCGAGAACAAAGCCTCCCTGGGCGCCAACGCGATCCTTGCCGTGTCCCTGGCCGCCGCCAAGGCCGCTGCCCAGGACCAGGACCTGCCGCTGTACGCACACATCGCCAATCTCAACGGTACCCCGGGTGTCTACTCGATGCCGGTGCCGATGATGAACATCATCAACGGCGGCGAGCACGCCGATAACAACGTCGACATCCAGGAATTCATGGTGCAGCCGGTTGGCGCCAAGACCTTCTCCGAAGGCCTGCGCATGGGCACCGAGATTTTCCATCACCTCAAGGCTGTGCTCAAAGCCCGTGGCCTGAGCACCGCGGTTGGCGACGAAGGCGGTTTCGCACCGAACCTGGCGTCCAACGAAGACGCGCTGAAAGTGATCTCCGAAGCCGTGGCCAACGCTGGCTACAAGCTGGGCACCGACGTGACCCTGGCCCTGGACTGCGCCGCCAGCGAGTTCTTCGAAGACGGCAAGTACAACCTGTCCGGCGAAGGCCAGGTGTTCACTGCCGAAGGTTTCGCCGACTACCTCAAGGGCCTGACCGAACGTTATCCGATCATCTCCATCGAGGACGGCCTGGACGAGTCCGACTGGGCTGGCTGGAAAATCCTCACCGACAAGATCGGCGAGAAAACCCAGCTGGTGGGTGACGACCTGTTCGTGACCAACACCAAGATCCTGAAAGAAGGCATCGACAAGAAGATCGCCAACTCGATCCTGATCAAGTTCAACCAGATCGGCACCCTGACCGAAACCCTGGAAGCCATCCAGATGGCCAAGGCTGCCGGCTACACCGCCGTGATCTCCCACCGTTCCGGTGAAACCGAAGACTCGACCATTGCCGACCTGGCCGTGGGCACTGCGGCAGGCCAGATCAAGACCGGTTCGCTGTGCCGTTCCGACCGCGTTTCCAAGTACAACCAACTGCTGCGTATCGAAGAGCAATTGAATGGCAAGGCCAAGTACAACGGTCGCGCCGAGTTTCGCGGTTAAGCGGTAAATGGTAAAAAGACAGCGGTTTAGGTCGCAAAAGTCGCCATGGCGGCGGTTTTGTCTCTAATCTGATGCCTTATCAAGCACAAGCCTGGTTCTTCCAGGCTTCGTGCTATCAGACGCTTCAAAGTTTGGCATGGCGGTCTTTTTTCACTGGATACCTGATATTCGATGCGCAGTCCCAATTGGTTGTTTCTTGTCTTGCTCCTGTTGCTGGCCGGCCTGCAGTACCGCCTGTGGGTGGGCAATGGCAGCTTGGCGCAAGTGGCCGACCTGACTCAGCAAATTGCCGACCAACACGCCGAAAACGAGGCGCTGCTGGAGCGTAATCGGGTGATGGACGCCGAAGTGACAGAGCTGAAAAAAGGCATGGAGACCGTTGAAGAGCGGGCTCGACATGAACTGGGCATGGTCAAGGAGGGCGAAACCCTCTACCAGTTGGCCCAATGAGTATTCGTTTGCCGGCCTTCTGGGCCGTAATTCCTGCCGCGGGCGTTGGCGCTCGTATGGCTGCGGACCGTCCCAAGCAATACCTGCAATTGGGCGGACGCACAATTCTTGAACACAGCCTCGGCTGTTTCCTCGACCATCCCACCGTCAAGGGCGTGGTGGTCAGCCTTGCACACGATGATCCCTACTGGCCGACCCTGGCCTGTGCCAACGACACACGCATCCAGCGTGTCGACGGTGGCGAGCAACGTTCGGATTCAGTGCTCAATGCCTTGCTGCACCTGCACGAGCAGGGCGCCGACGATCACGACTGGGTGCTGGTGCACGACGCTGCCCGGCCCAACCTGGCCCGGGCCGACCTGGACACACTGCTCAGCGAGTTGGCGAACGACCTGGTCGGCGGCCTGCTGGCCGTTCCGGCGCGCGACACCCTCAAGCGCGTCGACAAACACGGCCGCGTGCTGGAGACCGTTGATCGCAGCGTGATCTGGCAAGCCTACACGCCACAGATGTTCCGCCTCGGCGCCTTGCATCGGGCCCTGGCTGACAGCCTGGTGGCGGATGCGGTGATTACCGATGAAGCGTCCGCCATGGAGTGGGCGGGGCAGGCGCCACGGCTGATCGAAGGGCGGGCCGATAATATCAAGGTCACCCGGCCGGAAGATTTGGAGTGGTTGCGCCAGCGCTGGGCGAATCGGCATTAAACGGGATCTGTTCCCTCGTTAGATCGTCAGCCCAGGCAACAAAGACCCCCGGTCACCCCCGATACTCCGGCCGCCCAGCCAACCCTTCCTTCAAATATTCCACCAACTTGCGCACCTTCGGCGACAGATGCCGCTGCTGTGGATACAACGCCCACACTGCCGTATTCGGCGGCTGATGGGCTTCCAACAGCGAGATCAATGCACCGCTGTGCAAATGCTCCAGCACGTAATAATCCGGCAGTTGGCACAACCCCACACCTTGCAACGCCGCATCGAGCACCGCTTGCCCGCTGTTGCAGCGCCAGTTTCCCTGTACCCGCTGGGAAAATTCCCGCCCATTCTGCTCCAACTGCCAGATGTCGGAGCTGCCGATCAGGCAGTTGTGGCGGCTCAGTTCCGACAGACTGTGGGGTCGCCCGTAGCGTTCCAGGTATGAGGGGGAAGCGCACAGGTACATGCGTCGCGGTGCCAGGCGCGTAGCGACCAGGCGGGAGTCCTGCAAGCGACCCAGGCGAATCGCCAGGTCCAGGCTCTCATGTACCAGGTCCAATGGGCGATTGCTCAGCTCGATGTCGACCCGCAACTGCGGGTAGAGCCCCATGAAGCGCGTCACCAGCGGCACGATAAATCGCTCGCCGTAGGCCACGGCGCAGGTCATGCGCAGCATGCCCTTGGGTTCGCTGGCCAGGTCGCCGACGGCCCGCAGTGCTTCTTCGCGTCCGTCCTGCAGGCGCTGGCAATGCTGCAAAAAGGTTTGCCCGGCTTCGGTCAGTGTCACCCGGCGGGTACTGCGGTACAGCAAACGTGTTTGTAGACGTTCTTCGAGCCGTACGATTTGTCGACTGATATGGGAAGACGACACCCCGAGGCGTTCGGCGGCGGCGGTGAATTGACTGCATTCGGCCACGGCGACGAACTCGTCGATCCCCTCCCAGCGGTTTTCGGACATGAAGGATTATCCCTGTACGGCAATAATGTTTTGCTTTTGGTTGGATTATTCATCGTCCGGCGGAGGATTACACTCCCGGTCTTGTTTTTATTTGCTGGAGAGACCGGATGATCAAGTCGCGCGCTGCCGTTGCCTTCGAGGCCAAGAAACCCCTGGAAATCGTTGAAGTCGACGTCGCCATGCCCAAGGCGGGCGAAGTGCTGTTGCGCGTGGTGGCTTCCGGTGTTTGCCACACCGACGCCTATACCTTGTCGGGCGCCGACCCGGAAGGGATCTTCCCGTCGATCCTCGGCCACGAAGGCGGCGCTATTGTCGAAGCCGTCGGCGAAGGCGTGACCTCGGTCGCGGTGGGGGACCATGTGATCCCGCTGTACACCCCGGAGTGCGGCCAGTGCAAATTCTGTAAGTCGGGCAAGACCAACCTCTGCCAAGCGATTCGCGCCACCCAGGGCAAAGGCCTGATGCCGGACGGCACTTCGCGCTTTTCCTACAAGGGCGAGACGATTTTCCACTACATGGGCACCTCGACGTTCTCCGAGTACACCGTGCTGCCGGAAATCTCCGTCGCGAAGATTCCAAAAGAAGCGCCGCTGGAAAAAGTCTGCCTGCTGGGTTGTGGTGTCACCACTGGCATCGGCGCGGTCCTCAACACTGCCAAGGTCAAGCCAGGTGATACCGTGGCGATCTTCGGCCTGGGCGGCATCGGCCTTTCGGCCGTGATTGGTGCCGTGAAGGCCAAGGCCTCGCGCATCATTGCCATTGACATCAACCCGGCCAAGTTCGAAATCGCCAAGCAACTGGGCGCTACCGATTGCGTCAACCCGAAAGACTTCGATCGTCCGATCCAGGAGGTCATCGTGGATATGACCGACGGCGGCGTGGACTTTTCCTTCGAGTGCATCGGCAATGTCCAGTTGATGCGTGCCGCGCTGGAGTGCTGCCACAAAGGGTGGGGCGAGTCGGTGATCATCGGCGTGGCCGGCGCCGGCCAGGAAATCGCCACCCGTCCCTTCCAGTTGGTGACCGGGCGCGTCTGGCGCGGTTCGGCCTTTGGTGGCGTGCGCGGTCGCAGCGAATTGCCAAGCTACGTGGACATGGCCGAGAAGGGCGAAATCCCGCTGGATACTTTCATTACCCACACCATGGGCCTGGAAGATATCAACAAGGCATTCGACCTGATGCATGAAGGCAAGAGCATCCGCACCGTTATTCATTTCTGAGGTCGGTCATGAGCCTGGAAAACATTTCTTGCCAGAAAAGCTTCGGCGGCTGGCACAAACGTTACCGGCACCGTTCCGACGTGCTCGGTTGTGACATGGTGTTTGCCGTGTACCTGCCGCCGCAAGCGGAGCAGGGCGGCAAGTTGCCTGTTCTGTACTGGTTGTCCGGGTTGACCTGCACCGACGAGAACTTCATGCAAAAGGCCGGTGCCCAGCGCATGGCCGCCGAGTTGGGCCTGATCATCGTTGCGCCGGACACCAGTCCCCGTGGCGCCGACGTGCCGGGCGATCCGGACGGCGCCTGGGACTTCGGCCTGGGGGCGGGTTTTTATCTGAACGCCACGCAGGATCCGTGGGCGCGGCACTATCGGATGCATGACTACGTGGTGCAGGAATTGCCGGCGCTGGTCGAAGCGCATTTCCCGGCTTCTGACAAACGTGGCATCAGTGGCCACTCCATGGGCGGCCACGGTGCGCTGGTCTGCGCCTTGCGCAACCCGGGGCGTTACCGTTCGGTGTCGGCCTTTTCGCCGATCAACAATCCGATGGATTGTCCATGGGGCCAGAAGGCTTTCTCTCGTTACCTGGGGGAAGACCGCTCGAAATGGCGTGAATGGGATGCCTGTGCGTTGATTGCCGAGGCGCAGGAGAAGCTGCCATTGCTGGTGGACCAGGGTGATCGTGATGATTTCCTGGCCAACCAGCTCAAGCCCGAAGCCCTGCAACAGGCGGCCAAGGCGGCCGATCATCCGTTGGAATTGCGCCTGCAACCGGGCTACGACCACAGCTACTTCTTCATCGCCAGCTTCATCGACGACCACTTGCAGCATCATGCGCGCGCTCTAAACCTCTAATGCAGGTAGAATCACGCCCTGACAAAAATCGGGGCGTTTTTTTATGCGTATTGGCCACGGCTACGATGTTCACCGTTTCGCTGAAGGCGACTTCATTACTCTGGGCGGCGTGCGGATCGCACACGGCTTCGGGCTGCTCGCGCATTCTGACGGTGATGTCCTGCTGCATGCCTTGAGCGATGCACTGCTCGGCGCCGCGGCCCTGGGTGACATCGGCCAGCACTTCCCCGACACCGACCCGCAATTCAAGGGCGCCGACAGCCGCGTGCTGCTGCGTCATGTGGTTTCGCTGATCCACGCCAAGGGCTGGAAAGTCGGCAATGTCGATAACACCATCGTTGCCCAGGCCCCCAAGATGGCGCCGCACATCGAAGCGATGCGCCAGCTGATTGCCGAGGATCTTCAAGTTGAGTTGGACCAAGTGAACGTGAAAGCCACCACCACCGAGAAGCTTGGTTTCGTCGGTCGCGAAGAAGGCATTGCCGTCCACTCCGTCGCCTTGTTGCTGCGCCCATGACTGAACTGGAACTGTTGGGCCCGCGTGCCTACGGCGAACCGCTGGGCAGTGCGGTACTCAAGGCCACCGCTGAAGATTTCCAGGTCGATGAAGTGCTCGACATCCCGTTGACCGGTGATGGCGAGCACTTGTGGATCTGGGTTGAAAAACGTGGTTTGAACACCGAAGAAGCCGCCCGGCGAATCGCCAAGGCTGCCGGCGTGCCGTTGCGCACTGTCAGCTACGCCGGGCTCAAGGACCGCCAGGCCCTGACCCGCCAGTGGTTCAGCATCCAATTGCCGGGCAAGGCCGATCCGGACCTGTCGGCGGCAGAGAACGACACGCTGAAAATCCTCAAGACCGCACGCCACAGGCGCAAGCTGCAACGCGGCGCGCACTCGGCCAATGGCTTTACCTTGCGGCTGACTCAATTCAACGGCGACACGACGGCGATCGATACGCGGCTGCAACAGATCGTCCGCCAGGGCATCCCCAACTATTTTGGCGCCCAGCGCTTCGGCCATGACGGCGGCAATGTCGTCGATGCCCGGGCCTGGGCGGCGCGCAAGGCGTTGCCGGAACAGCGCAATGTACGCTCGCGGTTGTTGTCCACCGCCCGCAGCTTTCTGTTCAACCGGGTGTTGGCGGCGCGGGTCGCCGACGGTACCTGGCAGCAAGCGCAGGTGGGCGATTTGCTCGCCTTCACCGACAGCCGCAGTTTTTTCCCCGCCGGCGAGGCTGAGTGCAGCGACCCGCGCCTGGCCATTCTCGACTTGCACCCGACCGGGCCGCAGTGGGGCGAGGGACCTTCGCCTGCCGCTGGCGCGACGTTCGAGTTGGAACAAGCCATCGCCGCGGGCGAAGCCGACCTGCGGGACTGGTTGATAAACGCGGGAATGAGTCACGAACGTCGCATCCTGCGACTGCCCATTGGCGGCCTGTCGTGGCATTATCCCCAGCCTGACATTCTGCAACTGGAATTCGTCCTGCCGGCCGGATGTTTCGCCACTGTCTTGGTGCGCGAACTCGTCGATTTGGTGCCGGTGGGGCAGACGGACAGCCCATGCGTATTCTGATTTCTAACGACGACGGGGTGACAGCACCCGGTCTTGCCGCGCTTTATGCTGCGCTGGCGGATTTTGCCGAGTGCGTGGTCATCGCCCCGGACCAGGACAAAAGCGGCGCCAGCAGCTCGCTGACGCTCGACCGTCCGTTGCACCCCTGCTATCTGGATAACGGTTTCATCAGCCTCAACGGTACTCCGACCGATTGCGTGCACCTGGGCCTCAACGGCTTGCTGGAGCGTGAGCCGGACATGGTGGTGTCAGGTATCAACCTGGGCGCCAACCTGGGGGACGACGTGCTTTATTCCGGCACGGTTGCCGCCGCCCTGGAAGGTCGTTTCCTGGACAAGCCATCGTTTGCCTTTTCGTTTGTTTCGCGGCAGGTCGATAACTTGCCGACCGCTGCCTATTTCGCTCGTAAACTGGTCGAAGCCCACGGCGAGTTGGAGCTGCCGCCACGCACGGTGCTGAACGTGAATATCCCCAACCTGCCGCTCGATCATATCCGTGGCATCCAGCTCACTCGCCTGGGCCACCGTGCCCGGGCCGCCAAACCTATGCATGTCGTCGACCCGCGCGGCAAGGCCGGTTACTGGATCGCCGCCGCCGGTGATGCCGAAGACGGCGGGCCGGGCACTGATTTCCATGCGGTGATGCAAGGTTATGTCTCGATCACGCCGTTGCAGTTGGACCGTACCTTCAACGACGCCTTTCGAAATCTCGACGGCTGGCTGGAGGGGCTGCGCTGATGGCTCGTGAGCAAGACGATATGCTGCGCCGCGGAATCGGCATGACCTCCCAGCGCACCCGTGAACGACTGATCCAGCGTCTCTACGAAGAAGGTCTCTCCAACGCCCAGGTGTTGGAGGTGATTCGCCGTACGCCGCGCCATCTATTCGTCGATGAAGCCCTGGCCCATCGCGCCTATGAAGACACGGCGTTGCCGATCGGCCATAACCAGACCATTTCCCAGCCATACATGGTGGCCCGCATGAGCGAGTTGCTGCTCGAGGCCGGGCCGCTGGACAAGGTGATGGAGATCGGTACCGGCTCGGGTTACCAGACGGCGGTGTTGTCGCAACTGGTCGAGCGGGTGTTTTCCGTAGAGCGGATCAAGGTACTGCAGGATCGCGCCAAGGAACGCCTGGTGGAGTTGAACCTGCGCAACGTGGTGTTTCGCTGGGGAGATGGCTGGGAGGGGTGGCCGGCCCTGGCGCCGTACAACGGCATCATCGTGACCGCGGTGGCCACCGATGTACCCCAGGCCCTGCTGGATCAGCTTGCTCCCGGCGGGCGACTGGTCATTCCGGTGGGCGCCGGTGAAGTCCAGCAACTGATGCTGATCGTGCGTGAAGAACATGGTTTTTCACGGCACGTCCTGGGGGCGGTGCGGTTCGTGCCGTTACTCAATGGGCCGTTGGCCTGAGCATTTATAAACACACGCTGAATTCCGTGGCCTGGCCTGTGTCTTACAGCGGCACCGATTTGCTGAACAGAGTCCAACGGCGTCGAGCAAACGTGTGCGGCCACACGTTGCGCTTCATTAATAGAGGCGTAGTCGTTGCCAGCTATATTTGTATGAGTTCTGCCTGGACAGGCAGTTTCCAATTTTTCTGCCACCACAAAGGGAGCGGCGGGTGAGTCTCACAGTCATTGCGCAGCGTATGGGTATCACGAGCTTTCAGCGCCTGGTGACTGGCCTCGTCTTGAGCACTTTGCTGGTCGGATGTTCCAGTACGCCGTCGAGCAATGTCCGGGTTGTCGATCGCAACAGTGCAACACCGCAACGTCCTACAGTAACGACCGGTCAGTATGTAGTCCGTCGCGGCGATACGCTGTTTTCCATCGCTTTCCGCTACGGCTGGGACTACAAAGCCCTCGCGGCGCGCAACAACATTCCTGCGCCTTATACGATTCACCCCGGTCAGACGATTCGCTTCGATGGCCGTAGCGGTTCAACGCCTACCGCGGTGGTTACGCAGTCGGGTTCGACGCCTTCTTCGTCGAGTAAGACCACGGTCATTCGCCGGCCGACGGGGGCTGGGACGCCGGCAGTACCGTCCGTCGCGAGCAAACCAGCCCCTGCTCCGATGCCTCCCGCAGGCCCCGCCCCGACCGGCTGGGGATGGCCTTCTAATGGCGTTCTCATTGGAAAATTCTCTTCAAACGGTAGTTTGAATAAAGGAATTGATATCGCCGGGGATTTGGGACAGCCTGTTTTAGCCGCGTCTGATGGCACGGTTGTGTACGCCGGGAGTGGTTTAAGGGGCTACGGCGAACTCGTGATCATCAAACACAGCGATACCTACGTCAGTGCCTACGGTCACAACCGCAGGCTGTTGGTTCGGGAGGGGCAGCAGGTCAAAGTCGGACAGACAATTGCCGAAATGGGATCAACGGGAACAGACCGGGTGAAACTGCATTTTGAGATTCGCCGGCAAGGTAAACCAGTCGATCCGCTGCAATTCCTGCCTCGGCGTTGATTTGATTGTCAGCCTGTTCCGTCACGTAGAGGGAACAGGCTCCAGCGTTGCCAAGGATAAAGGCGTCGCTTGGGCTTGAGGTCGAACTCACCAAAGGACTATAACAATGGCTCTCAGTAAAGAAGTGCCGGAGTTTGACATCGACGATGAGGTTCTCCTTATGGAGACCGGCATCGCTATGGATTCGATGTCGAATGATGAAGGGGCGACTCCACCTTCCGTTCGTGCCAAATCCAAACACTCCGCTTCGCTTAAACAACATAAGTACATCGATTACACCCGGGCGCTGGACGCCACTCAGCTGTACCTCAACGAAATCGGTTTTTCGCCACTGCTCTCCCCCGAGGAAGAAGTTCATTTTGCGCGGCTGTCGCAAAGTGGCGACCCGGCCGGTCGAAAACGCATGATTGAAAGCAACCTGCGCCTGGTGGTGAAAATCGCCCGACGCTACGTCAATCGTGGGCTTTCGCTGCTGGACCTGATCGAAGAGGGCAACCTGGGCCTGATTCGCGCCGTCGAGAAATTCGACCCCGAGCGCGGCTTCCGCTTCTCGACCTACGCCACCTGGTGGATCCGCCAGACCATCGAACGGGCGATCATGAACCAGACCCGGACGATCCGGTTGCCGATTCATGTGGTCAAGGAACTGAACGTCTATCTGCGGGCCGCCCGCGAGTTGACCCAGAAACTCGACCATGAGCCTTCACCCGAAGAAATCGCCAACCTGCTGGAAAAACCGGTAGGTGAGGTCAAGCGCATGCTTGGGCTCAACGAGCGTGTCTCTTCGGTAGATGTCTCGCTGGGGCCGGACTCGGATAAGACCCTGCTGGATACCCTGACCGACGATCGTCCGACCGATCCGTGCGAGTTGCTCCAGGACGATGACTTGTCCCAGAGCATTGACCAGTGGCTTTCGGAACTTACGGACAAGCAACGGGAAGTGGTGATTCGCCGCTTCGGCTTGCGCGGTCACGAAAGCAGCACGCTTGAAGATGTAGGCCTGGAGATTGGTTTGACCCGTGAGCGGGTCAGGCAGATCCAGGTGGAGGGCCTCAAGCGCCTCCGGGAGATCCTGGAGAAGAATGGCCTGTCGAGTGAGTCGCTGTTCCAATAACCCGAGTGCAGCGCAGCAAGAAAAGCCCCGACTGGTTCGGGGCTTTTCCGTGTTTGGGCAGATGTATTGAGCACTACGCTATGCGATGCACTCTTGTGGCGAGGGGATTTATCCCCGTTGGGGCGCGAAGCGGCCCTGAAACAGAAACCGCGGCGTTCAATTCAATAATTTGAGACTCTACGCAGTCCCACGGGGCGGTGCGACGTTTCGCTAAATCCCCTCGCCACCAGAGTGCGTTTCTACGCCTTCTCTATTTATAGATTCAGCGTGTAAGCCTTTGCCTAGTGTTGCGTAAGTGATCGGTTTCTCATTGGCGGGACAGACCGCTATAAACGCCGTGATATTTTCTTATTTATATGATTTATAAGGAAAAGTTGTTGGTGAACGAAACGTTACAAAGCAAGCCACCTGTATCAGCCGCGTTGCACTCGCCTGGGAAAATACTAATATCAGTCCTGTGTCGACGGACAGACACACCCGTCAAGGATGATGGGAAGGAAGGACATCGCAGGACGCGATTCATCAGGATGATGAAAAGGATTAAAGGGATTAGGGAAAAAATGTGGGCGGGTCAAACCGCCCCTTTTTTTGCCTGCGATTTCTTGAATCCGGAAAAGCAAAAAGGCCCGCAAGGGGCCTTTTCGACGAACGCAGGGATGATCAGCGTTCGAGCTCCTTGAGCTTATCGTCCTTGCCATCCCACTCAGCGGCGTCCGGCAGAGGATCTTTCTTCTCGGTGATGTTCGGCCAGATTTCCGCCAGTTCGGCGTTCAGCTCGATGAAATTCTCCATGCCAGCGGGCACTTCATCTTCGGAGAAGATGGCCACGGCAGGGCATTCCGGCTCACACAGGGCGCAGTCGATGCACTCATCCGGGTGAATGACCAGGAAGTTCGGGCCTTCGTAGAAGCAGTCCACCGGACAGACTTCTACACAATCGGTGTACTTGCACTTGATGCAGTTGTCGGTGACGACGAAGGTCATTTCTAATTCTCTCCTCAGGCGGCGGCAGCGAAGCCCCTTCACGGTAGGGTCGCCAGGTTTGGGAGCGATAGTCTGCGAACCAGGCTAATAGCCCGCAGCATCCCAAACCGCGCGCGATTCTAACAGCTTGAAAGCCTGTATGTTAGATCCGTGTCTTCAATGTATAGAGTAAATCCAGTGCCCGACGAGGTGTCAGGTCGTCCAGGTCGAGCTTGGCCAGTTCATCGAGTACCGGATGCGGCAGGCTGGCGAACAGGTCGCTTTGCTGCGGTGCGGCCGGTTTGCCTTTGGTCGGGCGCGGCGCTTCGTGGGGCAGGCTGGTGGTTTCCAGGCGGCTCAGATGCTCGCGGGCACGGGTAATGACTTCACTTGGCACGCCGGCCAGTTGCGCCACCGCCAAGCCGTAGCTCTGGCTGGCCGGGCCGGGCAGCACGTGGTGCAGGAAGACGATACGCTCGTTGTGCTCGGTGGCATTGAGGTGAACGTTGGCCACCAGCGGCTGGCTTTCCGGCAACACGGTGAGTTCGAAGTAATGGGTGGCGAACAGCGTGTAGGCCCGCAGGTGCGCGAGGCGCTCGGCCGCGGCCCAGGCCAGGGACAAGCCGTCGAAGGTGCTGGTGCCGCGTCCGACTTCGTCCATCAGCACCAGGCTGCGTTCGGTGGCGTTGTGCAGGATGTTTGCGGTTTCGCTCATTTCCACCATGAACGTCGAGCGTCCACCGGCCAGATCGTCACTGGAACCGATCCGGGTGAAGATCCGGTCCACCAGGGATAATTCGCAACTGGCCGCCGGGACGAAACTGCCGATGTGGGCCAGCAGCACGATCAACGCGGTTTGGCGCATGTAGGTGGATTTACCACCCATGTTCGGACCGGTGATCACCAGCATGCGGGTGTTGTCGTCCAGGCTCAGGTCGTTGGCCACGAACGGCGTGGTCAGTACTTGCTCGACCACTGGGTGGCGACCTTGGCTGATGCGCATGCACGGCTCGCTGACGAAGCGTGGGCAGTTGAGGTCCAGGTTCAGCGCGCGCTCGGCCAGGTTGCTCAGCACGTCCAGTTCCGCCAAGGCGCCGGCGGTGTCCTGCAACGGCGGCAGTTGGCTGATCAGGTCCTCGAGCAATGCTTCATAGAGCATCTTTTCCCGGGCCAGGGCGCGGCTCTTGGCGGACAGCGCCTTGTCTTCGAACGCCTTGAGTTCCGGGGTAATGAACCGCTCGGCGCCCTTGAGGGTCTGGCGGCGAACATAATCGGCCGGGGCCTGTTCGGCCTGCTTGCTCGGCAACTCGATGAAATAACCGTGGATGCGGTTGTAGCCGACCTTGAGGTTGGCCAGGCCGGTGCGGGCTTTTTCCCGGGCCTCGAGGTCGATCAGGAACTGGCCGGCGTTCTCGCTCAGCGCTTGCAGCTCGTCGAGTTCGGCGTCGTAGCCGGTTTTCAACACACCACCGTCACGGATCACCGCCGGTGGGTTATCGATGATGGCTTTTTCCAGCAGCGCGGCCAGTTCCGGGTAGGTGCTGGTGGTGCGTGCCAGTTGTTGCAGGTGCGGCGCTTCGAGGTCGGTCATCGCCACCTGTAGTTCAGGCAACGCACCGAGGGCATCGCGCAAGCGCGCCAGGTCACGGGGACGGGCGTTGCGCAGGCCGATTCGGGCGAGGATTCGCTCGATGTCACCGATTTCCTTGAGTTGCGGTTGCAACTGCTCGAAGCGATAGCGATCCAGCAGGCAGGTAATGGAGGACTGGCGCGCCAGCAGCACGGTCAGGTCCCGTAGCGGACGATTCAGCCAGCGGGTGAGCAGGCGGCTGCCCATGGCGGTCTGGCAGCGGTCGACCACCGATTGCAGGGTGTTGTCGCGCCCGCCGGCCAGGTTGGTGTCCAGTTCCAGGTTGCGCCGGCTCGCACCGTCCAGCACCACCGTGTCATCCAGGCGCTCATGACGCAGGCTGCGCAAATGGGGCAGGGCGGTGCGCTGGGTTTCCTTGGCGTAGGCCAGCAGGCAACCGGCGGCGCCGATGGCCAGGGTCAGGTTTTCACAGCCGAAGCCCTTGAGGTCCTGGGTGGAGAATTGCTGGCAGAGACTTTTCAGCGCCGAATCACGCTCGAAATCCCACGGCGCCCGACGCCGTACGCCACGGCGTTTTTCCGCCGGCAGATCTTTGGGCCAGTCGTCCGGGATCAGCAGTTCCACCGGGTTGACCCGCTCCAGTTCGGCCAGCAGGTTTTCCCAGCCCTTGATTTCCAGTACCGAGAAATTGCCACTGGTGATGTCCAGCACCGCCAGGCCGAACAGGCGTTCATCCCCAAGCACTGCGGCGATCAGGTTGTCCCGGCGTTCGTCCAGCAAGGCCTCGTCACTGACTGTACCCGGGGTGATGATCCGCACGACTTGGCGTTCCACGGGGCCCTTGCTGGTGGCCGGGTCGCCGACTTGCTCGCAAATCACCACGGATTCGCCGAGCTTGACCAGCTTCGCCAGGTAACCTTCCGCCGCGTGGTAAGGAATCCCACACATCGGAATCGCCATGCCTGCCGATTGCCCACGTGCCGTCAGGGTGATGTCTAGCAACTTGGCGGCTTTCTTCGCATCCTCGTAGAAGATCTCGTAGAAGTCGCCCATGCGGTAGAACATCAGCTGATCGGGGTGCTGGTTCTTCAGGCGCCAGTATTGTTGCATCATCGGCGTGTGGCTGGAGAGGTCGTTCACGGCGGTATTCATGGGTGTCAGGCAAGCTCGTTGAAAGGTGTGGGGCAAAAGGAGGGGCATTGGCCCGGCTTTTCCGCGATGGGCGCAAGGTTAACATGGGCGGTCTGGTGCTACCCAGCGTTTGGGATTGTGTGCATATCCGTTGCTGCGGTAACGGCTGCTTAGGGTTCCGCCCCGACGGCGGGCTCACTTTCGAAAATCCAGCGTGGTTAATGGGGCGCGGAGATCAACGTCCACCGCGAGGCGGCCTGTTAGCCGACCTGATTCTTGGCGGGACCGCGTTTCCCCCTGTGGGAGCGGGCTTGAACTCGTGAAGGCGGCACCACAGTCGATGAAAATGTTGGACGGCATTACGACACTTGATCGAGCTCTCTTGAATCTGGAGATCAGGCTCGTTTTACCTCGGCTTGCATCATCACCAGATTCTGCTGCTTGGTAGCCTCGGCCAATACCTTGCGGTAAACACGCTTCTTTTCCTTCGATTTTGCGTTACGAATGAAATCAGCAAAGGGGCGTTTGGCTCCTTTGGACAAGCCTTGCTTGATCGAAATCATAGTGCGCTCCCGATGGCGGTTCATTGGCGCTCCAGCGCGAAGCGCTCACTCGCGACTAAACGAGGGCGGCGGCTGTACGCAGGTTAGTCGACCGGGGATCCAAGGAACCGGCGCGCCCGAGGGCGCCTGCGCACAGCTACCATCAAGTGCAGGAATAAGGAATACCTGACTGAATGGAGCAATGAACACCTTGGAATACCGAGCGACTAAACCCGATCACTGATGGGCAGTGACGAGAACCAAAGTACCGATGGGATCCAAGGTGGACAAGCCGGCGGATTCTGGCGCAGTGGTAGGCAGAGGCGCAAGGCGATGTAGCCTGGTGTCGCATATTTGAAGGACGCGGATTGAGGGATTTCCCAAGAAGTTGTAGGGGAAATTCCCCAATATAAGGATTGGACTGAACCCGTGGCGAGGGAGCTTGCTCCCGCTGGCGTGCGTAGCGCGCCCAAAAGGACTGAGCTCAATTCGCCGAATGCTCAGTGATTGGAGGTTTTTTGGGGCTGCTGCGCAGCCCAGCGGGAGCAAGCTCCCTCGCCACGGTGGATCGGGCCGTGAATGGTTTCTTCATCGATATGCATGTTTATGCAAAACAGCATTTGTCTTCTGCGAAAAGAACAAGCACTATGCGCGTTATGCAAAAACGCAACGTTTCTACCGTATTAAGAGCATTGCTTGATCAGCACGGGATCTCCCCCACGGAGCTTCACCGGCGTACCGGCGTGCCTCAGTCCACCCTCTCGCGGATCCTCAGCGGCAAGATTGTCGATCCTTCGGATAAACACATCTCGAAGATCGCCGAGTACTTCGCCGTGAGCACCGACCAGTTGCGCGGGCGCGCGGATGTTGCGCCCGCTGGCAATAGCCGCCGCGATGAGCCGCATTCCGAACTCAAGGACATAAGCCTGTGGGACGACGAAACACCCGTCGAAGAAGACGAAGTGTCGGTCCCTTTTCTGCGCGAGGTTGAATTGGCTGCTGGATCAGGAAGATTCGTCATCGAGGAAAGCGAGCGCTCCAGCCTGCGCTTTGGCAAGCGCAGCCTGCGCCATAACGGCGTGCAGTTCGACCAGGCCAAGTGCGTGACGGTGCGCGGCAATAGTATGTTGCCGGTGCTGCGCGACGGTGCCACGGTCGGGGTGAACGCAGGCAAATGCGGGATTGGCGACATCGTCGACGGTGACCTCTACGCCATCAATCACAACGGCCAACTGCGGGTGAAGCAGCTTTATCGCCTGCCCACCGGCATCCGCCTGCGCAGCTTCAACCGCGATGAGCATCCGGACGAGGACTACACCTTCCAGGAAATGCAGGACGAGCAAATCGTCATCCTCGGTCACGTCTTCTGGTGGGGCATGTACGCCCGTTAACCCCTCCGCTGTCAGATAAAACCCGCCGCCGTGCGGGTTTTTTTTCGCCTCTCGAAAACCCGCAACCCCGTATTTGCAAGGGCTCCATGCATTTGCGCATTCGATCTGCATAAATAAATGCATTTACGCATTGACTGTATATGCATCCATGCATATTCTGTGTCCAAGCCGCTCGACAAAGCGGCTGGCAACAAAGCTCTTTAGTTCCACCAACAGGCAGCGATGAACCGGCCTTAACGGTTCAGAGGGTTGGCAACTGACCCGGGTGTGCAGCGTAAAGCACCAGAAGCAGTTATCCGGCGGGCAGGGACCGCGGCCGGAGGAACAATTTGAATGGATCCGTACCGCGCCAGTCGCGCCGAAAGATCAAGCGCATTACTGAAAAGCCTGGGCAACCGGGCTTTTTGGAATGCCTGCACCGTGAGGTGCGTTCAACCACATCACCGCCGCCAATGGAGGGCTTCCGATGCTGAAGGATTTCAGATGCGGTCACTGCAAACGACTTCTGGCCCGCGTGGGCGAGAACATCGAACTCCAGATCAAATGTTCCCGGTGTGGGGCGTTGAATCATGTGAAGGCCCTGAGCCTCGAGTTATCGCCTTTGAGCGACATGGATGCGGAATGCTCCGCGCAAAAACATCGACTCTTAAGGTGAACGCATGAAAAAAATCAAACGTCTTATCGGCTCGTTCGTTCTGTCCATGGCGCTGTTGGCGGCCAGCGGTGCTGCCTTCGCAGCCAACCTGGTTGTGAACGGCAGCTTTGAAACCCCCGGTTGTGGCAATGACTGCGTACTGAATACCCCGGCCCAAGCCGACTTCGTGACCGGTTGGACCACGTTTCTGTCAGGCGTGGAGTACATCAATGTCAGAGCTGCCATTGGCAGTTCGGTCGCCGCCGAAGGTGTAATGAGCGTCGACCTCGCCAACTACACCTATCAAAACGGTGGTGGCATCCAGCAGAACATCAACACGGTAGTAGGCGCACGTTATCGCCTGACGTTCAGTGCCGGCAGTTCCAGGTACGTGAACCGCACGGGGACCGGCATCATCAACGTCAAGGTGGCAGGCCAGACCACCCGTTTCGACACCCCTGTCGCCACTAGTGATGCGACCGTATGGGAAACCAGAACCTACGATTTCACCGCCGTGAGCGATCAAACTACGTTGAGCTTCTGGAATGAGCAGGATCCGAATGCTCACTTCGCCTTTATTGACAACGTCATTGTCGAGCGACTGTAAACGTCGCCGGCCTTACGCACGATCCCGTCAAGCTTAATTTATCCAAAGGAAATCAATTAATGAAAAAATTGCTCAGCGTATTGATCGCAGCCGTCCTGGCGACCCAGGCCCTCCACGCGTTTGCCGAAACCTCACCTGTCGGTTCCTGGCAATTCGCTTATTACCACGTTCCGGGCGGCGGTTTTTATGCCAACCAAACTATCTGTTTCAAAGAAGACAACACCTGGTACTCGAGTTCCCAGGCCGGCTGGAAGGGCGCATGGTTCCAGAACGGGGACGATCTCCAATGGAACGGGAGTGTGCCCATGCCGGGTGCAGGGAGTGCCAACAATCTCGCGACCATTGCCATGGGTAAGTTAGCTGTCGCTGGTTCGATGTCGGGTAACTACGCGGAATGGGCCGCACCCAGTGCGCTACCGCTGTCTTGGGACAGGCACTACACCTACACCATGACTTACAAAGGCGCGACCTGCGCTGCGCCAAAGTGATGTCAGCCCCCAATTGCCTGACAAACGTTTGAACGCCGTTTCTAGCGACTTAATGGGTTTCATCGACCCACATCTCTTTCAACTTCAAACAACTTCCCCGCCCAATCTTAATCACCCCCAGGAAACGAGACATGACAAACGAGCAACAAGCGTTGCTGGACATGCCGATCTGGCTGGTCATCGTGCTCGCCCTGGTGGGCGGGGTGTCCGGCGAGATGTGGCGCGCTGACAAGGAGGGCGCCCGTGGTTGGCCGTTGCTGCGCCGCGTGGTGCTGCGCTCCGGTGCCTGCGTGGTCTGCGGCGTGTCGGCAACCATGCTGTTGTATGCCCTGGGCATGTCGATCTGGAGTGCTTGCGCACTGGGTTGCCTGACCGCCATGGCCGGTGCCGATGTGGCGATCGGTCTTTACGAGCGCTGGGTCGCCAAGCGGCTCGGCGTTTGCGAAGTCCCTCCGCGGGACCTACCGCCCGACCAGCAGTGAATCGACAGCGCTGATCCATACACAAGGAGGCGATCAATGCCTGCCCTTATCGAAAAACCGTCGCAGTTGTTCTCGGCCATTGCCCAGACGCTGCGCGCCATTTATCCCGCCTTGAAAGTCGGCAGCCCCCAGGCGTTCGATGGCGCCGACGACCAACCCTGGGTGCTGATTGCGCTTGAGCGCGATGCGCCCGGTAACCGCGCCAATGACGGGCGTATCGCCCATGTCCTGACGGTGTCCTTGCAAGTGGTCATGGCCGTTCCAGGATGGGAGGCCTGTGATCTGGCCGGTGAATTGAAACACCTGGTCATGGATAACCGCTGGGGCCTGTCGGGTGATCAATGCGACCTGCCCACGGAAATCGATGGCATCGCATCCACGTTCATCCACGAAGCACGGGCGTACAGCGCCTGGACTCTTTCCTTCAACCAAACCCTGTACCTCGGCCCGACGCTGCTGGAGGACCCGTTGGGCATCCCGAAATTTGCCCGTACCTGGGAAGTGTCGAACATCGACGACCCGGATCAATACACCGCACTCGAGGGCTGAGCCATGTTCGATGGGCTGTTACGGATGCACCTGGGGCCGATCGTCGAGCGTCTGGCTCAGATGGAAACCGAGCTGGAAGATTTGCATCGGCGTGCGGAGAGTTTCTGCCGCATTGGCGTTTGCCAGGAAGTCGATGCGGCCAGCAACACCTGCAAGGTCAGCCATGGTGGCCTGCTGACCCCGGCGATCCGCTTTTTCAACCCGAGCGCCGGCGCCCAGAGCGAGTCGCGGATTCCGTCCGTGGGCGAGCAGTGCCTGTTGCTCAACCATGGCGGCGGCGAGAGCGGCGGGCAGGCAGTGGCGTTGTTCGGCCTCAACGGCGGTCAGTTTCCGCCCGTCTCGACCCGGGCCTCGCTGACGCGGCGCCTCTATCAGGACGGTACGGAAAACGGCTACGACCATGCCAGCCATGTCCTGCACTGGCAGAACGGCCCGGCGACGTTCAGCGGTTCCCGTGAAGCGCTCCAACTGAGCATCGGCCCGTCGCGGTTGGCGATGACCGCCGACGCCATCGAATGGCAGCTGGGCGCCGTCGGCATTCGGCTCGACGCCTCCGGCGTGCACCTGAGCGGCCCGGTGGTGGATCACCAGGGACGCGTCATCAGTACCGCATAAGAGATTTCCTCATGATTGGAATCGATCGAAATACCGGCGCCACGGTCGACGACTGGCTGCAGTTCGTACAGCGCGCCACCCGGGCGTTGACGACGCCGTTGGGCACTCGCCAGAAGCGCCCGTTGTATGGCTGCGCACTCACGCAGTTGCTGGGGCAGAACCTTGGTGACGACTTGCTGATCCTCGCCCAGAGCCACGCGGCCCAAGCGTTCTACAACCCACAAAACGGCATCGGTGATTTCGAGCCGCAGGTCATTGTCGCCAGTCGACACGGCGCCGGCTTGCTGTTGCGTTTCGCCGGCACCTGGAAAAACCGCAAACAGACGTTCGAGGTGGTGACATGAGCATGCTGATACCCGGCCAGAACCAACTGGCCGAACCGGCCATCGTCACTGTCGAAGCGTTCGAGGACTTGCTCGCAGAGTTCAAGACCTTCGTGGTCGAGTACGTCGGCGCGCGCTCGCCAGCAAGTGCGGCGAAGCTGGTGGACAGTCTTGAAAACGAAAGTGAACTGCTGACCCTGGCGCTTGAAGCCTTCTGCGTGCGGCTGCAAACCCACGAACGCAAATACAACGCCCGCATCAAGCAGATGTTGGCGTGGTGGGCCACGGGCACCAACCTCGACGCTCGTCTCGCGGACATGGGCCTTGAGCGTCAGTTGCTCGACCCGGGCGACCCGGCGGCTTTCCCGCCCATCGCTCCGGTCTACGAGAGTGACGATGATGCCCGCTTGCGCTACTACCTGGCGCCCCATGCTCCGGCGGCGGGCTCGCGCATGCAGTACCGGCGAGAGATCTTCACCTTGGGCGAAAGGCCTGTGGTGAAGGTGGACAGTGCCGCTGGCGGTGTCGTGAACGTGACCTACACATTCGATCCGGACGGTCTCGCCGCGCAGGTCAAGGACGGCAACGGACGCCGGACGGCGCCGGGGGAGGTCACGGTCACGGTGCTTTCCCGCGAGGGCGACGGCACACCGTCCGAAGCGCTGCTCAACGGTGTTCGCCAGCACTTCGCCCGGCCTGATGTGCGACCGGAAACCGACCTGGTCATCGTGCAGGCCGCACAAGTCAAACCCTACAAAATCCGTGTCGTGGCGAGGATCAATGCCGGCCCGGATTCAGGCTTGACCCAGGTTGCCGCCGAGCAGCAGTTGCAGGCGTATGCCCAGGCCTGTCATCGCTTGGAAGGGCGGGTGGACCCGAGCTGGATCGACTACACGCTGCACAGCGCTGGCGCGGTTCAGTTGCAGATTCTCGAACCGCTGGCGCCGATTGTGACCACGGCTTTCCAAGCCCCGTACTGCACGGGCGTCGAGGTTGAGGTGGACACGTTATGAGTGACGACACACCTCGCCCGAGTCTGCTGCCGGCCAACAGTTCGCCACTGGAAAGGGCCCTTGACCTCGGTTTCGCCCGCTTGCTTGAACGCATCGATCCGCCGTTTCCCGAGTTGATGAACCCGGCCACCACGCCCTTGGCGTTCCTGCCGTATCTCGCGGCGGATCGCGGGGTCAACGAGTGGAGCTCCACGGCGCCCGAAGCTGAAAAGCGCCTGACCGTTGAACTCGCCTGGCCAACCGCCCGGCAGGCCGGGACGCGAAAGGCGCTGGAAAATGCTGCCAAGGGTTTGCAACTGATGCCTGAAGTGCGCGCCTGGTATGAGCAAACACCCCCTGGCCCGCCCTACAGTTTTTCCGTCAGGGCATTTACCGAGCAGCCCTACAGCGAAGAAATCGACGCCCGTCTCGACCGTCGCCTGGCGGATGCCAAAAGCGAACGCGACACCTTGAAGGTGTCTGTCGGCTTGAGTGCATTCGGTCGTCACGTCATCGGCGCCGCCACGCTGTGCGGCGAACTGACCACGGTTTATCCGATCGTCATCGAAGGACTGGAAGCCTCGGGCCAGGCCTTCATGGCCGCCGGACTCTACACCGTCGAAACCTCCACTATTTATCCACAGGGGTCCTAAATGGCCGACTACTACACCCTGCTCACCGATGCGGGGATCGCCTACGAAACCGCCTGCAAGGCGGCGGGCACACCCATCAAGCTGTCGCAGATTTCCGTCGGTGATGGCGGCGGCGAGGTTTACAACCCGGCCGCCACCGCCACGGCGCTCAAACGCGAAGTGTGGCGCGGGCCGCTCAATGCGCTGTTCCAGGATGAGAAAAACCCGAGTTGGTTGCTGGCCGAAGTGACCATCCCGCCGGAAGTGGGCGGCTGGTATGTGCGAGAGGCCGGGATCTGGACCGATACCGGGATCCTGTATGCGATTGTCAAATATCCGGAGTCGTTTAAACCGGTGTTGGCGACGTCCGGCTCGGGCAAAGAGTTCTACATTCGGTCGATTTTCGAGACCAGCAATGCTGAGTTGGTGACGTTGCTGATCGACGATACGGTGGTCAAGGCGACGCGGGCTTGGGTGGCGAGTTATGTCGCTGATGAACTTGCCAAGCTCGACCGGAAACAGTCGGTGCGGGTAGCGACGACGGCCAATATTGTCTTGAGTGGCGCGCAGGCGATCGATGGTGTTGCGGTGGTCGCCGGGAATCGGGTCCTGGTCAAGTCCCAGACCTTGGCAAAAGACAACGGTATCTACGTGGTTGCGAACGGCGCTTGGATTCGGGCAAAGGATGCCGATGCGAGCGCCGAAGTGACTTCGGGGTTGATTGTCTCGGTGGAGGAGGGCGCGACGCTTGCCAACACGATCTGGCAGTTGGTTACCGATGGGGCGATTGTGTTGGGCACTACAGGGTTGGTGTTTCAGAACATCACTCAAGGGTTTGCGCCGCTCAATTCGCCCGCGTTGCTGGGCGTCCCGACGGCTCCGACTGCACCGGTCAGCACCAACAATCAGCAACTCGCGACGACTGCGTTTGTGCAACGCGCACTCGGTAACCATTCAAGCGTTGGTGGGCTGGACGCAAGTACCGTTCTGACTGCGGATGCGTTCGGTAGGTCGTTCATCATCAACTCGGCCAACCCAGTGAATATCACGTTGCCGAAGGCAAGCACGGGGTTCAATGGCGGCACTATCAATCTGTTGAACGTGTCGACCGGTACTGTAACCGTCATCCTGCAAGGTACGGATTATGTGGCGGGTATTGCTGCTAATCAGTTGGTGCTCAAGACAATGGACAGCATCACGTTGTCCACTGGCGCGGGCATCACTTGGTATGCGGAGAACGGATCGGTCTCGGATGCGCTGTCTACTGCATTCAATGGAGGGGTTCGAGCCATCATGGCTCGTTATGGTCTGGGGGCTGCTGCCTACAACTACACCGGAAATATCGATAGCCTCGTAGAAAATGGCGTATTTCTGGTTAGCGCTTCGACCACAGGAACGAAGCCGGAATATCCTCCACAGCAAGGTACGGGGCAGATTCCGCAGGGCACCGTGTTTCACATGGAGCGGGGCAGTAGCAATATGGCTACGCAAGTTTGGGATTCTTTGGTGAATTCCATTCTGCCGATCACCTGCATACGTACGCGCACTGCTAATGGAGTCTGGACTCCTTGGGCGCAGATATGGAGTAGCAACAACACGCCAAAACAGGCTAATCCGCTCGATCTGACTGCAGGCGCAATGCTCGTCCCCGGCTCATTCGGTATTGGTAAGGCTGTTGTTAGCACCGAAACCAATCTGAATAACTACACCGTATCGGGTATTTATTTGGTCCCTGAGTCTGGCTTGGTCAACATCCCATCCGGTTGGTCCACTACTCGCAGGTACAACTTGACGGTGGGGCTTGCCGGTGTGGGCAGTCGGTTGACCCAAACCTTGATTTCAGGGATGTCGGGCGATGCGGTGGGAATGGCGATCCGCGTCTGCCAAGAGAATGGAGCCTGGACCGATTGGGAAGAAGTCACAACCAGTCGACACGGCCCATTCAAGGCGACTCAGACTTACAAGGCCGCCGGGGTGTTTACCTGGGCGGTGCCAGCTGGCGTCAAGAAGGTCTGGGTCACCGTATTTGGCGGCGGTGGCGGTGGCGGACGCTTCTCCCATGGAGGCGGCGGTGGAGGCGGCGGCGGGATTGCTGAAGGATTGGTAGACCTGACCGGCGTTTCCTCTGTCACGGTTACTGTCGGCGCTGGTGGGGCTGGCTGGGCTGGAAGTGATGGCGACGGAGCGCCTGGCAGTGCATCGTCTTTCGGCAGTTTTATGAGCGCCACGGGCGGCGCCGGTGCGTCGAAGTGGTATGGCGGCCTAGCAGGCATTGGATCAGGTGGAGATATCAATACCACCCTGGGTTCGGGTGGACACGCCACTCGCCACGATAATGGTGTGGCTCCTTCGACTTCCATATACGGCGGCGGGCATGGCGCCGGCGGCCGGGGTTACGGCGCTGGGGCGGGTTCGATTGGCCAGGCCGGTACGTCCAGTACGCTTGTCGGCGGTGGCGGGGGCGGCGGCAATGAAAACGGCAACGGCGGCAATGGGTCGCCTGGCCAAGTAGTTATCAGATGGTGATCAACATGTGGGCATTGATACAAGACAGCGTTGTGCATGAGGTGACGGAGGTCGATCCCACAGGACGTTTCCACCCGGATTTGATGTGGAAACCATGCGGAGAAGAAGTCAGACACGGATGGCGGTACGACGGGGAGGCATTTGTCGTGCCGGTGAGGGAGGGCGATTCTCTAGCCGCCAGCGAGCGAGCCTGGCGCGACGCGGAGATGCACGCCAGCGAGTGGCTCGTGACACGTCATCGAGATGAACAGGACTTGAAACAGGAGACTACCCTGACGGACGCTCAGTTTTCCGAATTGCTTATCTACCGGCAGGCCCTCCGGGATTGGCCGCAGTCATCAAGTTTCCCCGACAGCCAATACCGCCCCGTCGTACTGCCCTGGTTCGCCAGCTAAACCCAGTAAAACGCCCCGCACCACGGGGCATTTTTTTGACCGTCAAAATTCAACAACACCCCCTTCCCAAGGGGCTTTTCCGTATCTGGAGAACCAAAAATGGCACCACGCCAAACCTACACCGTGCTCCTCCCATTCCCCACCGGCGGTGGTCACTGGTCGACCATCGGCCAGGAACTCGACCTGCTCGACGTCGAGGCCAATGCCTTGCGCAGCGCCGGTCGCCTGGAGCTGAAAAAAACCGAGGCCGGCGAATCGGCCTCTGTATCCACCCCGGCCAAAAAGGCCGCCACCAAAAAGGCTGAATAACCATGGCTGAGGTTTTGAACTTCGAGCACAACGGCATTACCGTCAATGCCACTGAATCTCCCGAGGCCATGGGTGGCCTGGGTGACAACGTCATCGGGCTGGTCGGCACCGCGCCGAATGCCAACCCGCTGATTCCGAAAAACACCCCGTTCCGCATCAACAGCTTCACCACCCAGGCCCAGCTGGACCCGACCGGTGCCGAAGCGGGGACGTTGTTCCACGCCGTCTACCAGATCCTCAAGGTGGTCAAGGTGCCGGTGTACGTGGTGATCGTCGAAGAGGGCGCCACGCTGGCCGACACGCAGAACAATGTGATCGGCGGCATCGAAGTGCAGACCGGACGCAAGTTGGGCTTGACCGCGTTGAGTGGGGTCGCTGAAGACCTGACCATCATCGGCGCGCCAGGCTTTACCGGCACCAAGGCCGTCGCCAGTGAGTTCGCCTCGTTCGGCAAGCGTATCAAGGCCCGTGTGGTGCTCGATGGCAAGGATGCCTCGGTCGCCGACCAGGTGACTTACAGTCAGGAGTTGGGCGGCGCGGACCTCGGTTTCGACCGTTGCCTGGTGGTGCACAACATGCCGGCGGTGTACTCCAAGGCCGCGAAGAAAAACGTCTTCCTCGCCCCGTCGAGCCTGGCCATCGCCGCCCTCGCCAAGGTCAAGCAATGGGAGAGCCCGGGCAACCAGGTCACCTACGCCGAAGACGTTTCCCGCACCGTGGAATACAACATCCTCGACACCTCCACCGAAGGCGATCTGCTCAACCGCTACGGCGTCAGTTACTACGCCCGGACCATCCTTGGCGGCTTCTCCTTGCTGGGCAACCGCTCCATCACCGGCAAGTTCATCAGCTACGTCGGCCTGGAAGACGCCATCAGCCGCAAGCTGGTCAAGGCCGGGCAGAAGGCCATGGCGAAGAATCTGACCAAGTCGTTCATGGACCAGGAAGTGAAGCGCATCAACGACTGGCTGCAAACCCTGGTTGCCGACGAAACCATTCCCGGCGGCAGCGTGTACCTGCACCCTGAATTGAACAGCGTCGAGAAGTACAAGAACGGCACTTGGTACGTGGTCATCGACTACGGCCGCTACGCGCCGAACGAACACATGATTTATCAACTCAATGCCCGCGATGAAATCATCGAGCAGTTCCTGGAGGACGTTCTCTAATGTTTACCAACCGCGTAAGACAGGCCATCGCGGCCACCCTGCAAGGCTTGCCGTTGTCGGCGACCGTGGAAGAGTTCACCCCGCCGAAGATCGAATTCGATATGGAAGAGATGCGTGGCGGCCGTTTCATTGGCGAGGAAATGGCCAAGAGCGGCAAAGTGCTGACAGCCAAGCTGACGCTGCAAGGCCTTGGTCCGGAAGTCATGCTGGCGCTGGGCGTGAGCGTGGGCGACGACATTCTGCTGAACGTGCGTGAAGCCGGCCAGGATCAGGACGGCAACACCTGGTTTACCTACCACACGGTGGGTGGCAAGTTGAAGTCCCTCGAGGAAACCCTGCTGAAAATGGGCGAGAAACCCAAGACCAACCTGGAGCTGTCCTGCCGCACCTACAACCGCCTGGAAAACGGCGTCCCGGTGATCGACATTGACGTGCGCACCCAGAAGTTCGTGCTCAACGGCGTCGACATCCTCGGCGATGCTCGCCGTGCGGTGTTGTTGCCTTAAACCTTTGCCAGTCGGCTAGATGCAGCCCCTGTGGGAGCGTGCTTGCTCGCGATAGCGGTGTGTCAGCCAACATCGATGCTGACTGATCCGACGCCATCGCGAGCAAGCTCGCTCCCACAGGGGGCACATCGTGATTGACCGGCAAAGCGCAGCACTTTCCAGTATCCACCAAGGAATTCACTTCATGCCCTGGACACCTCCCGTTCACGTCTTGCTGTCGCCGATCATCGGTGACGACGATGCGCAGATCGAGCAGCTCCCCCTCAAACCGCTGTACTACGCCGCGCAAAAAGACGCCCTGGCCCGCGCCGGCGATGATGAAGACGATCAGTTCTTCGAACTGGCCAAACTGGCCACCGGGCTGTCGGTCAAGGAACTCGACCAGCTCAAGCGCCCGGACTACGTGAGCATTGCCCAGTACGTGCACGACATGTCGACGCGCCCGGCGTCGCACTTTCTGGATGAGCCACAGGGCGATCCCGACCAGGTGCAACTGCTGCAACCGCTCGACGTCGCGGGTCGCAGCCTGACGTCGCTGACCCTGGAAATGCCGGTGCTGCGTGCGACCAAGGCGATGAAAAAACTGAAGACGGCCAAGGAGCGCGCCGAGTTCATCACCGCCCACTGCACCGGCCTGATGATTCCCGACCTGGACCGGCTGACCGTGCCCGACTGGACGCAACTGCAGGTGCGCATCGACGATTTTTTAAACAAACCGGCGGACTTCTTTCGGAGCGCGACATCGAAGTGATCCTCGATGTGGTGCCGCTCATTTACTCGGTAAGTGAGGCGGAAATCCTGGAGTGGGACGCCGGCAAGGCCTTGCGCCGCTACGACATTGCGATCACTCGCCTTGGCGTGAAACAGGAGTAGAGCGGGATGGCGGACGATAGATATTCGCTCAAATACGCAGCCTTCAATGAGAGTGGGTTGGCGTTCGGTAATACCAGCCCTACGAACGGTGTGTCAGCACAAGGCACGTTCGCCAGGGATCAGCTGTCGGGCCTCGACCTGGCGCTGGAAACACTCGGGCTCAAGCTCGGGTTGCTGACCACGGCGATCGAGTCGCTGACCGTGAAGCTATCGGCGCAACGATTGTTTTCCCAAACGATGGGCGCTGGCGCCAAGGGTGAGTCGGCCAATGAGCCAAAGGGTAAGTCGGGTGGCGGTATCGAACCACCGGCGCTGCTCAAACCGGCGATAGCGATGGATTCGGCCATGGCCGATCTGAAGCAGGCCGGCCACTTCACGCCTCGCCAGATTGCAGAAATGGCGGAGCCAACCCAGCGTATCGCCAGTGCGCCGTTGGTGGCGGCCGGCGGGACCACGGCGGTTGAGGTGGTGAGGATGCAAAGCCTGGCGGCCAGGGCAGGAGTCGGCAGCGATCTGCCCAATGCCTCGGACCGGCAATTGGCGCTGTTGCGTTTCGCCAGTGATGCGGGTGTCACAGCATCGACGTTCAAAATGCCAGCCATGGAAGCCGCCGAGATGCTGCTCGGCTGGCGCACTTCCATGACGCTCAGCGCAGAGAAAGCGTTTGATCTGGCGGATGCAACCAACCACCTGAGCAAGATTCCCGGTGGTGCGAAAGCGAGTGAGATCGGCACAGTGTTGCAGCGTGACGGTGCGGCCGCGACCTCGGCGGGCCTGCAGCCTGCCCAAGCTGCGGCGCTGACGGCGGCACTTCTCAATACCGGCGCGCAACAAGCTGAAGCGGGTGTGGCGCTCGATCACTTCACGACTGCTCTAGGCAAGGGCGATCAGGCCTCCGCGACCGAGCAAGCGGCTTGGAAGCAACTGGGGCTTGATCCCAAAGAGGTGGCGAGCGGCTTGCGTGACAAGGACGCCGCGCCGGGGACAGTGATGTCGGTGCTGGCGGCCTTGAACGCGCAGCCGACCGAAAAACGCTCGTCCCTGGCCTCTTCGTTGTTAGGCTCTGGGGATGCCGCGGTGTTGCGCATGTCGCAGAAACTCGACGATGTGAACGCCGCGTTCTGGCAGGTCAAAGACCCAGGCCAATATGCCACTTCACAATTGGACAACAACGGTTCGGTGCGGCAGGACGCGTTGGCGCTGTCGAACACCCGGCAGGGCCAACTGAACGTCCTCAACGCCCGCAGCGAGCGTTTGTCGCTGGCCACGGGCAATGCCCTGATGCCCTCGGCGGATACCTCGTTCCAGTGGTTGGGGTCGCTGGCCGATGGCATGAGTGAGTTGGCGGAGTCCTCACCTAAAGCCGCTGCGGCCATTGTGTTGATTGGCGCGGCGATCAAACCGCTGGTGGGCGCGCTGCTCAAGGCTGTAGGGGATGAGATGTCCAATCAGGTGGCCAAGCGGGTGTTGGGCAAGGTCGCTCCGCACCTTCCCGGCCGATTGGGGGAAGTGATCTCTGAAGATTTCAGAAATCCTCGTGGGGACAAGCTGGATACACGCAATGCCAACCAGCGTCCCGAATCCACGAGCAGGACGAAAATACGCGTCAGTACACGAGGCTCACTGGGAGGCGCAGGGCGTTTTTCACCCGGGCCAACGGCCTCATTACGCTCGATGACCCGCAGGGCGCCCGGCCCATTAAAAGTAGTCGGTGCCGTCGCTGATGTGGCCGAGGGTGTACTGACCGGCGACAAACGAATGATGAGTGCAGGCCTGGGAGCTGCAGGTGGCGGCTGGGCAGGCGCTGCTGCGGGGTCTGCGGTCGGTGCCGCTTTGGGGAGCGTCGTTCCGGTGATTGGCACTGCCATTGGTGGTCTGGTTGGCGGACTGCTGGGCGGTTGGTTGGGGAGCGATGCGGGCGCGTCCTTGGGGGAGAAGCTCGTCGCCCCCGCCGACAGACTCGCCGCTCCAGACCAGGTCAGCAAAGACCTGGCTAGCACCCAGACAACCACGCAACAAAACACCATGACCGCAAACATCTACATCAACGGCCAGGACCAGGCCAGCGCGAGTCAGTTGGCCAACCTGGTCGTGCAGCAGCTCTCGGGCCAATTCGGCTTGACGACCATGCCCAACTCACTCGCCATGCGCAGTGACGCGGCCCTGACCGACGGAGGTACGTGATGCGTCAGCAAATGGCACTCGGCAGTTTCATTTTCGGTTTGTCGAGAAACTTTGCGTACCACAGCCTGGTACGCACCTCGGACGGTGGCTGGAAGAGCATCGACATCCTCACCAGCAAACCCAAGTCCAGCCAGGTCGGCCAAGGCCTGCAAGGGCTGACGATCACCGGCAAGTCGATGTACGCCACCGCCATGGATCGCCTCGATGAGTTGCGCGCCTTGCAGGCGCAGCGAGTCCCCGTGCCGTTGGTCGATGGCATCGGTCGCAATTGGGGCCTGTGGCAGATCAACAAGGTGACGGAAACCCAGACCGAGATCATTGATGACGGCACGGCGATGGTGGTCGGCTGGGTGGTTGAATTGACGGAGTTCGCCAATGCGTAGGGTTCGAAGTATCGCCGGTGATTCGGTGAATCTGTTGTTGTACCGCGAGCTGGAGCGCTGTGACGACATCGTCGAAGAGGCGCTCTGGCGGCTCAATCCGGGGTTGGCTGAATGGGGGCCTGTATTGCCGGCGGGCGTATGGGTGGTCTTGCCGGAAGTGGACCTCAAGCCCGTGGCAACCCCACCGGTTTCGGCCTGGGATTAAGGAGGCTACATGTCATTGGGTTTCACGCCTGCGGTGGAAGTGTACGGCGCGAACGCCGCGCTGCTCAACGCACGATTGCTCAGTTGGACACACGTCGACGCGGCAGGAATCGAGTCGGATCAATTGACCCTCACCATCAGCCTGGACGGGCTGGAAGGGTTGCCCAGCCTGGGCGGGAAAATCGGTTTGCGGGTCGGCTACCTGGAGTCGGGGCTGGTGGACAAGGGCGAGTTCGTCATTACCCGGCGCACGCCGACGCTGTTCCCGTTGCGCCTGACCTTGGTGGCCATGGCCGCGCCGTTCAGTGCGGCGGACCAGACCGGGTTCAAGCAGCGCCGATCCGTCAGCCATGGACCGACGACCCTGGGGGCGCTGTTTCGTCAACTGACGTCCAGGCACGGTTTTTCTCCCCGGGTGGCGCCAGACCTGGCGCTGATCAAGATCGAGCACATCGACCAGTCCAACGAAACCGACATGGGGTTCCTGACGCGCCTGGCCCATCGTTATGACGCCGTCGCCAAGCCGATCAACGAGCTGTATGTGCTGGCTCGGCGCGGCCAGGCGAAGTCGCTGTCGGGCAAGGTCCTGCCCGAGATAATACTGTCGGTGACGACCAACAATCGTCCTGGCGACCAGGCTTTTATTTCCGCCAAGCTGGATGAAACCGCCCGGGCGAAATACCAAGGCTGCAAGACCCGTTGGTGGGACGCGACGGCCGGCAAGTTGCAGGTCGAGGAGAGCGGCCTCGCGCCGTTCAAGACCCTGCGCCAGCGCTTCCAGAGCGCAGATGACGCCCGCGCTGCCGGTGAAGGCGAGGTGCGCAGGATGATGCGCGAAGCCCTCAAGGTGGCGATCGAGTGCCCTGGCAACCCGGGGCTGTCCGCCGAGGGCATCGTACTGCTGGACGCCACCTGGCCGGATTTCATGCGCGGTCGCTGGTCGATCGACAAGGTCACCGCCAGTGGCGACCGGGAAAAAAGCTATCGCTGCTTGATCAATGCGACTTGCCTGGATGCCAAGGCCTGACGCCATTCCTGTGGGGCTGGTGACTGCACTTTTCTCTCGACAAGCCCTGGGAGCGTGGCCGTAGGATGAGTGGTTCCCCGCGGCCGGGCATCGTCGCGCCGCCCTGGCTGGCAACGCAACTTCAGTAATGTTTTTTCGAGGGACGGTCTATGGACGTCACCCAAGCACAACTTATCAGCATCATGCCCAACGCCCGCTCCCAAGCGGGCGTTTTTGTTTCAGCCCTTAACATCGCCATGTCCCGCCACCGTATCGTCACGCCTAAACGCATCGCTGCGTTCCTGGCGCAAATCGGCCACGAGTCGGGGCAGCTACGGTATGTGCGCGAGCTGGGCAGCGAAGCCTATCTAAGCAAATACGACACCGGCGCGTTGGCCGTTCGCCTGGGCAACTCGCCCCAGGCTGACGGCGACGGCCAGAAGTATCGCGGCCGAGGACTGATCCAGATTACCGGCCATGACAATTATCGTCGCTGTAGTCTTGGCTTGTTCGGTGATGAACGGCTGCTGGCGCTGCCTGAGCTTCTTGAGCAGCCGCAATGGGCATCCGAATCCTCCGCTTGGTTCTGGGAGCAGAGCGGCTTGAACGAGCTGGCCGATCGTGATCAGTTCAACAGCATCACCCGACGCATCAATGGCGGTTTGAACGGCTTGGAGGATCGCCTGCAACTCTGGGCGCGGGCGAGGGCGGTGTTATGCCAGCCTTTGGCCTGATGCCTTTCTCTACTCGTACCCTGGGTATCATCGTTTTACTGGCATTGTTGGCGGGTGGCCCGGCGATGCTGGCGTGGCGAATCCAGGATTGGCGTTATGGCCAGCAGTTGGCGCAGTTGGCCCAAGCCCAGAGCGAGACGTTGAATCAGATAACCCAAGCGGCCGCGACGCAGCAAAAGACCGAGCAAGACAAACGTCTGGCCCTTGAGCAGCAGCTGTCCGCCAGCGAACAAACCCATTACCGAGCCTTGAGCGATGCCCAACGTGACCAGGATCGCCTGCGCGATCGCCTTGCTACTGCCGATGTCCGGCTGTCAGTCCTCCTCGACGCCAACGATGTTGCCGCCGGTTGTGCAGTGCCTGCCGCCACCGGCGCCGGCGGCCTGGATCATGGCGCCCCACGCGCCCGACTTGACCCGGCGCATGCTCAACGAATTATCGCCATCACCGACGCCGGTGATCGCGGATTGATTGCCTTGCAGGCCTGTCAGGCCTATATCAGAGCGCTGGATCGGTAATCCGCCAAGCCTTGCAAGCTTCCATTGCTCGTGTACGGTAGGCCTCAATTGTGTGGAATCAGGAGAGCACCATGGACGACATCACCGAACTGGCCGCTGAGCTGGGCAGGCGCCTGCAGTTGCTCAATGCCCACGTCACCACGGCTGAGTCCTGCACGGGCGGCGGGATTGCCGAGGCGATTACCCGGATTCCCGGGAGTTCGGCCTGGTTCGAGGCGGGTTACGTCACCTATTCCAATCGCCAGAAGACCCAGCAGTTGGACGTACCGGCCGAGTTGTTCGGCACGGTAGGGGCGGTCAGCCGCGAGGTGGTCGAGGCCATGGTGCGAGGCGCCCAGCATAAAAGCCTGGCGCGTTTTGCCGTGGCGGTCAGCGGTGTAGCAGGGCCGGATGGTGGTTCGCCGAACAAGCCGGTGGGCACGGTGTGGCTGGCCTGGGGCGTTGGCGAAGCGGTGATCAGCGAGCAGCGATTCTTTCCGGGCAACCGCGACGAGGTCCGCCGACAAACGGTGAAGGCCGCGCTAGAGGGGCTGCTGCAACATGCCGCTGTAGAAATCTCAAATCAGGGGTAGGCGATCCTCAATCGCTGTGGAATAATACTGGCTACTTATACAGGTGTTGGCCGTCAGGCCTTATTGATTACGTGAGGACTTTAATGGACGACAACAAGAAGAAAGCCTTGGCTGCGGCCTTGGGTCAGATCGAACGTCAATTCGGCAAGGGTGCCGTAATGCGTATGGGCGATCAGGACCGTCAGGCTATTCCTTCCATCTCCACCGGCTCCCTGGGCCTGGACATCGCGCTTGGCATCGGCGGCCTGCCAAAAGGCCGAATCGTTGAAATCTACGGTCCTGAGTCGTCCGGTAAAACCACCCTGACGCTGTCGGTGATCGCCCAGGCCCAAAAAGCCGGTGCAACCTGCGCCTTCGTCGACGCCGAACACGCCCTGGACCCGGAATACGCCGGCAAACTGGGTGTCAACGTCGACGACCTGCTGGTTTCCCAGCCGGATACCGGCGAACAGGCCCTGGAAATCACCGACATGCTGGTACGTTCCAACGCGGTTGACGTGATCATCGTCGACTCCGTGGCGGCACTGGTACCCAAAGCTGAAATCGAAGGTGAAATGGGCGACATGCACGTGGGCCTCCAGGCTCGCCTGATGTCCCAGGCCCTGCGCAAGATCACCGGTAACATCAAGAACGCCAACTGCCTGGTGATCTTCATCAACCAGATCCGTATGAAGATCGGCGTGATGTTCGGCAGTCCGGAAACCACCACCGGTGGTAACGCGCTGAAGTTCTACGCCTCGGTTCGCCTCGATATCCGCCGTACTGGCGCGGTGAAGGAAGGTGACGAGGTGGTCGGCAGCGAAACCCGCGTCAAGGTCGTGAAGAACAAGGTGGCTTCGCCGTTCCGTCAGGCCGAGTTCCAGATTCTTTACGGCAAGGGCATCTACCTCAATGGCGAGATGATCGACCTGGGTGTGCTGCACGGTTTCGTCGAGAAGTCGGGCGCCTGGTATGCCTACAACGGCACCAAGATCGGTCAGGGCAAGGCCAACTCGGCCAAGTTCCTGGCGGATAACCCGGAAGTCGCCGCTGCTCTCGAGAAGCAATTGCGTGACAAGCTGTTGAGCCCGGTGGCAGACGTCAAGTCCGTGGCTAATCGCGAGACCGCTGACGACCTGGCTGACGCTGACATCTGATCGAATCGATGACCGTCGTCCTCGATACCCTCGTCGCGGTGCGACGAACCGCGATGGACCTGCTCGCCAGGCGCGAGCATGGTCGAGTCGAGCTGACGCGTAAGCTGCGTCAGCGCGGCGCTCCCGATGAGTTGATCGACACAGCCCTCGACCGTTTGACCGAAGAGGGCTTGCTGTCGGAGTCCCGTTACCTGGAAAGCTTTGTCTCTTATCGCGCTCGCTCCGGTTATGGTCCTTTGCGAATTCGTGAGGAACTGGGCCAGCGTGGTTTGCAACGCCCGGATATCGAACTTGCCTTGCGCGAAAGCGGTATCGATTGGCAGGAGCAACTGACGGACACCTGGCGCCGCAAGTTCTCAGGACATTTACCCATCGATGCGCGGGAACGAGCCAAACAAGGGCGTTTCCTGGCGTATCGAGGTTACTCCATGGAAATGATCAACCGCTTGTTCAGCGGTCGCGGTATGGATGACTAAACAAAAACGGCCTGCTATTTCGATAGCAGGCCGTTTTTTTATGGGCTCAGGTTACCTTGATCGGCTCCCATGTGAGGGGGTGGGGTTTTGAGGCGGGCTGGGCCCAGTTTTGCGGCAGGTTGATGTAATCCACCAGTTCCCTCAAGCGACCGTGATCCCGGGCGTTGAAGGCAAACGCCAGTCGGGTCAGATGACTGAACTGGGCTTCGTCGTGCTCTTCACCGCTGTAGTCATGTTGATGAAAACAGTCGTTTAGGCACAAATCGGCGAATTCTCCCTGCATCTGCTGCAACGCCTGTTCGTTTAGCTTGTGATTCATGCGGATCACGAACTGATGCTTGAGCCAGCGACTGGAGTGAAAGTTGCGGTAGAACTGGTTGATTTCTTCCACGGCCTCTTCGGCGTTGTACACCAGGCGCATCAGCTTCATGTCGGTGGGCAGGATGTAGCGGTTTTCCTCCAATTGCTCGCGGATAAAGTTCAGGGCTCCTTGCCAGAACTTGCCCCCTGGCACATCCAGCAGGACCACCGGTACCAAAGGGCTCTTGCCTGTCTGTACCAGCGTCAGGACTTCCAGCGCTTCATCAAGCGTGCCGAAACCGCCGGGGCAGAGCACCAGTGCGTCGGCCTCTTTGACGAAAAACAGTTTACGGGTGAAGAAGAAGTGGAACGGCAGCAGGTTCGGCGTGCCCTCGACGGTCGGGTTTGCGTGTTGCTCGAAAGGCAGGGTGATGTTGAATCCCAGGCTGTGGTCGCGCCCTGCGCCTTCATGGGCGGCGGCCATGATGCCACCGCCGGCGCCGGTGATGACCATCATGTCCGAGCGGGCCAGCGCCGCCCCCAGCTCTCGGGCCAGGCCATACAGCGGATGTTCGATGGGTGTTCGGGCCGAGCCGAAGACCGTGACCTTGCGTCGGCCCTTGAACTGCTCGAGGGTACGGAAGGCGTGTTCCAGTTCCCTCAGGGCTTGTAGTGTGATCTTGGCATTCCAGCGGTTGTGATCTTCCTGGGCCATGCGCAGCACGGTCAGGATCATGTCTCGGTAAATGGGGAGGTTGGGGCTGTTGGGGGAGACCAGGTTGAGTTGCTCTTCGACCTTGCGGGTGAGGTCGTGGCCATGGTTCTCAAAATGACGACTGAGCAGGTCATTCGGTTTGTAAGGCATTCAGCTTCTCCTTCTTAACAGGACCCCGGCCCGGACGAGAGATTCATCGAGGCCACGACACTCCATGTGTCGTTGTCAGCCCAAGCATCGGCCTGGAGGGTGACCTGGCTTGACGCGGTCTGCAGCAAGGCGACCAAGCCATCCAGCGGGTTCTGCTTTTCCCTTTGATAAAAAACAATCACACACCAAGGTGTTGGCCAGGCAGCCTCTTTCTGCCCGATGAAAATACTATGGATACTTTGAATCTAGACCGTCATGCCGATCTTTGCTGCCCTGATCATGGCGCGCAAAAGTGACCGTTGGCAACCGCTGATACATGCCGTGAACGATTGCACCGCTCGTCAGATCGCCGGCCGGGTGCGTGTCGCTCTGATTTACTGATAACAAGCGTGCCAATGCAATTTGACGCCCAGGGTTGGGTGCCACGTGATGGATTGAAGCGAATCGGGGCAGGGAGGCGGGAGAAATGACCAGGGTCACTCTGGAGCTCGACAGGCAGTTGTACTTGATGTTGTTGGAGTCGGCACAGGCCAATCGGGTGAGTCTTGAGGACGAATGCTGTCGTCGGCTGGGAGGGCGAGCATGGCGCTCGCGTTACTTGCAGGCGCTGGTGGCGGAGTTGCGCGCCGACGATGAGCAGCGGCGCGCAAGTTCAGGTTGACTACTTCTTCGTCTTGGCCGGTTTCGGGCAATCCGATTCCTGGAAGCGCTCGGTCGCGACCGGGCGGTTGGTCTTAACCTCGGTGAACTCGTAGCGCATGGTTGCGCCCTTGGCCATCAACTTGCGGAAACCTGGATTGGTGCACACCGTAGAGCCCAACTGGAAATACACAGCCTTGGGGTCTGCGCGCATTTTCTGGGCGTGGCTGCTTTGCACACTGAGATGGTTGATCAGCTCGGTGCCTTCGACGGTATAACCCTGGTCGAGAATGTCTTCGTTGATCGCCCGCGGCGTACCGACGCTACTTTCCTTGGCGACGTTCTGCAGCATCTTGTTCAGTTCGAGTTCTTTCAGCGAAGCAGCCTGAGCGCTGAAGGACGTCGCCAGCAGAACGGCAACGGTAGGGACGATAAGGCGCAGCATGAAACTCTCCTGGTTCAGTGACTGGTGGTTCGACCGATCACATGACTGTGCGTTCAGTGGCCGGGAATTATAGGGGAGCCAGGGTGGACGGTACAGGCTCGTGCGCTCTGGTAGACTGCCGGCCTTTATTGCCCTGCCGAGTGTTGTTCGTGTCGAGTTCTCCTTTCTGCCGGCGTTGCCCATGATGAATCACGCCCCTAACGCCGTAGCCCGCCTGCGCGACCAACGCATCGATGAAGGGATCAGGCCGATCCAGGCCCGTGGCTGGCGCGCGCCCCGTTGCAGCGCCTGCCGAGTGATCGAGAGCCATTGCCTGTGCGCTTGGCGTCCGAGTGTCGAGACCCGCTCCGGGGTCTGCCTGATCATGACCAACAAGGAAGTGTTCAAACCGAGCAACACTGGTTGGCTGATTGCCGACGTCGTGCGCGACAATCACGCGTTCATCTGGTCGCGCACCGACGTCGACGAGCAACTGCTGGCGCTGCTGAACGATCCGCAATGGCAACCGTACCTGGTGTTTCCGGGCGAATACGTCGAGCCATCACGGGTGACCCATGCGGTTGATCTTGATCATTCCAAGCGCCCGCTGTTCATTCTGCTGGATGCGACCTGGACCGAGGCGCGGAAGATTTTTCGTAAAAGCCCGTATTTCGACCGACTGCCGATCCTGAGCCTGCTGCCTGACAGACTGTCGCGTTACCGCCTGCGCCGTTCGACCCGCAGCGAGCACCTGTGCACCGCCGAAGTGGCGGCATTGTGTCTGGAACTGGCGGGGGACAGCGATGCTGCTTCGGCCCTGGACGCCTATTTCGATGTGTTCAGCCAGCATTACCTGGGCGCCAAGGGCCAGCAGGAGGTGAACGTCTCGACCCCGGCCCACGCCGAGTTGCAACCCTTTATCCGTACGCCGCAAGCAGTATTGGACCAATAGTGGCGCATACTCGACACTGTGATGGCTGTGCTGCTTGACCACCCCGGCTTCGCTGGGCATGCTTGGCGCCGACCGGGGCGCCGCCAATGTTTGAAACGCCGTGTTTGGCGTTGAATGTGCCCCTGTGGATGCCGCTGCATGGCGGTGTCTTGAGTTGTCTTGGCGAGGCGCGAATGCATCGGGCCTGCCATTAAAACAGGATCATTTGAAAAATGGCCACATACGAAATCCTGATTGCCGATGACCATCCGCTCTTTCGCAGCGCGTTGCATCAGGCTGTGACCCTGGGCCTCGGCCCGGCTGTCCGGTTGACGGAGGTGGCCAGTATCGCGGAACTGGAGGTCCAGTTGACGGCGAAGGCCGATTGGGACCTGGTGCTGCTAGACCTGAACATGCCCGGTGCCTATGGTTTTTCAGGGCTGGTGCTGTTGCGGGGCCAATACCCGCAGATCCCCGTGGTCATGGTCTCGGCCCAGGAAGAAGCCTCGGTGATGGTCAAGGCCCGGGAGTTCGGCGCCAGCGGATTCATACCCAAGTCCAGTTCCCTTGAGATGATTCAGAAGGCCGTGAAGGCGGTCCTGGACGGCGATGTCTGTTGGCCGCCCCAGGCGTTCGAGGCGGTGAGCGTGTCCGAGGAAGCCAAGGCCGCCAGCGAGGGGCTGGCCAGTCTCACGCCGCAGCAGTTCCGGGTGTTGACCATGGTCTGCGAAGGCTTACTGAACAAACAGATTGCCTACGAACTGAACGTTTCGGAGGCCACCATCAAGGCTCACGTCACGGCGATCTTTCGTAAACTGAACGTGCGCACCCGGACCCAGGCGGCCTTGCTGCTGCAACAACTTGAGTCAATTTCACCGCCGGCCTAGTGTTCCGGTTCACGCTTTTTTGACCGGGTTTGAATTAGCTTCTCCACTCCTTTTCGATCAGTTGCCCACTCTATGTCACCTTTTAAAGGCCAGACCGGCCTGAAACGCATCCTCAACGCCTCCGGCTATTCCTTGGACGGGCTGCGTGCAGCTTTTGTCGGCGAAGCGGCTTTCCGCCAGTTGGTGTTGCTCAATGTCGTGTTGATTCCGTTGTCATTCTTCCTGAACGTCAGTCGTGTCGAGCAGGCGCTGCTGATTGCCGTGTGCCTGTTGGCATTGATCGTGGAATTGCTCAACTCGGCGGTGGAGGCGGCCATCGACCGCATCTCCCTGGAACTGCACCCATTGTCAAAAAATGCCAAGGACATGGGCAGCGCGGCCCAGTTAGTCGCCCTGACGATGATCGCGTTGGTGTGGGGCGTGGTGCTGTTGTAACGGTTCAGGCAATGGTCGGCAGCACGATTTCGTCGCTGCGCTGGGCCCCGGCGGTGAAGGCCCGGCACAGCTCGAGGAATTCGCGCATGGCCGAGGTCTGGTACTTCTGTTTATGCCAGATGAAATAAAACTGCCGCGCCAGGTCCATGTCCGGGGTTTCCACTGCGACAAGGCTGCCCCGGCGGAAGGCGTCGCGCAGGGCCAGGCGTGAGATGCAGCCAATGCCCAGGCCGGATTCCACGGCGCGCTTGATGGCTTCGGTGTGTTCCAGCTCCAGGCGGATATTCAGCGCGCTACGGTGATGACGCATGGCCTGGTCGAAGGTCAGGCGTGTGCCGGAACCCTGTTCCCGTAGAATCCACGCCTCATGGGTCAGTTCCTCCATCGTCGCCTGGCCGCGCTTGGCCAGCGGGTGTTGAGGGGCGCAGAACACCACCAGTTCGTCCTCGACCCAGCTCTGCACCTCAATGTCCGGATGGCTGCAGTCACCTTCGATTAGACCCAGATCAATTTCATAGTGAGCAACCTGGTGCACGATATTGGCAGTGTTCTGCACGTGCAGCTTCACCTGGCTTTCTGGATGGCGCTGCATGAAACCGCCGATCAACAAGGTCGCCAGGTAATTGCCGATGGTCAGCGTTGCGCCGACCGCCAGTGAGCCGAAACCGGACTTGCCGTTGAGCAGGTCTTCGATTTCCTTGGCCTGGTCCAGCAGCGCCACTGCCTGGGGCAGCAGTTGTTTGCCCAGGGCATTGAGGCTCAGGCGCTTGCCGGCACGGTCGAACAATTGGCAGCTCGATTGCCGCTCCAGTTCGGTGATGGAGGTGCTGGCCGCCGACTGCGACAGATTGAGTTGGCCCGCAGCGCGAGACACGCTTTCCTGCTGGGCCACGGCGACGAAGACTTGAAGTTGACGGAGAGTAAATCGCATATCGATATAACCGATAACCCTTATCTTAATAATCCATTTAACAGATATTGTCGCCGCCATTAGAATGCGATGCAATTGCGCAGATTATCGGCGCAGGCATTATTCCCAGGAGTCCCCGTACATGAGCAACATGAACCACGAGCGTGTCCTCAGTGTTCATCACTGGAACGACACTCTGTTCAGCTTCAAGTGCACCCGCGATCCGGGCCTGCGCTTCGAGAACGGTCAGTTCGTGATGATCGGCCTGCAACAGCCCAATGGCCGCCCGCTTATGCGCGCTTACTCGATTGCCAGCCCGAACTGGGAAGAGCATCTCGAATTCTTCAGCATCAAGGTGCCTGATGGTCCGCTGACCTCCCAGTTGCAGCACCTGAAGGAAGGCGACGAGATCATCATCAGCAAGAAACCCACCGGCACCCTCGTGCTGGACGATCTCAAGCCTGGCAAGCATTTGTACCTGCTCAGCACCGGTACTGGGCTGGCGCCGTTCATGAGCGTCATCCAGGATCCGGAAACCTATGAGCGTTTCGAAAAAGTGATCCTGTGCCACGGCGTGCGTTACGTCAATGAAGTCGCTTACCGCGAGTTCATCACCGAACACTTGCCGCAGAACGAGTTCTTCGGCGAAGCGCTGCGTGAAAAGCTGATCTACTACCCGACCGTGACGCGCGAGCCGTTCGAGAACGAAGGCCGCCTGACCGACCTGATGCGCAGCGGCAAGCTGTTCCGCGACATCGGCCTGCCACCGATCAACCCGCAGGACGACCGCGCCATGTTGTGCGGCAGCCCGAGCATGCTCGACGAGACCAGCGAAGTGCTCAACAGCTTCGGCCTGACCGTTTCGCCGCGTATGCGCGAGCCGGGTGATTACCTGATCGAGCGGGCGTTTGTAGAGAAGTAAGCTGCAGTCTGTGGAGTGGCTGATGACCGCGACCCGGTCCAACAGTTGTCCACAAAAAAAGCCCGCGCCGCCTGAATAAGGCCGCGCGGGCTTTTTCGTTCCTGGCGATCACTGCTTAGCTGGAATCACTTCCAACACCCGGATCAACCCTGGCTGCGGGTAATGCCAGCGAACGTCCACATCCCAGAACTGCGCACCATATTCCCGTTCCGCTGTAGGAACCTGGTATGCCGGGCGTGGGTCTTGGGCCAGACATTGTTCGATCAGCGCCACCAAGGGCTCTGCCAGGCGCGTGGCGTGATCCTGGGCTTGTAGCAGGGCTGTGTCCGCCCATTGCACGGGGATGAGCTCAGGTGCTGCACTGGCGATGTTGTTGGACGCCGCGCCTATGATATCGGCGTAAGGCACGTAGGGCTTGATGTCCAGCACCGGCGTGCCGTCCAGCAAGTCGATGCCCGAGATCCACAGGCGCCCGGCTTCGACCCGCTCCAGCTTCACCACCGATTGGCCGATGCCATTGGGACGGTGGGTGGCGCGGGTGGCGAACACGCCCATGGACTTGTTACCACCCAGGCGCGGCGGCCTTACTTTCAACCGCGGCTTGTCTTCCAGGGCCTGGTGGAACAGGAACAACAGCCAGACATGGCTGACCTGCTCCAACCCCTGCACCGCCTCGCCCTGATCGAACGGCGCCACCAGCTCCAGCACTCCGCGCGCGGCGGGGGCCAGTTGCGGTTGGCGGGGAATGGCGAACTTCTCCTTGAAACAGGAGCGGACGAAGCCGATGGGGGAGACGCTGTAGGTCATGGGTTGAAATCGAGGCGAGATGGAGAGGGCATGATAACGCGAGAGCTGAAATCGACACGGTCCTCTGTGGCGAGGGAGCTTGCTCCCGCTGGGCTGCGAAGCGGCCCCCTGGTGCTGTCTGACGCACCGCGAGGGGCCGCTGCGCGTCCAGCGGGAGCAAGCTCCCTCGCCACAAAAGCCCCCAGGATTCAGCTGTCCTTCAACGTCAGCCGCGCACGCGCAGCGTCAGGCCCTTGAGGAAATTGCGCAGCAACTGGTCGCCACACGGGCGATAGTTGGTGTGGCCGAACTTGCGGAACAGCGCGCTCAGTTCCGGCTTGGACACCGGGAACTCGGCGGCCTTGAGGATGGCGTGCATGTCGTCCTCCTTCAGCTCGAACGCCACTCGCAGTTTCTTGAGAATGATGTTGTTGGTCACCGGCACTTCGATCGGCTGCGGCGGGCGGCTATCGTCCTTGCCACGCTTGAAGATCACCAGGCCATCGAGAAAATGCGCCATGACCTCGTCAGGGCAGAACACGAAGCCTTCTTCCTCGTCTTTCTTGAGGTAGCCCGCCAGGTCGGCCAGGGAGACTTCCAGGCCGCCCAGCTTGATGATCTCGATGACTTTCTTGTCGCTGATGTCGAGCATGTAGCGCACGCTGCGCAGTACGTCGTTGTGAATCATGTGTGCAGTCCTGATCGATCGGCAGTGGGCGCCCCGGTTCGGTGCGGCGCCGGAAAATTAGAATTTCTCTTTGGCAGACAGGTAGCGCCACTGGCCCAGCGGCACCTTGCCGATGGACACGCCGCCGATGCGAATGCGGCGAATGGCGACGACCTTGAGCCCGACCGCCTGGCAAAACAGGGCGATCACGCCGGGCTGCGGGTTTTTCATGGCAAAGCGCAGGCGGTTCTCGTTCTGCCAACTGGCCTTGACCGCCGGCAGCTCCTTGCCCTTGTAGGTCAAGCCATGGTTCAGGCGATTGAGGCCATGGGCGACCATCTCGCCTTCGACTTCCACCACGTATTCCTGCTCGATCTTGGCGGCGTCGGCGGTGAGCTTGCGCAAGATCTTCCAATCCTGGGTGAACACCAGCAGCCCGCTGGCGTTGGCTTGCAGGTCGGCGCTGGCGCTCAGGCGCAGGAAATGGCCCTTGAGTGGGCGTTTGCCGAAGCGATGTTCTTCGCTCAGGGTCTGCGGTCCAAGGGAGGCCATCGCGGTGTCTACATCCATGCCCGCCGGGACGTTCAGCAGGAGCGTCACCGGCTCCGGCGCGGTGGCCTTGGCCTCGGGGTCGAGTTCGACCTTCTGGGTGGTGACCTTGAACTGCGGTTCATCGATCACTTCGCCATCCACGGTGACCCAGCCGCCCTCGATGAACAACTCAGCCTCCCGACGGGAACAGCCGACGAGTTCGATGAGGCGTTTGGAGAGACGAATCGGGTCAGTCATGACGGGGGCCGTAACAAAAAGAGGGGGGGCATTGTACCTGCCTGGCGCCGGTTAATCGCGGGTCCATTTGCCTCATGCCGTTTTTAGCCGCGTCCAGCCTTCAGGTCGGGCTGCTTGTAGCGCATGTGCAACAGCGGGTAGGGTTGGTTCATGCCATCTTTCGCCGAGCGCCCGACCACTTCGAAGCCTTGCTTGAGGTAAAAGCCCAGGGCTTGCGGGTTCTGCTCGTTGACGTCCAGTTGATCGGCGTTCAGCTGTTCCATGGCGTAGTGCAGCAGTTGCTTGCCCAGGCCCTGGCCACGGTGTTGCGGGTCGATGAAGAGCATCTCGATCTTGCCGGCCGCGACGCCGGCGAAACCGGTGATCCGCTGGCGCGAGTCCCGGGTGCAAATGAGCATCACCGCATCCAGGTAACGGGTGAGCACCAGGTTTTTCAGCAGCTCGATGTAGCTGTCCGGCAGGAAGTCGTGGGTGGCTCGTACCGATGCCTCCCACACCTGGGTCAGTTCCTGGTAGTCGCTCGGTTTCGGTGTGTGGATGACCGAATGCTGACGCATGCCCGCCTGTTCCTTGTGCTGGATGTTCGGTGTTTCTCCATACGATAGCCGTAAAAAAGCCCCGCATCTTGTCGCAAGGGCAGGGCTTTTCAGTTTTTTCGAGGTGGCCGAGCAATGGCTGGAGGCACAGAACCTGTGGCGAGGGAGCTTGCTCCCGCTGGGCAGCGCAGCGGCCCCCGGTTTTTTGCGATTGCTGCGCAATCGAGCGGGAGCAAGCTCCCTCGCCACAAAAGCCGGCTCGGCTTGAGCCCAAGAAGCCTGGATCAACCGATCTGCTCAGCCCACAAATCGTACTCGTCGGCATCAGTCACCTTGCACCAGACTTTGTCGCCCGGCTTGAGGTTGCTGCCATTGTCGATGAAGACGTTGCCGTCGATTTCCGGGGCGTCGAAGAAGCAGCGGCCCACGGCGCCTTGTTCGTCCACTTCATCTACCAGCACTTCGATTTCACGGCCGATGCGCATTTGCAGGCGCGCCGAGCTGATGGCCTGTTGGTGCGCCATGAAGCGTTCCCAACGGTCCTGCTTGACGTCGTCCGGCACCACGTCCAGGTCCAGGTCGTTGGCCGGTGCGCCTTCGACAGGGGAATACTGGAAGCAGCCGACGCGGTCGAGCTGGGCTTCGGTCAGCCAATCCAGCAGGTACTGGAAGTCTTCTTCGGTTTCACCGGGGAAGCCGACGATGAAGGTCGAGCGGATGATCAGGTCCGGGCAGATTTCGCGCCAGTTCTTGATGCGGGCCAGGGTCTTGTCTTCGAACGCCGGGCGCTTCATGGCCTTGAGGACTTTCGGGCTGGCGTGCTGGAACGGGATGTCCAGGTACGGCAGGATCTTGCCGGCGGCCATCAGCGGGATCAGTTCGTCGACGTGCGGGTATGGATAGACGTAATGCAGGCGAACCCAGACGCCGAGGGTGCTGAGGGCTTCGCACAGTTCGGTCATGCGGGTTTTTACCGGCGCGCCGTTCCAGAAGCCGGTGCGGTATTTCACGTCGACGCCGTAGGCACTGGTGTCCTGGGAGATCACCAGCAGTTCCTTGACGCCGGCCTTGACCAGGCGCTGGGCCTCGTCAAGCACATCGCCCACCGGGCGGCTCACCAGCTTGCCGCGCATCGACGGGATGATGCAGAAGCTGCAGCTGTGGTTGCAGCCTTCGGAAATCTTCAGGTAGGCGTAGTGGCGCGGGGTCAGCTTGATGCCTTGCGGCGGCACCAGGTCGATCAGCGGGTTATGGTCCTGGCGTGGCGGCACGACGTCGTGCACGGCGTTGACCACCTGCTCGTACTGCTGCGGACCGGTCACGGACAACACGCTCGGGTGCACGTTGCGGATGTTGCCTTCTTCCACGCCCATGCAGCCGGTGACGATAACCTTGCCGTTTTCCTTGATGGCTTCGCCGATCACTTCCAGGGACTCGGCCTTGGCCGAGTCGATGAAGCCGCAGGTGTTGACCACCACCACGTCGGCGTCCTGATAGGTGGACACAACGTCATAGCCTTCCATGCGCAACTGGGTCAGGATGCGCTCGGAGTCGACCAGAGCCTTAGGGCAACCCAGGGATACGAAGCCAACCTTCGGATTGGCAGGCGCGGTAGTGGTGGACATGTCTAACCTCGGTGTAGGGGGATCGTCTCTTGCCGAGACAGGGCGCCTGGCGCGCCTCTGATCAAAAAGTGCGCAATTCTATCTGTGGCCGGGCTGCTTGACCAGCTTTATACCGGGAAATGCGACGAGTGCTGCGCTATGCTTCGCGCCTTTGCGTTCTGACGATTGCTACAGTCAACAAAACGTCTGTAACAATACGTAAAACAACGCATGCTGCCTCAACAAAGCATAGTGCTTCGTTCAAGAAGCCAGGTCTGGAATCAGGAGTGTTGGATGGGTCATGCAAGTAGTCAGGCGGCAAGTGCCGAGCATTCGGCAGCGAAACCGCTGAGCATGCTGGTCGCGGCGGTCGGAGTGGTTTATGGCGACATCGGCACGAGCCCGTTGTACACCCTCAAGGAAGTGTTTTCCGGTGCCTACGGCGTACCTGTCAATCATGATGGTGTACTGGGGATTCTCTCGCTGATTTTCTGGTCGCTGATCTGGGTCGTGTCGATCAAGTACATGATGTTCGTGCTGCGCGCCGACAACCAGGGCGAGGGCGGGATCATGGCGCTTACCGCCCTGGCGCGGCGGGCAGCGGCGGGACGGGCGAGGTTGCGCAAATTGCTGGTGGTCTGCGGCTTGATCGGGGCGGCGTTGTTCTACGGCGACAGCATGATCACGCCAGCGATTTCCGTGCTTTCGGCGATCGAAGGTGTTGGCCTGGCGTTCGAGGGCATCGATCATTGGGTCGTGCCACTGTCCTTGGTCGTGCTGGTAGGGCTCTTTATCATCCAGCGCCACGGTACTGCACGGATCGGCATCCTGTTCGGCCCGATCATGGTCACCTGGTTCCTGGTGCTCGGCGCCCTCGGTGTCTACGGCATCAGCCAACACCCGGAAGTGTTGCAGGCGTTGAACCCTGTCTGGGCCGTGCGTTTCTTCGTCGTCCATTCGGGCATGGGCGTGGCGATCCTCGGCGCCGTGGTGCTGGCGCTGACCGGTGCCGAAGCGTTGTACGCCGACATGGGCCACTTTGGCCGCAAGCCGATCGCTCGCGCCTGGTTCATCCTGGTGTTGCCGGCGCTGGTGCTCAACTATTTCGGTCAGGGTGCGTTGTTGCTGGGCGACCCGGAGGCGGCGCGCAACCCGTTCTATCTGCTGGCACCGAGCTGGGCGCTGATCCCGCTGGTGGGCCTGTCGACCCTGGCCACGGTGATCGCTTCGCAAGCGGTGATTTCCGGGGCGTTCTCCCTGACGCGCCAGGCGATCCAGCTCGGTTACATCCCGCGCATGTACATCCAGCACACCTCCAGCGCCGAGCAGGGCCAGATCTATATCGGTGCGGTGAACTGGTCGCTGATGGTCGGCGTGGTACTGCTGGTGCTGGGGTTCGAATCTTCCGGCGCGTTGGCTTCGGCCTATGGCGTGGCGGTGACCGGTACCATGCTGATGACCACGATCCTGGTGTCCGCCGTGATACTGCTGTTGTGGAAGTGGCCGCCGCTGCTGGCTGTTCCGTTGCTCCTCGGTTTCCTTTTGGTGGACGGCCTGTACTTCGCCGCCAACGTGCCGAAAATCATCCAGGGCGGTGCGTTCCCGGTCATCGCCGGTATTGCCTTGTTCGTGCTGATGACCACGTGGAAGCGCGGCAAACAATTGCTGGTGGAGCGCCTGGATGAAGGGGCGCTGCCTCTGCCGATCTTCATCAGCAGCATCCGCGTACAACCCCCTCATCGCGTCCAGGGCACCGCGGTATTCCTGACCGCGCGTTCGGACGCTGTGCCTCACGCCCTATTGCACAATCTATTGCACAACCAGGTGCTGCATGAGCAGGTGGTGCTGCTGACAGTGGTGTACGAAGACATTCCCCGGGTGCCGCCGCAGCGGCGTTTCGAGGTCGATGCCTATGGCGAAGGGTTCTTCCGGGTGATCCTGCACTTTGGTTTTACCGACGAGCCGGACGTCCCGCTGGCGCTCAAGCTCTGCCATCTGGATGACCTGGACTTCAGCCCGATGCGTACCACTTACTTCCTCAGCCGCGAAACGGTCATCGCGTCGAAACTCGAAGGCATGGCCCGCTGGCGCGAGGCGTTGTTCGCCTTCATGTTGAAGAACGCCAACGGCAATCTGCGCTTCTTCAATCTGCCGTTGAACCGGGTGATTGAACTGGGGACGCAGGTGGAGATGTAGCATCAGGAAAACAAAAGCCCTCGTTGCCTTGCGGCGGCGGGGGCTTTTTTGTAGGCGACACAAAAGCTGATGCCAAGGTAATGCTGTCCACTTAAGGCAATCGACAAGCCCGTGGCGAGGAAGCTTGCTCCCGCTGGGCCGCGAAGCGGCGCCAAAACCTGCCAAATGCGGGGAGTCAGGCACACCGCACCCGCCGGTTTGCGACTGCTTCGCAGTCGAGCGGGAGCAAGCTCCCTCGCCACGGGTCCATCATTTTTCTTGAATGAACGGTAATAGCTCCCATAGAGATGGGGCAGTCGAGCACAAAAAAGCCCCGGCAACCTTGAGGCTGCCGGGGCTTTTTGTCAGGCGTGTGTCGACTTACTGTTCGGCGACCTTGTTCTGCCGCTCGTTGATCTCATCGATCAAGCGCTTGGCCAGGGCCGGGTAGTTTTCGTCGAAGTGATGGCCGCCGGGCAGCTTGATGGCTTCACCCACGGCAGTCTTGTCGGTGCAGCCGCTTTCGTCGGCTTCTTCACCGCCGTAGATGCACACCACTTTCTCGGCTGGCAGCTTGGCCATTTCCGGGCCGGTGGCGGCTTCGGTGCCGGCGTTGCCGAGCCAGCCTTCGACTTCGATCTCGAAGCTGCCGGTGCGGGCGAAAGCCAGCAGGATGATCGCATCGACCCGCTGTTGTTCGGTGGCTGGCAGGCGATTGTAGATGGCTGGCAACACGTCGGCACCGAAGGAGTAGCCGGTCAGGATGAAGCGCTTGGTACCCCAGACCTGACGGTAGTGCTGCATCAGTTCGGTCAGATCCGCCGCGCTTTGTTCCGGGCTCTTGTGCTGCCAGTAGTAGCGCAGGGTGTCGATGCCGACCACTGGGTAGCCAATCTTGGCCATTTCATCGGCCACGTCGCGGTCCAGGTCACGCCAGCCGCCGTCTCCGGAGAGAAACAGGGTCACGGTATCCCGCGTCTGGCTGGCAGGGACTTCCACCACCGGGATGCTCAGGCCGCCCTTGGCCTTGTCAGTGCCGACCAGGATCTTGCGCAGCTCGTTGTTCAGGACTTGTGGCAGATTGATGTCGTAGTCGCTGATGCTGGTCTCGGCATTCGACTGATCGCGTACGAAGCCGGCGCTGGTGTCGTCGGGGTTATCGTTCCAGGCCACCAGCCAGTGGCCGTGGGCTGCGCTTTTGGGCAGCAAGTGTGTGCAGCCGGGTTTTTCCAGGGCCAGGTCCACCGACACGGCCTTGGCCTTGTCATCCTTCTGCTCGGCCAGCCAGCGCCAGGCCAGCACAGCGCCAGGGCCGATGCCGCTGACCAGCGTGGCTGGCCCTTGGAGCTGCCGCAGACCCGTCTGCAGGGCGCGACCTTGCAACATGCAGTCCTTGGGCAGGATCACCTGAACGATCTGCGCCGAGCCGCTGCGGCTGAGGGTCGTCAACTGCGTGTCGCTGAGCTTCTGGTCTTCATTGACCGCCACCAGCACCTGGGCGCGCGGCTTGGTGCCGGGGATGACCCGAGTCATCGCGACGCCATCGGTGGGCGCCAGTTGTTCCAGGGTCGGTTGCGGGGCCGGGCGGTTCCAGTACCAGTAACCACCACCGAGAATCACCGCCAGCACCAGCAGGGCGGCCACTACGTATCGCCAGGAGCGTTGCATCATCAGCGTTTCACCAATCCAGTCAGGCCGCCTGCAATCAGGGCGGCGGTATCAGCCAGCGCCACCAGCGGATCGAGTCCGGCGGGCACGGCCATGTAGCGAGGTTCCCAGTCAGGCTGGAATTTGTCTTTGAAGCGGCGCAGCCCCTGGAAGTTATAGAGCTGCTCGCCACGGCGGAACACCATCGAACCCAGGCGTTGGGTCAATGGTGCGCCGCGACGCGGTTGCAGGCCTGACAGCGGGACCATGCCGAGGCTGAAGCGGGCGTAGTCATGATTTTTATAATGCTGGATGAGACCGACCATCATGAACTCCATGGTCAGTTTCGGGGCCTCGGGGTGGGCGCGCATCAGGTCGAGGCTGGCCAGTTCGTGGCTGTGGGTTTCCAGCAGGTTGGCGAACGCCACCGGCCGGCCCTCGAAACGAATCACGGCGATGCGGAAATGCTTGAGGTAGTCATCACTGAAACGGCCCAGGGAGAAACCTTTCTCACGCACGTTCTTGCCGGTCAGCCAGGCATCGGAAATGACCTTGAGCTCATCCATCGGCGCCAGGCCCGGTTCGTGGATCTCCAGCGACAGGCCGTCACGGGTGCCGCGGTTCCAGGTGTAGCGCAAATCCTTCATCTCTTTGCCCTTGGCTTCGAGATCGAAACGCTTGAGGTCGACCCGTGCTTCCTCGCCCAGCTTGATGGCTGTCAGGCCGATGTCCATGTAGTACGGCAGGTTCTCGGCACGTACCTGATAGAACACGGGGCGGGCGTGGTGGATGTCACACAGGTCGCGGAACTGCCAGATCATTTCAGCCCGTTGCTGGGTAGGACCGATCGGATCGTACAACGCCACCAGGCTGCGACCACGGCGGGCATACATCAGGAACGCTTCGTCGTTGGGGTGAAACAGCAACGCCTTGTCGCCGGTCAGGGCCAGTCCACCGTCGGGTTGCGAAGACGTCATGAGAATCGTCTTGGCCCGCTCCAGTTCTTCTGTCGTCGGCAAATGGATCACCGGTCGTGCGGTGCGCAGCAACCAGGTCAGGGACACCACCACCAGCAACACCGCGGCCCCCAGCAGGGAGCGCAGGCCGCGAGGGGCGTCGGCATCAAGCGTGAACTGCCACCAGAGTTGATGGCTGTAGGGCACATCCTGGTAAGCAAACAGCAGCAGCCAGATCGACGCGCCCAGCACGCAGATACTGGCGATCAGGAACAGTGGGGAAAAGGGCAGTTCAGTCAGGCGGCTGGGACGATAAAAGGAACGCCGGAACACCGCCAGCAGGGCGGCCGTCAGGGTCAGTAACGTGGCTTCTTCCCAGTCGAAGCCCTTGAGCAGCGAGAGCAGGGCGCCCACCAGGAGCAAGACCGTGGTCAGCATCCAGGCGGCTGACAGGCGACGGCGCAAGCCTTGGGCGAGCAACAGGCACAACACGCCCACCAGGCTGGCGCCGAAGTGCGAAGCGTCGACCAGTCGATGAGGGATCAGGAAGCCGATGTGCTCCAGGCGGGTGTCGATTTCCGGTGTCACCCCGGAAAACAGCAGCACCACGCCCGAAAGAAACACCAGCACCGCCAGGATCGGCGCAGCGAAACCCGATGCCGCCCGCAGGCTCTGGCGCGTCTGGAACAGCCGTTGCGCTTCGTTGATCAGCAACAGTACGCAGGCCACCAGCATCGGCAACAGCACATAGATCAAGCGATACAGCAACAGCGCGGCGGCCAGTGGCGCGGCCCCGAGTTTGTCGGCGAACGCGGCCAGCAGGATCGCTTCGAACACGCCGACACCGCCCGGTACATGGCTGAGCACCCCGGCAGCCAACGCCAGCAGGTACACCAGCAGGAAGGCGCCAAACGGCGGCGCTTCGGGCAGCAACAGATACAACACGGTGGCGGCGGCGGCGACATCCAGCGCGGTGATCACCAGTTGCAGGAAGGTCAGGCGTCGGCCCGGCAGGCGCAGTGTGCGGCGCCCGGCTTTTACCAGCAGGCTGTCACGATGAGGCTGTTCCGGCAGGCGTCTGCGGTAAATGCCGATGGCCAACACGCTGGTGAGCAGCAGCACCGCCACGGAAATGGCCCCCAGCAAAGTCGCAGGCAGGTGCAGCGCGGCGGACGCGGCGGGCAGGTTGCTGAGCGTCGCCAGGGCCGCCAACGGCGGCAACGCGCAGCCCAGGGACAGGCTGGCGAACAGCGTCATGTGGGCGACATCCGAGGCCCCCAGGCCATGACGCGCGTACAGACGGTAGCGAACAGAGCCGCCCGACAGCAGTGACAGGCCAATGGCATTGCCGATGGCGAACGCGGTGAACCCACCCAGGACCATGGTTTGTGGCGGCAGTGTCACCCCGGCATAACGGCTGGCGGACCATTCGTAGCCCAAAAGAATGATGAAGCCGGCTACCGTGGCGGCGATCGCGCCCAGCAGGGCCGGTCGTGGCACTTCCAGAATTGAATCGTGCAGGGCGTAAAGATCGAGCTCGCTCAGCAAGTGGCGACAGGCAATCAAGGCAATCGCAAACAGTAGCAACGTGACCGCGAGACCAATAGGCTGACGGTATTGACTGATCCGATCCAGCCAGCGCAATCGTTCGGCTTTGATCGGTTGTGTTGCAGTAACAGGGTCTTGCGGGTCAGACGAGTGGGCGCGCATCAATCACCTCTTGAGCTATGCGCGACAGGATGGGGGTATCCAGCCAAGTTACCAATCCCCGCGAAGGAAAATAATTACAAAATATTTGTAATGTAGAGCTTTTTCTGCCAGGCACAAAAAAGGCCACTCTTTCGAGCAGCCTTTCTTGATGTTTGGTTGCGGGAGCCGGATTTGAACCGACGACCTTCGGGTTATGAGCCCGACGAGCTACCAGACTGCTCCATCCCGCGTCTGTGTGGCGGCATTCTACAGGCGAACGCCCGAGTGTCAACCGTTAAAAGGTAATGGGCTCAAATAAACGCTCGATCCGCCCTTGTCTTCCTAAATACTCGGAATTTAAAGGAAATTGTCCTACAACTGTTGCATGCAGGCGGCGACTCTCTGATCAGGCAGTCAAAAATGGACACGCACAAAAAAGGCCACTCTTTCGAGTAGCCTTTCTTGATGTTTGGTTGCGGGAGCCGGATTTGAACCGACGACCTTCGGGTTATGAGCCCGACGAGCTACCAGACTGCTCCATCCCGCGTCTGTGTGGCGGCATTCTACAGAGGATCGCGCTGCTGTCAACCCTGGCCTCACAAAAAACTGTTCCGCTTCAAGCGGTTAGCCTTGGAGAAAGGCATTGTGACAGCGCTGTGACGCAGGCCCGGCAAGGCCTGAGCTCTATTGGCGGCTTCGTTGCGATTGAAGAAGTAAATTTGTGTAGGCACTTTCGGCTCCCAACGAAGGATCTTTCAAACTACTGGTGCTATATACAGGTGTCGGTGCGATACTGGTGGCCCGATTCGTCGCATACTCTGCTTCTTTATTTATGACGCAACGTAAGATCATTCATGTCGACTGTGACTGTTTCTATGCCGCTATCGAAATGCGCGATGACCCGCGGCTGGCCGGCAAGCCCTTGGCGGTGGGAGGCTCGGCGGATCGGCGGGGCGTGATTGCCACCTGTAACTACGAAGCGCGGGCCTATGGGGTGCGCTCGGCCATGTCCTCCGGCCACGCCTTGAAGCTTTGCCCGGACCTCACCATCGTCAAGCCACGAATGGATGCCTATCGGGAAGCGTCGAAGGAAATTCATACGATTTTCAGCGATTACACTGACCTGATCGAGCCGCTGTCGCTGGACGAGGCCTACCTGGACGTCTCCGCCAGCGCCCATTTCGGTGGCAGCGCCACGCGCATCGCCCAGGACATTCGCCGGCGGGTTTCCAACCAGTTGCACATCACGGTGTCGGCAGGCGTCGCGCCGAACAAGTTCCTGGCCAAGATCGCCAGCGACTGGAAGAAGCCCAACGGGTTGTTCGTCATCACCCCCGACCAAGTCGAGGATTTTGTCTCGGCCCTGCCGGTCAGCAAGCTTCACGGTGTTGGAAAGGTCACCGCCGATAAGCTGAACCGGCTTGGCATCGTCGATTGCCTGCAGTTGCGCCAATGGGACAAGTTGGCGCTGGTGCGCGAATTCGGCAGTTTCGGTGAGCGGCTCTGGAGCCTGGCTCGTGGGATCGATGAGCGGCTGGTGCACAACGACAGCCGACGGCAGTCCATCAGTGTGGAAAACACTTACGATGTCGACCTGCCTGACCTGGTGAGTTGCCTCGACAAGCTGCCGGAACTGATGGAAACCCTCAGCGGACGCATGGCGCGGATCGACAGCAGTTATCGACCGGGCAAGCCGTTCGTCAAAGTGAAATTCCACGACTTCACCCAGACCACACTGGAACAGGCCGGGGCAGGGCGGGACCTGGGCAGCTACCAGTTGCTGTTGACCCAGGCGTTCAACCGGGGCGGCAAGCCGGTGCGGTTATTGGGGATCGGGGTGCGGCTGGAGGATTTGCGCGGTGGGTTTGAGCAGTTGGAGTTGTTTGAGCGGTGAGGCTGTCGGTTGGCTGAATTCCTTGCCTTGCCTTGCCTTGCTCTTGTGGCGAGGGAGCTTGCTCCCGCTGGGCTGCGAAGCGGCCCTTGAATCTGCCGCCTCGGTGTGTCAGGTTCATTGAGTCAACCGCTATTGGGTCTGCTGCGCAGCCCAGCGGGAGCAAGCTCCCTCGCCACAAGAGAGGTTGACCAATCCAAGCTGGACTCAGTTGGCGCCAGGATCCGCCACCAACCGTCCACCATCCTTGGTCAGTGCTTTCAAAAACTCGGTCTGCAACTCCGGATCATTGCGGGTCAGTTCGATCAGGCTCTGTTCCAGTTCGCTGGCCTCTTCTTCAAGCCCCAGCTCCGACAGGCGCTTGACTCGATGCACCCATTGGCTCACCTCGTCATCTTCCAGGTCGTCGTAGATCAACGCGTGGGCTTCCAGCAGCTTGCTGCGCAGGGTGCTGCTGATGCTCAGGGATGAATCGGTGTGCACTTCGTCCTGGGCATCCGTCACGCTGATCTGCAATTTGCCGAATTGGCTCAGGTCCTGCTCGGCGAACGGGCTTTCCAGCAGGTTCAGGCGCAGCACGCCGTTACGGTCGGTGCTCAGCTCGAAGGTTTGCCGGGCGGCCTTGACCTCCACCGGGCGTTCGCTCCAAGGCAGGCTCGAGTGTTCCGTACGCTTGTCGCGCTGGACTTCGTCGATGCCCGCCAGGTTCTGCTGGGCGCGGCCATGGGAGGGGACGTTCATGAACGGGTTGAGCCCGGCGAAGCCATAGCTGATCCAGTCACGGGTCGCCGAGTCCGGCAGGTTGCCAAGGGCGAACACATTGACCACGTTCGCACCGACGCCGGCCACCACGGCCACCGCGCCCAGGGGAATCTCGTAGATCTCCCGCCAGGGTTGGTACGGCGTGTAGCGATCGTAATGACGAGTGACCTCGAACTCGGTGACTTCGAAGGTCTTCTGCTCATTGATGCGCACCCGACGCTGCGGCAGGTCGAGCACCTTGGGTTCGCCCACGTCGATTAGCAGGCTGTGGTCGAGCAATTTGCGCTCGATCCGCTCTTCGTGCTCGCTGCGTTGCGACATTTGGTTGGCACAGCCGCTGACCAGCAGGGCGCCGCACAGGGCGGCGCCACCGAGGCCTAAGGTGTTTCGCTTGAACATGACGTCTCTATCTGGTGTCAGCGGCGGATACGGGCCTGGAGGAACGACAGCACGTCGGCGACCGGCAGCGCTTGCGGCTCGGCTTCGGTGCGGCTCTTGTATTCCAGGTTGCCTTCGGCCAGGCCACGGTCACTGACGACGATCCGATGCGGGATGCCGATCAGTTCCATGTCCGCGAACTTGATGCCGGGGCTGGTTTTCTTGTCGCGGTCGTCCAGCAGCACTTCGAAGCCGGCGGCCGTCAGTTCGGCGTAGAGCTTGTCGGTGGCTTCGCGCACCAGGTCGGTTTCATAGCGCAGCGGAACCAGGGCAATCTGGAAAGGCGCCAGCGTGTCGCTCCAGATGATGCCTTTCTCGTCGTTGTTCTGCTCGATGGCGGCAGCTACCACGCGAGAAACACCGATGCCGTAGCAGCCCATTTCCAGGGTGACCGGCTTGCCGTTCTCGCCCAGTACTTCGCACTTCATCGCCTTGCTGTACTTGTTGCCCAGCTGGAAGATGTGCCCGACTTCGATACCGCGCTTGATTTCCAGGGTGCCCTTGCCGTCCGGGCTCGGGTCGCCGGCCACGACGTTGCGCAGGTCCGCGATGGTAGGAACCGGCAGGTCGCGTTCCCAGTTCACGCCGAAGTAGTGTTTGTCGTCGATGTTGGCGCCGATGGCGAAGTCGCTCATCAATGCCACCGAACGGTCGATGATGATCGGCAGCGGCAGGTTCAGCGGGCCGAGGGAACCGGCACCGGCGCCGATGGCGTCGCGCAGTTCGGCTTCGGTAGCCATGACCAGCGGGCTGGCGACGCCTGGCTGGTTGGCGGCCTTGATTTCGTTCAGCTCGTGGTCGCCACGGACGATCAGGGCAATCAGCTTGCCTTCCTCTTCGGCCCGCACGATCAGGGTCTTGATGGTGCGTTCAATTGGCAGGTCGTAGCCTTCCACCAGTTGGGCAATGGTCTTGGCGTTCGGCGTGTCCACCAGGCGCAGCTCTTCGGTCGGCGCGGCGCGGGAGGTTTCCCGTGGCACGGCTTCGGCTTTCTCGATGTTGGCGGCGTAGTCGGAGCCATTGCTGAAGACGATGTCGTCTTCGCCGGACTCGGCCAGTACGTGGAACTCGTGGGAGCCGGCACCGCCGATGGAGCCGTTGTCGGCTTCAACCGGACGGAATTTCAGGCCCAGACGGGTGAATACGTTGCAATATGCCTGGTGCATGCGGTCGTAGGTGACTTGCAGCGAGGCCAGGTCGGTGTGGAACGAGTAGGCGTCCTTCATGATGAATTCGCGACCGCGCATCAGGCCGAAGCGTGGACGGATTTCGTCACGGAATTTGGTCTGGATCTGATACAGGTTGATCGGCAGCTGCTTGTAGCTGCTCAACTCGTTGCGCATCAGGTCGGTGATCACTTCTTCGTGAGTCGGGCCTGCACAGAAGTCGCGACCGTGACGGTCTTTGATGCGCAGCAGCTCAGGGCCGTATTCTTCCCAGCGCCCCGATTCCTGCCACAGCTCGGCCGGTTGGGTGCCCGGCATCAACACTTCCAGGGAGCCGGCAGCGTCCATCTCTTCGCGAACGATGGCTTCAACCTTGCGCATGACCCGCAGGCCCATTGGCAGCCAGGTGTACAGGCCCGAGGCGAGTTTGCGGATCATGCCGGCACGCAGCATCAACTGATGGCTGATCACGACGGCGTCGGAAGGCGTTTCTTTCTGTGTGGCGAGCAAATATTGACTGGTGCGCATGGTTGGCCGTTGTCGGTTGCTGATGACGAGAAGTGACGGGGCATTGTACGGGCGAGATGCCCTGGCGTACAGGCGCGTGGCCGGTCGCCCGATGCGAACGCCGGTTTCCCCGGCGTTTTCTGACGTTTCCTACGACTCTTCCGCAGGTCGGGTGGGCGTCGGTTCGGCGGTGGGCGTCGAGCCCTGGCGACGGTTCTCCTGGAACCAGTGCAAGGCGATCAGCAGCAGGGTCGGAACGCCCAGCAACGCGGTGATCAGGAAGAAATTGTGATAGCCGAACTTCTCCACCATCACCCCTGAATAACCACCGATCAGGCGCGGCAGCAACAGCATGATCGAGCTGAGCAGGGCGTATTGGGTGGCGGAGAATTTCAGGTTGGTCAGGCTCGACAGGTAGGCGACGAACGCCGAAGTGGCCAGGCCGGAGCTGAAGTTGTCCAGGGAGATAGTGACAATCAGCATCTTCAGGTTGGCGCCCATGTCGGTGAGCATCAGGAAGAGGATGTTGGTGCCCGCCGAGGCGACACCGCCGATGAACAGGATGGGCAGGATGCCGAAACGTACGATCAGCAGGCCGCCCATGCCGGCGCCGACGAGGGTCATGATCAGCCCGAAAATCTTGCTGACGCTGGCGATCTGGTCCTTGGTGAACCCTTGGTCGATGTAGAACACGTTGGCCATGACACCCATGACGGTGTCAGACATGCGATAGGTTGCGATCAGTCCGAGCAGCAGCAGCGCCTGCCAGCGGTAACGCAGGATGAAATCGTTTACCGGCGTCAGCACCGGCGCTAATCCGCGGCGGCCCACGGCCGACAGGCACAGGGCGGTCAGGATGATATAGAGGATGGCCCGCAGGAACGCGCGGTCTTCGAGCAGCAGGTCAAGCAGGCTGACGCCCTCGAACAGCACGCTGGCGAAGTCGGTGTTGTAGAGCTGGGTGAACATCGCCGGGACAGACACCAGCAGCACGATCAGTACGAACACCGACGCCAGTTGATGGGCGAACGAGTAGCGTCCGGCCTGCAGTTGGGTGCGCAGAGGCACCGGCGGTTCGCGCATGAACAGCGAGGTAAGCAACGCCGGGACCATCAATACGCCGAACAGCAGGTAAGTGCCGGCCCAGGCCGAGTGTTTGTAGCTGAAGCCAGTGGAGCCAAACCCTTCGGCGAAAAACAGCGCGCCAGCAGTGGCCAGCAGTGCCGCGATGCGGTAGCCGGACATGTAGCTGGCGGCGAGGGCGGCCTGGCGGGTGTCGTCGGCGATCTCCAGGCGATAGGCGTCGACGGCGATGTCCTGCGTTGCAGAGGCGAAGGCCACGATGACGGCGATGGCGATCAACCATGACAGGTGTTTCTGTGGGTCGCAGAACCCCATGCCGATCAGGCCGAGGATTACCAGGCCTTGGGAGAGCACCAGCCATGAACGCCGACGCCCGAGTTTACCCAGCAACGGCAGGCGCCATTGGTCGAGCAGCGGCGACCAGACCCATTTAAAGGCATACGCCAGGCCGATCAGGCTCGCGTAGCCGATGGTTTCGCGGGCCACACCGGCTTCGCGCAACCAGACCGAAAGTGTGGAAAACACTAGCATGTACGGCAAGCCGGCGGCGAAGCCAAGCAGCAACAGCACGAGCGTCGAGGGACTGGCATAGGCGGCGAGGGCGGCGCGCCAGGTTTTACGGGGCATGGGCTGGAGTCTGCCTCAAAAATTGCGAAAACAAAGCGCGCACTCTAACCGCTGTGCTCTACCGGGCGCCAGCCATGGCGCTGAATATCAACACGATTGTTCAGGACACTGATGCCTTCCATGCGCAGGCGTGCGCGCTGTTCATCCCCTGAGGCGCTGCCCGCCGGTAGGCTGATCCGACCGCCGGCACCCAATACCCGATGCCAGGGCAGCTTCGTGTCGTTCGGCAACTGGCTGAGAGTCCGCCCGACCCAGCGCGCCGCGCGGCCCAGGCCGGCCATTTCAGCCAGTTGGCCATAGGTGACGACCTTGCCCGCCGGCACTTGTGCCAGGGTCAGGTAAAGGGTCGTGCGGCGGATCTGGGCGGCGTTCTCGGTGTCCGTTGGGGTGTCAGTCACGTAAAGGTTCCTGAATGAGGTGTCCGTCTGTAGATTAATTCCTACGAGGCGGGTTGAGAAATGAACTCATCCGCCCTACATGGGTCAGTCCTTGCTGAGGTGTCATCCTGGGGGATAATGCCGCCTTTTCACTGAAAACTTGAGCCCATTATCGCTTATGTTGTCTAGAACCCTGTTGTGCCTAGCTGTTACCAGCGCCTCCATGCCCTTGCTTGCCGATACCGTCTGGTTGAAGAACGGTGACAAGCTGACCGGTAAAATCACCGTTTTCGATGGCGGCAAGTTGCTGATCCAGACTGATTACGCTGGCGCGATTCCCATCGACTGGAAACAGGTCAAAACCCTCGAAAGCGACCAGCAATTGCTGGTCAAGCAGGATGCCTACACTGGCGAGAAAGCCAAGGCGCTGCAGGCCGCCGAGGATGGCAAGGTCACCTTGGCCAACGGTGATGCGCCCAAGACCGTTGATCTGGCCAGCATCCAGCAGATCCTCAAGCCCAAGCCGGTGGTCGAGGACCTGGTGTGGAAAGGCAACATCGATGCCGCGCTGGATTACCAGCGTGCGGAAAACGATACCGACGATTACGACATCGACTTCAAGACCTCGGCTCGCCACGGCAGATGGCGGCACACCGCCGAGGGTGAATACAACCGTGAGTTCCAGGACGATGTGGTTTCCGCCGATAACTGGCGCCTGGAATATTCCCTCGACCGGTTCCTGACGGACAAATGGTTCTGGCAAGGCCGCCTGAACTACAAGCGTGACAAAGTCGAAGACCTGGCGCGCCAGCGCGTGGTGGGTACCGGTCCGGGTTATCAGTTCTGGGATGACGAGCTGGGCGCGTTCTCGCTGGGTTCGCTGTTGAACCGCACCGACTATGAATACCGCGACGGCGGTAAGGACAACTTCTATTCCGTCGCCATGAAATGGGACTACAACCGCTACCTGATTGGCAAGCGCGTCGAGTTCTTCACCAATGGCGAAGTGGGCAAGCCGCTGTCCGACGTGGCGGATTATGCCTACGACGCCGAGGTGGGGCTGCGCTACAAGGTCACCGATTGGGCGTCGCTCAACCTCAAGGCTGAGAAGGATGTCATCGAGGGCACTGAAGACAGTGACTTGAGCAAGACGCGGTACACGGCAGGGTTTGGCGTGACCTGGTAATTCGGGCTCACCCACACACACCTGTGGGAGCGAGCTTGCTCCCACAGTTTTTTTGTGCCCTGGGAAAAACACCCAGGCACAAAAAAGCCCCGCTTTTGAGGGCGGGGCCTTTTACTAAAGCAAGGACAAGTTAGATAACTTGAACTTCTTCAGCTTGCATGCCTTTCTGACCGCGGGTAGCGATGAAAGAAACCTGTTGGCCTTCTTTCAGGCTTTTGAAGCCGTCGGATTGGATAGCTTTGAAGTGAACGAACAGATCGTCACCGGATTGTGGGGTGATGAAGCCGAAGCCTTTTTCATCGTTGAACCACTTAACGGTACCGGTTTGGCGATTAGACATGGTGTAACTCCTTGAACAAAGATAACTGCGACTCAGGAAGAACCCTGGCCGAGACTGAGTGCAAAGAGCAGGAAAAATTCTTGTAGATGGTTGGATCGAAATTCAACATATCGTGTAGAGATTCTCAGTGACACAAGCAGCACAGTGGCGCCACCTTAACCCTTTTTCCAGAATGTGCCAATGGTCTTTGCGAAGGTTTCTCTTATTTGGTGACTGACGGCGCGGGCGATGGCCGGCAGGACCCGGAAATCAAGGCGGATCGGCGAGATTTGCGTGCCGCGCTTTGAACTCGGACCCGTGCCCCAGTAAGATGCCGGACGTATTTTTTCCACCTCGCTATTTCAGGAAACCGCCATGAGCATCAAATCGGACAAGTGGATTCGCCGCATGGCGCAAGAGCACGGCATGATCGAGCCCTTCGTCGAACGCCAGATGCGTGGCGAAGGCGCCGACCGGCTGATCTCCTTCGGTGTCTCCAGCTACGGCTACGACGTGCGCTGCGCCGACGAATTCAAGGTGTTCACCAATATCAACTCGGCCACCGTCGACCCGAAGAACTTCGACGAAAAGAGCTTCGTCGACGTTAAAAGCGACGTTTGCATCATCCCGCCGAACTCCTTCGCCCTGGCCCGTACCGTCGAGTACTTCCGCATCCCGCGCAACGTGCTGACCATCTGCCTGGGCAAGAGCACCTACGCCCGTTGCGGCATCATCGTCAACGTCACGCCGCTGGAACCCGAGTGGGAAGGTCACGTGACCCTGGAGTTCTCCAACACCACGACCTTGCCGGCGAAAATCTACGCCAACGAAGGTGTGGCGCAGATGCTGTTCCTGGAATCCGATGAAGAGTGCGAAGTGTCCTACAAGGATCGTGGCGGCAAATACCAGGGCCAGCGCGGTGTGACCCTGCCGCGTACCTGAATCTGACGAGCTGTTGGAATTCCTGGGCGGGCAGACACTCTATTGCGTGTACTGCCCGTTTTTGTGTGTCAGCGCAGCGGGCCTTCGCTCAGGAGTTGCTCTATGAAGATCGATCCGCGAATCAGTGCCGAACTGGCAAGGCTTGAGCCCAATCAGATCGGCGTCATGGCCTGGTCATTGCTGGCCCATCCTGTCGAAGCGGCGGGCGGCATCCCTGGCCAGCCTGATCCCGACACCCCCAACGAACAACCTACCGAACCCGGCGAGCCTACGCTGCCGGATGAGCCGCCTCCTGCGCCTGTGGCATGACATCAGCTGCAAGTTGCGAGCTGCAAGCTGCAAGTTGAGACACCTAGCCTTGGCTTGAAGCTTGAAGCTTTCAACTGACAGGCCATATTTCGTTATCGCCGATGACAAAAATCCTGCAATCGCTGCCCTGCTCGACCCGGTAACCGCCCGTGAACGCACCGAAGGCCGGCAGCAGGCTGATCTCGCTGCCCAGCCGAAAGCAGGCCAGGCGAAGGCGTTGCCGGCCCTTGCCGCTCAGGTGGTAGACCGGGTGCACGTGACCGGCCAGCACATGGCGGCTGGGATGTGGGGCAGGCTCGTGTTGCACGGCGAAAGGGCCCAGAAGCAACGGCTCCGGTACGACGCGAATGTTCAGCGCTGGCGGTGGGTCACCGGCGCGTTTGTCGTGGTTGCCACGAATCAGCGTCATGGCCAGGTGCGGATGTCGCACACGCCAATCGGAAAGTGCCTTCAAGGTGCCGGGCGCATGAGAGCCGGGACCGTGGAGAAAATCCCCGAGAAAAATCAACTGTCGGCATGGCAGGCTGGCCAGCAACGCATCCAGCACGGCGATGTTGCTGGCGGTGGTGCCGTGGGGCACCGGTTGCCCGAGGCTGCGATAGGCGGCGGCCTTGCCGAAATGAACATCGGCCACCATCAGGGTTTCCTGGGCGGGCCAGTACACGGCTTTTTCCGGGAGCAACCAGAGTTCTTCGCCGGCCAGGCTGACGGGGTAAGGCGCTGGCATCAGGTGTCACCGCGATCGGCAGTCTTTTCCAGTTCGCTGACCATCCGCCGGATGCGGTCGGCGAGCTTTTCCGAACTCATGCTTTCCCGGAATCGCTCCACCAGCAGCGGAAACCCGAGCGGGGTGGGGCGCTTGATCACGTGCAGGTCCAGCTTCAAGGTATTGAGGCGTTGCAAGGTCTGCTCCAGTCGACGGATATCCAATTCTTCGCGCAAGACTTCCTCCCCGGCCTGGGCCAGCAAGAGATTGTCGGCGTCGTATTGCTTGAACACCTGGAAGAACAATCCGCTGGACGCCTGGACTTGCCGGGTGCTTTTCGGTGCGCCGGGATAGCCGGCAAAGACCAGTCCGGCGATCCGGGCGATTTCGCGAAAACGCCTCAGGGCCAATTCCCCGGCGTTCAGGCTCGCAAGTACGTCGGTCAGCAGGTGATCGACGCTCAGCAGGCCGGGGGTCAGGTATTGCGACCAATCCACTGCCGTGGCGCTGAGCAGTTCCAGGCCGTAATCGTTGACCGCAATGGAAAACGTCAGTGGCTGTTGCTGGCTGACACGCCAGGCCAGCAGGCTGGCCAGGCCCAGATGAACCTGGCGACCGGCAAACGGGTAGAGGAACAGGTGCCAGCCCTCCCGGGACTTGAGAGCTTCGGCCAGCAATGTGCTCTGCGTGGGCAAACCGGACCAGCGTTGTTGAGTCAAGAGCAGGGGCTGCACGGCGTGCATCTCTGGGCCCTCGAAGCGGCCCGAGGCGGCTTCGCTCAAACGGGCCACGACGGCGGCGGCCAATTCGCTGGAGAGCGGCATGCGCCCGCCGTTCCAGCGCGGCACAGCGGCCTTCTTGGCCTGGCTGCGTCGCACGTAGGCGGTCATGTCCTCGACCCGGACCAATTCCAGCAAACGCCCGGCGAACAGGAAACCGTCACCGGGGCGCAGGCGGGCGATGAAGCCTTCCTCTACGCTGCCCAGGGTCTTGCCGCCCCCGCCTTTGCTCCAGAACTTCAATTGCAGGCTGGCATCGCTGACGATGGTGCCGATGCTCATGCGGTGACGCCGGGCCAGGCGTGCGTCAGGCACTCGCCAGATCCCGTGTTCGTCCGGTTCGACGCGTCGATAATCGGGGTAGGCGGTCAATGACAGGCCGCCATGGCGCACAAACGCCAGGGCCCAGGCCCATTCGGCCGGGTTGAGGTCGCGGTAGGCCCAGGCACCTCGCACTTCCTCGAACAATTCGGCGGGAACGAAGCCACCACCCAGGGCCATGCTCACCAAGTGCTGCACCAGCACATCCAGCGGCTTGCGGGGCGATTCGCGCGGTTCGATGCGCCGTTGGGCCACGGCGTCCTGCGCGGCGGCGGCCTCGATCAATTCCAGGCTGTGGGTCGGCACCAGCGTCACCCGCGAGGTCCGGCCCGGTGCGTGGCCGGAGCGCCCGGCCCGTTGCATCAGCCGGGCTACGCCCTTGGCCGAGCCAATCTGCAGCACCCGTTCCACTGGCAGGAAGTCCACCCCCAGGTCCAGGCTGGACGTGCAGACCACCGCTTTGAGCTGGCCGTTCTTCAATGCCTGTTCCACCCAATCCCGGGTGTCACGCGACAGCGAGCTATGGTGCAGGGCGATCAACCCGGCCCAATCGGGCCGCGTCTCAAGCAGCGCCTGATACCAGATTTCCGACTGTGCCCGGGTGTTGGTGAAGACCAGGCAGCTGCTGCTGGCGTCGATTTCGGCCACGACCCGGGGCAGCATTTTCAGGCCGATGTGCCCGGCCCAGGGGAAACGTTCGAGGGTCGGGGGTAACAGTGTGTCGACCCGCAGCGCCTTGCCATCGACTCCCTGCACGCTGATTCCGTTGCCTTGCGGGATCAATACCTGTCCGGCGTGGGCCTGGTTGCCCAGGGTCGCGGACACGCCCCAGACGATGAGTTCGGGATGCCAGTGCCGCAAGCGCGCCAGGGCCAGTTGCAATTGCACGCCACGTTTGTTGCCGAGCAACTCGTGCCATTCATCCACCACGACCATGCGCAGGGTCGAGACGGCGGTATGCGCATCGGCCCGGGCGAGGATCAGGGTCAGGCTTTCGGGGGTGGTGATCAGCGCGGTGGGCAGGCGCCGGCCCTGGCGGGCGCGTTCGTTGGCGCTGGTATCGCCGGTGCGCAGGCCGACACTCCAGGGCACTTGCAGGTCTGCCAGGGGCGCTTCGAGGGCTTTGCCGGTGTCGGCCGCCAATGCGCGCATCGGCGTGATCCACAGGACGGTCAGCGGTTCGGCCGGCGGTTTGCGTTTGCGCGGTTTATCCAGCGGCGGTGCCGGTCGAGCGAAACGGTTGAGGGCGGCTAACCACACGGCATAGGTTTTGCCGGCACCGGTACTGGCATGCAGCAGCCCGGACTCCCCCCGCTTGACCGCGGCCCAGACCTGCTTCTGAAAGACGAACGGCTTCCAGCCGCGGGCATCGAACCACTGTTTCGCGAAATTATTGGATGTCGCCATGCCTGCCGCGTGCGCCCTGAAAGTCCTTCTTCAGTGACCACGGTGGGAGGTGAAAGGTTTTAAAAAACCTGTGGCGAGGGGATTTATCCCCGCTGGGCTGCGAAGCAGCCCCAAAAAGCTCAAGAATAATTTGCCAGACGCACCGAGGCGATCAACTGAGGGGCTGCTTCAGCCCAACGGGGATAAATCCCCTCGCCACAGATAAATCCCCTCGCCACAAGAGCAGTACCTGGCCCCTCAATTCAGGTGTGCCGAGCTTTATTTCAGGTTGCCACTGAGGAACTGCTTGAGCCGTTCACTGGTGGGATTGCCCAGCACGTCTTCCGGTGCGCCTTCTTCTTCCACCAGGCCCTGGTGCAGGAACAGCACCTGGTTCGAGACCTTGCGGGCGAAGCTCATTTCGTGGGTCACCATGATCATGGTCCGGCCCTCTTCGGCCAGGCCCTGGATCACCTTCAGCACTTCGCCCACCAGCTCCGGGTCCAAGGCCGAAGTGGGTTCGTCGAACAGCATCACCTCCGGTTCCATCGCCAGGGCACGGGCAATGGCCACGCGCTGTTGCTGGCCGCCGGAGAGGAAAGCCGGGTACTGCTCGGCAACCCGCGCCGGCAGGCCGACCTTGTCGAGATAACGACGCGCACGGTCGTCGGCTTCCTGCTTGCTCACGCCCAACACCCGGCGCGGCGCCATGGTGATGTTTTCCAGCACGGTCATGTGGCTCCACAGGTTGAAGTGTTGGAACACCATGGCCAGGCGCGTGCGGATACGTTGCAGTTCGTCGGCGTCGGCCACGTGCATGCCGTGGCGGTCCTTGATCATCTGGATCGGCTGGCCGTCCAGGCTCATGGCGCCGTCGTTGGGTTGTTCCAGGAAGTTGATGCAGCGCAAAAAGGTACTTTTGCCTGAGCCGCTGGCGCCAATGAGGCTGATGACGTCGCCGGTCTTGGCCTTGAGCGAAACGCCCTTGAGCACTTCATGTTCGCCATAGCTTTTATGCAGGCCTTCGATGGTCAGTTTGTACATGGAGCATGCATCCTCAAGGCGAAAGTAGGTAGCCGCTGCGATAGGCTTCGGTGCCGGCGACATGGGCGATCACCATGCCGGCCGTGGCCATGCGGCGCAGCGAACGGGCGTACAGCAGCCCGGCGTTACGGCAATGAACGGGGGTGACGGTGTCGTTGACCGGATCGATGACTTCCGCGATCAACTGCCCCGCCTCCAGGTATTCGCCGGGCAGGGCGCTGTAGACCAGCAACCCACCCACGGGCGTCGCCACCGGCTCGACAGCGGCCAGCGGCGTGGCCGGGTAGGGCAGCTCGGGCATGGGCATCGGTTCGCCGTCGATGGCGCCGAAACGGATCAGGTATTCGATCAAGGCCTGGCAGTCCAGGCTCGCCAGCCCGTGGTTGACGTCACCCTGGCCACGCAACTCCACGGTGACCGAAAAACTGCCCAGGGGAATCTCGAAGCGTTCGCCGAAGCGTTCCTTGAGTTGCCACCAGAGCAGGGTGAAGCATTCATCGAACGACTGGCCGCCCGAATCGGTCGCCAGCAGGCAGGCTTCGGCGCCGATGTAGCGGGCCAGCGGTTCGACTTGTGGCCAGGCTTCGGGTGTGGTGTAGAGGTGGGCCACGGCTTCGAAGTCGCAATGCAGGTCCAGCACCATGTCGGCGTCGCAGGCCAGCCGTTGCAGGGTCAGGCGCAGGGATTGCAATTGCGTGCCTGGGGACTGCCGGGCGAGGGCGTCGCGCAGGCGGGTGCGGATCAGCATCAGGTTGTGCTGCGGATCGTCGGTGAGCAGGTCCTGGATTTCGTTGCCGATCTCTTCGCTCAGGTCGACGAAGCGGCGGTTGAAGTTCTGCCCGCTCTCGGTTTCGTAGCGGCCCAGGGGCACGTCCATCAGCACTTGTTCGAGGCCGATGGGGTTGGCGACGGGCACCAGCACGATCTCGTGGCGCAGGTGGCCCGACGCTTCGAGTTCGGCCAGGCGCTGCTTGAGGTGCCAGGCGACCAGCATGCCCGGCAGTTCATCGGCGTGCAGGGACGACTGGATATAGATTTTGCCGACGGCTTTTTCCGGGCCGAAGTGGAAGCTGTGGATCTTGCGTGCGGTCCCCGGTACCGGGGCCAGCAGGTCATGGATCTGGTGGCGCATTTGCGTGTGTGTCCTGGAACGGAAGCCCTAGTGAGTCGGCCCGAGAAAGGCCAACCAGCGGCGTTCGGCGAGGCGGAAGAGGCCCACCAGTGCAAAGGTGACGGTCAGGTAGATCAACGCGGCGATCCCGAACGACTGGAACGTCAGGAACGTCGCCGAGTTGGCGTCCCGGGCCACTTTCAGCACGTCTGGAACGGTAGCGGTGAACGCCACGGTCGTCGAGTGCAGCATCAAGATGACTTCGTTGCTGTAATACGGCAGCGAGCGCCGCAGCGCCGACGGCATGATCACGTAGGTGTACAGCTTCCAACCGGTCAGGCCGTAGGCCTTGGCCGCCTCGACTTCGCCATGGTTCATGCTGCGAATCGCCCCGGCGAAAATTTCCGTGGTGTAGGCGCAGGTGTTCAAGGCGAAGGCCAGGATCGTGCAGTTCATCGCATCGCGAAAGAAACTGTCGAGCAGCGGCTGGGCGCGCACCGCCGCGATGCTGTAGATGCCGGTATAGCAGATCAGCAGTTGGATATAGAGCGGTGTGCCACGGAACAGGTAGGTGTAGAACTGCACCGGCCAGCGGACGTAGAACTTGGGTGAAACCCGGGCGATGGACAGCGGGATCGATACCAGGAAACCGATCAGCAGCGAGGCGCTGAGCAGCCACAGGGTCATGGCCAGGCCCGTGACGTTGACACCATCGCTGTAAAGGAATGGCCGCCAGTACTCTTGCAGAAGTTCGATCATCGCACCGCCTCCCGGGCTCCAGCGGCGTAGCGGCGTTCAAGCCAGCGCAGGATGAAATTGGACGCGCTGGTGATCAGCAGATAAATCAGCGCCGCCAGCACCAGGAAGTAGAACAACTGGTAGGTGCTCTTGCCCGCATCCTGGGCCGCCTTGACCAGGTCGGCCAGGCCGATGATCGACACCAGCGCGGTAGCCTTGAGCATCACCATCCAGTTGTTGCCGATACCCGGCAGGGCAAAGCGCATCATTTGCGGAAACACCACGAAGCGAAAGCGCTGGCCACGCTTGAGGCCATACGCAGTGGCGGCTTCGACCTGGCCTCGGGGGACCGAGAGGATCGCACCGCGAAAGGTTTCGGTGAAGTACGCGCCATAGATGAAGCCCAGGGTGATCACCCCGGCGCCGAATGGGTCGATCTCGATGTATTCCCATTCCATGAAGTCGGTAAGCGAGGTCAGCCAGGTTTGCAGGCTGTAGAAGATCAGCAGCATCAGCACCAGGTCCGGCACGCCGCGGATCAGCGTGGTGTAGAGCTGGGCAGGGATTCGCAGCAGTTTGACGCTGGACAGCTTGGCACTGGCGCCCAGCAGGCCGAGCAAGACGCTCAACAACAAAGACAGGGCCGATAGCTTGATGGTCATCCAGGTGCCTTGCATCAGCAGCGGGCCAAAGCCCTGCAGGCTGAAGGCGGAGAGCCCCAGATTTTGTAGGAGTTGTTCGAACATGGAAGAAAGCCTTTGGCAGGAGAAAAGCGCCCATCCGAGACCGGATGGGCGCAGCGCATTATTTGCCGCTGTACAGATTCAGATCGCCAAAGTGTTTTTTCTGGATCTCGGCGTATTTGCCGTCGTCGTGTAACGCTTTGATACCTTTATCCAAAAGTGCCTTCAGCTCACTGTTACCTTTCTTGATACCAATCGCGGTCTTGGAGGGCAGCAATTCGCTGTCCACTGGCTTGCTGACTTCATAACCTTCGCCTTTTGGCGACTTCAGGAAGCCCAGCTCGGCCTGGAGCATGTCCTGGATCGCCGCGTCGAGGCGACCCGAGGTCAGGTCGGCGTAGACCTGGTCCTGGTTCTGGTAGGCCTGGGTCTTGACGCCGGCCTTGTCCAGCACGGCCTTGGCGTAGGCTTCCTGGATGGTGCCTTGCTCGTAGCCGACGGTCTTGCCTTTGAGCGAGGCAACGTCTTCGCTCAGGCCCGAGCCTTTCTTGAAGACATAGGCCGTTGGGCCGGAGAACAGCTCGCTGGAAAAGTCGATGGCTTTTTCGCGGGCCGGGGTAACGGTCATGGAGGAGATCACGCCGTCGAATTTATTAGCCTTGAGGCCCGGGATCATGCCGTCGAAATCACTTTCGACCCATTTGCATTTGACCTTCAGCTCTGCGCAGATCGCGTTGCCCAGATCGATGTCGAAACCGACCAGGCTGCCGTCGGCGGCTTTGGACTCAAACGGGGCGTAGGAAGGGTCGACACCAAAACGCAGTTCCTTGTATTCCTTGGCCGTGGCGACGCCAGCAGCCATGCACAACGCCAGTGCAGAAAGGGTCAGCAGTGCTTTTTTCATTATTCAATCCCTAAAACCAATATGAGCGCTTGTGGCGCGTAAGTATTGTTACCGGTGAAGGCGAGAACGGTATGACGGCATAAAGGTAGCAATTTCCGAACCAGAGTGCCGAACAAGTGTTTTAAAAGCTTCGGCGACGGGTGACGGAATGCGATGGTGCGCGGGGATGAGCGTACATCAAAAAGTGCACCGGGATGGAGCGCTCTTCGGTGGCGAGGGAGCTTGCTCCCGCTGGGGCGCGAAGCGGCCCCCTGCGGTGTGTCAGTCAGAACCAGGGGGCCGCTTCGCAGCCCAGCGGGAGCAAGCTCCCTCGCCACATGTGTTTGTGCAAACTTGACGACCCCGGACATGCAGAGGGGGCTATTTCAGCAGGTCCTGAAGCGTTGCCAAGGTATCTGCCTCTTCGACGGTTTTGTCCTGGCGCCAACGCAACATCCGTGGAAAGCGCACCGCGATCCCACTCTTGTGGCGATTGGACAGGGCGATGCCTTCGAAACCCAGTTCGAACACCAGGGTGGGCGTGACGCTGCTCACCGGGCCGAACTTTTCCACGGTGGTCTTGCGCACGATGTTGTCGACCTGGCGCATTTCTGCATCGGTCAGCCCTGAATAAGCCTTGGCAAATGGCACCAGTGTGCGCTCGCGACTGTCCGGCGGGTTATCCCATACGGCGAAGGTGTAGTCGCTGTACAGGCTGGCGCGCCGGCCATGGCCGCGCTGGGCATAGATCAGCACCGCGTCGACGCTGAAAGGGTCGATCTTCCATTTCCACCACACGCCCATGTCCTTGGTACGGCCGACGCCGTACAGCGCGTTGCGGGCCTTGAGCATCATGCCTTCGACACCGAGGCGGCGAGAGCCTTCGCGTTGCCGGGCGAGGTCGAACCAGTCTTGGCCGGTGACCGTTGGCGACGGCAACAATACCGGACTGCGAACACGGGCGATCAGCGCCTCCAGCTGTTCGCGGCGCTCGGCCTGGGGACGGCTGCGCCAGTCCTCGCCTTGCCATTCCAGCAGGTCGTAGGCCATCACCACCACCGGGGCATCGTCGAGGATTTTCTTGCCAAGGGTCTTGCGACCGATGCGCTGTTGCAGCAGAGCGAAGGGTTGCACCGCAGGCTGCAACGGTGCGTCCGGGTCGAAGGCGTCTTCGGTAACCGACTGGGGGGCTTTCCAGACCACAATTTCACCGTCGATCACCGTGCCGTCGGGCAGCGCCTGGGCCAGTGAATGCAGTTCCGGAAATCGCTCAGTGACCAAGTCCTCGCCTCGCGACCAGACCCACAAATGGCCGTCGCGCTTGATCACCTGGGCGCGGATCCCATCCCATTTCCATTCCACCTGCCAGTCGCTGGCGGGCCCCAGCAGCGTGTCGAATTGCTCCACGGGTGCAGACAGCGCATGGGCCAGGAAAAACGGATAAGGCTGGCCGCCGCGCTGGGCATGTTCATCGTCGGATTCGGCCGCGATCAGCTTGAGGTAACTGGCCGCCGTCGGCCGATGGGACAGGTCGGTGTAGCCCACCAGGCGCTGGGCCACCCGTTTGCTGTCCAGCCCGGCCATGCCCGCCAGGGCCCGGGTCACCAGCAGTTTGGATACGCCGACGCGGAAACTGCCGGTGATGAGCTTGATGCAGAGCATCAGGCTGGGCCGGTCGAGTTGCGCCCACAACGCCGGTAAGCGTTGCGCCAATACCTCGGGCGACTCACCGCGCAAGGGCAGCAGTTTCTCCTCGATCCACAGCGCCAGGCCTTCGTCGGAGCTGTGGGGCGATTCGGGTAATACCAGCGAAATGGTTTCGGCCAGGTCGCCCACGGCCTGATAACTTTCTTCGAACAGCCAGAGCGACAACCCGGATATCTGGACCGCCAACTCCCGCAGGATTTTTACCGGCACCAGTTGCCGTGGGCGCCCGCCGGAAAGGAAATACACGGCCCACGCCGCGTCCTGGGGTGGGGCTTTGCTGAAATAGTCCTGCATGGCGGCGAGCTTGGCATTGCTGGAGGTGGTGGCGTCCAGTTCGGCGTACAACTCGGCGAAGGCTTTCATGGCGCCTCCTCCCCGCTGTTGGTGGCCATGGCGAGGTCTTCTTCATCGTCACCGTATTCGGTGCTGAACGCTTGGGCGTCGAGGCCTTGCTCGCAGAGATGGCGCACCAGCACGCTTACCGAACCGTGCGTGACCATCACCCGTTCGGCGCCGGTCTGTTCGATGGCCCAGAGCAGGCCGGGCCAGTCGGCGTGGTCGGACAGCACAAAACCCCGGTCCACGCCACGCCGCCGACGCGTACCGCGCAGGCGCATCCAGCCGCTGGCGAAGGCGTCGCTGTAGTCGCCAAAGCGGCGCATCCAGCTGCTGCCTCCGGCAGAGGGCGGGGCGATGACCAGCGCCTGGCCCATGATCGGGTCGTTCTTCTTGACATCGCCGGCGTAGATCGTTGGCGGGAGATGGACCCCGGCCTCGCGGTAGACCCGATTCAGCGGTTCCACCGCGCCATGGGCCAGGATCGGGCCGAGGCTTTCGTCGATGCCGTGGAGAATTCGCTGAGCCTTGCCGAAGGAATAGCAGAACAACACGCTGGCCCGGCCGGCGGCGATGTTCCCGTGCCACCACTGGTTGATCTCGTCGAAAATCTGCGCCTGGGGCTGCCAGCGGTAGATCGGCAGGCCGAAGGTGGATTCCGTGATGAAGGTATGGCATTTCACCGGCTCGAATGGGGTGCAGGTGCCGTCAGGATCGACTTTGTAATCCCCCGACGCCACCCAGACCTCGCCTTGATATTCCAGCCGCACCTGGGCCGAGCCCAGCACATGGCCGGCGGGGTGAAAGCTCAAGGTCACGCCATGGTGCGACAGGCGTTCGCCGTAAGGCAGCGTTTGCAGGTTGATGTCCTGGCCCAGGCGTGATCGCAGGATGCCTTCGCCGGGTGCCGCTGCCAGGTAGTGTTGGTTGCCACTGCGGGCATGGTCGCCGTGGGCGTGGGTGATGACCGAGCGTTCCACCGCCCGCCACGGGTCGATGTAGAAATCCCCGGGCGGGCAGTACAAGCCTTCGGGGCGGGCAATGACAAGATCCATGCGGTCACCGGAGCGATGGGCTTGTCAGGTAGAGGCGCAGGCGAGGGGGGAAGTTCTATCGGGTTTTGATGGCGCAGGATCAGGTGGCTGAATGGACAAATGTGGCGAGGGGATTTATCCCCGTTGGGCTGCGAAGCAGCCCCAAAGCAGCCAACTCGATTTGCCTGACACACCTAGTTGCCTGGTTTCAGGGCTGCTTCGCAGCCCAACGGGGATAAATCCCCTCGCCACAGGGCAGTCTATTTGCCAGGCACCAGGGTCAACCGCGTCTTGCCATACGCCCGATCGAAGTTCTGTGACTGCAGCGGCAGGCTCTGGTACTGCCCCTTGATCCACGGATCGATGCCATTGGCATAGTTCGGGCTGACCGGGTTGCCAGACTGGCCGGCGCCGTCCTGGATCATCAACGGTTCAGGCTGGCCGAAGTCAACGATAAAGCGCATGGCCGGCGCCAGGGTGGTGGTGAAATCCTGGCCCCAGGCGAACGCCGCCGAGTTGAGCGTGCTGGCGTCGCCACCAGCCGGTAGCGGGCCGCGTACGATCTGGCCGTTGCTGTTCTTCCACGCGTAGCGATGCAACTGGCCCCACTGCCAAGCCTTGTGGTCACCGCCCAACTGGCTGTCACCGGCGTTGATGGTGGCGACCAGGCTGCGGGCGAGGATGACGGCCTTGTCTTCTTTCTGAGGGGTGCGTACATCGTCCCAGAACGGGCTGTCTTCACGTCCCAGCAGATGATCGGCCTGGGCCGAGTAGGACAATTGGCCGTTGGCGACCAGCGCCTTCCACGCCGGGCTGCTGTCCGGGCCCAGTTCGTCGAGGAAAATCTGCTTCATGCTTTCCTGCAGGAACAGCTCATAGATCGCCGCGTCGGCGGAGGTCGGGTTGAGCCGGCCATCGAATGCCATCAAGCGAGTGTAGGCCTCGCGGGCCTTGGCCCGGTCAGCCACCGGCAGGGCTTCGATCGCCTGTTTGAGCGGCTGGGTCATGCCCGGTGCTTCGAAGACTTGCTTGAGCTTGGCGGCGAACGTTGTGCCCTGGTCGTATTGCATGGCGGTCAGGCTGCGGGTGTCGTGCTTGCCCGCGCCGGCCAGTTCGGCCATGCGTTCGCCACGCTCCGGTGCGGCCCACGAGTTGGACAGTTGCATGCCGTAGCCATGGGGGATGACCCGTTGGTTGGCCGTGCCAAGCCAGCCCTGGGGCGGGTCCTGATCGTAGGGGTGCAGCATCGGGTCGGCGTAACCGTCCCAATCGTAGCGACCGTCCCAGCCCGGCGACGGCAACAGACCCTCGCCTTCACGGCGGTTCGGGTAGCGACCGGTGACTTGCCAGCCGACATGGCTGGCGTCGGCAAAGACCAGGTTCACCGCCATGGCGCGGATTTCCCGGCTGGCGTCGGAGGCTTTCTCGACGTTCTGCGCCCGGGACAGGTCGAAGAAGGCATCCAGGGTCTTGTCGTCGCTGAAGCTCGGCGTCTGCAAGGCCAGGCCAAAGCCGTTGGCCATGGCCGGGCCCTGGGCGCTGTTGAGCAACGGGCCGTGGCGGGTTTCGAACACCGCTTCACGAATCGGCCGCTGGCCTTTGATGAAGTAGGTTTCGTTGCGCACGATCGCCGGTTGCCATTTGCCGTTGACCTCGTAGGACAGGCCATTGCCCTGACGGCGGATTTTTTCCAGGAACAGGTCCTGGTTGTCCCCCAGCACGCTGGTCATGCTCCAGGCCACTTTGCCGTTGAACCCGGCCAGGATCATCGGGATGCCCGCCACGGAAACCCCGGCCGCCTGGTACTTGGGCGCACGGATCTGTACCGGGCTCCACAGCCCCGGCATGCCCAGCGGCCCGTGGCTGTCGCTGGCCAGCAGACTCTTGCCGCTGCGGCTGCGTTGTGGCGCGATGGCCCAGTTGCTTGAAGACGCAGCACCCAACAGGTTCAACCCGGCCAATTGCTGGGTGGCCTTGCTGATTTCGCTCAGGCCCGGGATCTGGCCATTGAGTCGCAAGCCCTGGAGCTTGTCGGCCTCGGCCACGGGCAGTTGCTCGTCCGGATAGGACGGGCTCAGCCAGGCGAGCTTGTCGTTGGTGACGGTCTGGGCCAGCACCAGGCTGGCGATTTCTTCCGGGAGGTTGGCTGACTGGCTGAAATTCAGCAGGCAGAACATCAGCGCCGAGTCTTCCGGTTTCCAGTACTCGGGTTTGTAGCCAGTGGCGGCCAGGTCCGACGGCAACTTGTCGCGGTAGCGGAACAGGTAGGCGTTGACGCCGCGGGCATAGACTTCGAAGAAACGCTTGAGCCTTGGCGAAGACGCCTTGTACAGCTCGTCGGCGTTTTTCTTCAGGTTGACGGCGCGCATGTAGCGGTCGACGTCCAGCCGTTCGGCGCCGGACATTTCTGCCAATCGTCCTTGGGCCAGCAGGCGCAGGGTGACCATTTGGGTGATGCGATCGCTGGCGTGGACGTAGCCGAGGGTGAACAGGGCGTCATGGAAGCTGTTGCTTTCGATCAGCGGCATGCCGGTGGCATTGCGCCGGACCGAGACGTTCTGCGCCAGCCCCTTGAGCGGTTGCACACCGGAAGTCGGCGGGACAGTGTCCTGGGCGTTCCAGGTCTGGCATCCGCTCAAACCGAGCACACTGGCCATTGCGGCGGCAACGCCGAGCCGGGGGATAAGGGAAATAGAGGCTGGCGAGGCCATGGCAAAGCTCCTGCGGGAGGGGGTGGCACCAATAAAGGCGCTACGTTAGTGAGCAGGAGGGGGCCGCGCAAGCGGGGGCGAGGGTTATTTGTTGGTTTGGCGATAAAACTCCGGGGCCGGGTCATCGCTTTGCTCGAAGGCTTGCCTATAGGAAAAGGTGATGATCAAGTGTGGAACATTCAAAGACCAAGCAAGAGAAACTGGCATGGAGCTACAGAACGACGCGGCGCTGATTCTCATCGATCAACAAAAAGGCATCCTTCACCCCAGGCTCGGCCCTCGCAACAACCCCGAGGCAGAGCTGCGCATGCTGGAGCTACTGGCTTTATGGCGACGGACGGCGCGTCCGGTGATTCACGTCCACCACCTCTCCCGCTCGCCGGACTCGGTGTTCTGGCCGGGGCAGTCGGGGGTGGAAGTCCAGCCACGGTTCGAGCCGCAGGCAGGGGAACGGTTGGTGCAAAAGCAGGTGCCGGATGCGTTCAGTGGCACCCACCTGGAACAAGACCTGCGCAACGCCGGAATCAGGCAATTGGTGATCGTCGGGGTGGCAACGCACAACTCGGTGGAGTCCACGGCGCGTACGGCCGGCAACCTGGGATTCGACACGTGGGTGGTCGAAGATGCCTGCTTTACCTTCGACAAGAGCGATTACTTCGGCAACGCCCGTACGGCTGCCGAGGTGCATGCCATGTCCTTGGGCAATTTGCATGGTGAGTATGCGACGGTGGTCGGTGTGAAGCGGATTCTGCAGGCGGGCTGATAGATCGGTGTTGACAGTGCCGGCCTCATTGTTGGATCGCCGCCCGGAGCAAGCTCCCACAGGGTGTTGAAAGCGGCACGGTCCCGTGGCGAGGGAGCTTGCTCCCGCTGGGGCGCGCAGCGGCCCCAAAAAAGCGATGAGCGCTTCGCACTCAAGCGGGAGCAAGCTCCCTCGCCACAAAAAGCTTCCAAGCCATCACACCCTGGATTGGTTAATGGCAAACTCTGTGGGAGCGAGCTTGCTCGCGATGACGCTCTAACAGGCGAAAAAGCTTTTCGCCCGGACCCTCAAGCCCCGTGGCACTTCTTGAATTTCTTGCCATTACCGCACGGGCAAGGGTCGTTGCGGCCGACATCCTTCAGGGCGTTGCGCACCGGTTCCTGGTGGGCGTGGCCGCAGTTCGGACCGTGGACATGGCCGTGGTCATGATCGTGATGATGGTCGTGATCGTGGTTGCAATCAGGGCCATGGACGTGGGGTTGTTGGGTCATCGGGGTTACTCCGCAATAAAATCGGCGGCGATTATCACGCCATTACGTTCCAGGTGCACGTAGTGAGCGATGAATAATCCGGTTTCCAGCTCACCTTCCAGACGATAGGGGATCTGTTCCCGGGGTTTCTCCAGCAGCTTCACCACTTCCCGCACCTGTGGCCACAGGTTGGTGCGCACCGGCACCTTGAAGTAGGCGCTGTGCTTGGGACGCACGGTGAACCAGTGCTCATGCTCGCCTTCGGTCAGCAACAGGTCGCCCAGGTGGATGCGGTAGGTCAGGCCGCGAACGGTGAGGTCGCTGTCGCCGGGGTTGTCGACGCGAAAGTGCAGCGTGAACCTCTGTTCCACCAGCCGGGCCCGCACCACCTCGACTTTGACCAGATGTACCTGTGGTTCCGGAGCTTCTTCACCTCGCCAGGATGCACAGCCGCCGAATCCAACGAACAGCAGCAGGCAGGTGATGCGCAGCAAGAATGATGGAGGGGTCATGTCCGTGCCTCTGGTTTATCCCCAGTCTAGCCCTATGGGCCGATGGACGAGCGTCGGACGTTTCCTAAATTCAGCGATTGAAGTAGCCGGCGCAGCACTTCTTGAATTTGTGCCCGCTGCCACACGGACAGCTGTCGTTGCGTCCTGTCTTGACCGGCACGGTCGGATCGATGAAATACCAGCGCCCGTCGTTCTGCACGAACGAGGATTGCTCACGGTGGCTATGCTCGCCCTGGCCGTCGTGCCAGCGTGTCGTGAACGTGACAAAGGCATGTTCCGGTTGACCACCTAGCACTTCGCTGCTTTCCACCTCCAGCCCCAACCAGGTGCTGTTGGCGCTCCACTCGCTGATCGACTGGCGATCGAGGCCTGGCTGCTGGGCGGGCAGGGTGGTGGCGACCAGATAATCCACCAGGCCCAATACATAGGCGCTATAGCGCGAGCGCATCAAGGCTTCGGCGCAGGGCGCCGGGTGACCGTCGTGGTAATGGCCGCAGCAGGCGTCCAGTGGATTGCCACTGCCGCAGGGGCAGATGGGCGTGTGTGGGCTTGTGTTCACGGTTACCACCAATATTTTCCAAAATTTTCCGGGTTGGCCCAAAAGCGCGAGTTGAGCCAGTCGGGGACTTGTTTGTATTCAAGCAGATCGTAGGTAAACAGGGTCAGCACCTGATCTTCGCGCTGGAATCGCTCGCTGGCTTGCAGGGCCAGTGAAAAAAAGTCCGTCTCTTGCCAGCCGCAGGCGTTGAGATCTGCCAGCACGGCAATGCGACTGGCATTGAGATTGCGGATGCCACCCAACAGGTTCAGACCTTCGCGCTTGGGCAAATGCTCCAGGCAATCGAGCGCCAGGGCCAGGTCAAAACGCCGCGCCGCCACGTCCGCCGGCAGCGCGCCGGGGCCGGCGTGGACCACTTCGGTGCCGGGATGGGCCTGCTGGAATGCTTCAAGCGCTGGAAAGCCGCTGGCACCGATCAGCAGCAGTTTTTGCGGGGCATAACGGTCAAGCACGGCCGCCAGGGCTTGCTGGGGCGTACGCGCAGAAATGGCAACAGTCATCGAAGCTCCTCAGTCAGAACCATCACGATAGCCTGCCCGGACATCGTGGCCTAGAGCGGTTTGTCCCTGAACGTGCGGAATCTTCGTAAACACGGGGCGAAAACCCGCGATTGCTCAGGCTGGCGCAGATTCGAAGACGGGTCTTTACTCCCCTGAATCGGCGACAAGCCGATCCCTCAAGGAGAAACCCGATGAGCATAGTTCGGACAGCGTTACCCCTGGTTCTGCTAACCAGTGTGTTGACTGGTTGCGCAGGTTTGCAGAAAACCGACTGGCCGACCTGTGCGGCCGTCGGCGGTGCGATCGGTGCGGGATTAGGCGCCATAGAAAGCACTTCCTGGGCTGGCGGCGGCGCGCTGTACGTTGGCGGCATGGCGGCAGCTTATTGCTGGGTGCACGGCGACGGCGACGAAGATGGCGATGGCGTGCCGGACAGCCGCGACAAGTGCCCGGGCACACCGAAGGGTGTGCAGGTCGATGCCGACGGTTGCCCACCACCTGCACCACCGCCAATGGCTGAAGAGCCTCCAGTGGTCAAGGAAGAAACCATCGTGATCCGCGACGTGCACTTTGAGTTCAACAAAGCCACGCTGACCCCAGCCGACAAGGATGTGCTGAGCACGGTCGCCACCCGACTGAAACAGGAAACGTCCACCGCGCAACTGCGGGTCACCGGCCATACGGACAGTGTCGGCAGCGATGCCTATAACCAACGGTTGTCGGAGAAACGGGCCAACTCGGTGGTGCAATACCTGGTCGAAAACGGCGTACCGCGTGCCAGTTTCGTCTCGGTGTCCGGCGCCGGTGAGAGTCAGCCGGTGGCCGATAACAAGACCGCCGACGGCCGCGCGATGAACCGTCGCACGGAAATCAAGATAAGCCGCTGAAACCCTTGCGAATCGCGGCTTGTAGAGTTGCGGATGCGGGTCTTTACTCCTGTGTGACCGGTATGGGCCGGTGACACAGGAGCCTTCACCATGAACGTTCTAATCAGGGCCGCCTTACCGGTACTGCTGGCGAGCAGTCTGTTGTCCGGTTGCGCCACTCACAGCGATGGCAGCGCACCTCTCAATCAACGCACCTGGCCAATCTGTAGCCTGATCGGCGGCTTGGTTGGCGGCGGGTTGGGGGCCATTGAAAGCAGTGGCTGGGCCGCCGGTGGCGCCGCACTGGGATTGCTGGGCGGTGGTCTGATCTGCTACGCCCAGGATGGCGATGAAGACGACGACGGGGTGTTCGACCGCCGCGACCGTTGTCCCGATACGCCGGCCAATACCCCCGTCGAGCATCACGGTTGCCCGCTGCCGCAATACCCGGCCAGCGCCCCGCCGGTCGAACCGCAAGCGCCGGCGAGCGAGGTCATCACCCTCAACGACGCCGGCAAGGTACTGTTCGATTTCGACAAATCCGACCTCACGGCAGACGCTCGAAACCAACTCGATGGGCTGATGGGCAAACTCAGCCATGCCAATGTCGCCAGCATCCGGGTGGTGGGTCACACCGACAGTGTCGGCACTGATGCCTATAACCAAGGGCTGTCCGAACGTCGGGCCAGCAGCGTCGTGGAGTATTTGCTGACCCAGGGGCTGGCCCCCGACAAACTCACCAGCGAAGGCAAGGGCGAAAGCGAGCCGGTGGCTGACAATGAGACTGACGAAGGGCGGGCACAGAACCGTCGGGTTGAGCTGCATATCCAGCGTTGAAGCTCGGACCAGGGCTGCCGGGTCGTCGGGAAGGCGATCCGGGGCTCGGGTCAGATTAAATTTGCCTGGCCCTCTGGCTTATCCTGCGCGCAAGCCGTTACTGTGCGCGCAAAGAATAATTCCCGATCAGGGGGGCGTATGAAGGTGTTTTGGGGGCTGGGGCGCTTGCTGACCCTGCTGTTCTGGCTGGTGGTGCTGGTCAATCTGGTCGTGCCGTTCGTCCATCCGCTGCATCTGCTGGTCAATGTCGCCGGCGCGTTTTTACTGGTGCTCCATTTGCTGGAACTGCTGTTGTTCCGGGCCAGTTTCCGTGGCCGCCCCGCGCCTGGTCGTGATCGCCTCAGAGTGCTGTTGTTCGGTATCTTCCATTTGCAAACCCTCCCGACCGCGCCAGAGGCTTCCCATGCGTAAATTGTGTCTGCTCGCCGCACTCGTATGCCCGTGGGCTTCGGCCCAGGTGGTCCAGGTAGAAAGCCATTCGTTGATGCGCCTGCCAAACACCACCAGCACTCTGGTCCTCGAGCGACTGGACGTGGCCGACTACGGCACGCTGCTGGTGCCTTCCAATGTCACTGAACTGACTATCGACCAATTGCACCTGGGGCGTGAAGCACGGATCGCCATCGTGCCGGCGCAGCAGGCATTGGAAATGAAAGTGGCCCGGGCTGAGCTGGCCGAGGGCAGCCAGATCACTTCACGCGGCGCACCGGGTACCTACACCAAGGCCGCGCGGTCGGGGCGCGATCTCAACCTGCGTTTCAATGCCTTGAATGCGCCGCTGTTGTCGGTGGATGCCCGCGGTGGAACCGGTGCGCCGGGTTTCGTCGGTCTTGACGGTGCCAATGGCCAGGCGCCGGGTTGCACCTGGGGTTCGGCCGGTCGCGGGGCCGACGGCAGCAATGGCAGCGATGGCCAGCCGGGAGCCGCTGGCGCGCAGGTACGCCTCGAGCTGCCCCTGGCCTACCCTGCCGAGCAGATCAAGGTGACGGTGGACGGCGGGGCCGGTGGCGCGGCGGGACACGGCGGCAAACCCGGGGCGGGAGGCAAGGCCAAGGGGTGCTTGGTCTATACCGCCGATGGCGGCAAAAGCGGTCGTCCTGGCGCCGATGGCCAGCCAGGGCCTGCCGGAGCGGCGGGGACGGTGACGGTGCAGCGGTTCTGAAGAAAATCTGATCTGAACCTGTGGGAGCGAGCTTGCTCGCGATGGCGTTGTGTCAGTCGATGAAGTAGTGCTGATACACCGTCATCGCGAGCAAGGTCGCTCCCACAGGGTTTTATGTGATGTTCAGAACATTGGCCGCGCCGCGCCAATCGCCACCACCAGCAACCCGATCAACAAATTGATCCCCACCAACCGCCGGATCTTCCCCAGCACCGCCGCACCGGCCGGCCAGTCCTGCGCCGTCACGGCGCTACGCAATGCCGGCAGTTGCAGGCCCTGGATGCGGATGAACAGCGCAGCCATCACCACATACAATCCCATCATCACCTGCACATACCGAGGCGCGGTTTCGAAACCGGCGAAGCGCACATGGATCAGGCCTACACCGCTGATCGGTAAAAGCACCACCGCCACCCAGACCCAGACAAAAAAACGCTGAAACACTTCTACCCACAACTTGAGCCGGGCAGGGCCCTCAAGCGCCGTCATTGCGGCCGGGCGCAGGATCATCCAGGCGAAAAACATGCCGCCGACCCAGACCAGGGCCGCCAGTAAATGCAGGGTGTAGACGAGGGCAAAGGATGTCATTGGGTTACTCCGTTCTGCGCAGGATTCATTCGCGGGGTATGATAGCCGCCGATCCGAACCACTGAAAATTTATCCAGCGTTTTTTGCGCCCGACCATTCATGATCAGCACCGAACTCAAAACCACGATCCAGGGCGCCTATTCGCGTTTTCTCGAAGCCAAGAGCCTCAAGCCGCGATATGGCCAGCGCCTGATGATTGCCGAAGTGGCAAAAGTCCTGGGTGACATCGACACCGACGACGAAGGCCGGCGCAGTGGCGAGCCCGCCGTCGTGGCGGTGGAGGCCGGCACCGGTACCGGCAAGACCGTGGCCTACAGCCTAGCGGCGATTCCCACTGCCAAGGCCGCCGGCAAACGCCTGGTGATCGCCACGGCCACCGTCGCCCTGCAGGAGCAGATCGTCTACAAGGACCTGCCCGACCTGATGCGCAACAGCGGGCTGAACTTCACGTTCGCGCTGGCCAAGGGCCGTGGGCGCTACATGTGCCTGTCCAAGCTCGACATGTTGCTCCAGGAAGGCCACGCGCAGACCGCCACGGCCCAGTTGTTCGAAGAAGAAGGCTTCAAGATCGAAGTCGATGAGGCCAGCCAGAAGCTGTTCACCAGCATGATCGAGAAGCTGGCCGGCAATAAATGGGACGGCGACCGCGACAGTTGGTCCACCGCCCTGGAAGACGCCGACTGGTCCCGCCTGACGACCGACCATAGCCAGTGCACCAACCGCCATTGCCCGAACTTCGGCCAGTGCGCTTTCTACAAGGCCCGCGAAGGTATGGGCAAGGTCGATGTCATCGTCACCAACCACGACATGGTGCTGGCCGACCTGGCCCTGGGCGGTGGTGCGGTGCTGCCGGACCCGCGCGACACGATCTACGTGTTCGACGAAGGCCATCACCTGCCGGACAAGGCCATCGGTCATTTCGCCCATTACACCCGGCTGCGTTCCACCGCCGACTGGCTGGAAACCACCGCCAAGAACCTCACCAAGCTGCTGGCCCAGCACCCGTTGCCGGGTGACCTGGGCAAGTTCATCGAGCAAGTGCCGGAGTTGGCGCGGGAAATCAAGACGAACCAGCAGTTCATGTTCACCGCGTGCGAGCAAGTGGCCGATTTCAAGCCAGGCGAAGACGTCGAGGGCCGGGAGCGGCCACGCCATCGCTTCGTCGGCGGAGTGATTCCTGAACACATGCGCGAAATGGGCATCGAGCTCAAGAAAGGTTTCGCACGCCTGACCGACCTGTTCACGCGCCTGACCGACCTGCTCAAGGAAGGCATGGACGGCGAGGTCAACATCGGAATCGCCAGCAACCAGGCCGAGGAGTGGTACCCGCTGTTTGGCAGCCTGTTGTCCCGCTCACAAGGCAACTGGGAACTGTGGACGGCCTTCACCGCTGAAGACCCGGAAGACAACCCGCCAATGGCGCGCTGGCTGACCCTGGCCGAAAGCGGTTCGCTGTTCGACATCGAGGTCAATGCCAGCCCGATCCTGGCGGCGGAAATGCTGCGGCGCAACTTGTGGAACGTGGCCTATGGCGCGCTGGTGACGTCCGCCACGCTGACCGCCCTGGGCACGTTCGACCGCTTCCGCATGCGCGCCGGCCTGCCGAAGAAAGCCGTGACCGCCGTGGTCCCGAGCCCCTTCCACCACGCCGATGCCGGCGTGCTGCGGGTGCCGGACCTCAAGGCCGACCCACGGGATGCCGCCGCCCACACCGCGGCGATCATCCGCGACCTGCCGGAACTGGTGGAAGGCTCACGGGGCACCCTGGTGCTGTTTTCCTCGCGCAAACAGATGCAGGACGTGTTCGACGGCCTTGACCGTGACTGGCGCAAACAGGTGTTCATCCAGGGCAACCTGTCGAAGCAGGAAACCCTGAACAAGCACAAGGCCCGGGTCGATGGCGGGGATTCCAGCGTGCTGTTCGGCCTGGCGAGTTTTGCCGAAGGCGTGGACTTGCCGGGTGCCTATTGCGAGCACGTGGTGATCGCCAAGATCCCGTTCTCGGTTCCCGACGACCCGGTGGAAGCCGCACTGGCCGAGTGGATCGAAGCCCGTGGCGGCAACCCGTTCATGGAAATCTCCGTGCCGGACGCTTCGCTGAAGCTGGTCCAGGCGTGTGGTCGGTTGCTGCGCACCGAAGAAGACCGCGGCACCATCACCTTGCTCGACCGCAGGCTGGTCACCCAGCGCTATGGCAAGGCGATCCTCAACGCGCTGCCGCCGTTTCGGCGGGAGATTTCCTGACAAAGCGGGTTCTTCTGGTGATGGACGCTGTTGTGGCGAGGGAGCTTGCTCCCGCTGGGCTGCGTAGCAGCCCCAAGAAGGCTGGTCGCGATCAATCTGGCACACCGCAACGGCGGGTTTTGGGGTTGCTGCGCAACCCAGCGGGAGCAAGCTCCCTCGCCACAGGGGCCGGTTTCAGGTTAACCAGCCGTCCCATGGCGGTTCCCAAAACCCCCAATGGCTGAAACAATACCAGCCACTCTAAAAAGTCTTTGTTTCAAAGGAGTTGCGGGTGCAGATTCAAGGCCATTATGAACTTCAGTTCGAGGCGGTGCGTGAAGCGTTCGCGGCGTTGTTCGATAATCCCCAGGAGCGCGGCGCGGCGTTGTGCATTCAGGTGGGTGGTCGCACGGTGATCGATCTGTGGGCCGGTACCGCCGACAAGGATGGCCATGAGACCTGGCACAGCGACACCATCGCCAACCTGTTTTCCTGCACCAAAACGTTCACCGCCGTCACCGCCCTGCAACTGGTGGCCGAAGGCAAGTTGCAGCTGGATGCCCCGGTCGCCCGCTATTGGCCCGAGTTTGCCGCCGCCGGCAAGCAATCCATTACCCTGCGCCAGTTGCTCTGCCATCAGGCCGGGTTGCCGGCGCTACGTGAATTGCTGCCGCCCGAAGCGCTTTATGACTGGCAAGCCATGATCGATGCCCTGGCCGCCGAAACACCTTGGTGGACGCCGGGCGAGGGTCATGGTTATGCCGCGATCACCTACGGCTGGCTGGTTGGCGAGCTGTTGCGCAGGGCCGATGGGCGTGGCCCGGGGGAGTCCATCGTGGCCCGTGTGGCCAAGCCGTTGGGCCTGGATTTTCACGTTGGCCTGGCCGACGAGGAGTTTCATCGCGTGGCCCACATCGCCCGTGGCAAAGGCAACGTCGGCGATGCCGCGGCCCAACGCCTGCTGCAGGTGACGATGCGCGAGCCCACGGCCATGACCACCCGGGCCTTCACCAATCCGCCGTCGATCATGACCAGTACCAACAAACCGGAGTGGCGGCGCATGCAGCAACCGGCGGCCAACGGCCACGGTAACGCCCGCAGCCTGGCCGGGTTCTATGGGGGGCTGCTGGATGGCAGCCTGCTGGAAGGTGAAATGCTCGACGAACTGACTCGCCAGCACAGCTTCGGCGAGGACAAGACTTTGTTGACCCAGACCCGTTTCGGCCTGGGTTGCATGCTCGACCAGCCGGATGTACCGAATGCGACCTATGGCCTTGGCCCACGGGCGTTCGGTCATCCGGGGGCCGGTGGCTCCATGGGGTTCGCCGACCCGGAGCATGATGTGGCTTTTGGCTTCGTGACCAACACGCTCGGGCCTTACGTATTGATGGACCCGCGCGCGCAGAACCTTGCGAGGGTCCTTGCCACTTGTCTATAAACGCCATTGAAGGCGGCGGGCACCGGAACCTCGTGGCCTTTTCAGATTCCAAGCGACTGTTTATGCGGCCAAAACATGGCCTTTATTTTCCATTTACATCATTTTGTGGATATCCAATGTCATCGAATAAAACCCTCGCTCTGGCGCTGTGCTTCGCTATCACTGGTTGCGCACAAACCCCACAAAATGATGCCGAGGGCAGCAGCGGCTGGTGGCCGTTCGGCTCTTCCGACAAGGTGGCGGCCAAGGACACGGCGCCAGCGGCGCCTCTGAAACCGGCTGCCGTCGCACCGCAAGCCAAGGCCGAGAGCGCCACCCACTGGTGGTGGCCGTTCGCTTCCGATGATGCTGCCGACGTTGCGAAGAAAGATGACGTCAAACCCCAGGACAAACCTGAAGCCAAGGCACCGGCCCTTGCCAAGGCCGAAGCCGAAAGCAACGGCAAGTGGTGGTGGCCGTTTGGCGGCAAGGATCAGGAGACCGCCAAGGCGGTGCCGATGCCCGATCCTAAAGTCACCCAGGCCTGGCTCGACGACTACGAGCCGAAGCTGCGCACAGCCATCCAGGACAGCAAGCTCCAACTCGAGCGCCGCGACAACGTGCTGGTGGTCACCGCGCCGGTGGACGGCTCCTTCAACCCGGACCGTCCGGCCATGCTGCTGCCCGTGACCCTCGGGCCGTTCACCCGCGTGGCGAAGATCCTTGAAGCCGACCCCAAGACCGCCGTGCTGATCCTCGGCCACGCCGATACCTCGGGCGCCGCACCTGCGAACCTGAAGCTCAGCCAGGAGCGTGCCCAGTCCGTTGCGGCGATTTTCCGTCTCAGCGGCCTGCAACGTGATCGCCTGATGCTGCGCGGCATGGGCGCAGTGGCGCCACGTGCGGCCAACGACAGTGTGGAAGGGCGTGCCTTGAACCGTCGCGTGGAACTGCTGGTCACGCCGGCCAACACCATGGTTGCGCTGCTGAGCAAATACAACATGCCGGCTCCCGCACCCGTGACGCTGGTGGCGGCCCAGGACGTGAAGCCCGTGGCCCCGGCCCCAGCGCCTGCGGCGAAAAAAGCCGTGACCCCGACCAGCAAAAAAGCACCGGCCAAAAAAGCCGTGGCCAAGGCGCCTGCGAAGAAAGCCCCTGCCAAGGCCACTACCCCGGCGAAGAAAACCCAACCGGCCAAAGCCGCCACCGATACCAAGAAAGTCGCGGCTGCCGATACCCCCAAGCAGTGATGGGCTAACCACAAGGAACGCGCCATGACCCAACCGCTGGCTGATATGCGCCGCGACTACACCCGCGATGGCTTGACCGAGGCACAAGCCCCGGCCGAGCCGTTTGCACTGTTCCACCAATGGTTCGCCGACGCGGTGAAAACCGAGCAGGCGCCGGTGGAGGCCAACGCCATGACCCTGGCGACGGTGGATGCAGAAGGGCGCCCGCACTGCCGGATCCTGCTGCTCAAGGGCCTGGATGCCCTGGGGTTCACGTTCTTCACCAACTACGACAGCGCCAAGGGGCAGCAACTGGCCGCGAATCCATTTGCGGCCATGACGTTTTTCTGGCCGGCCCTGGAGCGCCAGGTGCGCATCGAGGGCAAAGTGGTAAAGGTCACCGCGCAGGAGTCGGACGCCTATTACCAGGTTCGCCCGCTGGGCAGCCGTCTCGGCGCCTGGGCTTCACCCCAGAGCCGGGTAATTGCAGGGCGTGGTGAGCTGGACGACCTGCTCAAGGCCACCGAACAACGTTTCAGCGACAGCCAACCGCATTGCCCGGAGCATTGGGGCGGTTATCGTTTGCTGCCCGAGCGCATCGAGTTCTGGCAGGGGCGTCCGAGCCGCCTGCACGATCGCCTCAACTATCGCCTGCAAGGGGCGAACTGGACGCGCGAGCGTCTGGCGCCTTAGCGTCGGGGTAATATGCCGCAGCGGTTTCAAGCCATTGCGGCAAGTCCCGGCGTTTGACCCCTTGCTCCCGGGCGCGGGCCAATTGTTGCAGCATGTAGGTCTTTTTCTGCTCATCCTGCCCCGCCAGGGACAGCGCCAAGTCGCGGTCCATCCAGCGTTTGATTCGTACGTACAGCCACCAGTGGAAGTACAAACCGGCCACGGTGACCGCGACGATGATGAAATAATCCATGAAAATCCCCGGGTTGATGACGCAGGTTTCGGAAATTGGCGCTACTGTTTGGTGAATTTTTCGGGTGCGCCTGTATCCCACCTGAATGAAAACAATTTTATCCCGGCGAGGCCGTGACAGGCGTCAAGCTGCGGAGTTTAATGAATCCCTGTCTTTTGGAGTTTGATGCTATGCGTAAGTCTGTTTTGCTGGTTGCTTCCTTTTCCACGATGGCGATGTTGCTCACTGGCTGTCAGTCGAGCCTGACCGGTGACTCCTATTCCCGTGACGAAGCGCGTCGCGTGCAGACGATTCGCATGGGTACGATCGAAGCCTTGCGTCCGGTCAAGATCGAAGGCACCAAGACCCCGATCGGCGGTGCGGCCGGTGCTGTGGTCGGTGGTGTAGGCGGCAGTGCCATCGGTGGTGGCCGTGGCAGCATTGTCGCCGCTGTGATCGGCGCGGTGGCCGGTGGCCTGATTGGCTCCGCTACTGAAGAAGGCCTGACTCGTACCCAAGGCGTGGAAATCACTGTTCGTGAGGACGATGGCAGCATGCGTGCCTATGTGCAGCAGGTTCAGGAGAATGAGGTGTTCCGTGTGGGTGAGCGGGTTCGTATTTCTACTGTGGATGGTACGAGTCGCGTATCGCACTAATTTACGGGTTTACGGGCGGGATTCCAGAGTTGTGTGTATATCCGTTGTTGGGGTAACGGCTACTTAGGGTTCCGCTCTTACAGCGGGTCACTTTTGAAAAGCGCAAAAGTAACCAAAACGCTCTTGCCCCACCACTCGGTGCCTCGCCTAGGCTCGGCATGCCCTCTCTCCGGCATTGCTCCGTGGGCCGCCGCGAAGGGCCATCCATGGCCCAGCGCGGCTATCCCGGCATCCATGCCGGGATGCCCACTGCGCAATACCTGCGTTCGGCCAGCGTGGTTAATGGGGCGCTGAGATCAACGTCCACCGCGAGGCGGCCTAGTAGCCGACCTGGTTTTGGGTGAACGTGTTTCTCCTGTGGGAGCGAGCTTGCTCGCGATGAGGCCAGCAAGGCCAGCATCCATGTGACTAAACCACCGCCATCGCGAGCAGGCTCGCTCCCACATTCAATCTTCAGCGGACACAAAATTCATATTCAACACAGACCTCCTGTGGGGGCGAGCTTGGTCGCAAAGAGGCCGGTACATCCACATCATCATCGACTGTGATGCCGCCTTCGCGAGCAAGCCCGCTCCCACAGAAGAAACGCGGTCCCACCAAGAACCAGGCCGGCTATAAGGCCGCCTCGCTTCGGCTTTTGATCTGGGGCGCCCCGTTAAACCACGCTGGCCGAACGCAGGTATTGCGCAGTGGGCACCTCGGCATGGATGCCGAGGTAGCCGCGCTGGGCCATGGATGGCCCTTCGCGGCGGCCCACGGAGCAATGCCTGCGTTCGGGCATGCCGAGCCTAGGCGAGGCACCGAGTGGTGGGGCAAAGCGTTTTTGGTTACTTTTGGCGCTCTCTTCCAAAAGTGACCCGCCGTAAGGGCGGAACCCTAAGTAGCCGTTACCGCAGAAACGGATATTCACACCAACCATACTTCTACTTGTCCATCAATTGTTACTGTTAGGGCCGGATATTGAGGACCCGAAACGACTTGAAGACGTGTTGGAACGTTTCAGGAAGACAACGCAGCGCGCTTACGACTGGCCGCCGCCGTCACCGCATAACCCAACAACGCCGCCAGTATCGAACCAGTGAGAATCCCCATCCGGTCCATGCCCGCATAGTCGCTGACACCCGGCTCAAACGCGAGGGAGCCAACGAACAGGCTCATGGTGAACCCGATACCGCACAGGATCGCCACCCCCAATACCTGGCCCCAGTTAGCGCCAAGGGGCAGGCTGGCGATGCCGATTTTCACCGCCAGCCAGGTCAGGCCGAAGACGCCGACGGTCTTGCCCAGCAACAGGCCAATGGCGATACCCATTGGCACATGATGGGTGAAGCTTTCGACGGTGACGCCGCTCAGGGACAAGCCGGCGTTGGCGAAGGCGAACAGCGGCAGGATGCCATAGGCCACCCAGGGATGCAGGGCATGTTCCAGGGTTAGCAGCGGCGAAGTCTCGGCGTTTTTCGTGCGCAGCGGGATGCAGAACGCCAGGGTCACCCCGGCCAGGGTGGCATGGACACCGCTCTTGAGCACGCAGACCCACAGAATCAGGCCGACAACCATGTAGGGTCCGAGCTTGACCACGCCCATCCGGTTCATCGCCACCAGGGCGGCGATGCAGGTTGCCGCCAGTATGAGCGACAGGCTGGACAGGGCGCCGGAGTAAAAGATCGCGATGATGATAATGGCGCCCAGGTCGTCGATGATCGCCAGGGTCATCAGGAACAGCTTGAGCGACACCGGCACCCGCTTGCCCAGCAAGGCCAGCACGCCGAGGGCGAACGCGATGTCGGTGGCCGTCGGAATCGCCCAGCCGGCGAGGGCGGCCGGGTTGTCGCGGTTGAGGAACCAGTAGATCAGCGCCGGCACGACCATGCCGCCAATCGCCGCCGCACCCGGCAGGACGATTTGCGAGGGTTTGGACAGTTGCCCATCGAGTACCTCACGTTTGACTTCGAGGCCGATGAGCAGAAAGAACATCGCCATCAGGCCGTCGTTGATCCACAACAACAGCGGTTTGGCGATCTTTAGCGCCCCGACCTGGGCCACTACCGGCGTGTCCAGCAAGCCGTTGTACAACCAGGAGAGCGGCGAATTATTGATGGCCAGGGCCAACACGGCGGCGGCGATCAACAGCAGGCCGCTGGCCGCTTCCAGTTGGAAGAAACGCGTCAAGGAATTACGTAGAGGCATGATCGCTCTCCCTATCGAATCAAAAAGATGGCACACCCTAACCCGTACTGTTAGTTGTTAAAACAAAAGTTATATTCTTTTTTGTTATATGTCGTTACGACGCGTGCGCCGCACAGTCGGGCAGTTGCGGCGCATATTGGACCTTAGCTGTACCTGTGCGTGATGTCGGTTTTTTCCTAAGCTTGCGCCTGGTTTTTCCGAGACCACGTCGCGCCTGCATGACCGCCAGGTTTCCCCGCGTCGAACCGAGCCAGTGAGAGGACACCATGAACGACCACCGCCAGTGGGCGCGCGAAGCGATTCGCATCATTGAGGCTGACTTCCAGCGCAGTGCCGATACACATCTGATTCCCCTGCCGCTGCCAGGCCTGCCGGGAATCGAGCTGTATTTCAAGGATGAGTCCAGTCATCCCACCGGCAGTCTCAAGCATCGGCTGGCTCGTTCGCTGTTTCTTTACGCGTTGTGTAACGGCTGGCTCAAGCCCGGTGCGCCGGTGATAGAGGCTTCCAGCGGCTCGACAGCCATTTCGGAAGCGTACTTTGCAAGGCTGCTCGGCCTGCCCTTTATCGCGGTGATGCCGGCGACCACTTCCCGGGAAAAAATCGCACAGATCGCTTTCTACGGTGGCCAGAGCCATCTGGTGGACGACCCTACGCAGATCTACGCCGAATCCGAGCGCCTGGCCCGTGAGCATGATGGGCACTTCATCGACCAGTTCACCTACGCCGAGCGCGCCACGGACTGGCGGGCCAATAACAACATTGCCGAGTCGATCTTCCAGCAGATGCGCTTTGAGCGGCACCCGGAGCCGAGCTGGTTGATTTCAAGCCCCGGCACCGGGGGCACCACCGCCACCCTGGGGCGCTACGTCCGTTATCGCCAGCACGGCACTCGCGTGCTGTGTGCCGACGCCGAGCGTTCGGTGTTCTTCGATTATTACTGCAGCGGCGATGCCAGCCTGCGTCTGGATTGCGGCTCACGCATCGAGGGCATTGGCCGGCCACGGGTCGAGGCGTCGTTTTTGCCCAAAGTCATCGATGCAATGGTCAAGGTCCCGGACGCCTTGTCACTGGCGGCCATGCACTACCTGGCCCAGCGCTTGGGGCGACGGGTCGGCGGATCCAGCGGTACCAACCTGATCGGCGCGCTGATCGCCGCGAGGCAGATGGTTGAGGCGGGGGAGTCAGGGTCGATCGTGGCGATTCTGTGTGACGGCGGCGAACGCTATGCCACGACCTATTACGATCCGGCGTGGCTCAAGGCCCAAGGCTATGAGTTGAGTGGGCTGATAGACGCCGTGGCGGCGAGTGTGGAGCGAGGGGTGGCGCTGCCGGAGAGCGTGTTGCGAGCGAATATCTGAAACGTGAAAAACCTGAGACCCCTTGTGGGAGCGAGCTTGCTCGCGATAACGGTGGATCAGTCAACATCTGTGTTGAATGCCAGTCCGCCATCGCGAGCAAGCTCGCTCCCACCGGGTAATGCTGTTTACTTGGGCCTGTGGCTCTTGAGTGAACAGCATTGTCCCCTCAGGCCTCGAGACCGAGGATATCCCGCGCTACGGCCTCGGCAATCCGGATCCCGTCCACCCCCGCCGACAGGATCCCCCCGGCATAACCGGCGCCTTCACCGGCCGGGAACAGGCCCTTGACGTTCAGGCTCTGCAGCGATTCGTTGCGGGTAATGCGCAGTGGCGACGAGGTGCGGGTTTCGATGCCGGTCAGCACGGCGTCGTGCAGCGAGTAACCGCGAATCTGTTTCTCGAACGCTGGCAGGGCCTCGCGGATGGCTTCGATGGCAAAGTCCGGCAGGGCCAGGGCCAAGTCGCCCAGGGATACCCCTGGTTTGTAGGAAGGTTCGACGCTGCCCAGTGCCGTAGACGGTTTGCCGGCAATGAAGTCGCCCACCAACTGCGCCGGGGCTTCATAGTTACTGCCGCCGAGGACGAAGGCGTGAGATTCCAGGCGTTCCTGCAACTCGATGCCGGCCAGCGGGCCACCGGGATAATCGACTTCCGGCGTGATGCCGACGACGATACCGGAGTTGGCGTTGCGCTCGTTGCGCGAATACTGGCTCATGCCGTTGGTCACGACGCGGTTCGGCTCGGACGTCGCGGCTACCACGGTGCCGCCCGGGCACATGCAGAAACTGTACACCGAACGACCATTCTTGGCGTGGTGCACAAGTTTGTAGTCGGCGGCGCCAAGTTTCGGGTGACCGGCGTACTTGCCCAGGCGCGCGCTGTCGATCAGCGACTGCGGGTGTTCGATACGGAAACCCACCGAGAACGGCTTGGCTTCCATGTACACGCCGCGGCTGTGGAGCATGCGGAAGGTGTCCCGGGCGCTGTGGCCCAGGGCAAGGATCACATGTTTGGAATGAATCTGTTCGCCGCTGGCCAGTTCGACGCCGACCAGTTGGCCGTCCTCGATCAGCACATCCGTGACCCGCTGCTGGAAACGTACTTCGCCGCCCAGGGCACGAATCTGCTCGCGCATGGTTTCCACCACGCCTGTCAGGCGGAACGTGCCGATGTGCGGCTTGCTGACATAGAGGATTTCTTCCGGAGCCCCGGCCTTGACGAATTCGTGCAGGACCTTGCGGCCAAGGAATTTCGGGTCCTTGATCTGACTGTAGAGCTTGCCGTCGGAAAACGTCCCGGCGCCGCCTTCACCGAACTGCACGTTGGATTCGGGGTTGAGCACGCTTTTGCGCCACAGGCCCCAGGTGTCCTTGGTGCGCTGGCGCACTTCCGGGCCGCGTTCGAGGATGATCGGTTTGAAGCCCATCTGCGCCAGCAACAGGGCGGCGAAGATCCCGCACGGGCCGAAGCCGACCACGATCGGTCGCTCGCTCAGGTCGGCCGGTGCCTGGCCTACCACTTTGTAACTGATATCCGGCGCTTCGTTGACGTTACGGTCATCGGCGAACTTGCGCAGCAGGCTGGCTTCATCGCGCACCGTCAGGTCGATGGTGTAGATGAAGCACAGTTCGGAAGATTTCTTACGTGCGTCGTAGCTGCGCTTGAACAGGGTGAAGTCGAGCAGGTCATCGCTGGCGATGCCCAGGCGCTGCACGATGGCAGGACGCAGGTCTTCTTCGGGGTGGTCGATCGGCAGCTTGAGTTCGGTGATTCGTAACATGGCGGGGTCCGGTTCGCGGGGCGCACAACTGCGCCAAGGCGTTTGAAGCGGGCGATTATAAGCCGCAATCGCCGGTTCCCCTATAACGCTGTTCACTTAAAGCGGCTGTGACGCTTTCGTGGCGAGGGAGCGGGGACGGTATGCTGCCGCGGATCGATCATTCCCACGCTCCGCATGGGAATGTCGCCAGGGACGCTCCGCGTTCCGCTTCTGGACGACGTGAAGCTGCGGTGACGCCACGCAGTCAGTCGTCGCGCGCGCCGCCGAAGTAGGCGCAGCCGCGTTGGACCTGGCCGTTGACCCGCAACTCGGCGCTCATGTGTTGCACGCTGTTGCTGACACTGTCGACACAACGCGCAGGTGTGACCCAGAGTTCGACTTTCTGGCCGTTGGCCTCGGTGCCCAGGTTGAAGCGGCCATCGCCCAATTGCTCCTCGACGTAAGGCACCGCCAGCGGCGGCTGGCCTTCGCGGTCCAGCACCAGGCCCTTGCCACTGGCCTTGAGGGTCCATTCCGGGCTGTGTCCTGCGGCGCGCAGGATCACTCGTTTGAAGTCAATGTCTTCGCAAGCCGTTCCCGAGCGTTCCAGGCGATACAGCTGTTCAACGTCCAACTGACTGTCGGTGCCGGCCGCTGCGCTGGAGACGATGCGACCGCGCACATCGGCAAACAGTTTGCCCTGGTCATCGGCCAGGCTGGCGGCCTGCTGCAGCACGCTGGTGCCGCCGCTGTCGTTGACGATGTAGCGGCGCTGTTCCTGGCATGGCTGGAACACCAGTTTGCCATCAGCTGCGGTGAGCTCACCCTGCATGCGAGTCTGGCCCGCATGGGACGCGCTCTGCCGTGGGGCTTCGAGCAATTGGCAGCCGGTGAAGATGGAGAGGAGGGCGACAAGCAACAGGGAACGGGCGGCACGCATCATTGGGTCTCCAGACAAGTGCCGCCACGTTACTCAGACTGATTCTACAGCACAAGCCATCAGGCAAACCTGGCGGGCCAGCAAGGTCTTCGCGGTTACATTGCGAATCATACCGATGGCCTGGGCAGGGGGCGGATGCAGTAGGCTTCGCGGGTTCCTGGCCTAGGGGTGGCATATGAAAAAGACACAGCGATTCATGTTCATAACCTTGGGGATGACCGCGGCGTTGCAATGCATGGCGGCTGATATCCATTTTTCGTCCGCTTCGGATTTCACGGAAATCGATTTGAATCTCAAGCGTGCGGATGGCATCGACCTGAGAAACGTGACGTTGAAGGTGGCGCTTGCCCCCGACGCCCAGCGCCGCATGGCAAGGGTTACTCGAGAGGAAATGAACAAGCCCCTGCGCTTGTACATCAATGGTGTGTTGGTCAGTACCGCGACAATCAAAGGGGTGATTGAAAGTCCCGAGGTCGTGATAGGCGTGCCGCGTGAGGTCGCCTCTTCATTGATACCCACATTGCTCGAGCCGTCGGCGCCCTGATGAAATCAGGCGCGCCTGCGGGCGTCCGTTTCTCAACCCACGTGATAGGTCTGGCCGGTCTGCAGGCCTTCGACGCTCTTGGCGTAGGCCAATGCAACATCGACGGCCGGCACCGGCTTGTAGCCCCGGAAGTAAGGTGCGTACTTGTCCATGGCCTCCACCAGCACGTTCGGGCTGACCGAATTGACCCGCAGCCCCCGGGGCAACTCGATGGCCGCGGCGCGCACGAAACTGTCCAGGGCGCCGTTGACCAGGGCCGCCGAAGCACCGCTCTTGATCGGGTCGTGGCTGAGTACGCCGGTGGTGAAAGTGAAGGAGGCACCGTCGTTGGCGAATTCACGACCGATCAGCAGCAGGTTGACCTGGCCCATCAGCTTGTCTTTCAAGCCCAGGGCAAAACTGTCTTCGGTCATGTCAGCCAGGGGCGCAAAGGTGACGTTGCCAGCGGCGCAGACCAGGGCATCAAAACGGCCAGTCTTCTCGAACAGGGCGCGAATCGAGGTGCTGTCGCTGATATCGACCTGCAGTTCACCGCTGTGGCGGCCGATCCGAATGATTTCGTGGCGCGGCGACAGTTCGTTATCGATGGCCGAGCCGATGGTGCCGTTGGCGCCGATCAACAGGATTTTCATGAGCTGTTCCTCAATGGGTTGAATGAGTTTTCAGTCTAGAGGGGTTCTTTCCATGGATAATCATGCTAATAGGCAACCTTTGGTTTTCAATTGGAAACAATCCAATGAGCGAAATGGATGACCTGGCGGCGTTTGCCGTATTGATGGAGGCCGGCAGTTTCACCCTGGCGGCCCAGCAGTTGGGGTGCAGCAAGGGCCAGTTGTCCAAGCGCATCAGCCTGCTGGAGAAGCGGTTTTCGGTGGTGTTGCTGCAACGCACCACGCGGCGCTTGAGCCTGACGGCGGCAGGGGCGGCGTTGCTGCCCCAGGCTCAGGCGTTGCTGGTGCAGGTGGAAAGGGCCCGTCAGGCATTGGCTCGGTTGAAGGACGATATTTCCGGGCCGGTGCGTATGACGGTGCCGGTTTCGTTGGGCGAAACGTTCTTCGAAGGCTTGCTGATGGAGTTCGCTCGTACGTATCCCAACGTGCAGATCGAGCTGGAGCTCAACAACGGTTACCGTGACCTGAGCCGCGATGGCTTCGACCTGGCGATCCGTTCCGACGCCGCCATCGATGAGCGATTGGTGGCCCGGCCACTGCTGGCGTGGCACGAAATGACCTGCGCCAGCCCGGCCTACCTCGAACACTATGGCGAACCCGAGACGCCCCAGGCCCTGGCCGAACACCGTTGCCTGCTCAATAGCCATTACAGCGGGCGGGAAGAATGGCTGTATCACCAGCAACACGAACTGCTGCGGGTCCGAGTGTCGGGGCCGTTCGCCAGTAATCACTACAGCCTGCTGAAAAAAGCCGCCCTGGCCGGTGCCGGAATCGCCCGTCTGCCGTCGTATCTGCTGCATGAAGAGTTGGCTGACGGACGCCTGCATTGGCTGCTGCGCGATTACCAGACCCGGCGCATGCCAATGTACCTGGTGCATCCCTACCAGGGCGGCCTGCCCAAGCGCACCCAGGTGCTGGCCGACTATTTGATCGACTGGTTCAAGCGCAGTGGCGAGGCGTTGGATCGGCTGCAGCGATAGTCCATCCGTTGGACAACCCCTGTGGGTGGCTTGGATGTTTCGACCTGTCCAGATCCCCTGTGGGATCTGTAAGAGGATCTGTGTTCAGCCGTGGGTGTAACGCTTGGCTATCAAGTGATCGATCGACAACACCCCAGGCCCACGGGCCATCAGGTAGAGCAATACCGCCGCCCAGGTACCATGGGTCGGGTAGGCGTCCGGGTAGACGAACAGTTGGATGGTCAAGGTCATGCCCAGCAAGGCCAGCGCTGAAAAGCGCGTCGCCAGGCCAAGCAGGATCAGCACCGGAAATACATGCTCGGCAGAGGCCGCCAAGTGCGCAGCCAGTTCCGGCGACAGCAGCGGCAGGGCGTATTCGCTTTTGAACAGGGGAATGGTCGAGTCCGCCAGCCGCGGCAGACCGACCTGGAAGGTGCCGTCGACCAGGTCGATGGCCAATCCTTCGATTTTGGTCTGGCCAGATTTCCAGAACACCGCGGCAATCGAGAATCGCGCGATGAAGGCGATCAGGCTGTGGGGGATTTTCTCCAGCCATTGAATGAAACCGGCAATCAGGGCGTTCATGGGGATACCTGTTCAGCTAGGAGGTGAGTGATAGCGCTGTGACGAATGAGCCCCGCCAGGGTCGGTTCCAGGTCGAGGTCGATTGAGGCTTCAATGGCAGCGGCCAGGGACAGCCCCTGTTGCAGGGCGGTGATGAACCCGTGGGCCGCGTGATTGATCGCGAACACTTGCACCTCGAGGCCGTTGCGCAGCACCAAGGCGTTTTGCGCAGAAAACGCCTCGAACGGCACGGGTGTCTCGTGCTGATGGGCGGCCCAGATCGTCACCACGGCGAAGGGCGAGTGCAGCAGCCGCAGTGACGGGTGCAGACCGATCTTCAGGTGCTTTGTCTGTGTGGCGGATGACAGCACCTCGACGATCCGTTCTGCGGCCATGGGCTCGGCGTCGGCGGCATGCCAGGCCTGCACGTGCAGTCGCTCCAGTCGGGCGACATCCGCCAGGTACGGTACGCAGGCGGCGGGTTCGAAGCGTTCGATGAAGCCGGCGAAATCATCCCCGTAGTCGTTCATCACCGGGCTTCGCGGTGGCGCCGACTGGACGTAGACCCCAGCCATGCCTCGGAAAAATTCCTCGCCCACCAGTTGCGCCACCACCGGGTAATTGTCGGCCAGGGCGTTGATCAATGAGCTGAGCACGTTGTTGCGGTACACCGCGAAGCGACTCTGCGGGTCGGCGCCATTGGCGCTGAGCAGGCCGGAGGGGCAAGCCTTGCGCGGGTCGAGCAGGGCGGCGGCGAATGTGCACTGGTCGCTCATGATCGGGCTCCAACGGCATTTAAAAGCTGATCGGCCTGGCGCGCTTCGGCCAGCAGCACTTCCCATGGGGGGATGTGGTTGTCGCGCTCGATCAAGGTGGCTACCGGCCCGGTCTGCGCCAGAACCTTGAGGTACAGTTGCCAGACTGCGTTATCGATTGGCGCGCCGTGGTCGTCTATCAACAGGCGCTCGCCAAGGCTGTCGGTGTCTTCGGCAAAACCGGCCAGGTGGATTTCGCCGGTCGCTTGCAGGGGCAGGGCGTCGAGGTAGGCCAGTGGATCGCGGCAGTGGTTGACGCACGAAACGTAGACGTTGTTCACATCCAGCAGCAGGCCGCAGCCGGTGCGACGAATGACTTCGCTCATGAAGTGCGGCTCGTCGAGTGTCGAGGCTTCGAATGCCAGATAGGTCGCCGGATTCTCCAGCAGCAGCGTACGTTTGAGGCTGGATTGCACCTGGTCGACGTGTTCGCAGACGCGGTCGAGGGTCGCTTCGTCGTAGGCCAGGGGGAGCAGGTCATTGAGGAACACCGGGCCGTGGCTGGACCAGGCCAGGTGTTCGGAAAAGGATTGGGGCTGATAGCGGTCGATCAATGCAGCCAGGCGCTGCAAATGCGCGATATCCAGCGGCCCCTCCCCACCGATCGACAGGCCGACACCGTGCAGCGACAGCGGGTACTGTTCGCGTATCCGCCCCAGGAAGTGATGAAGCGGCCCGCCGGCCACCATGTAGTTTTCCGCGTGCACTTCGAAAAAGCCCAGGTCCGGTCGGGCCTGGAGTATCTCGCGAAAATGCTCGCTCTTGAGCCCCAGCCCTGCCCTTGGCGGCAGCCGGTTATCAGTGGCGAGGGATGGGGTATTCAACATGGTGGCAGAGGCCTCAGGCAGATGCGATCAGGACTTGGCTTTGAACGCTTCAAGCTGGCCGAAACCAGTCGGGGAGGTTTCGCTTTTGGTGGTGGTGCAAGTGCCTTTGGGGACCGATTTCCAGGCGTTGCCCTGATAGTCCATTTTTGCCGTACCGGCGCAGGTGGTGCCGGCGCCGGCGGCGCAGTCGTTCTTGCCTTTGAGGGCAACGCCGAAGCATTTTTCCATGGTGTCGTCGGCTGCGTGGACGGTCGAGACGGCTGTCATGCTCAGGGCAGAACCCAGGGCCAGGATCAGGGCGGTGGCGGACAGGGTGCGGGTCGAAGCAGTCATGATGATTCTCCAGTCATTCAGGGAAATGAACCGGCGTCAGCGCCGGTCTGCTGTACTAGAGAAGGGAGGTGGGGGAGTGTTACAGCGGCTGTAGAATTTTTTTCGGTTGTCCCCAAAACTGTGGCGAGGGAGCTTGCTCCCGCTCGGTTGCGCAGCGACCGTAAAATCTTGGGGCCGCTGCGCGACCCAGCGGGAGCAAGCTCCCTCGCCACAGGGGATTGCGGCTGGCCCGGGCGAAAAAAAACGGCCCGAAGGCCGTTTTTTTACTGCGACAGACTCAACCGCCCAGGTACGCCTCACGCACTTTCGGGTCGGTCAGCAGGGCCTCACCGGTGCCTTGCATCACCACGCGACCGTTTTCCAGCACGTACGCCCGGTCGGCGATTTTCAGCGCCTGGTTGGCGTTCTGCTCCACCAGGAACACCGTTACGCCGTCCTTGCGCAGTTGTTCGATGATGTCGAAGATCTGCTGGATGATGATCGGTGCCAGACCCAGGGACGGTTCGTCGAGCAGCAGCAGCTTGGGTTTGCTCATCAGCGCACGACCGATGGCGAGCATTTGCTGTTCACCGCCGGACATGGTGCCGCCGCGCTGGGTGAAGCGTTCTTTCAGGCGTGGGAAAAGGTGCAGGACCTTGTCCATCTGTTCCTGATAGTCGCCCTTGTCGGTGAAGAATCCGCCCATGGCGAGGTTTTCTTCCACCGTCAGCCGGGCAAATACCCGACGACCTTCCGGCACCACCGCGATGCTCTTGCGCATGATGTGCGACGAGTCCTGGCCCACCAGTTCCTCACCCATGTAGCGGATGCTGCCGCTGTGGGCCTGGGGCGAACCGCAGAGCGTCATCAGCAGGGTGGATTTGCCGGCACCGTTGGCACCGATCAGCGTGACGATTTCGCCCTGGCGGACTTCGACGTTGACGCTGTGCAAGGCCTGGATCTTGCCGTAGAAGGTGGAAACGTTTTCGAATTGCAGCATTTACGCTTCCCCCAGGTAGGCTTTGATCACTTCAGGATTGTCGCGGATCTGTTCCGGCGTACCGTCGGCCAGGGGCGTGCCCTGGTTGATCACGACGATGTGGTCGGAAATGCTCATGACCAGCTTCATGTCGTGCTCGATCAGCAGCACGGTGACGTTGTGCTCTTCACGCAGCACGCCGATCAGGGCTTTCAGGTCTTCGGTTTCCTTGGGGTTCAGGCCGGCGGCCGGCTCGTCGAGCATGAGGATCCGCGGACGGGTCATCATGCAGCGGGCGATTTCCAGGCGCCGTTGCTGACCGTAGGCCAGGGTGCCGGCGGGACGGTTGGCAAACTCGGTGAGGTTGACCTTGTCCAGCCAGTACTCGGCGTACTCCATGGCCTCGCGTTCGCTTTTGCGGAACGCCGGGGTCTTGAACAGGCCGGCAAAGAAGTTGGTGTTCAAATGACGATGTTGGGCGATCAGCAGGTTCTCGACCGCCGTCATGTCCTTGAACAGCCGCACGTTCTGGAAGGTGCGTACCACACCCTTGCGGGCGATGTGGTGGCCGGGCAGGCCCTGGATCGGCTCGCCGTCCAGCAGGATGGTGCCGCCGGTGGGCTGGTAGAAGCCGGTCAGGCAGTTGAACACGGTGGTCTTGCCCGCGCCGTTCGGCCCGATCAGGGCAACCACTTGCTTCTCTTTCACGGTCAGGGCCACGCCGTTGACCGCCAGCAAACCGCCGAAGCGCATGCTCAAGTTTTCGACTTTCAGGATCTCGCGGCTCATTTGCGCAGCTCCATGTGGGGGCGTTGCATAGGCAGCAGACCTTGAGGACGCCAGATCATCATCAGCACCATCAGGGCACCGAACATCAACATGCGGTATTCGCTGAATTCACGCATCATTTCAGGCAGCAGGATCATCACGATGGCCGCCAGGATCACGCCCAACTGCGAGCCCATCCCACCCAGCACCACGATGGCGAGGATGATCGCCGACTCGATGAAGGTGAAGGATTCCGGCGTCACCAGGCCCTGGCGGGCGGCGAAGAAACTGCCGGCAAAACCGGCGAACGCAGCGCCGAGGGTAAACGCCGACAGTTTGATCACGGTTGGGTTGAGACCCAGGGCGCGGCAAGCGATTTCGTCTTCACGCAGTGCCTCCCAGGCGCGACCGATCGGCATGCGCAGCAGCCGGTTGATGACGAACAGCGCGGCCAGGGCCAGCAACAGGGCAACCAGGTAGAGGAAAATCACCTTGTTGATCGAGTTGTATTCCAGGCCGAAGTACTCGTGGAAGGTTTGCAGGCCTTCGGCGGCTTTACGTTCGAAGGTCAGGCCGAAGAACGTCGGTTTCTCGATGTTGCTGATGCCGTTCGGGCCACCGGTGATGTCGGTCAGGTTGCGCAGGAACAGACGGATGATCTCGCCAAAACCCAGGGTCACGATGGCCAGGTAGTCACCGCGCAAGCGCAGGACCGGGAACCCCAGCAGGAAACCGAAGGTGGCGGCCATCATCCCGGCGATCGGCAGGCAGATCCAGAAGCTCAGGCCGAAGTAGTGGGACAGCAGCGCATAGCTGTAGGCACCGACGGCGTAGAAGCCGACATAACCCAGGTCCAGCAGGCCGGCCAGGCCTACCACGATGTTCAGGCCAAGGCCGAGCATCACGTAGATCAGGATCAGCGTGGCGATGTCCACCGCGCCACGGGAGCCGAAGAACGGCCACACCAGTGCGCCAACGATCAGGGCCAGGACGATCCAGCGCTGGGTGGTCGGCAGGGTCAGGAAGTTGCTGGCCTTGGCCGGGATCACCGGCAGGCCGGGCGACGACTTCCACATGGCGCTGATCTGTGTGCTGAACAGCACCCGCAGGAACATCAGCAGCGAACACACGGCGATGGTCGCCAGGATGGCCGGGCTGGTGCCGTGCACTTCCAGGTTGATACCGACGATGGTCAGTTTAAGACCCAGTACCGGGTAGGCCACGGCCCAGACCAGCAGGGCGCTGAAGAGCGCCGATTTGAGATGCCTAGTCATACTTTCTCAACCTCCGGACGGCCCAGGATGCCGGTCGGCCGGAATAACAGAACCAGAACCAACAAGCCGAATGCCACGACGTCCTTGTACTGGTCGCCGAAGATGTCGGCGCCAAAGGCTTCCGCCACGCCCAGTACCAGCCCGCCGAGCATCGCGCCGGGAATGCTGCCGATGCCGCCCAGTACCGCGGCGGTGAAGGCTTTCAGGCCGACGAGGAAGCCGGCGTTGGGGTTGATCACGCCGTATTGCATGCTCAACAGCACCGCGGCGATGGCCGCCAGGGCCGCACCGATGACGAAGGTCAGGGCGATGATGTTGTTGGTGTTGATGCCCAGCAGGTTGGCCATCTTGATGTCCTCGGCACAGGCGCGACAGGCGCGGCCCAGGCGGGAACGGGAGATGAACAGCGTCAGGCCGAGCATGGCGACCAGGGTCACCACGAACACCACGATTTGCATGTAGGAAATCAGCACTTCATGTGCCCCACCTGGCCCGATGGCAAAGTTGCCGGGAATCAGGTTGGGTATGGATTTGTCCTTGGAGTCTTGCGAAAGCAGTACCGTGTTCTGCAGGAAGATCGACATGCCGATGGCGGAAATCAACGGGATCAGACGGTTGCTGCCGCGCAGGGGGCGGTAGGCGATCCGTTCGATGCTGTAGCCATAGGAGCTGGTGACGACGATGCTCGCGATGAAAGCCGCGGTCATCAACAGCGGGACACTGTCGAGTCCCATCATGGCCAGCCCGGCGATGGCGATGAACGCCACGTAGGAGCCGATCATGTACACCTCGCCGTGGGCGAAGTTGATCATTCCAATGATGCCGTAGACCATCGTATAGCCGATGGCGATCAGGGCATACGTGCTGCCAACGGTCAGGCCGTTAACCAGCTGCTGGAAGAAGTGATAGATGTCAGGCATTACAGCGCTCCTAAAAACCTGATACGCATTTCACTGGTGGAGTCATTTTCCCGCCCGGCCCCGTGGATCTGCATCCACTTCGAGCACGAGGTTTGCCAGCGAACCGCTGATGACGGTTTTGAGATTTTCAGGTGGGGAGACTGGCGGATCACGCCAGCGCGGCCCAATACATTTAAAACAAAGCCCACGGCACGCCGTGGGCTTTATTGGCAGTCAGTCAGGCCAGGCCTTACTGAGGCGAAGCTTCGGTTTTAGGTTTGCCGAAATGCCACTCGTAGACCACGAACTTGAAGTCCTTCAGGTCGCCCTTCGCGTCGAAGCTCAGGTCACCGGTTGGGGTCTTGAAGGTGCCGGCATGGATGGCTTCAGCCACTTTGGCCGCGTCTTCACTCTTGGCGGCCTTGATGGCGTCGGCGATCACGGTCACTGCAGAGTAGGACGGGAACACGAACGGACCGCTTGGGTCTTCTTTCTTGGCCTTGAACGCGTCAGCCAGGGCGACGTTGGCAGGGTCCTGGTCGAAAGATTTCGGCAGGGTTACCAGCAAGCCTTCGGAAGATTCCTTGGCGATCTGCGAGATGGAGTCGTTACCCACGCCTTCCGGACCCATGAACTTGGCTTTCAGGCCTTTTTCCTGGGATTGACGCAGGATCAGGCCCAGTTCCGGGTGGTAGCCGCCGTAGTAGACGAAGTCGACGTTGGCTTGCTTGAGCTTGGCGATCATCGAGGAGAAGTCTTTGTCGCCGGCGTTCACGCCTTCGAAGACGGCCACTTTCACGCCTTTGTCTTCGAGGGTTTTCTTCACGGCGCTGGCGATGCCTTCACCGTACTGCTGCTTGTCGTGCAGGACCGCAACGATCTTCGGCTTGACGTGGTCGGCGATGTAGTTGCCGGCCGCAGGGCCTTGGGCGCTGTCCAGGCCGATGGTGCGGAAGATCATCTTGTAGCCGCGAGCGGTGATGTCCGGGCTGGTAGCGGCCGGGGTGATCATGACCACGCCTTCGTCTTCATAGATGTCCGAAGCCGGCTGGGTGGAGCTGGAGCACAGGTGGCCGACCACGAACTTGATGCCGTCGTTGACGACTTTGTTCGCGACCGCGACCGCTTGTTTTGGATCGCAGGCGTCATCGTACTCAACGGCGACGAGTTGCTTGCCGTTGACGCCACCCTTGGCGTTGATCTGCTCGATGGCCATTTTGGAGCCACTGAATTGCATGTCGCCGTATTGGGCTACAGGGCCGGTTTTTGGGCCGGCGATGCCGATCTTGATGGTGTCGGCGGCGAACGAATGGCTGGCAACCCCGGCCAGAACCATAGCGGCAAACAGTTTGGAAATCTGCTTAGTAGCCTTAGTCATAGTGCTCCACTCATGCTGTTGTAGTTTTTATAGTCCTGGCGCCGTAGCAGCAGAACCGGGTCAGATATCTTGGATACCCTCGCGGAAAATGCCCCCGGCAACTGTACCGGTACAGTGTAGAGCGCCGATTGTTGGCAAGGGAAGCTGGCGCTTGGGGGCAAAACCTGAGGGTGTCGCTTAATTGAAAGAAAAAGACAGAATGGCGGCGGGGTTTGTCCGGTCATATCGGCAATCCTTGGCTTTCCTGCGCTTTTCAATCGGTACTGCAATTGCTACCGGGTTTTTCTGCCAGACCACCGACGTTATCATTCGCGCCGATTTCTTTTCCGGACAGGTCCCATGAATCAAGAACCTAGCACCCTCTATGCCAAGCTGCTTGGTGAAACCGCATCCATCACCTGGAAAGAGCTGGAGCCGTTCTTTGCCAAGGGTGCCCTATTGTGGGTCGATCCGGCACTGGATTTGATCGCCGCCGCCGAGGCCGTCGCCCGGGACGAAGGTACTAAAGTCGCCGCCTGGCTGGCCGCCGACCAGCTCGCCAAGCTGTCTGAAACGCGGGCGCTGGATTTTCTGGAACGCGATCCGCAGCTTTGGGCGGTGGTGGTTTCGCCCTGGATTATGATCCAGGAAAGGGCATCGAACTGATCAATGCACCAGGTTGGTTCGTGTTCGGGTAAGCAATAAAGTGTGTAGGTGAGTAGCGTGATGGCTTCCTGCCGTGGCGAAACGCCACATGGCAGGGTGACGTATACGTAACGGGAACAGTTCATAGAGCAGCCTTTGGGCTGCTCAATTGTTTCTGGATGTTGTCCCAGTGTGTGTTCAAGGCCGCCTTCGCGAGCAGGCTCGCCCCCACAGTGGGCCGCATTCCTTCTGAAAAAACGCGGTTCCATGTGGGAACGAGCCTGCTCGCGAAAGGCGCGACGCAGTGCTGCGCCTGGCCTCAGTAAGTCCTGCCAGTATGGTTATTCAAGGAAATGACCTTGGTCTTGCCAATGCGGTGACGGTAGATCTCGCGCAGGTACTTGATGGCCTTTTTCACGCAGTCGCGGGACAGGCGGATATCGTTGATCGAGACGAACTTGTCCTTGTCACTGATCAGCTCGCGGTACTTCTTCTCGTACATCGGCTTGATCGCGTACCAGTTGGTGTCGAGGATCTTCGCCGGGTTTTCGAATTCGTTGAGCAGGTCGTCGATCCGTTCTTCGTCGAAATCTTCATTGATGATGAAGTCCAGGATCGAGTTGTCCAGGGTGTCGTCGAAGCGGTATGGCGTGCGGGCGAAGCAACGTTTGATGAAGGCCACGATCAGGGTCAGGAAATCATCCGACAGGCACGGGCTCTTGGCGATCAGGGTGGTCAACGACAGGTTGGCCGACGCGCCGATCACCAACGCGTAACGCTTGAGGGTGGTGTTGGGGAACAGGCTGTTGAGGTGGGTCTTGAGCCGGTTCAGGTCCATGTAGGACAGCTTGTAGTCCTTGGGCAGGGAGACGATGGACACCACCGACGAGCAATTCTTGAAGAAGTGCAGGTCATGCAGGGCCGCGGCGTCGTAGCCGGAATTCTTGTACTGCTCCAGCGAGGCGCGGTAGCGCTTGGATTCGATCGGCAGCAGGCTGATGCCTTCGATGGCCTGGGTGACTTTGTTGAAGTGCGGCAGGTCGATGGAGCGGAAGAACAGGTCGTCGATGTTCAGGCGCGGCGGTTCTTTCTCGAACACCTTGAACTTGTCGCCGCTGGGCGCCGGGGTTTCCGGGACGACGGATTCGGCGTAGGCAATCGCCACCGGGCCGGCCAGGCTCATGAACAGGTCGTTGGCGTCCAGGCGAATGGTTTCGCCGATGTCGATGCCGGCACGACGGAAATAGTTCTGGTCGTAGTCGGTGGTCACGGCCTGGGCCGTCAGGATGTTGAAGATCTGCTGGGAGATGTACTGGTTGGCGTGCTTCTCCATGGCATTGACGTCAATGTTCTGGATGTTGCCGTCATCGCTTTCTTCGGCGTAGCGCATGATGTCGTTGGAGATCAGCATCATCGCGTTCCAGGGGCGGATACGCCCCATCACGCTGGCTTCGCTGCTGTCTTCATTGGCGAAGTTGTACGAGAAATCCCATTCTTCCGACAGGTACTTGCACAGCAGGCGCCCGGCGTTGATGTGCAAAGCCTCGGACATTTCGCTACGGTGATCGGAGATGTTCGGCAGCACGCAGATGCCGCTGGTGAAGATCGGCTCGAAGACGAAGGAATGACCGCTCTTGCTGTCGTGTTCGTCCATCGGCTTGGTGTCGAACGTCTTGTTCATGTACGAGTACTGCTGGGCCAGGCCGAATTCCGAGGCCATGCCCGAGCCGGTACCGCCGCCGGCACTGAAGATCGAGAAGTACAGGCGCGACTGGTTGGCCTTGATGCCGCAGCTGTCGATCAGGTACGAGTGGATCATTTTCCAGTCGGGGCTGGAGAAGCGCTGGGTGTCCTTGTTCAGGATGATCTTGGCCAGGTATTGGCCCAGGATCGGCGCGTTACCGGCGCCACCGGCGTGGACTTCCGAGAGGTCCATGATTTTCATCTTGCTGTAGTCGCGCAAAAAGCCGCTTTTCTCACCCTTGCGCGAGAAACGGATGCGCCCGGCGATGTCCTTGTCCAGGTCGCCGAGCATCACCAGCGGTTCCACCAGGAACACCGGTTTGCTGGCCTTGCTGGTGCCCAGGCGCAGATTGTTGCGGATCCACTGCGCGGGGCTGTAGCCCTTGTCGCTGTAGGCCTTGTCTTCAGCATTGAATTCGTTGAGGTAGAACTTGCGGGCGTTGTACACCAGCTCCGCCACGTCGAGGGCGATGTTGGAGCCGCAGCGGCCCAGGCCGATCAGGCAGACCGAGGGGAACTCCTGCTGAGTGCGGTCGCTCTCGTCCTCTACCAGATGGGGCGGTCGTGGGAACACCGCGTCGCGCAGGCCGTCGAGGTTGTCGAGGATGCGGTCGGTGTTGGTTTCGGTGAAATACAGATACTGCTGAGTCGACAGGGGACGCGAGCTGCTCGATGGTTTCGAGGCTTCAGGGCCATTGGCGGCTGGGCTCAGGGTCAGATCGGATACCGCAGTGGCTGTTTTTTTGGAAGTCATTGTGCGCCATTTGCCTGAACTGGTTGGCTCGACGAGCGCTGTCATCGAACCATCGCGGATGGGAGCTCGCGTCCTGGATGGCGCGAAGGTCGGCCCCGAGCGTCCAGGGCTATAGCCTGGGGGGCAGCTCGAGAGATTCTTTCCTGATAGGTTGAATCGGCCACCGGCAGACGATCTTTAATCAAGAATGGGCGAAATGATGGCAATTGTTACAGGAAATTGACCGTTATCAAGAAACGCGCCGCTTGCCATGGGTGGGTATCAGCCTTGCGAATGATTGGAGACAGCCCGCGCGCCGCTGTCTAGATTGCAGATTCCGCTAATGCTCCATAACAATAAAAGAGACGGACCCATGCAGAACTCGACCCAAGCGGCGAATGCCTGGCGCATTCTGTTCCTGTTGTTTTTGGCCAACCTGTTCAACTTCTTCGACCGCACCATCCCGGCGATCATCATCGAGCCGATCCGCATGGAGTGGAGTCTCAGCGACTTCCAGATCGGCATCATCGGCACCGCTTTCACCATCGTCTACGCCATTGCCGGGTTGCCATTGGGACGCTTGGCCGATACCGGTTCGCGCAGCAAGTTGATGGGCTGGGGCCTGGCGACCTGGAGCGCGCTGACGGCGGTCAACGGCCTGGTGGGCAGTTTCTGGGCGTTCCTGGTGGTGCGCATGGGCGTCGGGATCGGCGAGGCGAGTTATGCCCCAGCGGCCAACTCACTGATTGGCGATCTGTTCCCGGCCCATCGCCGGGCGCGGGCCATGGGCATCTTCATGCTGGGCCTGCCGATTGGCTTGCTGCTGGCGTTCTTCACCATCGGGGCGATGGTCAAGGCGTTCGACAGTTGGCGCGCGCCGTTCTTTATCGCGGCTGTGCCAGGCTTGGTGCTGGCGCTATTCATGTTCTTCATCAAGGAACCCAAGCGCGGCGCGGCGGAAACCGTGCAGGTGTCCCAGGAAAAGATCGACCGGCCGATCCGTCGGGTGCTGGCGATTCCCACGTTCCTGTGGTTGGTGTTGGCTGGGTTGTGCTTCAACTTCGCCACCTATGCCTGCAACTCCTTCCTGGTGCCGATGCTGCAACGCTATTTCCTGATGCCGTTGCACGAGGCGGCGGTGGCCACCGGGATCATGGTGGGCGTGACGGGGTTGTTCGGGCTCACCCTGGGCGGCTGGGTCGCGGACAAGATCCACCAGCGCGTGCCCAACGGCCGCCTGCTGTTTGCAGCGTTCAGCCTGGCGATTTCGACGGTCACCACAGCATGGGCCCTGCATGCCGGGCGCATTGAAATCGGCGTGTTCGTGGCGGTGTTCAGCGTGGGTTGGCTGTTTGCCTATAACTTCTACACCTGCGTCTACACCGCGATCCAGGACGTGGTGGAGCCGCGCCTGCGCGCCACGGCGATGGCGTTGTACTTTGCGGGGCTGTATTTGCTTGGCGGCGGCCTGGGGCCGGTGGTGGTGGGCGGCTTGTCCGACTACTTCGCCCGCACGGCCATGGCCGCAGCCGGAGTCGAGCAGATGACAGAAGCGTTCAAGGCCATCGGCCTGCATGACGCGATGTACCTGATCCCGGTGGCGCTGTTCCTGACCATGGTGTTCCTGTTCCTGGCGTCACGTTGTTTTGTGCGCGATGCCAAGCGGATGAAGGAGGGGATGAGTGTGGTGGTGGTGCCGGGAAGTGTGGCGGCGACGGTTTGACTAAAGCCATACACCGTTCCCCTGTGGCGAGGGAGCTTGCTCCCGCTGGGGCGCGAAGCGGCCCTCTACTGTACCGGCGGACACTGAATTTTTGGGTCTGCTGCGCAGCCCAGCGGGAGCAAGCTCCCTCGCCACAGGGTTCTGTGTTGAACCACGGGGCTGGTTCGATCACAGGCCTGTGGGGCTGCGGCTCTATCTGCCTAGTGAACCTTATCCTCTCGCCCACGCAGCAGTTGATTGGGCATCACCACCGCCGCCGCCAGCCCCAGCAACGACACCGCCGCGCTGATCACCAGCAAATGGCGGAACGTCGCCTGCAATTCCTGGCGCAAGGCGTTCTGCGCCTCGCCCGGGGCGGCGTTCAGGCCGTCCAGCAAGACGCTGCCGGAATGCCCTTCACCGATCAACGACGAGCTGGCGAGCTGGGCGAAGCTGGAATTATGCAGCAAGGCCAGCAGCAACGCTGACATCAGTGCCACGCCCACCGCGCCGCCAAGGGCGCGGAACAGGTTGGTGGTGCTGGTGGCGACGCCGATGTCCTGTTGGTGTACGGCGTTCTGCGCACCCACCAGTGACGTGGGAAACTGCATGCCGGAGGCGATGCCGCTGAGCAGCATGAACAGGCTGCTCAGCCAGAGCGCGGCGGGCGGGGTGAAGGCCATGCCGAGGATAGCGAACGGGAAGAGCAGGGCGCCGCCCAGGATCATCGGCTTGTAGCGCCCCGTGACCGAGGTCCGGCGTCCGGCGAAATACGCGCCGACCGGCAGCCCTATCGCCAGCGGCAACAAGTGCAACGCCGCACTGTCGGCACCGGCGCCGGTCACGCTCTGGAAGCGCAACGGCACCAGCACCGTCAGGGAAATCGCCTGGAAGCTGGTGAAGAACACCGTGCACCAACACAGCACCGCATCGCGGTTGGCGAACAGGTGCATCGGCAACAACGGCTCCCGCGCCCGGCGCTCGTGCCAGGCGAACACCCCCAGCGCTGCGCCTGCGCAACCCAGCAACCCCAACACTTCACGGCTGTGCCAGGCATGACCCTGGCCGACCTGGGTAATCCCCAGCAGCAGCGCCGTCAGGCCGATGATCAGCAACACGGTGCCCAGGTAATCAATGATCGGCGTGCGTTGCGGCGCTGGCAGCCCGACCAGGCTGCGTCGGGCGACCCACCAGGCCACCAGGCCCAGCGGCAGGTTGATCCAGAACACCCAGCGCCACGACAGGTACTCGGTCATGTAGCCGCCGAGCACCGGCCCGGCCACGCTGGCCACCGCGTACATGCTGCTGAAATAACCCTGGTAGCGACCGCGTTCGCGGGGCGGGATGATGTCGCCGATGATCGCCTGGCTCACCGAAATCATCCCGCCGGCGCCGATGCCCTGGAAAATCCGCGCCAGCACCAATTGCTCCATGTCTTGTGCCAGGCCGCAGAACAGCGAGGCCAGGGTGAACAAGCCCATGCCGAACAGCATCAGCGGCCGGCGACCGTAGAGGTCACCGAGCTTGCCGTAGATCGGCACCGCCACGGTCATGGCGACCATGTAGCCGGAAATCACCCAGGCCAGCAGGCTGACGTCGGCAAACTGTGCGGAGATGGCCGGCATCGAGACGGCGACGATGGTCTGGTCCAGCGCCCCCAGGAAAATCGCCAGCATCAGGGCTACCAGCACGCTGCGGATGGCCGGTTTTGGGGCTTGGAGCGTATTGAACCGAGTCAAGGCAGAACCTGCGGGCATCGCGCCGGAGAGGCAAAATGGACGAAACCCGCAGTTTAAGTCGATAGGCGACTATTCGATAGCCTCGTAAGGAAGTCCGACGTAATTTTCCGCGATGGTCTTGCGACCGGCCTCGGAGTCGACGAAATATTCCAGCTCGGCTTCGCTGATACGCTGGTTGAAGGCATCCTCGTCGAAGCGGTGCAGCATCGAGGTCATCCACCAGGAGAACCGTTCGGCTTTCCAGACGCGCCGCAGGCAGATGGCCGAATACTTCTGCAGCAGATCCACACGGCCGTCGCGATAGACCTTGAGCAGGATGTTGAACAGCGTGCTGACATCGCTGGCCGCCAGGTTCAGCCCTTTGGCGCCAGTGGGCGGGACGATGTGGGCCGCATCGCCCACCAGGAACATCCGCCCATACTGCATCGGCTCGACCACGAAGCTGCGCAGCGGGGCGATGCTTTTCTCGATGGACGGGCCGGTCACCAGGGCTGCGGCCAGGTCTGCGGGCAGGCGGTTTTTCAGTTCGCCCCAGAAACGCTCGTCCGGCCAGTCGGTCACTTGTTCCTCGGCCGGCACTTGCAGGTAATAACGGGTGCGGGTCTTGGAGCGCATGCTGCACAAGGCAAAACCGCGCGCGTGGCGAGCGTAGACCAGTTCTTCGTGGACCGGCGGGGTATCGGCCAGCACGCCGAGCCAGCCAAACGGGTAGACGCGTTCGAAGACCTTGAGTTTTTCCGCAGGAATGGACTGTCGCGCTACACCGTGGAAACCGTCGCAACCGGCAATGTAATCGCAGTCCAGGCGCCAGGTTTCTCCTTCATGCTCGAAGGTCACGAAAGGGGTTTGGGTTTGCATGTCGTGGGGTTGGACGTTGCTGGCCAGGTACAGGGTCCGGGCGCCGGCGGCTTCGCGGGCGGCCATCAAGTCACGGGTCACTTCGGTCTGACCGTAGACCATGACGTTTTTACCACCGGTCAGGCCCTTGAGATCGATGTGCACCCGTCGATCGTTGAGCACCAGTTCAAAACCATCATGGGGCAGGCCTTCGGCGTCCATGCGCTGGCCAACGCCGGCCTGGCGCAGCAGTTCGACCATGCCTTGCTCCAGCACGCCGGCGCGGATGCGGCTCAGTACGTATTCCGGGGTCTGGCGTTCGAGGATGACAGTGTCGATCCCGGCGTTGTGCAGCAACTGGCCGAGTAGCAGGCCAGAGGGGCCGGCACCGATAATAGCGACTTGGGTCTTGAGGGTTTTCATTGTTGTTATGACTCGCACGAAGCACGCGACCAGGGTCGGTGTTGATTATTAGAAATCGAGTGCCTACATTTTTCGCTTGCGGACCTGTCAGTTGAAGGGGAAAACTGAGCCGATACCTGTTCTTTTTGCCAATTGGTGCGATTATCGCCCGCAACCCCAGGCCCGGATCCACGTTATGAAAAAACCTGACCTGCCTTCGATCCCGGTGTTCAAGCTCTATGGCGAGAGCCAGGAATGGCCGACGCCGGACTTGTTGCACTGCGAGACCATCTCCAAGCGCAGCCGCGAGCATCAATGGGAAATCAAGCCCCATCGCCATGCCGATCTGTGCCAGTTGTTGTTTGTCTTCAAGGGCCAGGCGGAACTGGAAATCGAGGGCCGGCGCACGCTGCTCACCGAGCCGGCCGTGCAGATCCTGCCGCCGCTGTCGGTCCATGGCTTTCGTTTTTCCGAGGATGTGGAAGGTTACGTGGTGACCCTGGCAGCGCCGCTGGTCACGCACCTGCAAGCGCAACTGGGGCATTCGGTCAACGTCCTGGCCCAGGCCGAAAGCTACCCCGCCTTCGAGAATGCCGAGTACCTCAACAGCCTGTTCAGCGCCTTGCAGAATGAGTACGTGGGGCATCAACCGGCGCGGGAAATGCTGATGCATGCGCTGGTCAGCGTGATCATGGTCTGGGTCAGCCGCCAGGTGATGCAGCGACACACCCAGGCCCAGCGCCCGCAACGGGCCCGGGAATACCTCAATGGCTTCATCCAGTTGGTGGAAGAAACCTATCGCGAGCACGTCAAGGTCGAAGACCTGGCCCACCGCTTGGGCATTTCCGTGTCGCACCTCAACGGCACCTGCCGGGAACTGGCGGGGCAACCGGCGCTGCAGATCATGCATGAGCGCCAGTTGCTGGAAGCCAAGCGCCTGCTGACCTACACCGGCATGACCATCTACGAGATTTCCGAAATGCTCGGGTTTTCCGATCCGACCAACTTCACCCGGCTGTTTCGCCGACGCGTCGGCATCTCGCCCAAGACGTTCCGGGACCGGCTCAAGACCGATCAACAGGACGACTGAGCACGCCTCAGCGCAGGGCGTTCAGGGTTGCGCTGTGGGGGATGCACCGTTCGAAGTTGCAACTGGCGTATTCACGGGGCAGCTGCCTGGCCTGCTCGACCCGATAGGCCGCAGTGCCGTACAGCGCGAGCGTGGCGGCGCAGGTGACAAAAATGGCGAGGCGTCTTCTTGTTTTAATGTTCATGGCGGTGACCTCTGAACGAATACCCGGGGGTACTACTTTCAGAATAGGTCAGCTGTGGCGAGTTGCCAGTCAGGCAGCGAGTATGTTTAACCCGATATTCAGAGCACTGATAACCCGGTGGGAACCCAGTTCCTTGGGGATCAATGCAGTGCTTTTTTGTGGCTAGGGAGCTTGCTCCCGCTCGGTTGCGCAGCGACCGCAATATTTTGGGGCCGCTGCGCGGGCCCAGCGGGAGCAAGCTCCCTCGCCACAGGTCCACTTCAGCAATGGAAGTGTTCTGAGCCTGTTATTCCAGGTGCTCTGGCTTCATCGGGTCGCCCGGCTTGACGTCCAGTTGCTTGCGCACGTCTTCGAACATTTCGTCGTAGTACTTGTGCATCGAGCCGATGCTCGCGGTCTTGGGCAAGCCATACTTCTGGGCGATGCGCGTGGCGTGGCGGGCGAAGTCGAAGGCCTGGTCCTTGGCCAGGAAGAATGTCTCGTCCAGTGACTTGTCTTCGACGGTGCCATGCACCCGGAACGACATGCCCGTGCCTTCCTTGCCGTCCTGGTCGACCTTGTAGTCGATGCACAGGTTGTAGCTGAAATCATCCTTGTTCAGCGCATGGCGCTCCATGTGCAGGTGTCCGGGTTCGAACATGGCCATAAGCAACTCTCCTTTGAAGGCATGGGGAGTAGGGCAGACCCTGGATCCGCCCCGCAAGTTTCCTGTTATCGATAAGCGATGCCAGGTGTCGCCGTGCTGATACGGGTGCCGGCCTTGCCCAGGACGATCGCGTCGATGTCCGAGAGTGAACCGATCACAGCGACCTTGCCAGTGTTGCGCGCGAATTCGCAGGCGGCCTGCACCTTCGGCCCCATGGAGCCGGCGGCGAAGCCGAGCTTTTCCATTTCGTCGGGGTGGGCCTGGGCGATGGCTTTCTGGGTCGGCTTGCCGAAGTCGATGAACGCGGCGTTGACGTCGGTGGCGATCACCAGCAGATCGCTTTCCAGCTGTTCGGCCAGCAGCGCCGAGCACAGGTCCTTGTCGATGACCGCTTCCACGCCTTGCAGCTTGCCGTCGGCGTCGTACATCGTCGGGATGCCGCCACCGCCGGCACAGATCACGATACTGCCCTTTTCCAGCAGCCATTTGATCGGGCGGATTTCAAAGATGCGCTTGGGCCTGGGGCTTGCGACCACGCGACGGAACTTGTCGCCGTCCGGGGCGATGGCCCAGCCTTTTTCGGCGGCCAGTTTCTGCGCCTCTTCCTGGCTGTAGACCGGGCCGATGGGTTTGGTGGGTTTTTGGAAGGCCGGGTCGTTGCCGTCCACTTCAACCTGGGTCAGGAGCGTGGCGAAGGGGACTTCGAAGTCCAGCAGATTGCCCAGTTCCTGTTCAATGATGTAGCCGATCATGCCTTCGGTTTCGGCGCCGAGCACGTCCAGCGGATACGGCGTCACCGAGGTGTAGGCCGCTGCCTGCAACGACAGCAGGCCGACCTGCGGGCCGTTGCCGTGGGCGATGACCAGTTGGTTGCCGGGGTGGATTTTCGCGATCTGTTCGGTCGCGGTGCGGATGTTGATGCGTTGATTGTCTGCGGTCATGGGTTCACCCCGACGCAGGAGGGCGTTACCGCCCAGGGCAACGACGATACGCATGGTGTTGTCCTTCTAAGAAATGGACGAACAACGCGGTCCCTTGTGGGAGCGAGCTTGCTCGCGATAGCGGTGTGTCAGTCGACATCAATGTTGCCTGTTCCTGCGCCATCGCGAGCAAGCTCGCTCCCACAAGGGAACTGCGTTGGTTTCAGATATCCGCCAACGCCGAGACCAGGATCGCCTTGATGGTGTGCATGCGGTTTTCCGCTTGCTCGAAGGCGATGTTGGCCGGCGATTCGAAGACCTCCTCGGTCACTTCCACGCCATTGGCCAGGTTCGGGTAACGGGCGGCGATGTCCTTGCCGACCTTGGTTTCGCTGTTATGGAACGCTGGCAGGCAGTGCATGAATTTCACCCGCGGGTTGCCCGAGGCTTTCATCATTTGCGCATTGACCTGGTAGGGCAGCAATTGCTCGATGCGCTCATCCCAGGCTTCCACCGGCTCGCCCATGGACACCCAGATGTCGGTGTGGATGAAGTCCACGCCCTTGACGGCTTCCTTCGGGTCTTCGGTGATGGTGAGGCGCGCGCCACTTTCGGCGGCAAAGGCCTGGCACTGGTCGATGAAGTCCTGATGCGGCCACAAGGCTTTCGGCGCGCCGATGCGCACGTCCATGCCCAGCTTGGCGCCGATCATCAGCAGCGAATTGCCCATGTTGTAACGGGCATCGCCCAGGTAGGCATAGCTGATGTCATGCAGCGGCTTGTCACTGTGTTCGCGCATGGTCAGGGTGTCGGCGATCATCTGGGTGGGGTGGAATTCGGCGGTCAGGCCGTTGAACACCGGCACGCCGGCGAACTTGGCCAGTTCCTCGACGATCTCCTGTTCGAAGCCCCGGTACTCGATGGCGTCGAACATCCGCCCCAGGACCCGGGCGGTGTCTTTCATGCTTTCCTTGTGACCGATCTGCGATGACACCGGGTCGATGTAGGTGACGTGGGCGCCCTGGTCATGGGCTGCCACTTCAAAGGCGCAGCGGGTGCGGGTCGAGGTCTTTTCGAAGATCAGCGCGATGTTCTTGCCCTTGAGGTGCGGTTGTTCGGTGCCGGTGTACTTGGCACGCTTGAGGTCGCGGGACAGGTCCAGCAGAAAGTGCAGCTCGCGGTTGGTGTGGTGCATCAAGCTCAGCAGGCTGCGGTTGCGCATGTTGAACGCCATGATGTGGATCTCCTCAGGTGTAGGTTATCCCCTGGGCGGGTATCGGATCGATACCGGCCCAGGCTCAAAGGTCAGTAATCGATCGGGTCGCGGATGATCGGGCAGGTCATGCAGTGACCACCGCCACGGCCCCGGCCCAGTTCGCTGGCGCTGATGGTGATGACTTCCACACCGGCCTTGCGCAGCAGGGTGTTGGTGTAGGTGTTTCGGTCGTAGCCGATCACTACGCCCGGCTCCACGGCCACTACGTTGTTACCGTCGTCCCATTGTTCGCGTTCGGCGGCGAAGCTGTTGCCGCCGGTTTCCACCACCCGCAGCGCCGGCAGCTTGAGGGCCGCGGCCACGGTATCGAGGAAGCTGCCGTCCTCGCGACGCACATCGATGCCGCCGGGCTTGCTCTCGTCAGGGCGCAGGGAGAAGGCGACGATCTGGCTCACCACTTCGGGGAAAATCGTGACCAGGTCGCGGTCGCAGAAGCTGAACACGGTGTCCAGGTGCATGGCCGCGCGGGATTTCGGCAAGCCGGCGACGATCACCCGTTCCACGGCCTTGTGCTTGAACAGGTTCAGCGCCAGTTGGCCGATGGCCTGGCGGGACGAACGTTCGCCCATGCCGATCAGCACCACGCCGTTGCCGATGGGCATCACGTCGCCGCCTTCAAGGGTGGCGTTGCCGTGCTCCTGGTCCGGGTCGCCGTACCAGACCTGGAAGTCGGCGTTCGTGAACTCGGGATGGAATTTGTAGATGGCGCTGGCCAGCAGGGTTTCCTGGCGCCGCGCCGGCCAATACATCGGGTTCAGGGTCACGCCGCCGTAGATCCAGCAGGTGGTGTCGCGGGTGAACTGGGTGTTGGGCAACGGCGGCAGGATGAAGCTGGAGTGCCCGAGGAAGTCGCGGAACATCTGAATGGTCTTGCCACCGAAGCTGTCCGGCAGGTCATCGGCCGAGACGCCGCCAATCAGGAATTCGGCGATATGGCGTGGCTCCAGGCTGCGCAGCCACGAACCGACTTCATTCACCAGGCCCAGGCCCACCGAGTTGGCGGTGATCTTGCGCTGCAGGATCCAGTCCAGGGCTTCGGGGATGGCGACGATGTCGGTCAGCAGGTTGTGCATTTCCAGCACGTCGATGTCGCGCTCGCGCATCTTGGTGACGAAATCGAAATGATCGCGCTTGGCCTGGTTGACCCAGATCACATCGTCGAACAGCAGCTCGTCGCAGTTGTTCGGGGTCAGCCGCTGGTGGGCCAGGCCTGGGGAACACACCATGACTTTACGTAATTTGCCGGCTTCGGAATGCACGCCGTATTTCACTTTTTCCGTGGTCATTACAAATCCTCCAGTTAGAACAATCAGCCAACTACAAGGTCAGGAAGCCGTCGTAGAGCCCGTAGGCCGCCACCAGGGCGCCTGCGATCACTGCGGCGAAAATCAGCTTCTCGACAGAGGTGAAAATCGGTTTGCCCAACTCGCGCTTGGCCTTGGCGAACAGGATCGCGCCGGGGGCATAGAGCAGGGCAGAGAGCAGCAGGTACTTGATCCCGCCGGCGTACAGCAGCCATACGGCGTAGATCAGGGCGACAGCGCCGATGATCAGGTCCTTGCGCCGCTCGGCCGCGAAGCCTTCGTAGGTCTCGCCGCGCACCGCCAGCAGCACGGCGTAGGCCGCCGACCACAGGTACGGCACCAGGATCATCGAAGTGGCGAGGTAGATCAGTGACAGGTAGGTGCTGGCCGAGAACAGGGTGATGACCAAAAACAGCTGGACCATTGCGTTGGTCAGCCACAGGGCGTTGGCCGGTACGTGGTTGGCGTTTTCCCGGCGCAGGAACTCGGGCATGGTGTGATCTTTGGCAGCGGCGAACATGATCTCGGCGCACAGCAATACCCAGGACAGCAGGGCGCCGAGCAGCGAGATGATCAGGCCGACGCTGATCAGCACCGCGCCCCAGTGCCCCACGACATGCTCCAGCACGGCGGCCATGGACGGGTTCTGCAACTTCGCCAGTTCAGGCTGGGTCATGATGCCCAGGGACAGCACGTTCACCAGTACCAGGAACAGCAGTACGGTGATGAAGCCGATGACGGTGGCCTTGCCCACGTCGGTACGTTTCTCTGCGCGGGCGGAAAAAATACTCGCGCCCTCGATGCCGATGAACACCCACACGGTGACCAGCATCATGTGCCGCACCTGGTTCATCACGCTGCCCAGGTCCGGATTCTTCAAGCCCCAGATGTCGGCGGTGAAGATATCGAGCTTGAAGGCGAACACCGCGATCAGCACGAACAACACCAGCGGCACGACCTTGGCCACGGTGGTGACGAGGTTGATGAACGCGGCTTCCTTGATGCCGCGCAGCACCAGCCAGTGCACTGCCCACAACAACACCGAGGCGCCGATTACCGCCGCAACGGTGTTGCCTTCACCAAAGATTGGGAAGAAGTAACCCAGGGTGCTGAACAGCAGCACGAAGTAGCCGACGTTGCCCAGCCAGGCGCTGATCCAGTAACCCCAGGCAGAGGAGAAACCCATGTAGTCGCCGAAGCCGGCCTTGGCGTAGGCATACACCCCGCCGTCCAGATCGGGTTTGCGGTTGGCCAGGGTCTGGAACACGAAGGCCAGGGTCAGCATGCCGACGGCGGTGATGGCCCAGCCGATCAGCACCGCACCGACGTCGGCGCTGGCGGCCATGTTTTGTGGCAGGGAAAAGATCCCGCCGCCGATCATGGAGCCGACAACCAGTGCAACCAACGCACCTAATCGAAGTTTTCCGGGCGTATCAGACATTTGCGAGACTCCAGTGCAGGAGAAGAGAGCCAACAGACTAAGTCGATTTGAAAGTTGAATAGCTGATCTGGATCAGTGCATGGCAACATTCCATTGTTAATGAAGGAGTTAACACCGTCCGTTGGCGTCTTGAAGTTACTCGAAAGGCCCGTTTCAGGGCCTTTGGCAAAGGCTTTGTGAAGGTTTTCTTGCCGCAGGATTATTCACGCTAGTTGATTTCCACTGAGTCGCAACTATTTTGTAGGCTGCGTTCGTGACAATAATGATGGGGTGTCATGGTCTTTTTAATTAGGGGCTTGGAGAATGGCCGGGTCATAAGTCTTTGGACTTTGTGTGGATGACGTTATTCAAAAACGTTATGTCGCTTTATTTACTTAATTTAATAGTGAGAGAAGATGCCGCAGCCGATTGAAAAGTTGCCACTGGGTGCACTGATCGCACTGGTGGTGGGGTCAATGATCGGCGGCGGGATTTTTTCCCTGCCGCAAAACATGGCGGCCCGGGCCGATGTCGGAGCGGTGCTGATCGGCTGGGCCATCACCGCCATCGGCATGCTGACCCTGGCCTTCGTGTTCCAGACCCTGGCCAATCGCAAGCCGGAATTGAATTCGGGCGTGTACGCCTATGCCAAGGCCGGCTTCGGTGACTATATGGGCTTCTCGTCTGCCTGGGGCTACTGGATCAGTGCCTGGCTGGGCAATGTCGGTTACTTCGTGCTGCTGTTCAGTACCTTGGGCTACTTCTTCCCGGTGTTCGGCCAAGGCAATACGCCGGTGGCCATCGGCTGTGCGTCGTTGTTGCTGTGGGCGGTGCATTTCCTGGTGCTGCGCGGGATCCAGGAGGCGGCCTTCATCAATCTAGTGACCACCGTGGCCAAGGTCGTGCCGCTGTTGATGTTCGTCGTCATGGCCGCCGTGGCCTTCAAGGCCGAGGTTTTCACCCGCGATATCTGGGGCGCGATGAATCCGGACCTGGGCAGTGTGATGGACCAGGTGCGCAACATGATGCTGGTGACGGTGTTCGTGTTTATCGGCATCGAAGGCGCCAGCGTCTATTCGGCACGGGCAGAAAGACGTGCGGACGTAGGGCGTGCGACGGTGATCGGGTTTCTCGGGGTATTGGCGCTGCTGGTGCTGGTGAATGTGTTGTCCCTGGGGGTCATGAGCCAGCGGGAACTGGCACAGTTGCAGAACCCATCCTTGGCCGGTGTGCTGGAGCACATTGTCGGGCCCTGGGGCGCGTTGCTGATCAGCCTGGGGCTGGCGGTTTCACTGCTGGGAGCCCTGCTGTCCTGGGCGCTGTTGTGCGCTGAAATCCTCTACGCCACCGCCCGGGACAAGACCATGCCGGCGTTCCTGACCAAGGAGAATGCCAACCGTGCGCCGGTCAACGCGCTGTGGCTGACCAATGGCATGATCCAGCTGTTTTTGCTGATCACTCTGTTTTCCGCAGGCACCTACACCAGCCTGATCTACCTCGCCTCGTCGATGATCCTGGTGCCGTACCTGTGGTCGGCGGCTTATGCGGTGCTGCTTTGCGCCCGGGGGGAAACCTACGAACAGGGCTCGGCACGGCGCATGAAAGACCTGTGCATCGGTAGCGTCGCGCTGTGCTACGCGGTGTGGCTGCTGTATGCCGGAGGCGTGAAATACCTGCTGCTGTCGGCGCTGTTGTATGCGCCCGGGGTGATCCTGTTTGCCCAGGCCAAGCGCGAGCAGGGGCAGCCCTTGTTCACCCATGTGGAAAAGGGAATATTTGCTTGCGTGATGTCAGGGGCGGGCATCGCGGCTTATGGGTTGTACAGTGGGTTTTTGGAGTTGTGAGGCTACCACGTTGTCGAGGCGGACTCTTGTGGCGAGGGAGCTTGCTCCCGCTGGGGCGCGCAGCGGCCCCGAGGCCCGACGACGCGGTGTTTCAAGCTGATTGTAGTGGCTTTTGGAGGGGGCTGCTGCGCAGCCCAGCGGGAGCAAGCTCCCTCGCCACAAAGGGCATTTTTTAACCGGTAGTGAGCGTCACCACCGTGCCCGATGCGCGCCCAGTTCCGCCGCTGGCAAGGTCCATTGCAGCGGCGTCCCAGTGATTTTCAAGGGCACGTGCAAGCGATGGGCCGGTCCCCATGGCGTCTGTTCGACCACCAGGCCCTGATCATCCTCAGCCTCGGCTCGCAATAGGGTCGAATCCCCTGCGCCACGTTCGATCAACAGCTTCGCCGTGCGTGCCAGTGACAGGCGTGCCGAGCCGCCCTGACCGCTTGCCAGGCGCCGGGACAACAGCACCAGGGCGCTGGCCGCCAGCAGATAGCCGGTGCCATGATCCAGCGCCTGCACCGGCAGCGGTGTCGGTTTGTCGGTGTGTTTCCAGCCCATGCCGGCTTCGGCAATGCCGCTGCTCATTTGCACCAGGCTGTCGAAGCCGCGCCGGTTCTGCCACGGGCCGCTCCAGCCGTAGGCATTGAGGCTGACGTCGATCAGGCCCGGGGCCATCTGCCGGCGCTGCTCGGCACCGTAGCCCAGGCGTTCCAGGGCGTCGGCACGGTAGCCGTGCAAAAGGATGTCGGTGTCCTTGAGCAGTGCCTCGAATGCCGCGCGATCATCGGCCCGATGCAGGTCGAGGCGGGCGCAGCGTTTGCCCAGGGTGACTTCCGGCACCACGCCGGGTTCGTTCCAGGTCGGCGGGTCGATGCGCAGCACGTCGGCCCCCAGGCCGGCGAGGAAGCGGCTGGCGACGGGGCCGGCCAGCACGCGGGTCAAATCCAGCACCTTGAGGCCCGCCAGTGGCTGGGTCACGGAGCCGAGCCAGGGTTTGCGCCGCTCTCCAGTCGTTTCACTCAGGTGCACCAGCGGCTCGGCGTTCACCGCCAGCCCTTGGGGATGGGCCTGCCACGCTTGCCATGAACGCATCTCGGCGGCACAACCGCCTGCGTCGACCACGGCCTGTTCCAGCTCGGCCTTGTTCCATCGGGCCACCCTGGCCGCCATGTCGGCGCGGTCGGTGCAGGTGCCGAGGACTTTTTCCGCCGCAAGGCGATGATGCGGTGCGTTGGTGTGCAGGCGAATCCAGCCGTCGGCGCTGGCGTAGTCGCCGGCCACCGGGTCCCACATCGGCGGCACGCTCCAGCCGATGGGGCGCAGGGAGGTGGAGAACCAGAACGACGCCAGGCGTCGGTCGACCTCGACAGGTGGCAGGCGAGTGGTTTGTTGCTGGATGAGTTCGGCGGTCGCCTGGCCGGCCACGGCGATGCTGGCGCTGGCCAGCTCCGTGGCGGCGAAGGCCGAGGGCAGCGCGCCATCGCCAGCGAAGGTGATCGGGGTCGTGGGCAAGCCGAGTGCGGTTTGCATGGACGTGAGCAGATCTGACATCGAAAGCCCTCCAGTACGAGAGGGCGATCATAGATCAAAAATCCGTTGGGGGCCGCTTTGCGGCCCAGCGGGAGCAAGCTCCCTCGCCACAAGAGCCCCGTGCCTGTTCCGGGCGCGACCAGATCCACAGATTGCCCAGGCCCATGCCGGCGAGCGCGAGGTAAAGCGGCCAGGCGTGGTCGAGCAGCACCAGCATCAAGCCTGCGCAGAGCAGCATGCTGGTAGTGGCACCGACCTTGGCCCGGCGCGGGATAACCTTGCCGTTGCGCCAGTTGTGCAGAATCGGCCCGAACAGACGATGGTTCTCCAGCCAGGCGCTCAGGCGCGGCGAACTGCGGGTCGCGGCCCAGGCGGCCAGCAGGATGAACTCGGTCGTCGGCAAGCCAGGCACGACGATGGCGACCAGGCCAATGCCCAGGCTAGCGTAGGCGAGCAGGGCGAAGAGCAGTTGGGTGAGTTTCGAGGGGCGGTTCATCAGCGTTTTTCAGTCATGCACAATCTCTGTGGGAGCGAGCAAGCTCGCTCCCACACTGGTTTCTGGGGGACTGAAGATAGGCATCCACCCTAAATCTCCTGCGGGAGCGGTTTGAGTCAGGCCAGGTCGGCTGCATAAGCTTGTTCCAGCAACACCGTAAACCGGTTGAACGCATCCAGCGCACCTTTGTCCGCCTCGGCTTCCTGCTGTTCGGTAAAGGCCAGGCTGTCGAGGGTGCGGGTGAAGGTTTTCCAGCCTTCGGCGCGCCCACCGGCAGGTTCTGCCAGGTGCCGGGCGCCGAAGGTCTCGCTCAACCCCAGGCCCACGGCACGCTTGATCAAGAACGCGGCGCCGAGCTTGGAGCCTTCGGAGACGAACAGCCAGCCCAGGGCTTCGGCCCGGGTCGGGTTTTTCACCGCACCGGCCACTGGCGCAGGGATTTCGGTGTCCAGGTCTGCCAGATCCGCCTTGGCCGCTTCCGCCCTGCATCGGGCCGGGAGGTCGGGAATCAGGGCGGACAGTTCGGCGTCGTTGTACAGCGCCACCAGTTCCGACTGGAACAGGTACTGGGCAACGACGAAACGGGCGAAGCTGGCCGGGGTTTCGAACGGGGCGTGGGCCTTGACCAGGGCGTCGAGCTTGCTGTGAGGCTCGTGGGTGATCTGGTTCAGGCGTTGGGAGCGTGAAGTGGGGCGCAGGGTATTCATGAAAAAGTCCTTTGAGTGAGCACATTGTGTGGCGAGGGAGCTTGCTCCCGCTTGAGTGCGAAGCACTCACAAAAATGGGCCTGCTGCGCAGCCCAGCGGGAGCAAGCTCCCTCGCCACAGGGGAAATCCTTGGGCCTGGGTCAGATATCCCAGATCAGGTTCACCGCGAAGTTACGCCCCGGCGCCGTCAGACGATCGAGGTTGGCGGGGCTCAATACCGCCGCTTCGCCGACGCTGTCGTAGCCGCGCACGTCGTCCCACAGCCAGTACTTCTTGTCGGTGAGGTTGTAGAGGCCGCCACTGACGGTGACGTCGTCGGTCACCTTGTAGAAACCGCTCAGGTCGAGGATGCCGAAGCCTGGTGTCTTGAACTGGCTGCTCACGCCATCAGGCGAGTTGAAGTTGCTGTCGTCGACCCGGTCCTTTTTCTTGACCAAGGTCCAACTGAGCAAAGTGCCGTAGCGGTCTTGGTCGTAGCCCAGGCCGAACACTCCGGTCAGCGGGTTGATGCTGTTGAGCGGCTCGCCCGTGTCGTTGTTGCGACCGTACGCGTAGGCCACCGAGCCTTGGGTGTACAAGCCCTTCGGTGCGCCAAACACCTCCAGCTCCAAGCGTCCCCTGGCCTCGGCACCCTTGATGGTGGCGTGCTTGATGTTGTTGCTCCGGAAGGTCAACTGATCGGCGCCAGGGGTGATGGCGTCTTCGTTGATGAAGTCGCGGTACTTGTTGTAGAACACCGCCACGTCGAACGAGCCGGAATCGAAACGGCCGCGCAGGCCGGTCTCGTAGCTCTTGCTTTTTTCCGGTTCCAGATCGGGGTTGGGTTCTACGCTATAGCCGGCGTCGGTGTTCTCGAAACGACCGTACAGGGCCTTGGCGGTCGGGGTGCGGAAACCTTCGGCGTACTGGCCGTACCAGGTGTACTCATCGCTCAGGGCGTAGGTCAGGCCGAACTTCGGTGAGACGCGATGCCAGGTCTTGTTCTTGCCGCTGACTGTACCGCCGCCGGTAGGGTCCACGGTGTTGAGGAATTCCTCGGTCAGGTGCGGCTTGAGCCGGGTGTAGTCGTAGCGCAGGCCTGGCATGAAGGTCCAGCGGTCCCAACTGATCTGGTCCTGGGCGAACAGGCTGTAGGTGTTGATGGTCGGGTCCGGGAAGTCGCTGGCTTTTGCCAACACGTCCCGGGTGCTGATGGCGCCTACCGCGGAGCAACCGACGCCAACCGCCAGGCACACACCATTGCCGCTGCGCGAGCCGGTGACTTTCTGTTGCTTGAGGGTGGTGCCGTAAGTCAGCGCGTGATCGGTGTCGGCGACGCTGAAGGCCTTTTCCAGTTGCGCGTCGAAGACCCACTGTTTCTCTTCATAGAGGGTCTCCCGGGTGCGCAGGACCTGGCGGGTGATGGGGAAGTAGAATTCGGCGGTGCTCTGGTCGGTCTTGGCGACCTGGTGATTCAGGCTCCACTTCATGTGATCGGCCAGCAGGCTGTCGAGGGCGAAGCTGTGTTCCAGGCCGAAACGCTCGCGGCTGATGGTGTCGTTGCCGGTGCGCCACTGGTACATGCCGCCGGGCAGTACAAAGTCGGGGATCGCCGGCTGGCCGTTGGCGTAGGGGCCGCCGTAGGCGCTTTTCAGGTCGCTGTCGCGGTCGTCCTTGTACTTCTCGTAGACCAGGCCAAGGCGTGCGTCATCGCTGTAGTTCCAGCCGAGCTTGGCCAGCACGTTGTTGGCGCGCACGTCTTGGGGGTTGGCCGCGGTGCGGTCCAGGCCGGTGCCGTTGTGGTTGCCGTAGGATTCGGTTTCATGACCGTCGCGCTGGCTGTAGTGCAACAGGCCGTCGAACTGCCCGCTACGGCCAGCGACGGTGGCGGACTTGAGCCAGCTCTCGTCGGCGGAGCTGTAGCCGGTCTTCAGGCGGGCGCCAACATCCTCGCCTGGCTTGATGATGTCGTCCGGATCCAGGGTGAAGTAGCTGACGGCACCGCCGATGGCATTGCTGCCGTACAACACCGAGGCCGGACCGCGCAGGATTTCCGCGCGCTTGATGATTTCCGGGTCGACGTAGTTGCGCTGGGTCTTGGCGTAGGGGCCATTGAAGAAGCCGCCGGGAATTTCCACGCCGTCGACCTGGGTCAGGATCCGGTTGCCGTCGATGCCGCGGATGTTGTAGCCGCTGATATCGCCGCGCTGGCCCGCGCCGCCCACCGATACGCCTGGTTCATAGCGCACCAGATCCTTGAGGGTATTGACGTTGTTGCGATCCAGTTCCTGGCGGTCGTGGACCGTGACCGTGCTCGGTACGCTGGTGATGTCCTGTTCCTGGCGGGTGGCGCTGATGGTTACTTGTTGCAACTCCAGCGCGCCGCCGGCACTGCTTTTTTCCAGGACGATGCTGTTGTCGCCCAGCTTGCGGTAGCTCAGGTGGGTCCCCACCAACAGGCGCTCCAGGGCTTTTTCAGGTGACAGCGAGCCGTTCACCCCTGGCGAGGCGACGCCTGCGGCCAGTTCCGCGGGCATCCCGATTTGCCAGCCGGTGACCGCAGTGAATGCATTCAGGGCCGAAACCAGGGGCTGCCGGGCGATGGCAAAGGTGTAGTCGCCCATGTTGCGTGCAGCGGGTTGCACGGCGGTGGCGGCCAGGGCGAGCGGCGCTGTGCCGGCCATCAGGAGGGCGGCGGTGAGCAGTGACAGCGTGCAAGAGGGGGCAAGAAACCGGCAAGTAAGGCGAGAGGACATCGATAGCGCTCCGTGTCGCATCTGTTATAGGTGCAGATCCACATCGTTGGATGCGAATCAATTGCATTGGCTATAACGAGACGAATCAGCGGAGCCTATCGAGTAAAAATAATTCTCATTTAGTTCAGGATCACCAGCGCCGGGAACTCCTGAAGCCGCGCCGAGGTGATATGGGCCAGCGAACGGACCACGTCCAGCGGCTGGTCTAGGCGGTAGTTGCCGGTCACAGCCACGTTGGCCAATTGTTCGTTACTGTTGATGATCCAGCCGGGGTAATAGCGTCGCAGCTCGGCCAGTACCTGGCTCAGGGGCCGGTTTTCGAACACCAGCCGACCCTGGACCCAGGCCAGGTCGGTGTTGGCATCGAGCCGGGCCGGGCGGTCGAAGCCGTTGGGGCCGATGCGGATGCTTTCGCCAGCCGACAGCCGCACATGGGTGTCGTTGCGGGTGGCCCGCAGGTCCACGTCGCCACGCTGCACCTGGACCTGGGCCACGCCGTCGAGGTAGCGCACGGCGAACGCGGTGTCGCTGACGCTGGCCATGACCGGGCCGGCATCGATTTCCAGCGGCAGGTTACGGTTGCCCGGGACTTCGAAAAACGCCTCGCCCTTGTACAGGCGCGCCACATGTCGCTGCTCGTTGAACGTGCTGGAGAAGGCCGAATCGGTGTTGAGCAAGACCTTGGAGCCGTCCTCCAACTGCAGGCGCTGGCGCTCACCGACCACGGTCAGGTGGTCGGCCTGCAGGCGCAGGGGCAGGTCGCTGAAGTTGAACAGACCGAGAAACAGCACGGCGGCAGTGGCCAGGGGTTTCCAGTGGGCGCGCAGGCGCGACAGCGCGGTAACCTTGGGCGCGGCTTCAAGCTGGCGGGCACTTTCCATCACCTGCGGGCCGTTCCAGATCGCCTGGGCTCGGGCGAACGCCTCGCCGTGGCGCGAATCGGCCGCCAGCCAGGCGTGGAACTGCCGCGTCTGTTCCTCGCTGGGGGTGTCCAGCAGGATCAGCCAGTCCAGCGCCTGCTCCATGGCATGGGCGGTTTCCGGCGTCGCAGTGGGCTCGGCAGAGCGGAGATTGTCCGTCACAGTGGGGTCTCGGTATTAGCGGCATGGGCTCAAGCTACAAGCTGTACGCAGCAAGTGGCAAGCGTGTACGCAGCTTATGGCCTGACGCGTGGGGGCGGGTCACTGCTCGCCGTGGCTACGTTCAGCCACACCCACACAGATCGCCATGATCAGTTTCAGTTCCTTTTGCACGGTGCTCAGGGAGACGCCCAGGCGTTCGGCGATCTGCTGGTAACTGTGGCCATGCAGGCGGCTGAGAATGAAGATCTGCTGTTGTCGCGAAGTCAGGGCCTGGAGGCTGACGTTCAGGCGCTCGAGCAGTTGCTGGGCATGGGCGGCGTCCTCGGCACTGCTCTGGGGGGCGACGACGTTGTGGACGACTTCCGGCGGTACGTCATCCAGCAAGGTCCGCGACTGGATGCGCCGGGCACGCAGATGGTCCAGCGCCAGGTTGCGGGCGGTCTGGAAAACAAAGGGTTCGAGGTGCTCGACCGTGCGTTCGGCCAATGCACGGGTGACACGCAGGTAGGTTTCCTGGAGCAGGTCTTCGGCGGTACTGGGGTTGCTGACCATGCGCTCGAGAGTGCGCAGCAGCGGTGTGCGTTGGGCGAGGAAAACGTGATGAAAGCGCGATTGACTCACGGTAGGGCCCGATCCGGTTCGAGTTGATGATAATGCTTATCATCTACGTTGCGGGTCAAGCCTTCATTTCATCACGCCAAGCCATGCGGGGAGCGCAACCTGTGGGAGCAAAGCTTGCTCGCGATAGCGTTCTCAAGCCTGCACAGGTGCTGCATGCGACGGTGTCATCGCGAGCAGGCTTTGCTCCCACAGGCCTGCTCCCAAGGTTTGCTCTTACAGGCCCGCTCCACATTGGCCAGCAATGAGTTACTCGGCGTTACACAACGCCAGGCAGTTATCCAGCATACGGTTGGAGAAGCCCCATTCGTTGTCATACCAGGCCAGCACCTTGAGCAGCTTGCCGCTGGCCTTGGTGTGGTTGGCGTCGAAGATCGACGACAGCGGGTTGTGGTTGAAATCGCTGGAGACCAGCGGCAGGGTGTTGTAGCCGAGGATCTTCGAATGCTGGCTGGCGTGGCGCAGCAGTTCGTTGACTTCTTCGGCCGACGCTTCGCGCTTGAGTTGCACGGTCAGGTCCACCAGGGACACGTTGATCACCGGTACGCGCACCGCCATGCCGGTCAGCTTGCCTGCCAGTTCCGGCAGCACCAGGCCCACCGCTTCGGCGGCGCCGGTCTTGCTCGGGATCATGTTCTGGGTGGCCGAGCGGGCGCGGTACGGATCGCTGTGGTAGACGTCGGTCAGGTTCTGGTCGTTGGTGTAGGCATGGATGGTGGTCATCAGGCCGCTTTCGATGCCCAGCTCGCGGTGCAGCACCTGGGCCACCGGGGCCAGGCAGTTGGTGGTGCACGAAGCGTTGGAGATGATCTGGTGGGACTGGCGCAGGATGTCGTGGTTCACGCCATACACCACGGTGGCGTCGGCGCCCTTGGCCGGGGCCGAGATGATCACCTTGCGGGCGCCGGCGCTGATATGCGCGGCTGCCTTGGCACGGTCGGTGAACAGGCCGGTGCATTCGAACACGACGTCGATTTTTTCAGCGGCCCAAGGCAGTTCGGCCGGGTTGCGGATGGCGCTGACCGAGATGCGGTCGCCATTGACCGTCAGGCTTTCGTGATCGTGCTGCACGTCGGCATCGAACGTGCCGTGGACCGTGTCGAACTTGAGCAGATGAGCGTTGATCGCACTGTCGCCCAGGTCATTGATGGCGACGATCTGCAGGTCGCGACGATAGCCTTGGGTATACAGTGCACGAAGAACGTTGCGGCCGATGCGGCCAAAACCATTGATTGCGATTCGAAGAGTCATTAACGGCGCCGCCATCGATTTGTTGTTGGAATTACAAGATTATTCGCATAAAAATAGAAAACAAGCCTTTTTAGTGGCAATATTTTGTTTTATCTACAACGAGTGACCTGAATCAACTGGTCCGAATGGTCAATAAACCGCCTGTCGCCCAACGCCAGGGGGCTTTTGACCAGCATAGACAATCAGGTCGCCACACCCGTTAGCCTGGAGTTCTACACATGCATCCCCGCGTCCTTGAGGTCACCGAACGGCTTATCGCCCGCAGCCGCGCCACGCGTCAGGCTTACCTTGCATTGATCCGTGGTGCAGCCAGCGACGGGCCGACGCGCGGCAAGCTGCAATGCGCCAACTTCGCCCACGGCGTGGCCGGTTGCGGCACCGAAGACAAACATCACCTGCGGATGATGAACGCCGCCAACATCGCCATCGTGTCTTCCTATAACGACATGCTCTCGGCCCACCAGCCTTACGAAACCTTCCCGGAACAGATCAAGAAAGCCCTGCGCGAGATCGGCTCGGTCGGCCAGTTCGCCGGTGGCACGCCAGCGATGTGCGACGGCGTGACCCAGGGCGAGGCGGGGATGGAACTGAGCCTGCCGAGTCGCGAAGTGATCGCGCTGTCCACGGCGGTGGCGTTGTCCCACAACATGTTCGATGGCGCGCTGATGCTCGGTATCTGCGACAAGATCGTCCCGGGCCTGATGATGGGCGCGCTGCGCTTCGGTCACTTGCCGACGATCTTTGTACCCGGCGGACCGATGGTGTCCGGCATCTCCAACAAGGAAAAAGCCGACGTTCGCCAGCGCTACGCCGAAGGCAAGGCCACCCGCGAAGAGCTGCTGGAATCGGAGATGAAGTCCTACCACAGCCCGGGCACCTGCACCTTCTACGGCACGGCCAATACCAACCAGTTGCTGATGGAAGTGATGGGCCTGCATTTGCCGGGCGCCTCGTTCGTCAACCCGAACACTCCACTGCGCGATGCCCTGACCCGTGAAGCGGCGTTCCAGGTCACGCGCATGACCAAGCAGAGCGGCAACTTCATGCCCATCGGCGAGATCGTCGACGAACGCTCGCTGGTCAACTCCATCGTTGCGCTGCACGCCACCGGCGGCTCCACCAACCACACCCTGCACATGCCGGCCATCGCCATGGCGGCGGGTATCCAGCTGACCTGGCAGGACATGGCCGACCTCTCCGAGGTGGTGCCGACCCTGAGTCATGTCTACCCGAACGGCAAGGCCGACATCAACCACTTCCAGGCGGCGGGCGGCATGTCGTTCCTGATCCGTGAATTGCTGGAAGCCGGTTTGCTCCACGAAAACGTCAACACCGTGCTCGGTCACGGCCTGAGCCGTTACACCCAGGAGCCGTTCCTCGAGGACGGCGAGCTGGTGTGGCGCGACGGCCCGATCGAAAGCCTCGACGAAAACATCCTGCGCCCGGTGGCCCGCGCGTTCTCGTCTGAAGGCGGCCTGCGGGTGATGGAAGGCAACCTGGGCCGTGGCGTGATGAAGGTCTCGGCTGTGGCCCTGGAAAACCAGGTCGTCGAAGCCCCGGCCATGGTCTTCCAGGATCAGCAGGACCTGGCTGATGCATTCAAGGCCGGCCTGCTGGAGAAAGACTTCGTCGCGGTGATGCGCTTCCAGGGCCCGCGCTCCAACGGCATGCCCGAGCTGCACAAGATGACGCCGTTCCTCGGCGTATTGCAGGACCGTGGCTTCAAAGTGGCGCTGGTGACCGACGGGCGCATGTCCGGTGCGTCGGGGAAAATCCCGGCGGCCATTCATGTCAGCCCCGAAGCTTATGTCGGTGGTGCGTTGGCCCGGGTGCAGGAGGGCGATATCATCCGCGTCGATGGCGTCAAAGGCACCTTGGAATTGAAGGTGGACGCCGAGGAATTCGCCGCGCGCACGCCGGCCAAGGGCCTGTTGGGCAACAACATCGGCACCGGCCGCGAGCTGTTCGGTTTCATGCGCATGGCCTTCAGCTCGGCGGAGCAGGGCGCCAGCGCCTTCACTTCTGCCCTGGAGACGCTTAATTGAAACTGGCTTTGGTCGGTGACATCGGTGGGACCAACGCACGCTTTGCGCTGTGGAAAAACCACGCCCTGGAAAACATCCAGGTGCTGGCAACAGCGGATTATGCCTGCCCGGAAGATGCCATCCAGGTGTACCTGAGTGGCCTGGGCCTGAAACCGGGCGCCATCGGTTCGGTGTGCCTGTCGGTGGCCGGTCCCGTGAGCGGCGATGAGTTTCGCTTTACCAACAATCACTGGCGCCTGAGCAACCTGGCGTTCTGCCAGACCTTGCAGGTGGAGAAGCTGTTGCTGGTCAACGATTTCTCGGCCATGGCCCTGGGCATGACTTGCTTGCGTCTCGATGAGTACCGGGTCGTATGCGAAGGCACTCCGGAGCCGTTGCGCCCGGCAGTGGTGATCGGCCCGGGTACCGGGCTGGGCGTTGGTACGTTGCTGGACTTGGGCGAAGGCCGTTTCGCCGCGTTGCCGGGGGAGGGCGGCCATGTCGACCTGCCCCTGAGCAGCCCGCGGGAAACCCAACTGTGGCAGCACATCTACAACGAGATCGGCCACGTCAGCGCCGAAACCGCCCTGAGCGGCAGCGGTTTGCCTCGGGTGTACCGGGCCATTTGCGCGGTGGACGGCCATGTGCCGGTGCTCGACACCCCCGAATCCATCACCGCCGCCGGCCTGGCTGGCGACCCCATTGCCCTGGAAGTGCTCGAGCAGTTCTGCCGCTGGCTGGGGCGCGTGGCCGGCAACAATGTGTTGACGTTGGGCGGGCGCGGCGGTGTCTACATCGTCGGTGGCGTGGTCCCGCGGTTTGCCGATTTCTTCCTCGAAAGCGGTTTCGCCCGTTGCTTCGCCGACAAGGGCTGCATGAGCGATTACTTCAAGGGCATTCCGGTCTGGCTGGTGACCGCGCCGTACCCCGGCCTGATGGGTGCGGGTGTGGCGTTGGAGCAATCCGCCGCCGCTTAAGGTTCGGTAGGTACTGTACTGTGGGAGCTAGCTTGCTCGCGATGACGGAGTGTCAGTCGCCATTGAGGTTGGCTGTTGCACCGCTATCGCGAGCAAGCCCGCTCCCACAGAGTTTTTGCAGTGTATTTGTAGGCCTTGTCCATCAGGCATAATCGCCCCAATCCAAACAACAAGGACGAGGCCCGTGAGTTCAGTAAACAAATCGATTTTGTTGGTCGACGACGACCAGGAGATTCGCGAACTGCTGGACACCTACCTCAGCCGTGCGGGGTTCCAGGTGCGGACCACGCCCGACGGCGCCGGGTTTCGCCAGGCGCTGAACGATGCGCCGAGCGACCTGGTGATCCTTGATGTGATGCTGCCCGATGAAGACGGCTTCAGCCTATGCCGCTGGGTTCGCCAACACCCACGCCAGGCTCATGTGCCCATCATCATGCTCACCGCCAGTTCCGACGAAGCCGACCGGGTCATCGGCCTTGAGCTGGGCGCCGATGATTACCTGGGCAAGCCTTTCAGCCCGCGTGAATTGCAGGCGCGCATCAAGGCACTGCTGCGCCGGGCGCAATTCGGCCAGGAACGCTCCGGCGGTGAAGTGCTGGCCTTCGATGAATGGCGGCTGGACATGGTCAGCCATCGGCTGTTCCACACCGACGGTGAAGAAGTGATTCTCTCCGGCGCCGACTTCGCCCTGCTCAAGCTGTTTCTCGATCATCCCCAGGAAATCCTCGACCGCGACACCATCGGCAATGCGACCCGTGGCCGTGAGCTGATGCCCCTGGACCGGATCGTCGACATGGCGGTCAGTCGTCTGCGTCAGCGCTTGCGTGACACCGATAAGCCGCCGCGGCTGATTCGCACGGTGCGTGGCAGCGGTTATCAGCTGGCGGCCAGTGTGGTTGCCAGCAATGGTCATTGACTGGATCAAAAAAGTCGCCCGACGGGTGCCGGTACCGCGCTCGCTGCTGGGACGGATGCTGCTGCTGACCTTGCTGGTGGTGCTGTTCGCCCAGACCTTGTCCAGCCTGATCTGGGTCTCGCAGTTGCGCGCCACCCAGCTCGAAGGCCTGGTCACCAGTGCCCGCAGCCTGGCCCATTCGATGACCGCCAGCGTCAGTTATTTGCGTTCGCTGCCGGTGGCGTACCGGCCATTGGTGCTGGACCAGTTGCGCAGCATGGGCGGTACGCGATTTGTCGTCACGCTCAACGACAAGCCCCTGGGCATGGACGTGCTGCCGATCACGCCGCGCAAACTGGCGGTGCTCAAGGCGGTGGACGATGTGTTGCGCCGGTCGTTGGGCAGTAACGCCGACATATCGGTGAATTTTGTCAGCCCCGACGACCTGCGAATTTTCAACGCTGGGCTCAAACTCGATGAACTGCCCCGTTCGTGGGCTCACTACGCCTTGACCCTGGAACCGGTGAACCCGCCGGTGCTGGTCACGCAGATCCAGATGGCGCCGGGGGAGTGGTTGTACATCGCCTCGCTGCTGCCCGAACCTTACACCAGCCTCGAAGAGCAGGACCTGCCTACGCAACAGGTGGGTTTCATCGTGCTTACCAGCAGCTTGTTATTGCTGTTCATCGGCTTGCTGGTGCACTGGCAGAGCCGACCGCTCAAGCGTTTGGCCCGGGCCGCGCGGGACATGTCCCTGGGTGCCGAAGTGGAGCCGGTGGCCGAGGGCGGCGGCAGCGAAGTGGTGGAAGTGGGGCGGGCGTTCAATGCCATGCGCGAACGCATCAGCCGCTACCTGACCGAACGTAGCCAGTTGTTCAGCGCGATTTCCCATGACTTGCGCACGCCCATCACCCGCTTGCGCTTGCGAGTCGAGCTGCTGGAAGACGAAAACCTGCAGGCCAAGTTTGGTCGTGACCTGGATGAGTTGGAGTTGTTGGTCAAAGGCGCGCTGCAATGCGTCAAGGACACCGACATCCACGAAAACATCGAACCGGTGGACCTCAATCATGTGCTCGATTGCCTGGTCGAACCTTACCTGGCGCCCAACGGCAACGGTCGGGTGACCCAGGATGGCCGGGCCCTGGCGCCGTATCCGGGCAAGCCACTGGCGCTCAAGCGCTGCATCGGCAACCTGATCGACAATGCCTTGAAATACGGACAGAACGCCCACCTGCACATCGATGACGATGAAACCGCCTTCATCCTGCACGTCGACGATGAAGGCCCCGGCGTGCCGGAACAGCGCCTGGAGCAAGTCTTCGAACCGCACTTTCGCCTGGCCGGGCAACAGCAGGGCTATGGCCTGGGCCTGGGCATCGCCCGCAATATCGCCCACAGCCATGGCGGCGAAGTGAGCCTGCAGAACCTGCGTGAAGGGGGGTTGCGGGTGACCCTGCAATTGCCTCGTTCAACTGACTGATCGTTCCCACGCTCTGCGTGGGGATGCCTCAACGGACGCTCTGCGTTCGGCTTTAAAGGGGATGCAGAGCGTCCCGGGCGGCATTCCCACGCGGGGGGAACGATCATCAATGTCACAAGTCGGTGACATAACTCGCGCCTTTCGTTACCTGCCACTCCTCATCCCTTGTTTAGACTCCCTGCGTCAAAACAACAAAAAAGGTACCACCCAATGGACACCTTCCAACCGGCCTTCAGCAGTTGGCTGAACGCCCCTGCCCACCAGCAATGGCTTGCCGACGAAGGCTTGCGGCTGCTGGCGTTCGCCAAGGCATCGAAGCTGGCGGACGGCTTTGGCAACCTGGACGAGCTGGGGCGCCTGCCGGCCAATGCACGGGCCGAAACCATGAACACCGCGCGCATGACCCACAGCTTTGCCATGGCCCACATCCAGGGGCTGCCGGGGTTTGCCGAGCTGGTGGATCACGGTGTCCAGGCGTTGAGCGGCCCCTTGCGCGACGCCGAGCACGGTGGCTGGTTTGCCACGACACGGCCTGATGAAGATGGCGCGGGCAAGGCGGCCTACTTGCATGCATTCGTTGCCCTGGCGGCCAGTTCCGCGGTGGTGGCCCAGCGGCCCGGCGCTGCGGCGTTGCTGGACGAAGCGGTGCGAATCATCGATGAGCATTTCTGGAGCGAAGAAGAGGGGGCACTGCGCGAATCCTTCAACCGCGACTGGACTGAGGAAGAGGCCTATCGCGGCGCCAACAGCAACATGCACGCCACCGAAGCGTTCCTGGCCCTGGCCGATGCCACCGACGACCCGCGCTGGCTGGCTCGCGCCCTGCACATCGTCGAACGGGTGATCCACGGCCATGCCGCCGCCAACGACTACCTGGTGGTGGAGCATTTCGATCGCCACTGGCAGCCGCTGCGCGAATATAACCAGGACAATCCTGCCGATGGTTTCCGTCCCTACGGCACCACCCCTGGCCACGGTTTCGAATGGGCGCGACTGCTGCTGCACCTTGAGGCGGCGCGCGTCCAGATCGGCATGCTGACCCCGGGTTGGCTGGCCCAGGACGCACAAAAACTCTTCGATCAGAACTGCCGCCACGGTTGGGGCGTCGACGGTGCGCCGGGCATTGTCTACACCCTGGATTGGGACAACCGCGCGGTGGTTCGCCATCGACTGCATTGGGTCCACGCCGAAGCGGCGGCCGCTGCCAGCGCCTTGCTCAAGCGCACCGACGAGGCGAAGTACGAAGCCTGGTATCGGCGCTTCTGGGAGTTCTGTGACAAACATTTCATCGATCGCTGCAACGGCAGCTGGCATCACGAACTCGATCCGCAAAACCGCCCCAGCGCCGACATCTGGCCAGGCAAGCCGGACCTGTATCACGCCTGGCAGGCGGTGTTGATTCCGCGCCTGCCCTTGGCACCGAGCATGGCGTCAGCCCTGGCGCGGTTATCCAGTCCTTCGCCTGTGTAACCATGTCGTGACATTTGCACGTCCCTTCGTTACCTGCGAAGGGATTCCCTCTGATTAGAATCCATGCAGCGCAAGCACCAGACTTGCATGCATAACAACAAGAAAGGTAATTCTAGATGAATGCGATTTCTCGCCTCGCTACTGTCATTTCTCTTGCTTCCCTGCTTCCCGTCGCAGCATTCCCTGTCAGCACCCTTGCCGCCGAATCCAAAGGTTCCGTGGAAGTCGTCCACTGGTGGACGTCGGGTGGTGAAAAAGCCGCGGTCGATGTGCTCAAGGCCCAGGTAGAAAAAGACGGCTTTACCTGGAAGGACGGCGCTGTCGCCGGTGGTGGCGGTTCCACTGCCATGACCGTGCTCAAGAGCCGTGCCGTGGCTGGTAACCCGCCTGGCGTCGCCCAGATCAAGGGCCCGGACATCCAGGAATGGGCGTCCACCGGGCTGCTCGACACCGACATCCTGAAAGATGTTGCCAAGGCCGAGAAGTGGGACAGCCTGCTCGACAAGAAAGTCTCCGATACCGTGAAGTACGACGGTGACTACGTCGCCGTGCCGGTGAACATCCACCGCGTCAACTGGCTGTGGATCAACCCGGAGGTCTTCAAGAAAGCCGGCATCACCAAGAACCCGACCACCCTCGAAGAATTCTATGCAGCCGGCGACAAGCTCAAGGCCGCGGGCTTCATTCCGCTCGCCCACGGTGGCCAGCCTTGGCAGGACAGCACCGTGTTCGAAGCCGTGGTGCTCTCGGTCATGGGCGCTGATGGCTACAAGAAAGCCCTGGTCGACCTGGACAACAAGGCCCTGACCGGTCCGGAGATGATCAAGGCACTGACCGAGCTGAAGAAAGTCGCGACCTACATGGACGCCGACGGCAAGGGCCAGGACTGGAACCTGGAAGCGGCCAAGGTCATCAATGGCAAGGCCGGCATGCAGATCATGGGTGACTGGGCCAAGAGCGAGTGGACCGCGGCGAAGAAAGTCGCCGGCAAGGACTACGAGTGCGTGGCCTTCCCGGGCACCGACAAGGCCTTCACCTACAACATCGACTCCCTGGCGGTGTTCAAGCAGAAAGACAAAGGCACTGCGGCCGGTCAGCAGGATATCGCCAAGGTCGTATTGGGCGAGAACTTCCAGAAAGTCTTCAGCATCAACAAAGGCTCGATCCCGGTTCGTAACGACATGCTGGCCGACATGGCCAAGTACGGTTTCGATTCCTGCGCCCAGACCGCTGCCAAGGACTTCCTGACGGACGCCAAGTCTGGCGGCCTGCAACCGAGCATGGCGCACAACATGGCGACCACGTTGGCGGTACAGGGTGCGTTCTTTGACGTGGTGACCAACTACATCAACGACCCGAAAGCCGACCCGGCCGATGCCGCCAAGAAACTCGGCGCTGCGGTTCAGTCTGCGAAGTAATTAGCGCCGCTTCCCTTGTGGGAGCTTTTGTGGTGAGGGGATTTAGCGAAACGTCGCACCGCCCCGATGGGTCGCGCAGCGGCCCCGAAAAGTCGCAATGGCGGAGTGTCAGAAACACCGCATGCAATGGCTTTGCGGCTGCTTCGCAGCCGATCGGGGATAAATCCCCTCGCCACAGAGCTCGCTCCCACAAAGGGATGCCCTTGTAACCTTGTTTTGGATCTTCCCATGAGTTCTGTTGCTGTGTTCAGCAAGGCCTCGCCGTTCGATGCATTGCAGCGCTGGCTACCAAAACTGGTGCTGGCGCCGAGCATGTTCATCGTCCTGGTGGGCTTCTATGGCTATATCTTGTGGACGTTCGTCCTGTCGTTCACCACTTCGACGTTCCTGCCGAACTACAAGTGGGCAGGCCTGGCGCAATATGCCCGGCTGATGGACAACGATCGCTGGTGGGTGGCGAGCAAGAACCTGGCATTGTTCGGCGGCCTGTTCATCGGTATCACCCTGGTGATCGGCGTGTTGCTGGCGGTGTTCCTTGACCAGCGCATTCGCCGCGAAGGTTTTATCCGCACGATTTACCTTTACCCGATGGCGCTCTCGATGATCGTCACCGGTACAGCCTGGAAATGGCTGCTCAACCCGGGCATGGGCCTGGACAAATTGTTGCGTGACTGGGGTTGGGAAGGCTTCCGCCTGGATTGGCTGATCGACCCGGATCGCGTGGTGTACTGCCTGGTGATCGCTGCGGTGTGGCAGGCCTCGGGCTTCATCATGGCGATGTTCCTGGCCGGCCTGCGGGGTGTCGATCAATCGATCATCCGTGCCGCGCAGATCGATGGCGCGAGCATGCCGCGCATCTACTGGAAAGTGGTGCTACCGAGCCTGCGCCCGGTGTTCTTCAGTGCCGTGATGATCCTGGCGCATATCGCGATCAAGAGCTTCGACCTGGTGGCCGCGATGACGGCCGGTGGCCCGGGTTATTCCTCCGACCTGCCAGCGATGTTCATGTACTCCTTCACCTTCAGTCGCGGCCAGATGGGCATGGGCTCGGCCAGTGCAATCCTGATGCTTGGTGCGATCCTCGCAATCATCGTGCCTTACCTGTACTCCGAGCTGAGGACCAAGCGTCATGACTAGTCTCGCTGCCAAACCTTCCATCAGCCTGAGTCGCATCGCCATCTACGCGGTGCTGATCCTCGCCGTATTGCTTTACCTGGTGCCGTTGGTGGTCATGCTGTTGACCAGCTTCAAGACGCCGGAAGACATCAGCACCGGCAACCTGCTGAGCTGGCCGACCGTGGTCAGCGGCATCGGCTGGGTCAAGGCCTGGGCCACGGTGGACGGCTACTTCTGGAACTCGATCAAGATCACCGTCCCGGCGGTGCTGATCTCCACCGCCATCGGTGCCTTGAACGGCTACGTGTTGTCGATGTGGCGTTTTCGCGGTTCGCAGTTGTTCTTCGGTCTGTTGCTGTTCGGGTGCTTCCTGCCGTTCCAGACCGTCCTGCTGCCGGCCTCGTTCACCCTCGGCAAGATGGGCCTGGCCAGCACCACCACGGGCCTGGTGTTCGTGCACGTGGTCTACGGCCTGGCATTCACCACGCTGTTCTTCCGCAACTACTACGTCAGCATTCCCGACGCGCTGGTCAAGGCTGCGCGGTTGGACGGTGCGGGGTTCTTCACCATTTTCCGGCGGATCATCCTGCCAATGTCCACCCCGATCATCATGGTCTGCCTGATCTGGCAGTTCACGCAGATCTGGAACGACTTCCTGTTCGGCGTGGTGTTCTCCAGCGGTGATTCGCAACCCATCACGGTAGCGCTGAACAACTTGGTCAACACCAGTACCGGGGCCAAGGAATACAACGTGGACATGGCGGCGGCGATGATCGCCGGGCTGCCGACCCTGCTGGTCTATGTGGTCGCAGGCAAGTATTTCGTGCGCGGCCTGACGGCCGGCGCAGTCAAGGGGTAATCATGGCAACGCTTGAACTTCGCAACGTAAACAAGACTTATGGCGCCGGCCTGCCGGACACCCTGAAGAACATCGAGTTGTCGATCAAGGACGGTGAGTTCCTGATCCTGGTCGGACCTTCGGGCTGTGGCAAGTCGACGCTGATGAACTGCATCGCCGGCCTCGAGACCATCACTGGCGGCGCGATCATGATCGGCGACCAGGATGTCAGCGGCATGAGCCCGAAAGATCGCGACATCGCCATGGTGTTCCAGTCCTACGCGCTGTACCCGACCATGAGCGTGCGCGAGAACATCGAGTTCGGCCTGAAAATCCGCAAGATGAACCAGGCCGCCATCGACGAAGAAGTCACCCGCGTGGCCAAGCTGCTGCAGATCGAACACCTGCTCAATCGCAAGCCCGGCCAGCTTTCCGGCGGCCAGCAACAGCGCGTGGCCATGGGCCGGGCGCTGGCGCGGCGGCCGAAGATCTACCTGTTCGACGAACCACTGTCCAACCTCGACGCCAAGCTGCGGGTCGAGATGCGCACCGAAATGAAACTGATGCACCAGCGCCTGAAGACCACCACGGTCTACGTGACCCACGACCAGATCGAAGCCATGACCCTGGGCGACAAAGTGGCGGTGATGAAGGACGGGATCATCCAGCAGTTCGGTACGCCGAAAGACATCTACACCAACCCGGCCAACCTGTTCGTGGCGAGCTTCATCGGTTCGCCACCGATGAACTTCATCCCGCTGCGCCTGCAACGCAAGGACGGTCGCCTGCTGGCGCTGCTCGACAGCGGCCAGGCCCGTTGCGAGTTGCCAATGGGTATGCAGGACGCCGGCCTGGAAGACCGCGAAGTGATCCTGGGCATGCGTCCGGAGCAGATCATGCTGGCAGGCAGCGAGCCCAACGGTTTGCCGACCATTCGCGCCGAAGTCCAGGTCACCGAGCCCACCGGGCCGGACACCCTGGTGTTCGTCAATCTCAACGACACCAAGGTCTGCTGCCGCCTGGCGCCGGACGTGGCACCGCAGCCGGGGGAAACCCTGACGCTGCAATTCGATCCGTCGAAGGTGCTGCTGTTCGACGCGCAGTCCGGTGAACGCCTGGGCGTGGCTGGCCAGCCGCAAGCCGATGCTCGGTCGGCGAACGTGGCGCAGTTCAAAGGCCGATGAAGAACAAATGAGGGAGTCAACGTGCTCCCACAAAGAAGGAGTATGCGGTGAGTGGGGGACCACCCGCCGCAATCGTTGTAAACCGCGTTAGATAAAAACAGTTAATAACAATAAAGACGAGGATGTAGGGATGAAGAAGAAAAATAACGCCCAGCTTATCTGCCAGTTGTCAGCCGTTGCGGCGATGATGCTGGCCGGTAGCGCACAGGCTGCCGACGCCTTCAGCGCCGATTCGCCGTGGATGACGGGTGACTGGGGTGGTAAGCGTACCGAGCTGATCGAGCAGGGTATCGACATCAAGGCCGACTACGTCGGTGAAGTCGGTGGCAACCTGCATGGCGGCTACAACAACGACAAGACCGCGCGTTATTCCGACCAGTTTGGCCTGGGCGTGGCGCTGGACCTGGAAAAGCTGTGGGGTTGGGATAACACCCAGGCCAAGATCCAGCTCACCAACCGTAACGGTGAAAACATTTCCAACGACCGTGTCGGCGACCCGCGTGCCGGCACCTTGAGTTCTTCCCAGGAAGTCTACGGCCGTGGCCACATGGTCCGTCTGACCCAGTTGTGGATCAAGCACCAGTTCCTCGACGGCAAGCTGGACGTCAAGGCCGGTTACTTCGGCGAAGGCGAAGACTTCAACACCTTCCCTTGTGAATTCCAGAACCTGGCCTTCTGCGGTTCCCAAGTGGGTAACTGGGCGACCGGCATCTGGTACAACTGGCCCGTCAGCCAGGCCGCGATCCGCGTGAAGTACAACCTCACGCCTGAGTTCTATGCGCAGATCGGCGCATACAACCAGAACCCCTCGCAACTGGAACACGGCAACGGCTTCAAACTCAGCGGCAGTGGTACCAAGGGCACCGTGATTCCGGTCGAATTGGTCTGGTCGCCGAAGGTCAACAACCTGCCGGGTGAGTACCGTGTGGGTTACTACAAGAGCACGGCCGATGCCAATGACGTCCGTGAAGACGACAACGGTGACGATGCCGCGACCACCCTTAACGCCTATCGCAGCCACGATAGCAAGCACGGCTACTGGTTCGTGGCACAGCAACAACTGACCACGCACAACGGTGACGCGTCCCGCGGCCTGAACATCGCCGCCAACGCGACCTTCCACGATAAGGACACCAACATCGTCGACAACTACCAGTCGCTGATGTTCGTGTACAAGGGGCCCTTCGATGCGCGTCCAAAAGATGACATCGGCATCGGTTTTTCCCGCATCCATGTCAACGAAGACGTGAAGAAAAACGCCGAGCTGACCAACGCGGCCAATGGTGTCACCGATTACAACGATCCGCTGTTCGCACCGTTGCGTAGCACTGAGTACAACTACGAACTCAACTACGGTGTCCACGTTACCAACTGGCTGACTGTGCGTCCTAACCTGCAATACATCACTCACCCGGGCGGTGTGGATGAAGTCGACAACGCGCTGGTGGCCGGCCTGAAAATTCAGTCGGTGTTCTAACGCTGTTGCGATAAGCTCCTCTCTATGTGCGCATATTTGCGGACGGCCATGGCTGTCCGCTTTTTTTTGGGGAGCATAGGGTCAGTGCGAAGCCTGTGGCGAGGGAGCTTGCTCCCGCTGGGTTGCGAAGCGACCCCAAAACCATTCACTGCGGTGCGTCAGCCAGACCGCATTTGCCTCGTTTACGACTGCTTCGCAGTCGAGCGGGAGCAAGCTCCCTCGCCACAAAATAGTGTCGTACATAGTTGAGTATTCAATGATCTCCAGGACCGCGGCCCATGCATGAGCATCCGCTACAACGCTTTTTCAGATCCTTGCGCGAACGCCCGGTGTTCGCGTGGGAGCGCTATCGGCAGCGCGATGTGTTGGTGATCGATCACCCGTTGTGCCAGGCGGTGTTCAGTCGCCAGGGCGCACAGTTGCTGCATTTTCAGCCCAAAGGCCAGAAGCCCTGGTTGTGGTGCGCGGCCAAGTGGCCGCAAGTCGGTGCGATACGCGGCGGGGTACCGGTGTGCTGGCCTTGGTATGGTCGGCATCCCAGCGAAAATGCCTGGCCGTCCCATGGTTGGGCGCGGCTGATCGATTGGAAACTGCTCGACAGCCGCAGTGATGACGAGGGCGTACACCTGCATTGGCAGTTGCAACTGTGCGACTGGCAGGTGGACCTGCATGCCGATCTGGGTGAAAGGATGGAACTGCGCTTGAGCACCGAGCACCAGGACAGCCTGCCATGCCAGTTGAGCCAGGCCTTGCACGCCTATTGGCGTATTGGTGATGTCGGTGAGGTAGCGCTGTCTGGCCTGGAGGGCGCACAGGGCTACGACCAGTTGAACCGTGCGGTTTGCCAGCAGGAAGGCGAGTTGCGGGTCGAGGGCGGTTGCCAGCGGGTGTTCCAGCATGAGGGGGAATTGCAGCTCAAGGACCACGCCTGGCAGCGCGAACTGCGCATCGACACCGGCGACAGCGCCGACACCGTGGTCTGGCATCCCGGCGCGCGACCGTTGCTGGGGGTGAGTTGGGATGAGGTCAGTGAATTCGTCTGCGTCGAAGCGGCCAGTGGCGGCACCGACAGCCTGTGCCTGGCGCCGGGGGAGCGGGCGCACCTGAGTTTGCAGGCACGGATGGGGGCTTAACTCTGGATCGTTCCCACGCGGAGTGGGAACGATCAGGCAGCGAGGCTTCTGGATCGGTTCAGTTGAACTCATCCCCCACCGGATACCGGCTGGCATTCAGACTTTCCTTGATCTTGCGCAGATGCGGCTGGAAGTCCACGCCCCGACGCAGGGTCATGCCGGTGGCGAGCACGTCCAGTACGGTGAGCTGGATGATCCGTGAGGTCATCGGCATATAGATATCAGTGTCTTCGGGCAGGGGGATGTTCAGGCTCAAGGTGCTGGCCTTGGCCAGTGGCGAGCCTTCGGCGGTCAGGCCCAGCACCGACGCGCCGTTTTCCCGGGCGATGCGCGCCACTTCCACCAGCTCACGGGTACGACCGGTGTAGGAAATGATCACGAACAGTTCACCTGTATGGGCCACGGACGCGATCATGCGCTGCATCAGTACGTCGGCGTGCGCGGTCACTGCCAGGTTGAAGCGGAAAAACTTGTGCTGGGCATCCAACGCTACCGGGGCGGAGGCGCCGAGACCGAAGAAGTGGATCTGCCGGGCCTGGATCAGCAGGTCCACGGCGCGACTGATCAAATTGGGATCAAGGGCCTGGCAGGCGCTGTCCAATGAGGCAATGGCACTGCCAAAGATTTTCCGGGTATAGGCTTCCGGGTTGTCGTCGGCTTCCACCGCACGGCTCACATAAGCAGCGCCACTGGCCAGGCTTTGGGCCAGTTGCAGCTTGAGTTCCGGGTAACCGCTGACGCCGAACGAGCGGCAGAAACGGTTGACGGTCGGTTCACTGACCGAGGCCGCCTGGGCGAGGGCGGCGATGCTGAAGCGGGTCGCCTGCTGCGGGTTGAGCAGGATGATCTCGGCCACCTTGCGTTCGGCCTTGTTCAGGTCTTCAAGGCGACTCTGGATCTGTTCCAGTAAATTTCGCACGCGGTCCATACAAGATTCCTAGGAAGACGGGTCTTTGATACGACCCTTTGCGGTGGCCTATCCTACTGATGGCTCCGACGGACCACCACTCGGAATCGGTGTTTTCGAAAAATGTTGTGGTTATTACTACATTTTTCCTTGAGTGATACCTTGAAAAAAGGTATTTGTAGTTTAACTTGATAAAAGAACAAACATCATGCCTTCGATTACGGTTGAACCGTGCACCTTTGCCTTGTTCGGCGCGTTGGGCGATCTGGCCTTGCGCAAGCTCTTTCCTGCCCTGTATCAGCTCGATGGCGCCCAATTGTTGCACGAGGACACGCGAATCATTGCGCTGGCCCGTGAACCCGGCGGCGAGCAGCAGCACCTGGCGTTCATCGCCGCCGAACTGCGTCGCTACGTCGGTGAAAAAGACCTGGACGAAGCCGTACTCGAGCGCTTCCTGGCACGATTGACCTACCTGCACGTGGATTTCCTCAAGGCCGACGATTACGTCGCCTTGGCCGAAGCAGCCGGTTCGACCCAACAGGTCATTGCCTATTTCGCCACCCCAGCGGCGGTGTATGGGGCGATCTGCGAGAACCTGGCGAAGGTTGGCTTGAGCGAAAACACCCGTGTCGTGCTGGAGAAGCCCATCGGCTCGGACCTGGAGTCTTCGCGCAAGGTCAACGACGCCGTGGCGCAGTTCTTCCCGGAAAACCGTACCTATCGCATCGACCATTACCTGGGCAAAGAGACGGTCCAGAACCTGATCGCGCTGCGGTTTGCCAACAGCCTGTTCGAAACCCAGTGGAACCAGAATTACATTTCCCACGTGGAAATCACCGTGGCCGAGAAGGTCGGTATCGAAGGCCGCTGGGGCTATTTCGACAAGGCTGGCCAACTGCGGGACATGATCCAGAACCACCTGTTGCAGTTGCTGTGCCTGATCGCCATGGACCCACCGGCCGACTTGTCTGCCGACAGCATCCGTGACGAGAAGGTCAAGGTGCTCAAGGCACTGGCGCCGATCAGCCCGGAAGGCCTGACCACCCAGGTGGTGCGCGGCCAGTACATCGCCGGCCACAGCGAGGGCAAGTCGGTGCCTGGCTACCTCGAAGAACCCAACTCCAACACCCAGAGCGACACCGAGACGTTCGTCGCCCTGCGCGCCGACATCCGCAACTGGCGCTGGGCCGGGGTGCCATTTTACCTGCGTACCGGCAAGCGCATGCCGCAAAAGCTGTCGCAGATCGTCATTCACTTCAAGGAACCGTCCCACTACATCTTCGCGCCCGAGCAGCGCTTGCAGATCAGCAACAAGCTGATCATCCGCCTGCAACCGGACGAAGGGATTTCCTTGCGCGTGATGACCAAGGAGCAAGGCCTGGACAAGGGCATGCAATTGCGCAGCGGTCCGCTGCAACTCAACTTCTCCGATACCTATCGCAGCGCGCGGATACCCGATGCCTACGAGCGGTTGTTGCTGGAAGTCATGAACGGCAATCAGAACCTGTTTGTCCGTAAAGATGAAATTGAAGCCGCGTGGACGTGGTGTGACCAGTTGATCGCCGGATGGAAGAAATCCGGCGATGCGCCCAAGCCGTATGCGGCTGGGTCCTGGGGGCCGATGAGCTCCATTGCACTGATCACGCGGGATGGGAGGTCATGGTATGGCGATATCTGAAGTGAAACTGCCGCAGGGCGTTAGCGCCCATGAGTTCAAGAACCCGGTGGTGCTGGCCGAAGGGCTGGCGCTGAACGTGGCCGAGCAATTGCGCAATGCAATCGACGCACGCGGTGCGGCGACCCTGGTGGTCTCCGGTGGCCGCAGCCCGGTGGCGTTTTTCCAGCACCTGGCCAAGCAGGCGCTGGACTGGTCCAAAGTGGTGGTCAGCCTGGCCGATGAGCGCTGGGTTCCGGTTGAACACGTCGACAGCAACGCCGGCCTGCTCAAGCGTTACCTGCTGCAAGGCGCGGCGGCCAAGGCCCAGTTCCTGAGCCTCTACAGCGCCAGCAGCAACCTGGAAGCGGCTGCCGAACAGGCGGATCGCTTGCTGGCCGAGCTGCCGCCCATCGACGTGCTGGTCTTGGGCATGGGCGATGACGGACACACCGCCTCGCTGTTCCCTGGCAGCCCGAACCTGGCCCAGGCACTGGATGCCAATGGCACACGTCGCTGCTGGCCGATGCTGGCGCCGACCGTGCCGCACCAGCGCTTGACCATGAGCCGCGCCTTGCTGGCTTCGGCGCAACACAAAGTGTTGTCGATTTCCGGTCAGTCGAAATTGACCACCTTGAACGCTGCGGTGGCAGGTGACGATGTCGCCAAAATGCCGATCCGCGCGTTCTTGCAACCTACGTTAGAGATTTACTGGTGCCCATGAACCAAGGATCAGCCGCTATGACAAACCCATCCCCGACCGTTTCCATGGCGGACAAAGTTGCCCTGATCGACAGCCTCTGCGCCAAGGCGCGGATCCTGCCGGTGATCACCATCGCCCGTGAACAGGACATCCTGCCACTGGCCGATGCCCTGGCTGCCGGTGGCCTGACGGCGCTGGAAGTGACACTGCGTTCCCAATACGGCCTCAAGGCCATCCAGGTGCTGCGTGAGCAGCGTCCGGAACTGGTGACCGGTGCCGGCACGGTGCTTGACCGTCACATGCTGGACGCCGCCGAGGCCGCCGGTTCGCAGTTCATCGTCACTCCGGGCATCACCCGTGATCTGCTCGAGGCCAGCGTCTACAGCCCTATCCCGCTGCTGCCCGGCATCAGCAACGCCTCGGGCATCATGGAAGGCTACAGCCTGGGCTATCGTCGCTTCAAACTGTTCCCGGCCGAAGTCAGCGGCGGCGTCGCGGCCATCAAGGCCTTGGGTGGCCCGTTTGGCGAAGTGAAATTCTGCCCGACCGGCGGCGTGAGCCCGGCCAACATCAAGAGCTACATGGCGTTGAAAAACGTGATGTGCGTGGGCGGAAGCTGGATGCTTGATCCTGAATGGATCAAGAACGGCGACTGGGCCCGCATTCAGGAATGCACCGCCGAGGCCTTGGCACTGCTGGACTGATTGTTTTACCGAACCTCGTTGGGTGTTCTACGGTTTTACGGTGCGCTTGGTCGGCGCGCCGTTTTTTTTTGCCCGGGTTTTTATGGCAGCACAAAATTCCGGTGGCGAGGGAGCTTGCTCCCGCTGGGGTGCGCAGCGGCCCTGGAGTCCGGCGACGCAGTGGATCAGGTTGATTGAGTGAGCTTGAGAGGGGGCTGCTGCGCAGCCCAGCGGGAGCAAGCTCCCTCGCCACAAAAGCTCAAAAGCTCAACTATGTTCGGCTCAGATGGATCAGTGCCTGGGTCAACCGCTCGATATCACTCGCCAAGGTCATCAATCCTGGGGTAATGCGGATGCACGGTCCGACGCTGGTATTGCGTACCACGGTGAAGATCCCATGGTCGTTGAGCAATCGATCGGCCATCGCCCGTTGATCGGCCTGGGCGGTGAAGCGCATCGCGGTGATCCCGCAATAGAGACGCCGGTCATCCGGAGTCATGACTTCGATGCCCGGCACATCGCGCACGGCGCTCACCCACAGGTCACGCAGATAACAGAGGCGCGCGCCTTTGGCCGAAGCGCCACCCAGGGCCTGGTGTTCTTCGAAGACCAGCGGCAGGGTGAGCAAGGCAGGGATGTTGGGTGTGCTGTGGGGCGTGCGCGAGCGGACGTCGGTGGCGGGGTAGCTGCCTTCGTCCATGTCCGGGTCGATGTCGGCCAAGCGCTGCGGGGCGATGTACAGAAACCCCTGGGAGAGGGGCCCGCCGATCCACTTCTGCAGGTTGAAACCGGCGAATTCGATCCCGAGCTTCTTCAGGTCGAAATCGATCTGGCCCAGGGCATGGGCACCGTCGAGGATGATATCGACGGCGAACTCGCGGGCACTCTCGGCAATGGCCTGGACCGGCATCACCAGTCCGGTGAGATGGTTGACGTAAGTCAGCGCCATCAACTTGATGCGAGGGTAGCGAATGAACGCTTCGCGATAAGTGCCCACCAGGCTTTCGAAACTGGCAGGGTGCTGGTGGACGATCTCGATTACCTCCACGCCACGCTGGCGGGCCAGCCAGCGCACTGCGCTCTTGACCGAGGCATATTCCAGGTCACAGATCAGCACTTGATCGCCTGGCTTGAGGCCGTTGTAGTTGCGAATCAGCGTCTGCAAGGCATCCACCGCGCTACCGGCCAATGCCACGCTCTGGGGGGATGCGTGGATCAGCCGGGCCACCTGTCGACGAATGGCTTCGCCGTGTTCACGGTCGAAATGCTGGCGCACGTACACCGAGTTGCCCCGGTTGATGAACTCGATGTTGCGCTGGTACTCCTCCACCACGGTGCGGGACATACGCCCGAAGTAACCGTTTTCCAGGTTGAGCGGCCCGGCGGGATCGACGTCGTAGCGGCCGACAAACGTCTGCCAGAAAGCTTCATCATGGGCGCGTAGTGTGTTTTCGGGCATGACAGGGGGCTCAACTGGTCAGGGGCGAGGCTTGGGTTTGCCGTGTTTGGCACGCAAGGGATCGAGCAGGTCCGACAGCCCGTTGTGATCGATTTCCTGCATCAGTGCCAGCAAACCCCCCAGTTCACCGTGAGGAAAACCCTCGCGGGCGAACCAGTTCAGGTATTGACCGGGCAGGTCAGCCAGGATTCGACCCTTGTATTTGCCGAACGGCATTTGACGCGTGATGAGCAATTCGAGCTTTTCCGGGTTCATGGCAATCGTCTGATTCAAATCTGCCTCGAAAATACAGGCATTCTGCATGCAGGCCAAATGACAGATCATGCAAATAACGCGGATAGAGTTTTCTTGTTTTTTGTTAACTGACTGATTTTAAAGGAAATTAACGAGATTCTTTGACTGGCATGGCCGATGCAACATCCCTTGCAGGTTTTTTATTCACCAAGCAAAGGAACTGAAAAATGACTGACATCAACAAAGAATCCATCTCCGTCTTGAACGACCTGATCGAGACCAGCAAAGATGGCCAGGAAGGCTTCAAGACCTGCGCTGAAGACATCAAGCATCCAGAACTCAAGGATCTGTTCGTCAAGCGTGCCGCCGATTGCGCGACTGCGGCAGCCGAGCTGCAAGCGGCCGTACGTTCCTTGGGCGGCGATCCGGAAACCTCCACCAGCGTTGCCGGTGACCTGCACCGTCGTTGGGTCGACGTGAAATCCATGTTCACCGGCAAGGATGAAGAAGCCGTGCTCAACGAAGCCGAGCGTGGCGAAGACCATGCGCTCAAGGCTTACAAAGAGGCGCTGGAAAAAATCACCAAGCACAACCTGGTCGGTATTCGTGACCTGGTCGAGCGTCAGTACCATGGCGTTCAACGCAACCATGATCAGGTCAAGGCCCTGCGTAACCAGGCGCGCGCCAGCTAAACACGGGTCCTGACCTGAAAAAACGCCAGCTTGCCTGGCGTTTTTTCATGGGAGGCTATTCAGATCGAAAGTGAACACCGTTGTGGCGAGGGGATTTATCCCCGTTGGGGCTGCGAAGCAGCCCCAAACCAGCCCCACTCAATACACCTGATATACCGAGGTGTCGGTTTTAGGGGCTGCTGCGCAGCCCAGCGGGGATAAATCCCCTCGCCACAAAAGCGTTCTCTTCAGCCCTGTCGATGCTGCAATGATTCCCTTCAACTGAGTATCTGGCCTGAAAGAGTGTGTTGTTGAATTCGCCAGAAATCACCTCTGGACTCGCATAGTTAGCTAGCTAATAATTGGCGCCTGCCAACCACCCCATATTGCATCTATCGTTATTGCGTCCCCCAGAAGAGCCTCTTACGTGCCCATTACCTTCCAGGCCTTGTTTGCCCCCGACCGTCTCGCTTTGCAGTTCGCTATCAAGACGGTGCTTGGCGCTGGGCTGGCGTTGTGGCTGGCGCTGCGCTGGGGGCTGGAGCAGCCGTCATGGGCGCTGATGACCGCGATCATCGTCGCCCAGCCACTGTCCGGGATGGTGGTGCAGAAGGGGTTGGCACGATTGGTCGGCACGCTGGTAGGCACCGTCATGTCGGTGGTGTTCATGGGCCTGTTTGCCCAGGCGCCCTGGTTGTTCCTGCTGGCCTTGGCGCTCTGGCTGGGGTTGTGCACAGCCTGTTCGACGTTGCTGCGCAGCGCCTGGTCGTATTCGTTCGTGCTGGCCGGTTACACGGTGGCGATCATTGCCTTGCCGGCCATTTCCCATCCGCTGGGTGTGTTCGACCAGGCGGTGGCGCGTTGCACCGAGATCAGCCTGGGCATTGTCTGCGCCACGGCGGCCAGTGCCTTGCTCTGGCCGTTGCGGGTCGAGCGGCAACTGGCCGGTCAGGCCCTTGCTGCCTGGCAGAGCGGCATGCAGGCCGCCCGTGCGACCCTGGCTGGTGATGTCCAGGCGCGAAAAGGGTTGCTGGAAATTCTGGGCAGGATCGTCGCGGTGGATGCCCAGCGCGAACATGCCTGGTTCGAAGGCAGCCGTGGCCGACAGCGAGCCCGGGCCATCAGCGGCTTGAGCCAGAAATTGCTGATGCTGCTGCGCCTTTCGCGCTCGGTGCGGCGGCAGTGGAAACAGCTCGATCCCGAGGAGGCCGAGGCTCTCCAGCCATGGATGAACGAGGTACAGCAGGCCCTCGACGCCGACAGTGCGACCCTGCAAGCCTTGCGCCCCCGGGTATGGAATGCGTCTCACGATTCGCAGATCAGCTCGGCGCAAAGCTACTGCCTGGCGCGGTTCGCCTTGTTGCTCGATACCGCCCTGGCCGCCTGCGCAGCCCTGACGGCGGTGCAGGAGGGCCGGGAGGCGGCGGATCCACCGCGAACCCTGGCGCCTCATCGTGATCTGTCCCTGGCCATGGTCTTTGGTGCTCGCAGCGCGCTGGCGTTCCTGGCGGTGGCCTGTTTCTGGCTGGCGACAGCCTGGCCCGCCGCTTCGGGCGCGTTGGTGCTGACGTGCGTGGTGTGCAGCCTGTTTGCCAGTCGCGAAAACGGCGCGCAGATCGGCATGAGTTTTCTACGGGGCATTCTGTTGGCCGTGCCGACGGCGTTCGTGATCGGTGAGCTCCTGCTCCCGCAATGGAGCAGTTTCGCGATGCTCTGCATGGCCATGGGCGTGCCGTTGTTTTTCGGCGCGCTGGGTATGGCCAAGCCGCAGATATTCGCCACGGCGACGTCGTTCTGCCTGCATTTCGTGGTGTTGATCTCACCGCTCAATGCCATGAAGTACGACGTCGCGGCGTTCTTCAACAACGCCCAGGCCATGATGATTGGCGTGGGCGCTGCGGTACTGGCCTTCAATCTGCTGATTTTGCGCAACCCGGCCTGGCACAGCCGCCGCCTGCTGGCCGCGACCCTCCACGATCTGGTGCGCCTGACCCATCGCAGCCTGCGTGGCGCCGAGAGCTGGTTCGGCGGGCGCATGGCCGACCGGCTGCTGCAACTGGCGCGGCATTACCCTGAATTGCCGGTGCAGGCGCGCAGCCGCTGGGATGATGGTTTGCTTGGCCTGGACATTGGCGATGAACTGTTGCATTTGCGCCTGAGCCTGGCCGTCGCCCAAGTGCCTGATACCCGGGCTCAGCGTCGTTATTTCGAAGCGCTGGAACAGGTGCTCGAACACGGCCCGACCGGTGACCAGGCCGATGCGCTGGCCCCAGCGAGCGCCGAGTTCCTGAAAGTCTTGTCGACCCAGCCGCCCGGTGATGCATTGAAGCTGGCCCAGGGCGCGGTGGTGCAATTGCAAAACAGCTGGCGCGCCTGGTGCCACCAGCACGAACCTGAACGACGGGAGCACAGCCATGGGCTTGCGTGAGTGGTCGATTGGCGGGGTGTTGCTTAGCCCGTTCCTGATTTATGTGGTGCTGGCGTTGCTGGTGACCGGTGCGTTGCGCCTGTTGCTCAGCCTGGTGCCGGCCGGGCGCTGGATCTGGCATGAAGCCTTGTTCGACTGCGCCCTGTATGTCTGTGTCCTGACCGTTATTACCGTGGTCCTCGGGCCGCTATAGGAGTTGAACATGCGTACATCCGTACGTGTCGCCGTCACGCTGTGCATGGTGGCCGTGGCGATCTTCGCCGGGTTTCACTTGTGGCAGTACTACATGCTCACACCCTGGACCCGCGATGCGCGGATCCGCGCCGACGTAGTGGTGATTGCACCCGACGTGTCGGGTTGGGTGCGCGAGCTCAAGGCGGTGGATAACCAGCAGGTCAAGGCCGGCGATGTGTTGCTGAATATCGACCGTGAGCGTTTCGAGGCGGCCCTGGAGAAGGCTCGGGCGGTGGTGCAGACGCGTCAGCAGCAACTGAGCTTGCGCGAGCACGAAGCCAGCCGCCGCGCCGCCCTTGGGCCTCAGGCCATCAGCGCCGAGCTGCGGGAAAACGCCCAGATCAACGCCGGCATCGCCCGAGGCGAACTGCGCGAAGCCCAGGCCGAGGCCAAGGTCGCCGAACTGAACCTGGCGCGCAGCCAGGTCCTGGCCCCACGCAACGGCCACATCACCAACCTGCGCCTGGCCGAAGGCAACTACGTGAATGCCGGGCAGCCGGTGATGGCGCTGATCGACGACTCGACGTTCTATGTGCAGGCCTATTTCGAAGAAACCAAGCTGCCGAGGATCCGCGTAGGCGATCCGGTCAAGATCTGGCTGATGAGCGCCGGCCATGCGCTGGAGGGCCATGTCGAAAGCATCAGCCGTGGCATTACCGACCGCAACACCAATCCCGATGCGCAGTTGCTGGCGGAGGTTGAGCCGACCTTCAACTGGGTGCGCCTGGCCCAGCGGATACCGGTGCGGATCAAGTTGGACAAGGTGCCGGAGGGTGTGAACCTGAGCGCCGGGATGACGGCGAGCGTGCAGGTGCGTGAAGACCATCAGTAATTGCCGCGCCGCGTTCCCTGTGGCGAGGGAGCTTGCTCCCGCTGGGGGCGAAGCCCCCCAAAAAAGCCACCGCATTTGAACTGCTCAAACGCGGTCGCTTTTTTTACGACGGCTTCGCCGCCGAGCGGGAGCAAGCTCCCTCGCCACAAGTGAGTTTGAATCAACCGACGGTGATCGCCGGCAACGTCGGCAAGGTCACGGTCTGCTGCTTGCGCGGTGCGAGGATTTCGGCCTCGCCGTCCACCACCAGCTCGTCGCGCTGGTTGAACACACGTGTGGCGATGCGCACACGGAATTTCGGCAGTTTTTCCAGGATCTCCAGGCGCACGGTCAGGGTGTCGCCGATTTTCACCGGTTTCTGGAAGCTCATCTGCTGGCCGATATAGATCGTGCCCGGCCCAGGCAACTCGCAGGCTACCGCCGCGCTGATCAGCGCACCGCTGAACATGCCATGGGCGATGCGCTCCTTGAACATGCTCGCGGCGGCGAACTCGGCGTCCAGGTGCACCGGGTTGTGATCGCCCGACATCGCGGCGAACAGCTGGATGTCACGCTCTTCGACAGTCTTGCTGTAGCTGGCGGTCTGGCCGATTTCGAGGGCTTCGTAAGGGGTGTTGGTAACCTGGGTCATTTGTTTCAAATCCTGTGAAGGAGTAAAGGATAAATGCTGCAAGCCTACTCGCTGCGTGGCGGCCGCTTGTGGCTCAGGGCCTGGGCAATCCAGGCCAGCACGTCGGCGGTCACTTCATCGCGGTTGGTTTCATTGAACAGTTCGTGTCGGGCCTGCGGATAAATCGTCAATTGCAGGTGCCGGATGCCGGCGTCACGCAAGGCGTCGGCCAGATCCTTCAGACGCTTGCCTTCGCTCACCGGATCACATTCGCCACCGATCACCAGCAGGGGCAGGCCCGGATCGATCTGGGCGAGATTGGACGCTTTGCTGATTTGCTGCAACCCGCCGAGCAGGTCGACCCACAGTTGATTGGTGCAGCGAAAGCCACACAGCGGGTCGTGGACGTACTTGTCGACTTCGACCGGGTCGCGGCTGAGCCAGTCGAAGGGGGTGCGCGTGGGTTTGAATTTCTTGTTGAAGCTGCCGAACGACAGCCACTCGATCAACGCGCTGCGCCCCGTGGCACCCTGGCGCCAGCGTTCGAAGCGGGCGATCAGGCGAGCGCTGCGGTAGAGCGTCACCGGCTGAAAGTTCGAGCCGCTGAGAATCGCCCCGTGCAGGCTGGCGCTGTGATGCAATAGGTAACCCTGGGCGATGTAGCTGCCCATGCTGTGACCCAGCAGCAGGATGGGGGTATCGGGATATTGCTGGACGATATGGTGGTTGAGGCTGGCCAGGTCGCCCACGACCTTGGTCCAGCCGTCCTCGTCGGCAAAATGGCCGAGAATCGCTTCCTCGCCGCTCTTGCCATGGCCGCGCAGGTCCACAGCGCAGACACCATAGCCTTCGTCGCACAGTGCCTGGGCCAGGCGGGCGTAGCGGCCGCTGTGTTCGGCCATGCCGTGAGCCAGCATGATCACCGCCAAAGGGGCGGTTTCGGGCAGCCACTGGTTGACGAACAGGCGGCTGTGGTCGGTCGCGGTCAGCCAGAACGTTTGGTGGATCATGGCGATTCCTTTGCACAAAGTCAGACGCAGCGTCGCTGCATTGTATAGCGCATCCGCTGCGTCTCGCCTGATCAGGCTATGCCATGGCAAGAAGATTCACACAATCTATGACGCAGGTTGCCATATTTGCCTGATTGGCCATAGCTGCTAGTGTCCCAGGAGCTCCGCCTCTGCAAGCGATACAGAGGCGGCCCGGACATGCTCAGGTAAAGAGGACAAAAACAATGCAGCCTGATTTCTGGAATGACAAACGCCCGGCCGGGGTGCCCCTGGATGTTGACCTTGGGGCCTACAAGTCGGTGATCGAGGTGTTCGAACGTTCCTGCAAGAAATTTGCCGACCGTCCGGCGTTCAGCAACATGGGGGTGACCCTCACCTATGCCGAGCTGGAGCGCTACAGCGCGGCTTTCGCCGGCTACCTGCAAGCCCATACCGACCTGGCGCCAGGTGATCGAATCGCGGTGCAGATGCCCAACATCCTGCAATACCCGATCGCCGTGTTCGGTGCCTTGCGCGCCGGGCTGATCGTGGTCAACACCAACCCTTTGTACACCGCGCGGGAAATGCGTCATCAGTTCAAGGACTCCGGTGCCCGGGCGCTGGTGTACCTGAACATGTTCGGGCAGAAAGTCCAGGAGGTGTTGCCCGATACGGACCTGCAGTACCTGATCGAAGCGAAGATGGGCGACCTGATGCCCACCGCCAAGGGCTGGCTGGTCAACACGATGGTGAGCAAGGTCAAGAAAATGGTCCCGGCCTATTCGCTGCCCCAGGCCATTTCCTTCAAGAGCGCCTTGCGCCTGGGACGCGGCCAGGGCATCAAGCCGCTGAAAGTCAGCCTCGACGATATTGCGGTGTTGCAATACACCGGCGGCACCACCGGGTTGGCGAAGGGCGCGATGCTGACCCACGGCAACCTGGTGGCCAACATGCAACAGGCCCGGGCCTGCCTGGGGCAGCTCGGCGATGACGGCCATCCGCTGTTGCGCGAGGGCCAGGAGGTCATGATCGCACCGCTGCCGCTTTACCATATCTATGCGTTCACGGCGAACTGCATGTGCATGATGGTGACCGGCAACCACAACGTGCTGATCACCAATCCGCGGGACATCGGTGGTTTCATCAAGGAACTGAAGAACTGGCGTTTCTCGCTGCTGCTGGGGCTCAACACGTTGTTCGTGGCCTTGATGGACCATCCGGATTTCAAGACCCTGGATTTTTCCAACCTCAAGGTCACCAACTCAGGTGGCACGGCGCTGATCAAGGCCACCGCCGAGCGTTGGGAGCAGATCACCGGGTGCGGTATCACCGAAGGTTATGGCCTGACCGAAACCTCACCGGTGGCCAGTGCCAATCCTTACGGCGGCAAGTCCCGGCTGGGCACGGTGGGGATGCCGGTGCCGGGCACGCTGATGAAAGTGATCAACGACGATGGCGTCGAGCAGCCCCTGGGCGAGCGCGGCGAGCTGTGCATCAAGGGCCCGCAGATCATGAAAGGCTACTGGAACAAGCCTGAGGCCACGGCCGAAGTGCTGGACCACGAGGGCTGGTTCAGGTCCGGCGATATTGCGGTGATCGACCCGGACGGTTTCGTGCGCATCGTCGACCGCAAGAAGGACATGATCATTGTCTCGGGCTTCAATGTGTACCCCAACGAGATCGAAGATGTGGTGATGGCCCATCCCAAGGTGGCCAACTGTGCGGTGATCGGCGTGCCGGACGAACGCTCGGGGGAGGCGGTGAAGCTGTTCGTGGTGGCGCGCGAAACCGGCGTCAGCCTTGAAGAACTCAAGGCCTACTGCAAGGAGAACTTCACCGGCTACAAGATACCCAAGCACATCGTGTTGCGGGACTCATTGCCGATGACCCCGGTGGGCAAGATCCTGCGGCGGGAGCTGCGGGATATCGCCTGAGGCCAGAGAGGTCCAGTAGAACCCCCTGTGGGAGCGAGCTTGCTCGCTCCCACAGTTTTTTGGGTATCCAGGGCGATTCAGATGGTGTTTGGAATTTTTACTCTAAAAATGACTATGAATAATTCATGAGTCATGTTTGTGACTGTGGGGGCTGCTTTTGGCTCTAGTCGGCCCCCGGCAAAGCTGCTACTCTCGGCGCGCTTTTGTGACTTCTCGGCCTTGATTCAAGCCAGATTCACCAATAAACACACACCAATAATAATCGCATCAAATGCGGTGAGAATTCGCGTTGCTGAGGAGTGGGCTTCCATGATTGAAGACTTTTGGAAGGATAAGTACCCAGCTGGGATTGCTGCCGACATCAATCCAGACGAGTATCCGAATATTCAGGCGGTGTTGAAGCAGTCCTGCCAACGCTTTGCCAACAAGCCGGCATTCAGCAACCTCGGCAAGACAATCACCTACGGTGAACTCTACGAGTTGTCCGGTGCCTTTGCCGCGTACCTGCAACAGCATACCGATTTACAGCCCGGCGATCGAATCGCCGTGCAGTTGCCCAACGTTCTCCAGTACCCGGTGGCCGTGTTTGGTGCGATCCGCGCCGGGCTGATCGTGGTCAACACCAACCCGCTGTACACCGCGCGGGAAATGGAACACCAGTTCAATGACTCCGGGGCCAAGGCGCTGGTGTGCCTGGCGAACATGGCGCACCTGGCCGAGGCCGTGGTACCCAAGACGAGCGTCAAGCACGTCATCGTCACCGAAGTCGCCGACCTGCTGCCGCCGCTCAAGCGCCTGTTGATCAACAGCGTGATCAAGTACGTCAAGAAGATGGTCCCGGCCTATCACTTACCCAAGGCCGTCAAGTTCAACGACGTGCTGAGCAAAGGCCACGGCCAACCCGTGAGCGAAGCCAACCCCACCAGCGACGATGTAGCAGTGCTGCAATACACCGGTGGCACCACCGGCGTGGCCAAGGGCGCGATGCTCACCCACCGCAACCTGGTGGCGAACATGTTGCAGTGCAAGGCGCTGATGGGCTCCAACCTCAATGAAGGTTGCGAGATCCTGATCACGCCGCTGCCGCTGTACCACATCTATGCCTTCACCTTTCATTGCATGGCGATGATGCTGATCGGCAATCACAACATCCTGATCAGCAACCCGCGTGACCTGCCGGCGATGGTCAAGGAGCTGTCGAAGTGGAAGTTCAGCGGTTTCGTCGGCCTCAATACGCTGTTCGTGGCCCTGTGCAACAACGAAGCCTTTCGCAAGCTGGATTTCTCGGCCCTGAAAGTCACCCTGTCTGGCGGCATGGCCCTGCAACTGGCAGCTGCCGAGCGCTGGAAAGCGGTGACCGGCTGCCCGATCTGCGAAGGTTATGGCATGACCGAAACCAGCCCGGTGGCCACCGTCAACCCGATCCAGAACATCCAGATCGGTACCATCGGCATCCCGGTGCCGTCGACGCTGTGCAAGGTGATCAATGACGCGGGCGTCGAACAGCCGTTGGGCGAAATCGGTGAGCTGTGTGTGAAAGGGCCGCAGGTCATGAAGGGCTACTGGCAGCGCCAGGACGCCACCGACGAGATCCTCGACAGCGAAGGCTGGCTCAAGACCGGCGACATCGCGGTGATCCAGCCGGACGGCTACATGCGTATCGTCGATCGCAAGAAAGACATGATCCTGATCTCCGGTTTCAACGTGTACCCCAACGAACTGGAAGACGTGCTGGCAACCCTGCCGGGCGTGCTGCAGTGCGCGGCCATCGGCATACCGGACGAGAAGTCCGGCGAGGCGATCAAGATCTTCATCGTCGCACGACCGGGTGTCACGTTGACCAAGGAGCAGGTGATGGAACACATGCGTGCCAACGTCACCGGCTACAAGGTGCCCAAGGCCGTGGAGTTCCGTGATGCCTTGCCGACCACCAACGTGGGCAAGATCCTGCGGCGCGAGTTGCGGGATGAAGAGCTCAGGAAACTGGGGCTGAAAAAGTAAAAGCTTGTAGACGAAAGCCCCGCAGAAGCGGGGCTTTTTGTTGGGCGATGACCTGAAGCGATACCGCCTTTGTGGCGAGGGAGCTTGCTCCCGCTGGACGCGCAGCGGCCCCTTGTGGAGTGTCAGTTGGATCGAAGGGGGCCGCTGCGCAGCCCAGCGGGAGCAAGCTCCCTCGCCACAGGTGATCTGGTGCTTCTCGGGTCCGGTTACAACCGGAACTGCGCAAAATCCAGGTTAGTACCACCTGGCCGCATGTCCTGCAGGTAGGAATCCTTGTCGGCGCTCAGCTCCAGGCTCAGGGCCGCCTTGCGCTTGCCCTGGTTGCGCACTTCCAAGCCTTCCATTTTCTCGCGCAGGAACACGGTCGGCACCTTCAGGTGCAGCAGCTCATCGGTGGCCGGCGTGTGCAGCAGCAGGTGAATCCATTCGTATTGACCGATGGCCAGGCGCGCCACCGGGATATCGAACCAGAAGATGTTGCGGTTGCGGTTCAATTCGCTGAAGTGGCAGTTGTTGACGCCCAGTACGGCGCCGCCCAGTTCCTGGTTTCTGCGGGCGATGGCCTGCTTTTTATCGAGTTTCATAACGTTCCTACGGGGTTGGAGCTTCAGGCCGCAGCCTGAATACGTGGGGCATTCTCGGTGGTTGCCGGGCAAACATAAAGCCCCGCCTGTAGGAACAATGAAACTTGGCTTGGCAATCGCCGGTCAATTCAGCGTCGGGCATGAAAGACGAAATTGATCCAACGTCGCCAAACAGGCTACTTTGTTGTGATAACGGCCCCCTGAGTCGCCAAGCGACCCCCTTTTTTTGCGGCGAAAGGAGACGCACATGATGTTCCCGGCCTTGAAAGGCTTACCCTTGCATCGTGTGATGATGCGCACCGTGACCGAGTTTCTCGACGACGAGATGTCGACCTACGCCTCGGCATTGGCCTACCAGATGCTGTTTTCGCTGTTTCCTTTCATTCTCTTTTTGATCGCGTTGATCGGCTTCCTGCACCTGCCGGACTTCTTCTCCTGGCTGCGCCTGCAATCGGAACTGGTGCTGCCACCCCAGGCCCTGGAGCAGGTCAACCCGGTGATCGACCAGCTCCAGCAATCCAAGGGTGGATTGTTGTCGGTGGGTATCGTCATTGCGTTGTGGACCGCCTCGGCAGGCGTGCGACTGATGATGAGCGCGATGAACGCCGCCTACGATGTGGTGGAGGGCCGCCCGGCCTGGAAGCGTTTTCCGCTGTCGATCTTCTACACCGTCGGTATCGCCGGCATGCTGCTGGCCGCTGCGGCGTTGATGGTGCTCGGGCCACAGGTAATGGGCTGGATTGCGGCCCAGGTCGGCTTGGAGGAGTTCATCGTCACGCTCTGGACGATCGTGCGCTGGCCGGTGATCGTGATCTTGCTGATGGTGGCCGTGGCGCTGATCTATTACGTGATGCCCGACGTCAAGCAGGAGTTTCGCTTCATCACGCCGGGGTCGGTGCTGGCAGTGGTGGTATGGATCATTGCCTCCCTGGGCTTTGCGTTTTACGTCAAGACCTTTGCCAACTACAACGCCATGTATGGCAGCATCGGTGCGATCATCGTGTTGTTGCTGTATTTCTATATTTCTTCGGCAGTGCTGCTGCTCGGTGCGGAGATGAATGCGGTGATCGAGCACATGTCCACCGAGGGCAAGAACCCGGGGGAAAAGAGCGCCGGCGAGCACGAAAAACAGCATGTGTCGGGCCTGGGCCGCGACCATTCCATCCCTCATCCCCACCCTGACGAAGCCCGACCATGATCCGTGACATCCTGAAAATGGGCGACGAACGCCTGCTGCGCATCGCCCCGCCGGTGCCCACCGAAATGTTCGACAGCCCAGAATTGTGGCAACTGATCGACGACATGTTCCAGACCATGGAAAGCGTCGGCGGCGTCGGCCTGGCGGCGCCACAGATCGGCGTGGACTTGCAACTGGTGATCTTCGGCTTCGAGCACAGCGAGCGTTACCCCGACGCCGAGGCGGTGCCCCAGACCATCCTGATCAACCCGCTGATCACCCCACTGGGCCCGCAGATGGAAGAGGGGTTCGAAGGTTGCCTGTCAGTGCCGGGCCTGCGCGGGGCGGTCGAGCGCTACCGGGACATCCGCTACGAAGGCTTCGATCCCAAGGGCGAGCCGATCGTGCGTTACGCGTCGGGCTTTCATGCGCGGGTGGTGCAGCATGAATGCGATCACCTGATCGGGCGCTTGTACCCCTCGCGTATCAGTGATTTCAGCAAGTTCGGGTTTACCGAGGTGATGTTCCCGGACCTGGACCCCGCGGCCGACGATTGATACCCCACCGAACCCTGTGGGAGCTTGCTCGCGATTGCAGTGTGTCAGTGGGCATTGTGATGCAACAGACCTGACGCTATCGCGAGCAAGCTCGCTCCCACATTGGATCTATGTCAGGAAGGGCGCGAAGGCTCCCACCCCATCGCAATCATCGGCTTGCTACGCGCATATCGGCTCAGGCGCTCAGCCATCGCATAGGGCAGTTCAGGGTCGAAGCTGAACCCGCGCCGCTCATAAAAGCCGCGCAAATCCGGGTGGCAGAACAGCCACACCGGCCCTTCAACGTCTTTCACCGCTTCAGCGATCAACCGTGCCGCGATCCCTTGTACGCGGTACGCCGGGTCGACGAACAACCCCGTCAACCAATGCCCGCCCGACACCGGTCGCAGGCACAGGGCGGCGACGATCTCATCCCGCCGCGCCACCCAAAGCTGCGCGTCACGCACCGCTTTCATCGAGGATTGGTGGGCGCGATAAAACTTATTCATCAGCGGCCAAAGCGATTCTTCGAGCGCTGCGTAATGGATTTCGGACATGACAGGGTCGTGGGCGATAAGGGGAGGGCGATTATAAAAGAACGCAGGGGCGGCGATAGGTGTATACCTGACTTCACATCCCGTATGAGTGGAGTACGTATCATGGCCAAAGGCATGGATTCAAAAAAAGCGGCAAAGAAAAAACCGGCGAAGACTGCCGATGAAAAGCGCGCCGACAAAAAAACCAAGAAGGTGAACCTGTTCGGTCATTGAGCCGACACTGCCTCGGTTGGCCTCAGGTTTGAGCTGGGGCGCTAACCCCAGCTCAAACGCTCCGCCATGTGCCGAGGCTCAAAGCGAGGCGAGAAACATGTCAGTGGCCGAGGCTTTGTCGTCGGTGCGGCTCTGCTGGGCCTTTTCCACTTGTGCCATCGCCGACTTGTCCTGCATGCGCTGGGCAATCTCCTGGCTGACCGCCATCTGCTTCTCGGGCGGCATCGCCTCGAACTCTTCCTCAGTAATGCCCATCTCTTCGAGAATGCTGTCGCGCAGGCGCTCTTCGGGCGTCTTGCTCATGTAGTCCTTGAATTCTGCTGTCGCAGAACCTCCAAGCGTCGTGGTTTCTTCGGATGCGGGTGAAGCAACAGTCTGCAATTGCACGCGGGTCTTGGCGAATGCCTCGTCGACGTTGTCGCTGATGGCGGTGCTCGCATTGACCTGTTGCGTGGCTCGTTTGGTGAAGGAGTCCTGGACTTGGGCAGCGCCCTGGCTGGCCTGGACCTGGACGTTATCGCGCAAGGCCTGCAACGCGGCACTTTGCAGGCCGCTGGCGGCTTCGGCGGTGGGATCTTCGCCCGGGCGTTTGAGCGGTAAGACCATCGCTTGCTGTTTTGCACTGACCAACATGATGAACACCTGTGGGTAATGGCTGAGCGATGGGCAGGAGCAATTCCCATGCCGCCCTCGCAAGGTCCGTATTCCAAGGGGTGTGGACGAGCGCGCGACGAGCGGGGCGGCCAACCCTTGCCGTCGGACGGCATGGATCGACCGCTTGAACGTGGCGCCTCAGGTGCTTTCGCGAACCTTGAGTTCGAAACCCAGGTCCACCACCGGCTGCGCGATGCGGTTGCCGGCCATCAGCGTCAGCATTTGCTCGGCGGCGCGGCGGCCGATGGCTTCCCGTGGGGTGCTGATGCTGCTCAGGCGCGGCACCATGTGGGCCGAGGCAGGCAGGTCGTTGAAACCGAGGATCGACACCTGCTCGGGAATCTTGATGCCGCAGCGCAATGCTTCGAGCAGGGCGCCGTGGGCCAGGTCGTCGTTGCCGAAGAAGATTGCGTCAACGTCCGGATGACTGGCCAGCAATTGCAGGAACAGCTCGCCGCCCAGGCCTACCGATGACGGACGCGGGGTCAGCAGTTCCAGGTCCGGGTCATAGCGGCCGGCTTTCTGCAGGGCGCGGCGAAAACCTTCGCCACGCAGCAGGGTGCGTTGATCCAGTTGCGCGCCGATGTAGGCCAGGCGCTTGCGGCCTTTGGAAATCAGGTGCTCAGCCGCCGTTTCGCCGGCCTTGAGCTGGGAAAAACCGACGCAGTTGAGCCCCGCGCCGGGGTCCAGTTCCATCATGTACACGCAGGGAATGTTACTGGCCTCGATCATGCGTCGGGCGCTTTCGGTGCGGTCGAAACCGGTCAGCAGCAAACCACGCGGCTGATAGGCCATGTAGTTGCGCAGCAGGTCTTCTTCTTCGTCCCGGGAGTAGTGATAGTTGCCGATCACCACTTCGAAACCCTTGGGGCGCAGCACCCGATGAATGGCTTCCAGGGTGTCGATGAACAACAGGTTGGACAACGACGGCACCAGCACCACCACCGAATGGCTCTGGGCCGAAGCCAGGGCGCGGGCGGCGGGGTTGACGACGTAGTTGAGCTCCGAGGCGGCCTGGCGGACTTTTTCCACCAGATCGACGGCTACGGTGCTGACGCCGCGAAGGGCACGGGAGGCGGTGATGGGGCTGACACCGGCCAGGCGTGCGACTTCGTTGAGCGTAGGGCGACCGGTGGTGCGAGTATTCTTATCGTTTTTAGGGGCGGTCATCAGGGCGGCTTGCCAAACAAAAATCAAGGCACTAAGGTAGCGCTGTCTCGACGCGGCTGCAATTGCGTAAGTGGGGTTTGCCTGATCCCCCGTGTGCCGGTGTCGTGAACGAACATGCTGCAACCACAAAAATGACAAGAAGGCGTCGGCAACTTCTGCTTTTGCTGCGGTGTCATAACTGGCAAAGGTAGCGCTGTCTGCGCGCTGAGGTGTTACATGAATAATCCCATCACCGCCCTGGTCATCATGGGCGTTGCCGGTTGCGGCAAAACTTGCGTCAGCCAGGCGCTATGCGAGTTGAGCGGCGCCACTGCCATTGAAGGCGACACTTTCCATCCTGCGGCCAACATCCAGAAGATGAGCGCCGGTATTCCCTTGAACGACGACGACCGTGCCGGCTGGCTCGACAGCCTGTGTGATGAGTTGCGCCGTGTCGACGCCAAGGGCGAGCGCCCGGTGCTGACCTGCTCGGCCCTCAAGCACAGTTATCGCGAGCGTCTGCGCAGTGCCTTGCCAGGCCTTGGCTTCGTGTTCCTTGAATTGACCCCTGAAGTGGCCGCCGACCGGGTTTCCCATCGTCCCGGCCATTTCATGCCGTCGACGTTGATCGACAGCCAGTTTGCCACCCTGCAATCCCCTGTCGGCGAGCCCCTGACCCTGGCTCTGGATGCGTCCAGCCACAGCGTTGAAGAGTTGGCGCATCAGGCTTACGTCTGGTGGTTGGACCATGGTTTGAAGCTTGCTGGCTGAGTTTCAAAAAGTTTGCGTCAGAAAGATAGCGCTACCCCGACGGCTAACCAATAACTGCTTCAATAACAACAACAAATCAGGAGACACCTCCCATGTTTGGCATGTCCCACGAGACGTTCCTGCTGCTCGATGCAGTGGTCACGGTGATCGGACTCATCATCCTCATCACCAAGTTCAAATTCCACCCGTTCATCGCACTGACCATCGCCGCCGCGTTCCTCGGCCTGACGTCGGGCATGCCGACCGGCACCATCATCAAGGCGTTCCAGGACGGCTTCGGTGGCGTACTGGGCTTTGTCGGCATCATCCTGGCGCTGGGCACGATGCTCGGCAAAATGATGGCCGAGTCGGGCGGGGCCGACCAGATCGCCCAGACCCTGATCCGCGCCTTCGGCAAGGACAAGGTGCAGTGGGCCATGATGTTCGCCGCGTTCCTGGTGGGCATTCCGCTGTTCTTCGAAATCGGCTTCGTGCTGCTGATCCCGCTGGTGTTCATCGTTGCACGTCGCACCGGCGTGTCGATCATCAAGATCGGTATCCCGTTGCTGGCCGGTCTTTCCGCCGTCCACGGCCTGGTGCCGCCGCACCCGGGGCCGCTGCTGGCGATTGGCGTGTTTGGCGCCGACATTGGCAAGACCATTCTCTATGGCCTGATCGTAGCGCTGCCGACGGCCATTATTGCCGGGCCGATTTTCGGTACGTTCATTGCCAAGCACATCCCCGGCCATCCGAATCAGGAACTGGTGGACCAACTGGCGCGCGAGACGGACTCCACAGAACTGCCAAGCTTCAGCATCACCCTGATCACCGTGCTGTCGCCGGTATTCCTGATGCTGCTCAAGACCTTCGCTGACGTGGCGCTGCCCGATGGCAACCTCTTCCGCGCCTGGATGGACATGATCGGCCACCCGATCTCGGCGTTGCTGCTGGCGTTGCTGCTGTCGCTGTACACCTTCGGCTACAAGCAGGGCATCGGTTCCAGCCAGATGCTCAAATGGCTGGACGCCAGCCTGGCGCCGACCGCCGCGATTATCCTGATCATCGGTGCGGGCGGTGGCTTCAAGCAGATGCTGGTGACCAGTGGTGTGGGTGACGTGATCGGCCACATGGCGGTGAGTGCGCAGATCTCGCCGATCCTGCTGGCGTGGCTGGTGGCTGCGGTGATCCGCATTGCCACAGGCTCGGCGACAGTGGCGACCATTACCGGTGCCGGGATCGTGGTGCCGGTGGTGGGGATGATGCCGGGTGTGAACCGTGAGCTGCTGGTGCTGGCGACCGGTGCCGGTTCGTTGATCCTGTCCCACGTCAACGACGCGGGCTTCTGGCTGGTCAAGCAGTACTTCAACATGACCGTGGCCGAGACCTTCAAGACCTGGACCGCGATGGAAACCATCCTGTCGGTGGTGGGATTGATCTTTATCCTGCTGCTGTCGCTGGTGGTCTAACCGCAACACACCATATGTGGCGAGGGAGCTTGCTCCCGCTCGACTGCGAAGCAGTCGCAACGGCTACCGCGATTCATTGGAATGCAGCGGTCGCCGCATTGGGGCCGCTTCGCGGCCCAGCGGGAGCAAGCTCCCTCGCCACAATGGGTTCTTGTCTCAGCCGTTGGTTTTGTGAACCAAGCCATCGGCCCTGAACATCCCACGGATCCCACGTACCGCCTGGCGAATCCGGTCCTGGTTTTCGATCAGCGCGAAGCGCACGTGATCATCCCCATATTCCCCGAACCCCACCCCCGGCGAGACGCAGACCTTGGCTTCGGCCAACAGCTTCTTGGCAAATTCCAGTGAGCCCAGGTGGGCATAGGCTTCGGGGATCTTGGCCCAGACGTACATCGACGCCTTGGGGTTTTCCACCATCCAGCCCAGCTCATGCAGCCCCTTGACCAGTACGTTGCGGCGCTGGCGGTACTGCTCGGCGATGTCGCGCACGCATTGCTGGTCGCCTTCAAGGGCGGCGATGGCGGCCACTTGCAGCGGCGTGAAGGTGCCGTAGTCGTGGTAGCTCTTGATCCGCGCCAGGGCGTTGACCAGTTCCGGGTTGCCCACCATGAAACCGATGCGCCAGCCAGCCATGTTGTAGCTCTTGGACAGCGTGAAGAACTCCACCGCGATGTCTTTCGCGCCGGGCACCTGCATGATCGACGGGGCTTTCCAGCCGTCGTAGACGATGTCGGCGTAGGCCAGGTCGTGGATCACCAGGACGTCGTACTGTTTGGCCAGAGCGATGACCCGTTCGAAGAAATCCAGCTCCACGCACTGGGCGGTGGGGTTGGAGGGGAAGCCGAGGATCATCATCTTCGGCTTGGGAATCGAGCCGCGGATGGCCCGCTCCAGTTCAGCGAAGAAATCCACCCCTGGCACCAGCGGCACCGAACGGACTTGGGCGCCGGCGATCACCGCGCCGTAGATGTGGATCGGATAGCTGGGGTTGGGCACCAGCACCGTGTCGCCCTGGTCCAGGGTGGCCAGCATCAGGTGGGCCAGGCCTTCCTTGGAACCGATGGTGACAATGGCTTCGGTTTCCGGGTCGATGTCCACCTCGTAGCGATCCTTGTACCAGCGCGAAATGGCGCGGCGCAGGCGCGGGATGCCTTTGGAGGTGGAATAGCCGTGGGTGTCTTCCCGCTGGGCGACGGTGACCAGTTTTTCCACGATGTGCGGGGGTGTGGCGCCGTCGGGGTTACCCATGCTCAAGTCGATGATGTCTTCGCCGCGCCGACGCGCAGCCATCTTCAGCTCGGCAGTGATATTGAATACGTAAGGGGGGAGTCGATCGATGCGCGCAAAGCGGCGCGGCGAACCTTGTTCGGCCATTGTTGCCTCGAGATACGTGAGCGCCCGGAACCGTCCGAGCGACGTTGGCCACTGCGGTGGCCTGCGGCGCAAGATAATCGGGCGGATGTCGGATTGTCCAGTAGCCGCGCGCAACTATTTTCGACGACACTGTCGGCCTTGCCACGCAGCCATCAACGCCGGCTGCGGGCTGTTGAATTCGCTGTAGCCCAATCGAACGGAATGAATAATGGAATTTTCCAGCGGTTTCCTGCTGAGTCTCTCCCTGTGCCTGGACATAGGCGTGGCCAATATCGCAATGATCACCCTGGCGATGCAGCGCGGTTACTTCCAGGGTTTCGCCTTGGGCCTGGGCACCTGCGTGGGCGACCTGATCTACGCCGTCCTGGCCTTGGCGGGCATGACAGTGTTGCTGCAATACGAGGCGGTGCGTTGGGTGCTGTGGCTCGGTGGCTCGGTGCTGTTGCTGTATTTCGCGGCGAAGATGATCCATTCGGCGATCTATCACAGCGCCGTGCTCGCCGAGGCCGGGGAGGTGCAGGGCAATTCCTCGCGCCAGGAGTTCTTTCGCGGGATTTTCCTGGCCATGTCGTCGCCCAGTGCCATCCTCTGGTTCGCTGCGGTGGGCGGTACACTTATCGCGCGTTCGGGTGGTGGCACCTTGTTCAGCTCGGCGCTGTTCCTCAGTGGTTTTCTCTGCGCCGGATTGTTGTGGTGCGCGGCCCTGTGCCTGGCGGCAACCCAGGGTGGCAAATTGTTGGGGGATAAACTGCTGCGTTACTCCTATTGGGCATCCGCCGCGATCTTCTGCTATTTCGCGGTGTACGTGATCGTTTCTGGTTACAACGAGTTTGTAGGAAAAGCTGTCGCCAACGCCTTGCCTGGAATCTGACAGGCGAAACGGCCCTGGCAATCACGGTTTGGCTTCTATACTGCCAAACCCGACTTCACGTTTTGCTGGAGTGTTGCCGCATGGAAAAGCACAAACGCGATTACACAGCCCAACCACGCTTTGAACAGGGACGTTTTCAGCTTATCGCCGGCTTTGGTGCTCGGTTTACCCAGGACACTGCCCAGGACATCCCTTTGCTCTGGGAAAAGTTCCTGCCCTGGCTCGGCAAGGTGCCAGGGCAGCAAGATGAAGTGACCTACGGCGTGTGTTGCAACCCGGACGGGAAGGGTGGGTTCGAATACATCGCTGGCGTGGAAATCAGCCGGCTCGACGATCTGCCGGAGCAATACCGCTGGGTCGAAATCCAGCCTGGGTATTACGCCGTCTTCGAACACAAGGGGCCGTTGAAACAACTACCGGACACGTTCCAATACATCTGGAACGAGTGGCTGCCACATTCCGGTCATACAGCGGCCGAGCTGCCGGAGTTCGAGCGCTACAGCGAGGATTTCAACCCCAGGACCGGCGAAGGCACCCTGGAGATCTGGATCCCGCTCAAGCCAAGCTGACCGTCGCCAGCTTCAGTACAGGCTGGCCTGCACCCGCGCAGGTGCTTCACGGTCATGAGTGTCTATGGGGCAAGGTCCATCAGAACGCCAACCCCATCCGCCGCTCGTAACCGATGCGGCCCTTGTAGGCCTCGCCACTATCGACCCAGCCCAGCCGGGAATACAGGCCGATGGCCGAGTCGTTATCGGCGTCAACCGACAGTTCCAGCCCGCGGATTTCCGGCCAGGCGGCTCGCGCCACGGCGGGTAGCGCCTGTAGGCAGGCCTTGCCATAACCTTTGCCCTGGGCCCGGTGATCGACTTGCAGGGCATGCAGGGTGGCGCTGTGTTCATTGGCCCAGGCGGGCAGTACCGGTGGGCGCTTGAGCAGCAGGAAGGCCACTGGCACCTCTTCAGCCAATAGCGCAAACCCTTTGACCCCGGGGCCTGGCTTGGACAGCAGCGTGTGCAGGGCGCCGTGGATATCGCCAGCGAACTTGATCTGTTCGGGGTGGATTTCGATGGCACCGACCTGTTCGCGTTGCAGCGGGGTCAGGTCTTCGTAGGGTACAAGCTGAGCGGTCACAAGAACGTCCGTTGTTTGCCTGCAGAATAGAACCTGGATTCTAGCGAATTTTTTCTTCGAATCATTTTTGTTGGGTTGTCGATTTCCTGTTTCTCCAAACGACAAAGGGTGTCTTCAACAAAAAACTGCGGAGAATCACCATGAATACCCAAGCCACTGAAACCGAAATCCAGGTCCTGATCGACACCTATCGCCAAGCGGTCATGGCCAAGGACGTTGAAAAGGTCATGGCACTCTATGACGAAGACATCGTCTCGTTCGATGCCATCCAGGCCTTGCAATTCAAGGGCAAGACCGCTTACCGGGCCCATTGGCAAGCCTGCATGGAAATGTGCCCCGGCCCGCACAAGTTCGACTTCCATCAGGTCAAGATTACCCCGGCAGAGAACATCGCCTTCGCCCACTGGCTGGCCTATTGTGGCGGCACCAATGACAAGGGCGAGGAACAGGCCTGCTGGATGCGTGTGACGGCCTGCTACCGGCGTGTAGCCGGGCAATGGCGGATCGTCCATGAACATTGGTCCGCGCCGTTCGACCCGATGGCCGGTACGACGTTGTTCGACCTACAACCCTGATCGTCGGTTTTTTTGCCGAGCCACATTCTACCGTCCATAGTTGATCAGTCCGATCGTGGAGCCTTCCATGAAGTACCTATGCCTGGTGTATAGCAACGAACACACGCTGCACAACTCGCCCGACAGCCCGGAGGACGCCGAGTGCATGGCCTATGCCGAATCGATCCAGGGCAGTGGGCGGATGCTGGCCGCCGAGGCCCTGGAGTCGGTGCAGACAGCCACCACGGTGCGCATGCGCGGCGGCAAGCTGTCGATCATCGACGGCCCGTTCGCCGAAACCAAGGAGCAACTGGCCGGCTTCTACCTGATCGATGCCAAGGACCTCAACGAAGCCATCCAGGTCGCCGGCAATATCCCGGCGGCCCGGGTCGGCTGCGTCGAAGTGCGACCGGTACGCCAACTGAACCCCTGAACAATAAATACAAACAGGACTTCATTCATGAACCTTGCAGCTGCCCCCCACGCGTTCATCAGCCGAACGATCGACGCCCCGCGTCAGAAGATTTTCCGTCCCCGGAGCGAGCCAGCCTTGGTGATCCAAGGGTGGGGCCCCCAAGGCATGCCCGACTGATGCCGGTCGAAGCGGTCAAGGCGCGGGTCGAGCAGGTTTATCGGCAAGACTCGCGGAGGATCCTGGCGACGTTGATTCGCCTGCTGGGGGACTTCGACCTCGCCGAAGAAGCCTTGCACGAGGCCTTCTTCATTGCGGTCGAGCGCTGGCAGCGCGACGGGGTGCCGGACAACCCGCGGGCCTGGCTGGTGTCTGCCGGGCGTTTCAAGGCCATCGACAGTTTGCGCCGGCGCGCGCGTTTCGCCGCGTCCCGGCCGATGTTGATCGCCCAGCTCGAAGAGCTGGAGCAGGGCCAGTGGAGTGACGAAGACGTGGAAGATGATCGCCTGCGGCTGATTTTTACCTGTTGCCACCCGGCCCTGGCGGCGGATGCCCAAGTGCCCCTGACGCTGCGGGAAGTCTGCGACCTGACCACCGAGCAAATCGCCCGGGCATTCCTCGCCGCCCCGGCGGCCATTGCCCAGCGTATCGTGCGGGCCAAGGCGAAAATCCGCGATGCCAGGATCCCCTACCAAGTGCCGTCCCGCGCGGAACTGCCGGAACGGCTGGACAGCGTGCTGCGGGTGATCTACCTGGTGTTCAACGAGGGTTATTCGGCCTCGATGGGCGCCGAGCTGACCCGCGAAGACCTGACGCGCGAAGCCATCCGCCTCGGGCGCCTGCTGATGGAGTTGCTGCCCGACGCGGAGGTCATGGGGTTGCTGGCATTGATGCTGCTGCACGAATCCCGGCGCCCGGCACGGACGTCATCGACCGGTGAACTGATCCTGCTGGATGAACAGGCACGATCCTTGTGGGATGCCGAGCTGATCGCCGAGGGCTGTGCATTGGTGGAGGCTGCGCTGAAGACCCGGCGGTTCGGGCCGTACTGCCTGCAGGCGGCGATTGCGGCGGTGCATGCCGAAGCACCGACGGCAGAGCAGACCGACTGGCCGCAGATCGTCGGGCTTTATGATGAGCTGCTGCGCGCCGTGCCGTCGCCGGTGATCGAACTCAACCGCGCCGCTGCCCTGGCCAAGCGCGACGGACCGGAAGTCGGCTTGCGCCTGGTCGAGGCGATCCTGGAGCGTGGGGAATTACTCGACTATCACCTGGCCTATTCGGCGCAGGCGGAATTCTGTCGTCAACTGGGACGATTGGACGAGGCGAGGGCGGCGTACCGCCGAGCGCTCGAACTGACGCAGCAATTGCCGGAACGGCGGTTTATCGAGGGGCGGCTTGCGGGGTTGCAGTGATGAGCCACCAAGGACCTGCAAGCACCGAATCTGTGGCGAGGGGATTTATCCCCGTTGGATTGCGAAGCAATCCCAGAACTCTGTGCAACGCTGCCAGTTGTCGGCGAGCGCTGCGCACTCGAGCGGGGATAAATCCCCTCGCCACAAGAACAGCTTCGGCTTTATTTCTACTGAGTGACGGGCATCAGACAAAAAAAGCGACCCGAAGGTCGCTTTTTCTGTCAGCCAACCTTGATCAGAACTCGTGATCAGCGTTGTCCGGGTTCAGGTCGCTGATGCCCAGTTTGCCCGCGGCCTGTTCGATCGAACCGGTCTGCTTGACCAGTGCGGCGATGGCGTCGCGCACGATCTGGTTGCCCGCGGTGTTGCCGGCGGCGATCAGTTGGTCGTAGTGCTCACCCTTGTTGGCGTGATCGACCATGACCTGGATCTTGGCCTCGGTGTCGGCCAGGTCGGCCTTGAGCGCCGTATCCGCGGCTGGATCGGCCTTGGCGACCAGGGACGACAGGCTCGCGCCGGTCATCTTGGTGCCGTCGACGCGGGTGTATTCGCCCAGGTACACGTTACGCACGCCCTTGGCATCGTAGAAGTGCGAGTTGTGGGTGTTGTCGCTGAAGCAATCCTGCTCGTCTTCTGGCGAGTTGGCTTCCAGGGACACCTTCATGCGCTCGCCCGCCAGTTCACCCAAGGACAGGCTGCCCATGCCGAACAGCATCTTGCGCAGGCCGCTTTCGGCCGGTTCGGCTTCCAGGGTGGCGCGGTAGTTGTCGGCCACGTTCGGCTTCCAGTTGCCGACCATCTCTTCGAGGTCGTTGACCAGCAATTGGGTCACGGACTTGAGGTAGGCACGACGACGGTCGTTGTGACCACCGGTGGCGCCAGTACCTTGCAGGTAGTCCGATGCCGGGCGGTTGCCCGCACCAGGGCCGGTGCCGTTGAGGTCCTGGCCCCACAGCAGGAATTCGATGGCGTGGTAGCCGGTGGCGACGTTGGCCTCGGAACCGCCCAGCTCGTTGAGGCTGGCGAGTTTTTCCGGGGTGATGTCCTTCACGTCGACCTTGTCTTCGCCAACCTGGACTTCGGTATTGGCGATGATGTTGGCGGTGGCGCCCGGGTTACCCAAGGCGTGTTCGTAGGATTTGTCGACGTAGTCGATCAGGCCTTCATCCAGGGGCCAGGCGTTCACTTGGCCTTCCCAGTCGTCGATGATGGTGTTGCCGAAGCGGAACACTTCACTTTGCAGGTAAGGCACGCGTGCGGCGACCCAGGCAGCCTTGGCGGCCTTCAGGGTCTCGGCGTTCGGCTTGGCCAGGAACGCGTCGACGGCGGTTTGCAGGGTTTTTGCAGTGGATTCGGCATCGCTGTAGACGGCATAGACGATGTCGGCATAGTGCGCGACGACGGCCTTGGCGGCCGCTTCGTCGATTTTGCCGGCGGCAGCAGGGGCGACCGGTGCCGCGGTGCTGGCGGCAGGCGTTGGCGCTTGCGGGGCGGCGGCCTTGTCTTTGCCTTCGCCGCAACCGGCGAGGGAAATAGCGATAGCCAGCAGACTGGCGGTAGCCAGGGGCATACGAATCATGGCAAACATCCTGCTTCGATGATGGATGGGACAGGCGCGAGGGTGCGCAAAACTGCGACATAATGCGAAAGATTTGCATTATGTGTAAAGGGTTGCAGGTGTAAATATTTCTTATTTAATGATGAAAGATTGCCGCCTTCGATAGTGTCTGTAGGAACTGCCTCGCAAAGCGAGGCTTGGCGCCCAGGGGCAGGAATCAGATGATGGACGCCTTGCTGCGCTCGGCCTGCTTCAAGTAAAGGCCCAATTCCCGTGCCGGCAGCGGTTTGCTGTAGTAATACCCCTGACCTTCGTGGCAACCCTCGGCGATGATGTAGGCTTCCTGCTCGACTGTTTCGACGCCTTCGGCAATGACCTGCATCCCCAGGCTCTTGCCCAACTGGATGATGGCCCGGACGATGGTTGCATCGTCCTCGTCGTCGAGCAGGTCCTGGACGAAGCTCTTGTCGATCTTGATCTTGTCCAGCGGCAGGCTCTTGAGGTAGCTCAGGGACGAATAGCCGGTCCCGAAGTCATCGATGGCAATCAGCGCCCCGGAGCGGCGCAGGCTCAGCAAATGCTGGGCAGCGGTGGTGATGTCTTCCATCAGGCCGGTCTCGGTAACCTCCAGCTCCAGGCTGCGCGGCGGCAGCCGGTACATTTGCAGGAGATTGTTCACCACCCGCGGCAGTTCGGCGTGGTGCAGTTGCACCGTCGACAGGTTGACCGCCATGCGCAGGTCGACGAAGCCCTGGTCGTGCCAGTCGCGCAATTGCCTGCAAGCCTGGTCCAGCACCCATTCACCGATGGCGATAATGGTGCCGTTCTGCTCGGCCAGGGGAATGAACAGATCCGGCGGCACCAGGCCGTGCTCGGGATGGTGCCAGCGGATCAGGGCTTCGGTGCCCACCACCCGCAGGTCGCGGTAACTGATCTGCGGCTGGTACACCAGGGTGAACTGCTCGCGGGCCAGGGCCTCGCGCAAGTCTTTCTCCAGTTCGCGACGACGGCGCATCTCGCTGTCGACGCTGGCGATGTAGAACTGGTAGCGATTGCGCGAGCGGCTCTTGGCCAGGGTCATGGTCTGCTCGGCTTTCTGCAACAGTTTCTCGGTGCTGTCGCCGTCTTCGGGGAAGAGGGTGATGCCGATGGTGGCCCGCAGGCGGATTTGTTGATCGTCGATGGCGAACGGCGCTTCCAGGTCGTCGAGGATGCTTTGAGCCAGTTCGGCCGCCTCGTAAGGCTGTTCGATGTCGGCCTGGACCAGCGCGAACTGATCGCCCCCCAGCCGCGCCAGTGCGCCGAGCCGCCCGCTGTGGGCCCGCAGCCGATCGGCCAGGGCCAGCAGCAACTGGTCGCCGGTCTGATAGCTGAACTGTTCGTTGATGCCCTTGAAATCATCCAGCCCTACACACAACACCGCCACCCGGCGTTGCAGGCGTCCGGCGTCCACCAGGATCTTGTCCAGTTGCTGTTGAAGTTGCTGGCGGTTGGGCAGACCGGTGAGAAAGTCGTACTGGGCCATGCGCAGCAGGCTGTTTTCCGCTTCGTGACGCAGGTGTGTGTTGCGCTCGATGGATTCGAGCAGTTGGTTGGCCGTATTGATCCACAGGCCCAGTTCGTTTTGCTCGTGACCGCGCAGCTGCGGGATCTTGTGGGCGCTGGGGCGATCGGGGTTGATCTCGGTCAGGTGCTCGATGATCCGCGACAACGGTTTGGTCAGCAGCCAGTGATAGACCAGGTACAGCACCAGGCCCATGGCCAGGGCCCGCAGCATTCCGGAGATGAAGATGATCACCGAGCTGACGATGAAACCCTCGCCGTAGGTGGCGGTGTCGAGGGTAATGCTCAGGTCGCCGTAATATTCGCTATAGGGGCCGCGTCCCACCAGTTGCGTGGTGAAGGTGCGCTCCTTGCCCAGGATCAGGTCGGTCAGCCAGCGGCTTTCGGAGCGCTGCAAGGGCCGGGTTTTTTCGGCGAGCATGGTTTCGCGTGGATGGCCGATGGAAGCCATGCGTACGGCTTCGTCCTGGAACAGGCCCTCGATCACTTGCATGCCCATCTCCCGGTCCAGGCTGTAGACGGCCTGGGTCGAAGGATCGCGGAACATGTCGAGGATCCGTTGGGCGTCACTGGCGACGGCCTGGTTGGTTTTGTAGGCATCGAACACGATCTGGGCGCAGCTCAAGACCATGCCAACGATCAATGCCGAGAGGAGCACGACCCGGAGCAACTTCACAGACAAGCTGTTCTTGAGTTCCAGCTTCAAAGAGTGGTTCCTTGTTCCGTGCGGGTAGCGTCAAGTTGCCATGAGTATTGGCAATCCTGTGATGTCAGTCAAAGGGACAATCAAACACAAGGTTTTTCGCTTGAAACCTTACCGGTGTACGTTTTTTCCAGAGTGATTGCTCTACGACCATTGTGTCGGTTGGAAGGGGCCGCAACTTGAGGCCTCCAGGGATTTTTTCTTGGGGTTCCAGACGCGAGGTAGTTTGCCTGCGGTCATTTTTTTCCGGCAAAAAAAACCCGGCACGACGCCGGGTTTTCTTGTCTGGCATTGGCGCTTAGGCGGTGAAGGCTTTGCCTTCGAACTGCTCGGCGACGAATTTCCAGTTGACCAGGTTCCAGAACGCTTCGACGTATTTCGGGCGAAGGTTGCGGTAGTCGATGTAGTAAGCGTGTTCCCACACGTCGCAGGTCAGCAGCGGGGTGTCACCGCTGGTCAGCGGGTTGCCGGCACCAATGGTGCTGGCCAGGGCCAGGGTACCGTCGGCCTTTTTCACCAGCCAGCCCCAGCCGGAACCGAAGGTGCCGATGGAGGTTTTGCTGAACTCTTCCTTGAACTTGTCGAACGAACCGAAGGCCTTGTTGATGGCTTCAGCCAGCGCGCCGGTTGGTTGACCGCCGGCGTTCGGTGCCAGGCAGTTCCAGTAGAAGGTGTGGTTCCAGACCTGAGCGGCGTTGTTGAAGATACCGCCCGAGGAAGTCTTGACGATTTCTTCCAGGGTCTTGCCTTCGAACTCGGTGCCAGGCACCAGGTTGTTCAGGTTCACGACATAGGTGTTGTGGTGCTTGTCGTGGTGGTATTCCAGAGTTTCCTTGGAAATGTGTGGCGCCAGTGCGTCGTGTGGATAGGGCAGCGGCGGCAATTCGAAAGCCATGGTGATTCTCCTAATCAGGTCAGTTGCGGTGAGCGCAAGGCCGATCACGGGCGGCCAGACTAGCGCCGGGGAGTTTGTACTCTTTGCGGCGCAGGAGTCGGATCATAGCACCGGGGGTGCGGCATAACCACGCAACAACTGTGTGGAATAGAGGTTCCAGAGCGGTTTGGAATAATCAGCCGTTGACGATCAATTGCACCGCCACGGTAAACATCATCACCGCCACGAGCAGGTCGAGGATCCGCCAGGTGCTTGGACGGGCCAGCCAGGGTGCCAGCCACGCAGCGCCGAAGGCCAGGGTGAAGAACCACAGCAGCGAGGCACTGGCCGCGCCCACGACATAGGCGCCAGGCACGCTCTGCTGGGCACCAAGGGAGCCGATCAGCAGCACGGTGTCGAGGTAGACGTGGGGGTTGAGCAGCGTCACCGCCAGGGCGCTGAGCAGCACCGCCCGCAGCGAGCGTACAGCCTGGTTTTCCCCCTGTCGCAGGCTTTGCTTCGAGCAGGCCCGGCGCAGGGCCAGGCTGGCGTACCAGAGCAGGAACGCCGCACCGCCCCAGCGGGCAATCGACAGCAGCAACGGACTCTGGGCCAGCAAGGTCGCCAAGCCGAAAACCCCGGCGGCGACCAGCAGCGCATCGAACGTGACGCACAGCGCCGCCACGGGCAGATGATGTTCGCGGCGCAGGCTCTGGGCCAGCACAAATGCGTTCTGGGCGCCGATGGCCATGATCAGCCCAAAGGCCACCAGCAGGCCGTTCATATAACTTTGCCACATAGGTTTGATCCCCGGTTTGTGTATCAATGCTGGCCATTCTCCGGGGAAGGGCTGTATAAGAAAAACCAATCCTGCTGATTGCTCATTAGGAAAACTGATGTTCGATTACAAATTGCTTTCTGCCCTGGCTGCCGTGGTCGAGCAGGCCGGTTTCGAGCGCGCGGCCCAAGTGTTGGGTTTGTCGCAATCGGCCATTTCCCAACGAATCAAACTGTTGGAAGCACGCGTCGGCCAGCCCGTGTTGGTACGTGCCACGCCGCCAGCGCCCACGGAGATCGGCCGACGGCTGCTCAATCACGTGCAACAGGTGCGTCTGCTTGAGCGCGACCTGCAAAGCCTGGTGCCGGCCCTGGATGAAGAGGGTTTGCCGGAGCGTTTGCGCATCGCCTTGAACGCCGACAGCCTGGCAACCTGGTGGGCGGCGGCCGTGGGCGATTTCTGCGCCGAGCAGCACCTGTTGCTCGACCTGGTGGTGGAGGACCAGACCGTTGGTCTCAAGCGCATGCGCGCCGGTGAAGTGGCGGCGTGTGTCTGCGCCAGCGAACGCCCGGTGGCGGGCGCCCGCAGTGTTTTGCTGGGGGCGATGCGCTACCGGGCGCTGGCCAGCCCAGCGTTCATCGCCCGGCATTTCCCCGACGGGGTGCGGGCCGATCAACTGGCCCGTACGCCGGCGTTGGTGTTTGGCCCGGATGATTTCCTGCAGCACCGCTACCTCGCGTCCGTAGGCGTGGAGGGCGGTTTCGAGCACCATCTGTGCCCCTCGTCCGAAGGTTTTATCCGTCTTGCTGAAGTCGGGCTGGGCTGGGGGCTCGTGCCGGAGCTGCAAGTGCGCGAACAGCTGGAGCGAGGCGTGCTGGTGGAATTGCTGGCAGATAAACCGATCGATGTGCCGCTGTACTGGCATCATTGGCGCAATGGCGGGCAGTTGCTCGGCTTGTTGACCGAACAGTTGATCCGCTCCTCCCGGCAGTGGCTGGTGCCTTGGGAGGCGCAGTAGACGTCAAGCTGCTGGTAAAAGCGGCGCACAGATAAATTTGCAGGTTGTAGCGCAAGGCTCGTAACCGCATTTCTTAGGAGCATTCATGAAAATTCTGGTCACCGGCGCGAGCGGCTTCATTGGCGGACGCTTCGCGCGTTTCGCCCTGGAGCAAGGCCTGGATGTACGGGTCAATGGTCGCCGGGCCGAGAGCGTGGAACACCTGGTGCGTCGCGGTGCACAGTTTGTCCAAGGGGATCTGAGCGACCCACTGCTGGCCCGGGATTTGTGCCTGGATGTCGAAGCCGTCGTGCATTGCGCCGGTTCCGTGGGACTTTGGGGCCGCTACCAGGATTTCCACCAGGGCAATGTCCAGGTCACGGAAAATGTCGTCGAGGCCTGCCTCAAGCAAAAGGTTCGCCGGCTGGTTCATCTGTCCTCGCCGTCCATCTACTTCGACGGTCGTGACCACCTCGGGTTGACCGAAGAACAGGTGCCCAAGCGCTTCAAGCACCCTTACGCGGCCACCAAGTACCTGGCCGAGCAGAAAGTCTTCGGCGCCCAGGAGTTCGGCCTCGAAGTGTTGGCCCTGCGCCCGCGTTTCGTGACCGGTGCCGGTGACATGAGCATTTTTCCGCGGCTGTTGAAAATGCAGCGCAAGGGGCGCCTGGCGATTGTCGGCAACGGGCTGAACAAAGTGGATTTCACCAGCGTGCAAAACCTCAACGAAGCGCTGCTCAGCAGCCTGCTGGCTACCGATTCAGCATTGGGCAAGGCCTATAACATCAGCAATGGGGCACCGGTTCCACTGTGGGATGTGGTCAATTATGTGATGCGCCAGATGGAAGTCCCGCAGGTCCGGCGTTATCGTTCCTACGGCTTGGCTTATAGTGTCGCGGCCCTGAATGAAGGTTTCTGCAAATTGTGGCCGGGCCGCCCCGAACCGACGCTGTCGCGCCTGGGCATGCAGGTCATGAACAAAAATTTCACCCTGGACATCAGCCGGGCCCGGCATTATCTCGATTATGATCCGCAGGTCAGCCTGTGGACCGCCCTCGATGAGTTTTGTGCCTGGTGGAAGGTACAGCAGCCTGTATGACTAGCCATACAGCCCACCCGAGTACCCGCTGATCGGCCCGTCATGAACCGACTGCCAGGTTCGGGGTCAATCGGTGCGGCGGGCGAGGGGGTTATACTCGCCGCATCAAGCCATCACCGGTTTCCCAAAGGTTGAACCATGCCCATGCGTAACGATGCCAACGACGACTTCGATGATGTACCGAGCCTGCGGATGCGGGCCGACATTCCCGATGACGATGATTTCCTGCCCAACCGCCAGCCTCATGTGCAAGCACGCCCGGCGCCCGTTGCTGCGGCCAAGGTCAAGGGGCCCAGCACCGGGCCGCTGTGGGCATTGGTCGGCGCGCTGCTGTGTGCGTTCGGTTTCCTGGCCTGGTGGAGCTTCCAGCAGATTTCCCTGATGGAGCAGCAACTGGTGGCCACCCAGGAGAGCTTCGCGCGGATCAGTGAAGATGCTGCGGGGCGACTGCAGGAGTTTTCCGGCAAGGTCGTCGCCGGCCAGTCCAATGTGATGAGCGACAGTGAGGCCTTGAAACTGCAGATCAAGCAGTTGGAAAGCAAGCTGCAGGATCAGGGCAAGCAATTCGACAACAAACTGTTGGAGCAGTATAAGCAACAGCAAGCTACCTTCGGTCCGTCCGCCGACTTGGACAAGGAACTGGCCCAGCTCATTGCCCAGGCCACTGAACAGCAGAACACCAACGCCCAGTTGCAAGCGTCCAACAAGGAACTCCAAGCCCAGGTCAAGACGCTGGTGGCTGAAGTTAACGCCCTGAAAAGCCAAGGCGAGGGTGGTGCCCTGGATGCTCAGCTCAAGAGCATCGGAGCCGACATCACCGCCCTGAAAAGAGCCACCTCCAACTCGGCCATCGATCGCCTGGAGCAGGACATGATCGTGCTCAAGAGCCAGCAGGACAAGGGTGGCAACACTGCCGAGTTCGACGCCTTCCGTGGCCAGGTCACCCGTAACATCAACACCTTGCAAGCGCAGATCCAGAACTTGCAGCAGCAACTCCGCGCTGGGGCTCAATAAACCTGTGGGCGTTTGTTCGCGATAGCGATTGTGAATGTGCCGCCGCTATCGCGAGCAAGCTCGCTCTCACAGGAAACGCTGTCCAGCGTACAAGCGAGCTTGCTCGCGATGGCACCGCCTCTGTCAGTAACCATACCCGCTGACGCCCCCGGCTCCCCAGCAATTCCCTGAATACTCCAACATCACCCCACGCCGTCTACGCTCTTGAAACACCAACAAGAACAAGGGGCGCGCATATGGGTTTTTTTCACAGGATGGCCTGGCTGGGTGCAATGCTTGTGCTGGGGCTGGCACCGGTTCATGCAGCGACACCGGATGACGGCCAGGCGGCCCGTTCGCTGCTGGAAAAGGCCTTGGCTTACTACCACGACAACGGCGACAAAGCCTTTGCCGCCTTCAGTCGCCAGGGGGAATTCGTCGACAAGGATCGCTATGTATTCGTGGTGGATACCCAGGGTGTGATGCTCGCCAGCGGCGGGCCTTCCTCGGCGCTGATCGGGCGGGATGTGTCTGAAGTGCTGGGCCCGGACCTGCGCAAAGCCTTCAAGGACGCCTTGAAGACTCCCGAGGCCAGTGGCATCCAGCAAGCCGAGTACCGTTGGCAGAACTGGTCGGACGGCAAGGTCGAGCGCAAGCATGTGTATTTCCAGCGTGTCGGCGAACGGATTCTGGCTGTCGGCTACTACCTGCCCCGGGCTTCCGCCGAACAGGCCAAGGCGCTGCTGGACAAGGCTTCAAGCGACCTGTTGAAAAATGAGAAGGCCACGCTGACGGCGGTTAACTCCCTCAAGGGAGGTTATCTGCAGGATGACTTGTACGTCTTTGTCGTCGACCTCGATACCCGGCGCTATGTCGGTCACGGCACCAACCTGCGGTTGATCAATACCGACTTCGCCAAGGTCAAGGACCCCGATGGCAAACCGGTGGGCGAGCCGATCCTGGCCATGATCGGCAAGCAGGACGTGGGGGAGTATGAATATCGGTGGAAGAACCCGGTGACCGGCAAGGTCGAGGACAAGCACGCGTACCTGAAGAAGGTCGGGCATTTTCTGGTGGCGGTGGGGTATTACAGTCCTTGATGCCAAGGCCAAGGCCAAGGCTGGAGCTGAAGCCGACAGGGCATTGTGGCGAGGGGATTTATCCCCGTTGGGTTGCGCAGCAACCCTCTGCATTTCAACTGACAATCGCGGCGCATGATGGATTCTGGGGCTGCTGCGCAACCCAGCGGGGATAAATCCCCTCGCCACAGTTGACCATGTCCTGGCCAGGCATTTCTGTGTTTGGCAGGTTGCTCACAAAAAGGCCCGCATCGCTGCGGGCCTTTTTTCGGACTACTGTGGCAATCAGCCCGCCACCAACACCCGAATCGCCTCCAGGCGCAACGCCGCTTTCTCAAGCATCGCCAGCCCTTGCTCGCGCTGTTGGCGCAGGGCTACCAGTTCGCTGTCGCGCACGGTCGGGTTGACCGCTTGCAGGGCGGTCAGGCGCGCCAGTTCTTCGTCGGTATCGGCGGCCAGGCGACGCTGGGCCTCGGCCACGCGTTCGGCGTGACGCGGGGCGATCTTTTCTTCGCCTGCATTGATCCGAGGCGTGAGCTGGTCGCGCTGGGCCTGGATGAATTTGTTGGCGCTGGCACGTGGCACGCTTTCGAGCTGGTCGTTCAAGGTTTCGAACGAAACCCGGGCGGCCAGGTCGTTGCCGTTGGCGTCAAGCAGGCAGCGCAGGGCGGCCGGCGGCAGGTAGCGGCCCAGTTGCAGCGAACGCGGGGCCACTACTTCACTGACGTAGAGCAGTTCCAGCAACACGGTGCCGGGCTTGAGGGCCTTGTTCTTGATCAGCGCCACGGCGGTGTTGCCCATGGAACCGGACAGCACCAGATCCATGCCGCCTTGCACCATCGGGTGCTCCCAGGTGATGAACTGCATGTCTTCGCGCGACAGCGCCTGGTTGCGGTCGTAGGTGATGGTCACGCCTTCGTCGTCGCCGAGCGGGAAGCTGGCGTCGAGCATTTTTTCGCTTGGCTTGAGGATCAGCGCGTTTTCCGAATGATCCTCACTGTCGATGCCAAAGGCGTCGAACAGGGTTTCCATGTAGATCGGCAGGGCGAACTGGTCGTCCTGCTCGAGAATGGCTTCCACCAGCGCATCGCCTTCACCGGCGCCGCCGGAGTTGAGCTCCAGCAAACGGTCTCGACCGGTGTGCAGCTCGGCCTCCAGGCGTTCGCGTTCGGTGCGGGCTTCGTCGATCAGTGCTTGCCACTGGCCATCGTCGGCTTCTTCCAGCAATGGCAGCAGGCGCGGGCCGAACTGATGCTGCAAGGCGTTGCCAGTCGGGCAAGTGTTGAGGAAGGCATTCAGGGCTTCGTGATACCACTGGAACAGCCGCGCCTGTGGGCTGGTTTCCAGGTACGGCGCGTGCAGCTCGATGGTGTGCTTCTGGCCGATCCGGTCCAGACGGCCGATACGTTGCTCGAGCAGGTCCGGGTGCGCTGGCAGATCGAACAGCACCAGGTGATGGGCGAACTGGAAGTTGCGCCCCTCACTGCCGATTTCCGAACAGATCAGCACCTGGGCACCAAACTCTTCGTCGGCGAAATAGGCCGCCGCGCGGTCGCGCTCCAGGATGTTCATGCCTTCATGGAACACCGTGGCCGGAATGCCGGAACGTACGCGCAGGGCGTCTTCCAGGTCCATGGCGGTTTCGGCGTGGGCACAGATCACCAGTACTTTGGTGCGCTTGAGCATCTTCAGGGTGTCGATCAGCCACTCGACCCGCGGGTCGAAACGCCACCAGCGTTCTTCTTCGCTGGCGTCCGGCTGGGCTTGGAAGCTGACTTCCGGGTACAGCTCGGGATGATCGCCCAGCGGCAATTCGAGGTATTCGGCCGGGCACGGCAGCGGATAGGCGTGCAGCTTGCGCTCCGGGAAACCCTGCACGGCGGCGCGGGTGTTGCGAAACAGCACGCGGCCAGTGCCGTGGCGGTCCAGCAGTTCACGCACCAGGCGGGCACTGGCTTCGACATCGCCATCATTGACGGCGGTCAGCAACGCTTCGCCTTCGTTACCCAGGAAGCCGTGGATGGTCTTGTGGGCTTCGGGCGAGAGGCGGCCTTTGTCCAGCAGCTCCTGCACGGCTTCGGCCACCGGGCGATAGTTTTCGCTCTCGGCACGGAACGCCTTGAGGTCGTGGAAGCGATTCGGGTCCAGCAGGCGCAGGCGAGCAAAGTGGCTGTCCTGGCCCAGTTGTTCCGGGGTCGCGGTCAGCAGCAGCACGCCCGGGATCGTCTCGGCGAGTTGTTCGACCAGCGCGTACTGCGGGCTGACCTGATCTTCGTGCCACACCAGGTGATGGGCCTCGTCGACCACCATCAGGTCCCAGCCGGCGGCGAACAGCGCGTCTTGGGCCTTCTCGTCGTCCACCAGCCACTCCAGCGCCACCAGGGCCAGTTGAGTGTCTTCGAACGGGTTGCTGGCATCGCTTTCGATGAAGCGTTCTTCGTCGAACAGCGCGACTTGCAGGTTGAAACGTCGACGCATTTCCACCAGCCATTGGTGCTGGAGGTTTTCCGGTACCAGGATCAGGACGCGGTTGGCGCGGCCGGACAGCAGTTGACGATGGATGACCAGGCCGGCCTCGATGGTCTTGCCCAGGCCCACTTCGTCCGCCAGCAACACCCGCGGCGCAATGCGGTCGGCTACTTCACGGGCAATGTGCAATTGGTGGGCGATAGGCTGGGCACGGACGCCGCCCAGGCCCCAAAGCGAAGACTGCAACTGGCGGCTGGTGTGTTCCAGGGTGTGGTAGCGCAGGGAGAACCAGGCCAATGGGTCGATCTGGCCGGCGAACAGACGGTCGCTCGCCAGGCGGAACTGGATAAAGTTCGACAGTTGGGTTTCCGGCAGGGTGACGACTTCGTTCTGTCCGTTGAGGCCGTGGTAGACCAGCAGCCCGTCGATGTCATCGACTTCGCGCACGGTCATTTTCCAGCCTTCGAAGTGAGTGATCACATCGCCCGGCGAAAACCGTACCCGGGTGAGCGGCGCGTTCCGTAGCGCGTACTGGCGAGTGTCGCCAGTGGCCGGATAGAGCACGGTCAACAAGCGGCCGTCCTGTGCCAGAACGGTGCCTAAACCCAGCTCGGCTTCGCTGTCACTGATCCAGCGTTGCCCCGGTTGATACTGCTGCGCCATGCTGCCTGACTCCCGCCTTGAAAAAGCCGGTTATCTTAACGGAAGGATCCCTCAGACCAAAGGATTTACGTACGTTGATTAGTGAGCGACGGCACGGAACTTACGCTTGCCCAGCGATCAAACAAGCTCGGCCCTGGGAATCGCTGCAATGCCAACTGGGTCACAAGTTTCAGACCGGCGGTTCAAGCTGCCACTTTCCCAGCCGACAACCTGAAGACAGGAGACCTTTATGTTGCCACCCATGCTCCCTTTGAGCGCCGTACCTATCACCGCTCAACAGGATCCGGTTCGCCAGCGACCGGACATACCGCCCGTGGTCCCGGTGCAGCAAAGCTCCAACGAAAGCACCATCGACCTGCAGAGCCGCGACCCGGAAGAGGCCGCGCTGCTGTTGCGCGAGGAACAGCGTCGCCGGCAGGAGCGCGACAAGCGCCACCGCGAGGCCAATGAAGATCCTGAAGAACACCTGGCCGTACCGGGTACCGAACTCAACGCCGACAACACCGTGCCGGTGGTGCCGCTGATAGACGAAGAGTCGCGCCAGGGCTTGTGGGTCGATATCCAGATCTGATTCAGGCGTTTGCCGACGTACGCAGGCTGGTCAACGCCGTCAACACCCCGCATCATGGGCGCATCCGCAATTCACTGCATGATGCCCACACGCCATGAGCCAAGACGACAAGCTGATCGACCTCAGTGCCGAGCGCGCCAAGCGCGTTCACGACCTCAACGAAAAGCGCCTCAATGAAGTCCGCCAGGCTTTCGAGCAGGCCATGCCGTTGGGCAAGCCCAAGAAAAAGTCGAAAAACAAACCGAAAAAGCGCTGAACCCCCTCGATCCATTGATGCAGATCAGTTATTTCCCCACCTTTTCGCCCCGTTGCGGGCGTTATTGACCCCGGTCAATTTTCATCCAGGCCTGATTGGTTAACTTGAACCCATCGCAACAGGGGCAAGACCAGGAGGCCAGTCATGTTTTTCGATAATGTGGTGTTTGCCGGTGTGTTGACGGTCGGCCTCATGTTCGTATTTTTTGCAGGCTTTGGATTATTCATCTGGAAAGACGCACACAAGCGGAAAAAACCGTAGGTCTTTCCGGCTAAAACGAGCACGCAAGGCATTTTGGGCGACTTCGGTCGCCCTTTTTTTTTACCGATTTTCCGGTATATACAAATCAAAATGCGGGAGCGGGCTTGCTCGCGAAGGCGGTGTGTCAGTCAATGTATGAGTAACTGACACGACGCCTTCGCGAGCAAGCCCGCTCCCACAATGGTTCTGGTGGTATAAAAAAAGGTGCGACCTGTCAGGATCGCACCTTTTTTGTGGCTGCGGGAATCAGCTGCCCAAGGCCTTGGACGCCAACCAGAACAGCCCGGCCGACAGCGCCACCGTTGCCGGCAGGGTCAGCACCCAGGCCAGCAGGATGTTGCGCACGGTGCCACCTTGCAGGCCGCTCTTGTTCGCGACCATGGTACCGGCCACGCCCGAAGACAGTACGTGGGTGGTGGAAACCGGCAGGCTGAAAATGTTCGCCGCGCCGATCATGCACGCGGTGGTGATCTGCGCCGACATGCCCTGGGCATAGGTCATGCCTTGCTTGCCGATCTTCTCGCCGATGGTCAGTACCACACGCTTCCAGCCGACCATGGTGCCCAGGCCCAGTGCCAGGGCGACAGCCAGGATCACCCAGAATGGGGCGTACTCGGTGGTGCCGGTCAGGTCCTTGCGCAGTTTGTTCAGGTCGTCTTTCTCACGGGCTGCCAGGCCTGGCAGTTTGCCAACCTTCTTCGCCGTGTCGTCCAGGCAGAGCAAGTAGCGACGCACTTCGATACGGCCTTCCGACGGCAGCGAATGGTAGTCAGCCACGCCCTTGAGGGTGTTGAGCAGGGCATCGATGGTGGGTTCGGTCTGCTGCGGGTTGCAACGGAATTTTTCCGGCAGATCGCCTTCCACGCTCTTGCCCAGCGCCAGGTATTCACCCAGGGATTCGCTGTTGCGCTGGTAGAACTGGCTCAGGTGCAGGGTCGCGTCGCGGGTCCGCTCGATCTGATACGTGGTGCTGCTCAGGTCGAGCACGAACTGCGAAGGCACGATACCGATCAGCACCAGCATGATCAGGCCGATGCCTTTCTGGCCATCGTTGGAGCCATGGACAAAACTGACGGCCATGGCCGAGATCACCAGTACCAGGCGATTCCAGAACGGCGGGTGCTTCTTGTCATCGATCTTGCGGCGCTGTTCCGGTGTCTTGTGCATCTTCGACAGCGGACGCCACCATTTCAGGCCGATCAGCACCAGGGCAGCGATCAGGAAGCCGGCCATGGGCGAGAACACCAGGGAGGCGCCGATATCGATCGCCTTCTGCCAGTTCACCCCATCGGCCAACGGGATATCGTTGATCAACGCATTGGCCAGGCCCACGCCGAGGATCGAGCCGATCAACGTGTGGGAGCTGGACGCCGGGATACCGAAGTACCAGGTGCCCAGGTTCCAGGTAATGGCCGCTGCGAGCAGCGAAAACACCATGGCGAGCCCGTGTCCGGTGTTCACATTGATCAGCAGCTCTACGGGCAGCAAGTGAACGATGGCGTACGCCACCCCCACACCACCCAGCAGCACGCCGAGGAAATTGAACACACCGGAAAAGAACACCGCCAGATGAGGCGGCATGGCTTTGGTGTAGATAACAGTGGCAACCGCGTTAGCGGTGTCATGAAAGCCGTTGATGAACTCGAAGGCGAGGACAAAAGCCAGGGCGAGCAAGAGGCTCACAAGCACCCAAGCATCCAGTCCGCTGAATAAATCGATCATGAAGGTTTTCTGACCCGGTCATAAGGGGGCGCGATTATGCCAGAAAACCATGGCAATCGATGCATTGCCTGCTCATCGGCAACATTCTTCAACGAAATAATTTGTAGGAATGGCTCTGGCGCGAGGTTTTCCGTGGGGCGCGTAACCCTTTGATTCAGGGGCGCAAAGCGTCCTGGAACCTGACCGCCGCCCCGTGTAGAGCACTTCGAGCGGTTGCATGAAATATCTGAAAAGAAGGTCGGCCATGAGCCTTCCCGGCCGTCGGGCGGGAGCGGATGGCGGCCCGCTCATGGCGGGCGTGCACTGCGGTTTCCGGCCTGGATGGCGGCCGGAGACCTCTTCACAAGAACATCATGCCCAGCGCGTCACTGCTCTTCGGCTTTGAGTTCTTTTTCCATTTTCTGGAGTTCCTGGGTGAAGGCCTGGTCCTGAACGGTGGCGCGCTTACGCCAGGGTTTGCGTTCCGGTTCAGGTTGTGCGGCGTAGGTGGTGATTTCCCCGCCGTAAACTTCCTTGTAACGTTGTTCCTGGCGCTCAAGTTCCGCGCGCAGTTCGTCTTTCGTCACAGTTGTACCTAATTAATTGAAATTGAATCTGGTGATACGCACTGCATGTAGACATGCAGACGGCCACGGCACCAGAGCTGACAGCTGACGTAGCATCAGGGCTTCGTGTTGTTGCCAATACAGGGGAAGCGACCTAAAGGTGCTTCGGGCGCCAGGGTATTACCAAGGTGCCTGCGTACGGGAGCGGTCGATTGGCCGTACCGTCGCTGAGTTGCATTATAGCGGTCCAGCTGAATAACACTATCGGGAAATATTTAAAGGGGCCTGTTGTTGTGTGAATCGATGTTTGTATGTGCAAACTTGTGTCAATCAGGTTTCAGAAGATGTCTGCTAGTGCCGATATCCTGATGCCGTTCAAGGCGACAAGTTCAATATCGCCCGCGCCTTCACGTCAAATCGCTTGTCACTCTCGCTCAACTTGTTATCGGGCGTTCGACGGCTGTCGAACTCATGATACCGGGCAGGATTGCGATTATCGGTTGCTGGTTCGATAATCGAACACTGTTGGCGGTCCGGCCCTTGTCTGTCCGTCAGACAGCCGCTTGTAATAGCCGTCATTCCCCGGGAAGGACCAGACATGAACGACCAATTGCGCAATGCTTTCACTTCAGTCGCGCCACCGATCGTCGCCTCGCCGGCCAAGCGGATCCAGGCCCTGACCGGCGATCCCGATTTCATGACGTCCCTGGCCCGCGGGTTGGCCGTGGTCCAGGCCTTCCAGGAGCGCAAGCGACACCTGACCATTGCCCAGATCAGCCATCGTACGGAAATCCCTCGCGCCGCCGTCAGACGTTGCCTGCATACCTTGATCAAGCTGGGCTACGCCACCACGGATGGACGGACCTATTCGCTGCTGCCCAAAGTGCTGACCCTGGGGCACGCCTATCTGTCCTCGACGCCGCTGGCCGTTTCTGCCCAGCCGTACCTGGACCGCATGAGCGAGCAATTGCACGAAGCCTGCAACATGGCGACGCTCGAAGGCGACGATATCCTCTATATCGCCCGGTCAGCCACCACCCAGCGCCTGATTTCGGTCGATCTGTCGGTCGGCGGGCGTCTTCCAGCCTATTGCACTTCGATGGGCAGGATTCTCCTGGCGGCCCTGGATGACGCTTCGCTGCGCGACTACCTGGACCATGCCGACCTGCAAGCCAAGACCAGCCGCACCTTGCACACCCCCGAGGCATTGCTTGAATGCCTGGAACAGGTGCGGCAGCAAGGCTGGTGCATCGTCGACCAGGAGCTGGAACAGGGCCTGCGTTCGATTGCCGTGCCGGTGTACGACGCTTCCGGTCAAGTAGTGGCCGCGCTCAACGTCAGCACCCATGCCGGGCGGGTCAGCCGCAATGAGCTGGAACAGCGCTTCCTGCCAGGCCTGCTGGGGGCCAGCCGCGACTTGAGCGCGCAGCTGTTCACTTAAGCTGTTCGATAAACGCACAGAGTCGGCGGCGATGAATTGACGGTATTTGCCTGCCCTCATTAATGTCGCGCAGCGTCATCCGGCGTGTTTCGCCGGTCCCTGATCGTTCGCCTGCGTTTATCACGTGGAATAAAAATAAAATGAACCAGCCCCAGACCTCCGTAGGCAACTGCCTCGATGTGCAGTCCTTTATCAATGCCCAACCTATTTCGCGCTACCAGTGGCGGGTGGTGATTCTCTGTTTCCTGATTGTTTTCCTCGACGGCCTTGATACAGCGGCCATGGGCTTCATCGCCCCGGCACTGTCCCAGGATTGGGGCATCGATCGCGCCAGCCTTGGCCCGGTGATGAGCGCCGCGCTGATCGGCATGGTGTTCGGCGCACTGGGTTCAGGGCCGCTGGCTGACCGCTTCGGGCGAAAAGTCGTACTGGTGGGCGCGGTTTTGCTGTTCGGCGCGTTCAGCCTGGCCTCGGCCTACAGCACCAACGTCGATCAATTGCTGGTGCTGCGTTTCCTGACGGGCCTGGGACTGGGCGCCGGGATGCCAAACGCCACCACGTTGCTGTCGGAATACACCCCGGAGCGCAAGAAGTCCCTGTTGGTGACCAGCATGTTCTGTGGCTTCAACCTGGGCATGGCCGGCGGTGGGTTCATCTCCGCCAAGCTGATACCGGCGTTCGGTTGGCATAGCCTGCTGCTGATTGGTGGGATCCTGCCGTTGATCCTGGCAGTGGTGTTGCTGTTCTGGCTGCCGGAGTCGGCGCGTTACCTGGTGGTGCGCAATCGCGGCACCGACAAGGTGCGCAAGACCCTGGCACCGATCGAACCGAACACGGTGGCCCAAGCGGCGAGCTTCAGTGTGCCGGAACAGAAAACCGTGAAAGCCCGCAATGTGCTGGCGGTGATTTTCTCCGGCACCTACAGCGCTGGCACCTTGCTTCTGTGGCTGACCTATTTCATGGGCCTGGTGATCGTCTACCTGTTGACCAGTTGGCTGCCGACCCTGATGCGCGACAGCGGCGCGAGCATGGAGCAGGCAGCGTTTATCGGTGCGCTGTTCCAATTCGGCGGCGTGTTGAGCGCTGTCGGGGTGGGGTGGGCGATGGACCGGTTCAATCCGCACAAGGTCATCGGCCTTTTCTACCTGATGGCGGGGGTGTTTGCCTACGCGGTAGGGCAGAGCCTGGGCAACATTACCTTGCTCGCCACCCTGGTGCTGGTGGCGGGCATGTGTGTCAACGGCGCGCAATCGGCGATGCCTTCGCTGGCGGCGCGTTTCTACCCGACCCAGGGTAGGGCCACCGGTGTCTCGTGGATGCTGGGCATCGGTCGTTTCGGCGCGATTCTCGGCGCCTGGATGGGCGCGACCCTGTTGGGCCTGGGCTGGAACTTCGAACAGGTCCTGACCGCCCTGGTGATCCCGGCGGCCCTGGCGACCACGGCGGTGGTGATCAAAGGCATGGTCAGCCATGCGGATGCCACCTGAAACCCCGAACCTACACCCCTGTGGCGAGGGAGCTTGCTCCCGCTGGGCTGCGTAGCAGCCCCAAAAACAGGGCCGCTTCGTACTGGAGCGCCAGCCCGGCCCAGCGGGAGCAAGCGCCCTCGCCACGGTTCTCGTTTTCGCTGTGTGGATAAATCGATAGCCAAACAACAATCCGTTCGATAAACGAACACTCAGTCGATTATCGGATTGTTTGGCTTTTCCCCCAGGCTTAATCTTCAGTCACTTCGGCGCTTAACCTCGCGCCTTTTCCTTCATGTCGGTCTACTGGAAAACGGGAGCCTGCCCCATGGCTGAAATCCTTTCGCTGCACGACGCGGTGAAGCAATTCGTCAACGACGGCGATACCGTCGCGCTCGAAGGCTTCACTCACCTGATTCCTACGGCGGCGGGTCATGAAATCATTCGTCAGGGAAAGAAAGATCTGACCTTGGTGCGCATGACACCTGACCTGATCTATGACCAGTTGATCGGCGCCGGTTGTGCTCGCAAGTTGATTTTCTCCTGGGGCGGCAACCCTGGCGTGGGGTCGTTGCACCGCTTGCGCGATGCCGTGGAGAAACAATGGCCGCACCCCCTGGAGATCGAGGAACACAGCCACGCCGACCTGGCCAACGCCTACGTTGCCGGCGCCTCCGGCCTGCCATTCGCGGTGTTGCGGGCCTACGCCGGCTCCGACCTGCCGAAGGTCAACCCGCTGATCAAGAGCGTAACCTGTCCCTTCACCGGTGAAGTATTGGCCGCCGTGCCTTCGGTGCGCCCTGATATCACGGTGATCCACGCCCAGAAAGCCGACCGCAAGGGCAACGTGCTGCTGTGGGGCATTCTCGGTGTGCAGAAAGAAGCCGCCTTGGCCGCCAAGCGTTGCATCGTCACCGTGGAAGAAATCGTCGACGACCTGAATGCACCGATGAACGCTTGCGTACTGCCGACCTGGGCATTGAGCGCCGTGTGCCTCGTGCCGGGTGGCGCTCATCCGTCCTACGCCCACGGCTATACCGAGCGTGATAACCGTTTCTACCAGGCGTGGGATCCGATCGCCCGGGACCGTGAGACCTTCACCGCATGGATCAACGAATACATCCATGGCACTAAAGACTTCAGTGAATTCCAGGCCAGACTGGCAGCCGCTTCGCAGGTGAAACCATGACTTACTCCACCCACGAAATGATGACCGTCGCCGCGGCGCGTCGCTTGAAGAACAATGCCGTATGCTTCGTGGGCATCGGCCTGCCGTCGAAAGCGGCCAACCTGGCACGGCTGACCTCATCGCCGGACGTCGTGCTGATCTACGAATCCGGCCCGATCGGTGCCAAACCCAGCGTACTGCCGCTGTCCATCGGCGACGGTGAGCTGGCGGAAACCGCCGATACCGTCGTGCCGACCGGTGAGATTTTTCGCTATTGGCTGCAGGGCGGGCGTATCGACGTCGGTTTCCTGGGGGCGGCCCAGGTCGACCGTTTCGGCAACATCAACACTACGGTGGTGGGCGATTACCATCAGCCAAAAGTCCGCCTGCCGGGTGCTGGTGGCGCGCCGGAAATCGCCGGCTCGGCCAAGAGCGTGTTGATCATCCTCAAGCAGTCGGCGCGTTCGTTTGTCGACAAGCTGGATTTCATCACTTCGGTCGGCCACGGTGAAGGCGGCGATTCGCGCAAGCGCCTGGGCCTGCCGGGTGCCGGTCCTGTGGGGATTATCACCGACTTGTGCATCATGGAACCGGAAGCCGGCACCCATGAGTTCGTGGTCACCGCGCTGCACCCCGGCGTGACCCGCGAGCAAGTCATTGCCGCCACCGGATGGGCGATCCGTTTCGCCGATCAGGTGCAAACCACCGCCGAACCGACCGAGGTAGAGCTGCGCGCACTGCGCGATCTGGAAGCTCGCACCGCGGCGGCCCATGGCCAGGCACCGGGAGAAGCCTGATGCGCGACGTTTATATCTGTGATGCGATTCGAACCCCCATCGGTCGGTTTGGCGGCGGTTTGTCCGCCGTGCGTGCCGATGACTTGGCGGCGGTGCCGATCAAGGCGCTGATGGAGCGCAACCCATCGGTGGACTGGAGCGCGGTGGACGAAGTGTTTCTCGGCTGCGCCAACCAGGCCGGCGAAGACAACCGCAACGTGGCGCGCATGGCGCTGCTGTTGGCGGGCCTGCCGGACAGCATTCCCGGTGTAACCCTCAACCGTCTTTGCGCCTCGGGCATGGATGCCATCGGCACGGCGTTCCGCGCCATCGCCAGCGGTGAGATGGAACTGGCCATCGCTGGTGGGGTGGAGTCGATGTCCCGTGCGCCGTTCGTGATGGGCAAGGCCGACGCGGCGTTTTCCCGCAACATGAAGCTGGAAGACACCACCATCGGCTGGCGTTTCATCAACCCATTGATGAAGGCCCAGTACGGGGTGGATGCGATGCCGCAGACCGCTGATAACGTGGCTGATGACTACGCCGTGTCCCGCGCCGACCAGGACGCTTTCGCCTTGCGCAGCCAACAGCGCACGGCAGCGGCCCAGGCGGCAGGTTTTTTCGCCGAAGAAATCGTGGCGGTGCGCATTGCCCACAAGAAAGGTGAAACCGTGGTCGAGCAGGACGAGCATCCTCGCGCCGACACCACCTTGGAAACCCTGGGCAAACTCAAGCCGGTCAACGGCCCGGACAAGACCGTCACTGCCGGCAACGCCTCGGGTGTCAACGATGGCGCGGCGGCACTGATCCTGGCGTCGGCCGAAGCGGTGAAGAAACATGGCCTGACGCCGCGCGGCAAAGTGTTGGGCATGGCCAGTGCCGGCGTGGCGCCCCGAGTGATGGGCATCGGTCCGGTGCCGGCGGTGCGCAAGCTCACTGAGCGCCTGGGCCTGGCGGTCGCCGATTTCGATGTGATCGAACTCAATGAAGCCTTTGCCAGCCAGGGCCTGGCCGTGCTGCGTGAGTTGGGGTTGGCGGACGATGCGCCCCAGGTCAACCCGAACGGCGGTGCCATCGCCCTCGGCCATCCACTGGGCATGAGCGGGGCGCGTCTGGTGTTGACGGCGTTGCACCACCTGGAAAAGACCGGCGGCAAGAAAGGCCTGGCGACCATGTGCGTTGGCGTCGGCCAAGGCCTGGCACTGGCAATCGAACGCGTCTGACGCGTCGTTCTACTAATAAGAAACCGAGGAACGCTCCATGACTGACAAGCCTGGTTATCGTCGCCCCCAAGCGGGCACCCAGCCGGAGTATCTGCACCCGCCGTACCAGTCCACCAACCTGCGCTCGCCGTCCAAGCCGTTGGTGTTCCTGCCGCATTCGCTGTCGGAAATTACTGGCCCGACTGTCGGTGCCGACCGCGTGCAAGAGAAGGACCACGACCTGACCGCCCAGCATTCCGGCGAGCCGCTGGGGGAGCGGATCATCATTCACGGGCGCGTGCTGGATGAGCACGGCCAGCCGGTGCCGGGCATCCTGGTGGAGATCTGGCAGGCCAACGCCGCCGGTCGCTACAACCACGACCGTGACAACCATGACGCGCCCCTGGACCCGAATTTCACTGGCACCGGTCGCACCGTCACCGACGCCGATGGCTGGTATCAGTTCCAGACCATCAAGCCCGGCGCCTATCCGTGGGGCAACCACCACAACGCCTGGCGCCCGGCGCATATCCATTTCTCACTGTTCGGGCCGAGCATTCTGACGCGCCTGGTGACGCAGATGTACTTTCCTGGCGATCCGTTGCTGGAATACGACCCGATCTACAACTGCGTGCCGGACACGAGTGCCAAGGAACGCCTGATCGCCCGTTTCGACCTGGAAAAAACTGTCCCTCACTACGCCCTCGGTTACCGCTGGGACATCGTCTTGCGCGGCCGCGATGCCACGCCGATGGAGAAATAAGATGACGCTCACCGCCACCACATCCCACACCGTTGGCCCGTACTACCACATCGGCCTGACCTGGCTGAATCGCGAAGACCTGACCGTCGCCGAAACCCTCGGCCAACGCGTGGCGATCACCGGGCAGGTGGTCGACGGCAACGGCCAGTTCGTCAACGACGCGATGCTGGAAGTCTGGCAGGCCAACGCCGCCGGCAAATACGCCCACCCGGAAGACGACCAGGACAAACCCCTGGACCCGAATTTCGAAGGCTTCGGCCGGGTGCCGGTGGACGCCGAAGGGCGTTTTCGCTTCACCACCATCAAGCCGGGCACTGTGCCGGGATTGGGTGGCACGACCCAGGCCCCGCACCTGGTGGTGCTGGTGTTCGCGCGCGGGTTGGTCAAGCATTTGCTGACGCGCATCTATTTCGACGGCGAACAGACCAACGAAACCGACCCGCTGCTGGCCTGCGTGCCCGAAGAACGTCGCGGCACAATCGTGGCCAAGCCTGATGCGTCGGGCGTGTACCAGTGGAACGTGATCCTTCAGGGCACGGATGCCGAGACGGTGTTCTTCGATTACTGATTCATGATTTTCCCGTGGCGAGGGAGCTTGCTCCCGCTCGGCTGCGAAGCAGTCGCAAAACCAGGCACTGAGGTCATCCTGATACACCGGGTCGCCGGCTTTGGGCTTGCTGCGCAAGCCAGCGGGAGCAAGCTCCCTCGCCACAGGGGATATGAACCCAGCCCAGAAGTGTATGAACCCATAGGGCCACAGCAATGGTATGAACCCAGTGAGGGCGAGCTTGCTCGCGATGGCGTCAATACAGGTGCTATCGCTTCAACGTCTGTTTGTGGAACGGGACTGTTACTAAGTGTGTCTAGACTTCGTCAGTCCCCAACGAGTGAATAATCCATGGCCACCCCAATCATCAGCCACTACACCGGCGAAGAACGCAGCAAGCGCATCTTCGCCATCGTCGGTGCTTCATCCGGCAACCTGGTCGAATGGTTCGACTTCTATGTCTATGCGTTCTGCGCAATTTATTTCGCCCCGGCGTTCTTCCCGTCCGACAACCCCACGGTGCAACTGGTCAACACGGCCGGTGTGTTCGCCGCCGGGTTCCTGATGCGGCCCATCGGCGGCTGGATTTTCGGCCGGGTGGCGGACCGTCACGGACGTAAGAATTCGATGATGATTTCGGTGCTGATGATGTGCTTCGGCTCATTGCTCATCGCCTGCCTGCCCACCTACAAGGACATCGGCGTCTGGGCGCCGCTGCTGCTGTTGTTCGCGCGCTTGTTGCAAGGCCTGTCAGTGGGCGGCGAATACGGCACCACCGCCACCTATATGAGCGAAGTCGCCCTCAAGGGGCAGCGCGGTTTTTTTGCTTCGTTCCAATACGTGACGCTGATCGGCGGGCAACTGCTGGCGGTGTCGTTGGTGGTGATCCTGCAGCAGTTTCTCAACGAAGACGAACTGCGCGCCTATGGCTGGCGGATTCCATTTGTGGTGGGGGCCGTGGCTGCATTGATTTCCCTGTTCCTGCGGCGCTCCCTGAAGGAAACCAGTAGCAAGGAAATGCGCGAGAACAAGGACGCTGGCAGCATCATGGCGCTGTTTCGCGACCACAAGGCCGCGTTCATCACCGTGCTGGGCTACACCGCCGGCGGCTCGCTGATTTTCTACACCTTCACCACCTACATGCAGAAATACCTGGTGAACACCGCCGGCCTGCACGCCAAGACCGCCAGCTACATCATGACCGGCGCGCTGTTCCTGTACATGTGCATGCAGCCGCTGTTCGGCATGCTGGCGGACAAGATCGGCCGGCGTAACTCCATGCTCTGGTTCGGTGGCCTGGGGGCGTTGTGCACCGTGCCGATCCTGCTGACCCTGAAAAGCATCAGCAGCCCGTTCCTGGCGTTTGTCCTGATCACGTTGGCGCTGGCGATCGTCAGCTTCTACACCTCCATCAGCGGCCTGGTGAAAGCGGAAATGTTTCCACCTGAAGTGCGGGCGCTGGGGGTAGGGTTGGCGTACGCGGTGGCCAATGCGATTTTTGGCGGATCGGCTGAGTACGTTGCCCTGAGCCTGAAGGCCCAGGGCATGGAAAACGCTTTTTATTGGTATGTCACGGTGATGATGGTGGTGGCGTTCCTGTTCAGCCTGCGCCTGCCCAAGCAGCCGGCGTATTTGCACCATGACCTTTGAATCCACCTGATCATTTGAGGCTTGTTTGAGTCATTGTGGCGAGGGAGCTTGCTCCCGCTGGGCTGCGTAGCAGCCCTCTCTTGTGAGCGCTTCGCACTCAAGCGGGAGCAAGCTCCCTCGCCACGGGACATCTACCTTCCCAAGGACTGTTTATGAGCGAACGACCGGGCAATCAACTATTCGATGTCTACTTCACCGCCCGCGACATGCGCGAGGTGTTCTGCGATGCGGGTCGGGTCCAGGCCATGCTGGACGTCGAAGCCGCCTTGGCCCGGGCCGAGGCGCGGGTCGGGGTGATTCCGCAAAGTGCCGTGGCGCCGATCGAGCAGGCTTGTCGTGCGCAGCTGTACGATTTTTCGGCACTGAGCGAAGCGATCGCCAGCGCTGGCAATTCGGCAATCCCGTTGGTCAAGGCGTTGGGCAAGCGCATCGCCGCCGAGGATGCCGAAGCCGAGCGCTACGTGCATCTGGGCGCCACCAGCCAGGACGTGATGGACAGTGGGCTGGTGCTGCAACTGCGCCTGGCCTTGGGGCTGATCGAAGGCGAGCTGGCGCAGTTGGCCGCCACCCTGGCCCGACAAGCCAAACACTACGCCGCCACGCCGCTGGCCGGACGCACCTGGCTGCAGCACGCCACGCCGGTGACCCTGGGCATGAAGATCGCTGGTTGGCTGGGAGCGATCACCCGCAGTCGCCAACGTTTGAAAGAACTCAAGCCGCGCTTGCTGGTGCTCCAATTCGGCGGCGCCTCCGGAACCCTCGCCGCCTTGGGTGAACACGCTTTGCCCATCGCCGAAGCCTTAGCCGCCGAATTGCAACTGAACCTGCCCGAGCAGCCGTGGCACACCCAGCGCGATCGCCTGGTGGAATTCGGTTCAGTGCTGGGCCTGATCGCCGGTAGCCTGGGCAAGCTGGGCCGCGACATCAGCCTGTTGATGCAGACCGAGGCCGGCGAAGCGTTCGAGCCCTCGGCGCCGGGCAAGGGTGGTTCGTCCACCATGCCGCACAAGCGCAACCCGGTGGGCGCGGCAGTGCTGATCGGCGCGGCGACGCGAGTGCCTGGCTTGTTGTCGACGCTGTTCAGCGCCATGCCCCAGGAACACGAGCGCAGCCTGGGCCTGTGGCACGCTGAATGGGAAACCCTGCCGGAGATCTGCTGCCTGGTGTCCGGTGCCTTGCAGCAGGCGCGGCTGCTGGCCGAAGGGTTGGAAGTGGACGCGGCGCGCATGGCCCGCAACCTGGAACTGACCCAGGGGCTGGTGCTGGCCGAAGCGGTGAGCATCGTCCTGGCCCAGCGTGTGGGACGCGACGCGGCGCACCATCTGCTGGAGCAATGCTGCAAGCGCGCCGTGGCCGAACAACGGCATTTGCGTGATGTGCTGGGGGATGAACCTCAGGTCACTGCGCAGCTATCCGCGACCGAGCTTGATCATCTGCTCGACCCGGCGCACTACCTCGGACAAGCCCAGACCTGGGTCGCCCGGGCCGTGGCCGAACACCTTGCCTTGAACGCCTGAAAGGAGATTGTTGTGGGATTCGTCAAACTCGCCGAGGGCGATCTGAACTATCGTTTTGATGGGCCGCAAGACGCCCCGGTGTTGGTGCTCTCCAATTCCCTGGGCACTGATCTGCACATGTGGGACGAACAGGTCGCGGCCTTCAGCGAACACTTTCGCGTGCTGCGTTTCGACACGCGCGGCCATGGTCAATCGCTGGTCACCGAAGGGCCGTACAGCATCGAACAACTGGGTCGCGATGTGCTGGCGATGCTTGATCAGTTGAACCTCGACAAGGTGCATTTCTGCGGCTTGTCCATGGGCGGGTTGATCGGCCAATGGCTGGGCATCAACGCCGGCGAGCGCCTGTACAAACTGGTGGTGTGCAACACCGCGGCCAAGATCGGCGATCCGTCGGTGTGGAACCCGCGCATCGAAACCGTGCTGCGCGACGGCAAGGATGCGATGGTGGCGTTGCGCGATGCTTCGATCGCCCGCTGGTTTACTGCGGATTTTTCCGAGGCTCATCCTGCGAAGGTGAAGAAGATCACCGACATGCTCGCTGCCACATCGCCCCAAGGCTACGCGGCCAACTGCGCGGCTGTGCGTGATGCCGATTTCCGCGAGCAGTTGTCGTCGATTCGCGTGCCGCTGCTGGTGATCGCCGGCACCGAAGATGCCGTGACACCGCCGTCGGGTGGGCACTTTATCCAGGAGCGGGTCAGTGGCGCGGAGTACGCCGAGTTCTACGCCGCGCACCTGTCCAACGTCCAGGCCGGCGCCGCCTTCAGCGCGCGGGTGCTGGATTTCCTGCTTGATTCTGGCCGTGCCTGAGGAGTTTTTTGTGGACGAGAAACAACGTTACGACGAAGGCATGCAAGTACGCCGCGCGGTGCTGGGCGATGCCCACGTCGATCGCAGCCTCAATGCCCTGACCGAGTTCAACAGCGAATTCCAGGAGATGATCACCCGCCACGCCTGGGGCGACATCTGGACTCGCCCGGGCCTGCCGCGCCATACCCGTAGCCTGATTACCATCGCCATGCTGATCGGTATGAACCGCAACGAAGAACTCAAGCTGCACCTGCGCGCCGCCGCCAACAATGGCGTGAGCCGCAGCGAGATCAAGGAAGTGATCATGCAGAGCGCCATCTACTGCGGCATCCCGGCGGCCAACGCCACGTTCCATCTGGCCGAGTCGGTGTGGGACGAACTGGGCGTCGAATCGCGGGCTTAAGGGGTTACCTCATTCCTGTGGGATCAGCTTGCTCGCGATAGCGGTGGTTCAATTGATGGGGGATGTTGAATGTGATGACGCCATCGCGAGCAAGCTCCTACACTGGATCTTCAGTGAGCGCTGATTTTGTGCTCGGCACCGATTCCCTGTGGAAGCTAGCCTGCTCGCGATGACGGTGGTACAGCCTCCACCCATGTTTGGCTTTTACAGCAGGCTGAGCGGATAACTGATGATCAACCGGTTCTCATCGAACTCATTGGTACTGTAATCCCGGCGTATCGTCGAGTTACGCCACTTCACGTTGAGACTCTTCAACGCGCCGCTCTGCACGGTGTAGGCCAGCTCACTTTCCCGACCCCATTCCTTGCCGTCGTCAACGGTGGCGGTGTGCACGTTGTCACCGCTGATGTAGCGGTTCATCAACGTCAGGCCCGGCACGCCAACGGCGGCGAAGTTGAAGTCGTGGCGCAGTTGCCAGGATTTTTCCTTGGCGTTGTCGTAGCTGGAGTTGTAGCTGTCGTTGGCCAGGGTGCCGCCGCTGGTGCCGTTGACGCGCATCCAGGCATCATCGCCGCCGACTTTCTGCAGGCCGACATAAAAGGTGTTGCCGCCGTACTTGGCCGAGAGCATGGCGAACGCGGTTTTGTTGTCCAGGTCGCCGGCCAGGGCACTGCCGTTTTCCTTGCCGGTGAAGTAGCCGAGGTTGGCGCCCAGGGTCCAGTCGCCGATGGGCTGGCTGT